>JAGAVH010000053.1 GCA_017942025.1 Ruminiclostridium sp. | reverse complement strand
GGGGTTTGGGGCGAAGCCCCAAGCAGGGCACAGGGGCGGCGAGCCCCTCTATTTCCCCCTTCCCTAAGGGGGAAGGGGGTCTGGGGGTTGGGGGCTACAATAACCCCAGCGGTGCGACAAACCCCTATTTGAACTATTACCTTAAATACAATAGGCGGACCTTTTCAGATCCGCCTGTATCTTTTTCACTTGTGTTTTAAATCAAAGCTTCTCAATAGCTCTTTTAAGTCTTGCTATGGTTTCTTCCTTGCCGATAAGCTGCATTATTGTAAATAAATCGGGGGTATTTCTTCTGCCTGTTACTGCCACACGGATTATTGTGCAGGCGTCTGCCACACTTCCCTTGAAGCTGTCGGGGTCTGCCTTGTACACCTTGATATCAGGGCAGAAGCCGAGAGGCTCGCCGATAGCTTTTACGTCGTTAAACCACTGGGAATTATCTGTATCGTGGTTGTATGCTTCGATATAGGCTGCAAGGAACTGCTTTGTATCTTCCTTTGATATCTTTTCGTCAAAGTCATATTCCGTTATCTCTTCGTCGCTGTAGAGATAGGGGAACATTTCTATAAGGTCGCTCCACTTGGCAACATCCTTACGAGCCTTCTTACCGTTATACTTCCAGAGCTTTATGCTCTCCCTGAACTTTTCGGTATTGCTTTCAATATAGGCAGAGAGCTTTTCGTCGTTATCCTTTGCCCACTTTGAAATAAGGTCAAATAATTCCTCCTCGCTCATCTTGGATATAACCTCACGGCTGACGCTGTAAAGCTTATCCATATCGAATAATGCACCGCTTATTGACATCTTTTTAAGGCTGAAATTGAAGCTTTCCATATCCGCGTCGGGAGACTTCATTCTCCACTCCTCATAAGCGGAGTTTGCAATGGTCATAAGATATTCAAGTACGGATTTTACCGGGAAGCCCTGCTTTGCATAATAGCTTACGCTTGCCTCGGGGTCCTTTCTCTTGCTTATCTTACGCTTTGTCTTTGTTTCATCATCCAGCTTCATAATAGGAGCTATATGGGCGTATTTGGGCATCTTGAAGCCGCTTACCTCAAATAACTGCTGATGAATGGGGAAAGAGCTTATCCACTCGTCGCCACGGATAACGTGGGTTGTACCCATAAGAAAATCATCCACAGCGTGAGCATAGTGATAGGTGGGGATTCCGTCAGACTTTAAAAGTACCACGTCCATAATATTTCTGGGCATTTCGATTCTGCCTCTTATAATATCATTGCAGAAAATCTTTTCGCCGACTTCACCCTGAGCACGAAGTCTTAAAACATACTCCTTGCCCTGCTCGATATTAGCCTTTATTTCTTCAAAGGTGAGATTACGGCACTTTGCATATTCTCCGTAATAGCCCTTGTCGTCAAGCTTTAACTCTTCCTGCTTTGCTCTTAGCTCGTCAAGCTCCTCGGCAGTACAGAAGCAGGGGTATGCAAGTCCCTTTCTTACAAGCTCCTTTGCAAAGGTCTGATAAATCTCACGTCTGTTGCTCTGTCTGTAAGGACCGTAATTCCCCTTTTCGGGACAGCCGTCAGCCGCCGCACCTTCATCGAAAATGATACCGTAGCCTGCGAGAGAGTTTATAATCTCGTCTGCTCCGTGAGCTACCTCTCTTTTCTTGTCGGTATCTTCAAGACGTAAGTAGATAAGACCGCCGCTCTGCTTTGCAATCTTCTGAGAGATAAGAGTAGCGTAAAGTCCGCCTATATGCATATAGCCTGTGGGGCTGGGCGCAAATCTTGTTACCGCCGCATTTTCGTCTAAGTTTCTGCTGGGATACTTTGCAATAATATCCTCGGGAGTTGTTTTGATGTCACCGAATAAAAGCTCGGCAAGTGAGTTGAAGTCCATAGTTATGCCTTTCTTATGCCTTTAATTTTTTCTTTCCTATACGGATTATCTGTAGGATAGTGGGGTTAAGTAAGATATTGATACCAAGCTCAATAAAGAAATTGAAGCCTACCAGTCCCACTAACATATACACGAATACGTTTGTATCTCCTGCCCACATTGTGATTGTGTCAAGGAAGAATACCGCACTTCCTAAAAGGAATATGCCTGTGTTTACAAGGGGTGCCGCTATTGCCGCCGCAATAACGCCTGCAATCTGGTTCTTCTTGCTGATAAGGTGATAAACAAGACCTGCCACAAGTCCTGCCATTGCGCCCTTTACAAGAACCGTGATGATAGTACCTATGGCGTTTATCTGTAAAAATGCCGCCGCGTCGCCTGTAATAAGTACCGCCGCTCCGAAAACAAGACCAAGCCATGCGCCCGCCTTCCAGTTATACAGAGCCGCACCTACTACGATAGGTACAAGGGTGAGTGTGATGCTGAACATTCCGAATCGGAGCGCCATTGATACGAGCTGTAAAACTACTACGATAGCAGTCAGCAGTCCCATTCCGACAATGGTCGAAACGTTCATTTTCTTCTGTGTGTTTGTGTTTGACATAATTTTCTCCTTTACTGAAGCCTCTTGTCAGGAGTGCCTCGTAGGGTTTTATATTTGCGACAACACCATTTTTACGGTATTGTCTTACGCATTCTTCTGATTTTTATTGAAGATAATGCGCAGACCCTCTAAAACTAAATCGGAGTCAAGCTCCATTTCCCTTTTACAAAGGGGTGTAACAAGTGACGCATAGCCGCCTGTTGCAACTACGCTTGCCTTTTCGCCGAGGACTTCCTCATAGCGTTCTATCATACCGTCAATCATGCAGGCTGTACCTGTGATAACGCCTGCACGCATACTGTCAGGGCTGTTTGTACCTATCACCTTTTCAACCGGCTGTGCACCGATAAGAGGTAATGATGCAGTCTTTGAGGATAACGCCTCAAAGGAGAGCTTTACACCGGGACCTATTGCACCGCCCAGTAATGCTCCGTCCTTATCAAGGGCGAAAATCTTTAAACAAGTGCCTATATCTATAAAGATGCAGGGCATCTTATACTTGCTCTTTGCCGCTACCGCCGCACAGGCAAGATCGCTACCGAGTATTGACGGATCGTCTATCTTTATATTAAGTCCCGTCTTTATTCCGGGAGATACAACTAAAGGCTTTACCTTGCAGAGCTTCTCAATACCACGGCTTAAATGGGTGGTTATGGGAGGCACTACCGAGGATATGATACAGCCTGTTATCTCCTTTTCGCTGTGTCCGTAAAGACTTAATATATCACGGAGCTTTATGGCGTACTGATCCTCCATTCTTGACACCTGGGTATTGAGTCTTGAAATAAACTTCAGCTCATCCCCCTCATATCCGCCGAAAACTATATTGGTATTTCCTACATCTACTGCTAAAATCATTGCTTATTGTTCCTTTCCTTAAAGGGTACTATTCTTCTGTTTCTTCTGTTATATCGCCGTCAGAGGATATCTCCTCTTCAGCTTCGGATATATAATCCTCTGCCGCTTCGTTGTTTTCTAAAAGCTCCTTTGCGGCTGTAACTTTAAGCTTTACGGGTTTTCTGAATTTCAGCTCTGTCAGAATAAGCAGAGTGAATATCAGTATGCCACAGATGCTGGCAATAATACCTATATCCATCCTTGCAGGGAAGAATCTGAATTCTACCTTGTGACTGCCTGCCGTTACGGGTATGCCCATCAGAGCCTCCTCTACAAGCTGTACGGGCTTTGTTTTTACGCCGTCAACATAGATTGTCCAGCCATCCTCATAGGGAATAGTGGTGAAAAGCATCTGATCCTTGTCTGCTGTGATATTTGTAACTACCTCGGTACCTGAAATTCTTTCTACCGTTGTGGCTTTATTCATTTCATTAAGCTTTGCTATAGCCTCATTATAGGCGTCAGTATCCAGCATAGCAAACTGGGGAGTTTTCATATAAAGGTCGTTTTTATCCAGTCTTAAACGGATTTCTATCTGCTCGCCCTTTTTGAAATTGCCGAGCAGCTTTATATTGTGATTGTCGCTTTCAAACATTGCGCCTATATATTTTTCGTTTACATAGACGGTTACCTGACGTTCATAGTCGGTGGGGATAAACATATATACATCACCGTCGGCAATGGCTGTTGCGTGATAAGTAACGTTTGCTTCGCCGGTTTTGTTGGTAAAGCCTACGTGACCGCCTGCAAAATTGCCCTTGGTGCAGTTTTCTGCAATAGGTTTACCGTCTGCCTCGAAGGTCATGAAGTATTCCTTATGCATACCTGTCAGATAGGATATAAGCATATTCTGATTTTCGAATACCATATCCTTATCCAGCGTCATATCCTTTATACCCATTTCGGATAAGAAGGTTATAGGCAGGGCGTCAGGGTTTTCTGCTATGGTGATATCTGCGTCACTCTTTATATTTACGGTGTTATGGTCCTTGCAGTCAAGGATATATTTTACACCGAAGATATCGCTGGTTACGGGAGTATTACCCGAGAATCTGGAATAATGGCCGTTTGATGTAAAGCCGAAGAATCCAAGCATATCAATAGCCTTTGCGTTGAGAGTAGAGCTTGAATGGGAAAGACCGTACATATTTGCGGCTAAGGGATCGTTTACCGAGCGGAAGAAGTTCTTTTCTATACGGTAGAAGCCGTCGTCCTTTTCTTTTATCTGCTCCACCTTTTCACGAAGGGGCAGTACCACATTAAGATAGCTGTCACGGGTTGAGAATACTATATCGGTGTGCATCTTATAAAGTGAGTTTACGGTATTGAAGCAAAGCTCCGCTAAAAGCACCGAGCAAAGTCCGATACAAGCCGCTGTGCTGAGCTTTTTTGTATCGCATTTTCTCGATATGAGATAAAGGGCTGTTCCTGCAACTGCCATAAAGAAGATAGCAGGTACAGCTACAGAAATACCATCAAACAGCTCTCTGCCCTCGCTTCCGAGGCTTGCATTAAAGGTGTCTGTGGATTCTATATAAATGATAAGTCCTATATAAAGGGCTGTTATAAGACCGAGGGTTGATTTCTTTATGCTCTTCAGCTCTTCAAATGCCTTTGCCGCAAGCATTACCATTATAAAGGAGAGTATAAAGGAATAACGGTAGGGTAACCAGTTGGGCATCTGTCCGCCGTGCCACATCATATCCACAGGGCGGATATACATACATAATACCATTACCCCCAGAAGAACAGCCGCTGATATCTTCTGACTGAAGCGGAATCTGTTGCTGACAAAGTAGCATACTACAAGAATCAGCGATATCGAGCCGCAGAAGATAAAGGGCAGACCGTCCATTCTTACCGTATCATAGGTGTTTGGAAAGAGCTTTGTGGCTATATCCATAAGCTCGAAGTTCGGCTTTATAGTGTAATCAGGCTCTGTAAAGGCAAATTTACCATTCTGTAATGCGCTGTAAACGGGCAGTATCATAACTGCACTTATAAGAGCCGAGGTAATACCCGAAAGAGCGGTCAGCGAGCCCGTTTTCATAAGAGAGCCGAATACCTTCTTAAAGCCGTTATATTCAGTTTCTGCAAAGAAGTAGTACAGAAAATAGATTACTGTAAATATGGCTATCATAAAGCCTATATAGAAGTTTGAGATAAAGGCATAGCTGAGAGAAATTATCAGCAGCTTAAAGCGGTTCTTTTTTACCACCGATTCTATACCGAAGCAGACCAGCGGCAGTATCAGTACGCCGTCAAGCCACATCGGATTCATAGTTTCCACAACCATATATGCGCAAAGCGCATACAGAGCTGAAAAGAAAATTGCGGTGCTTTTGGAAAGTCCTCTTGATTTGTGTGCATAAACAGCAAAGGAAACTCCGCAGGCGCCGAACTTTGCCAGCATCATTGTCATAAGTCCCTCGGTTATCATCTCTCTCGGGAACAGCCATACTAAAAAATTGAAGGGGCTGGCAAGATAATAGCCGATTATACCTATAAATTCGCCCGACAGATTTCTGCTCCAGCTGTACAGCAGGCTTTCCTTACCTGCAAATACATCGTGCATATAGTCAAAATAAAATACATACTGGGCGTTAAGGTCAAGACAAAGCACGCTTCTTTCACCAAAGGGCCATATACCAAAGGATATATAGCCGATTATCATAACAGCTACCGGCATCAGGAATGCCGCAAATAGGTATCCGTTCTTATAGCATATATGTCTTAACTCTGTCAGTTTTTTCTTTACTGCCTGCATCTGAAATCCTCTTTTGTTATCTCTTTTTTTCCTGCTCCATATCTCCTGCCCTTTCGGACACTATATAGCGGGGGCGACATTTTATTTCTTCATAAATCTTACTCAGATAATATCCGATGATACCTATACCCAGCATCAGGATACTGCCCACTATAAGTATCAGCAGTATGACTGTTGAAAAGCCGTCAGCGGCATTGCCGCTACAGAAATTGACTATAGTCTGTATGCCGAGTATCAGGGCAAAGATAAAGAACAGTATGCCCGATACCGTTATTATCTGCATAGGTACGTTTGTAAAGCTTGTAATAGAGCTTAAAGCATACCTGAAGAGCTTGCGGAAGCTCCATTTGGTTTTTCCTGCATTTCTGGGTGCAACGTCAAACTCTATCTTTTCAGTCTTAAAGCCTACCCAGCAGGATAACGCCCTGAAAAAGGTCAGTCTTTCGGGCATATCGTTAAGTGCGTCAACAACCTTTCTGTCCATCAGCTTGTAGTCGCTGGCACCGTCCAGATCCACGTTTGCGCTGTTCTTCATCATACGGTAGAAGGTCTTTGCAAAGAGCTTATATATAATACCCTCTTTACCACGGGAAGCCTTTACAGCCTCTACCACCTCAGCGCCGTTATTCCAGGCGTCGAGCATTTTTGGGAGCAGCTCAGGGGGATGCTGTAAATCGCAGTCAATGACCGCTACGCAGTCGCCTGATGCGGCTTTCAGTCCTGCAAAGATTGCGCCCTCTTTTCCGAAGTTTCTGGAAAAGTGCAGTCCCTTTACCGAGGTGTCCTTTTCGGACAGCTCCTTTATTATCTGCCAGGTGTTGTCCTTTGAGCCGTCATCCACGAAAATAAGCTCATATTCAGTGATGGGGGACAGTATCTCCTTCATTCTTTCTGCGGTGACGGGTATATTTTCCTGCTCATTGAAAGCAGGAATTACTACTGAAAGCATACTTATTCTCCGATTATTGTTACTTCGATAAGCTTTTCTCTGCCGCCGTCAAAATCCATATAGATTATGTACTGGGACAGACCGAGTGAAAGCTCGCCGCCATCTACGGGCATAATTACGCCGTTGCCTGCCAGCTGATGCTTTAATGCAGGACGTAAGGACTCCTCTGCAAGAGTTGTCAGCTTGTCGTAGAACTTTAAGTAGCCGTCCAGCTTTTCAGGATCGTTGCTTGCTGTGAATACAGAAGCAGTTGTATGCATTGTGCTGATTGTGCAGAAGCCTGTTCTGATATTGGAGTTTCTTACGCAGGACTGTACATCGTCGGTGAGGTCCATATATCCCTGTTTTTCGGGGATGTTGATTGTAAAGGTCTGCTTTGAGGTTTTCATAGTGATTTTTCCTTTCTGAAACTTTTTATTAAAATTCGCCGTGAATTATTTACCTGTAAAAATTCTTACTCTGCCGCCTTCTGTGGATATCTTCAGCTTGTGTGCGGCAGGCTCGTCCTCGCCGCCCTGTACGGCAAGTCCGTTTATATAACAGCGACTGCCTGTTAAAACATAGGCTTCTATATCCTCAGTAAAGGTCATATTTACATTTCCCGTGCGGTTTTTAAGCTCTCCGCCCGAAAACTCTGATACATTTATATCCGCGGTGGCATTGTCGGTATCTATAATAAGTCTGCCGCCGCACTTTATATCCTCTATATTCACATATCCGCTTTTTGCGGTGATATTTACCGTATTGCTGTTAATGGGACAAGCATAAAGCGAAGCGTCGGAGGTGGCAAGCACTATGCTGTCATATACAGCCTCAGGTAAGAATACCTCTATTTTATAGTCCGACTGGGAAAAGGATAGTATGGAGAAGATGAAATCCCCCTCCTGCTGTATCACCAGTCTGCCCTTTTCTTCCTTTACGGTTATTTCGCTGTCAGAAAGATATCTGATATTTATATTTTCATCCTCTGATTTTTTTACATATACGGGGATATTCTCTGTTATAACCGATACGTGTTTATAATAAGGAAAGCTCAGCTCCCCGGATTTTACATTGCTTTTGTAGTCCTTTTCTATAAAGGCGTAGCAAATTGCCATTGCAATAACGCAAAGCACCGCACCGACAGCGCATATTCTTGATATTATCTGTAGTCCCGTGAGCTTTTCTATGCGCATATGGCGGAATTTCAGTTTCTGTATAAGCTTCATTTTCTACTGCCTTCCCCGAAGATGCGAAGAACATAGGCGGCGGCAACAGGACAAAGTCTGCCTGCGGTAAACAGTATCAGCGCCCCGCCCGAAAGCAGCATAAACCCTCCGCAGAAAAGCATTGTAAGAGGCGGCAGGTCAGATACAAAGAATCTGTCCGCTCCGATTATCCTTGCAAATGCCGCAGGAGCGGTTATCATTCCGCCGGAAATAAGCCCCAGAGAAAGAGTCAGAAGCAGGAATATGCCAAGGAATATGCCGGCAGAGGAAAGCCATCTGACGATAAGTGTTAAAATGCTTTTTCCCTTCATTGCACACTCCTCCTATTATAATTATTATATAATCTATTATAGTATATCACATTTAGGAGCGGATGTCAATCGCTTGAAATTTGACGGCGGGTTGCACCCGCGGGCAATTCCGCCTTTGAATATGTTTGAGTCGGCGCAGCCTCGTGGACGGCGGGTTGCACCCGCTGGCAATTCCGCCTTTGAATATGTTTGTAGTCGGCGCAGCCTCGTTGACGGCGGTTTCACATATTGGCTGCACCCCAAAGCCTTCTCCCTCGGGAGAAGGTGTCACCGCAGGTGACGGATGAGGGGAAAATAATAAATTGTAGTTTTTCGCTCTGTTAATAGGCTCTGTTTTCTATAAAGGAATCCCTCCGTCAGTCCTTACGGACTGCCACCTCCCTTTAGGCAAGGGAGGCTTTTTGGCGCTACACCAACCAAAGTCCCCCTTGCCTAAAGGGGGATGGCGGCGATAGCCGTCAGGGGGATTCATTCCGTCACATC
>JAGAVH010000007.1 GCA_017942025.1 Ruminiclostridium sp. | reverse complement strand
GGTTATAAAACAGGGGGCTGAGTGACCGGAATATATGAAAGGGATAATTCCGCAGACAATCACTCGCCGCATTGTTCTGTACCTCGCCAAAATATTACCCCTTTCGATTCAGAGAAAATGAAAGGGGGTATGTTATTGAATAATGTCTTTGGTGAAATAAGGGACAGGGTATCAATGCAGGACGTTGCAAAGTTCTATGGATTGCAGATGAACCATTCGGGTATGGCTTGCTGTCCTTTTCACGAGGACAGCACACCAAGCCTGAAAATCTATGACGACCATTTCTATTGCTTCGGCTGCGGGGAAACTGGAGATTGCACAGGTTTCACCGCAAAGCTCTTTGGGCTTACACAGATTGAAGCCGCAAAGAAAATCAGCTACGATTTTTCTCTGCACTTGTTCAATGGGGAAATCGCCGTTCCTGTGAACAAGGTAATGCAGGCAGAAAATGAGTACAAGGCGTGGCTTAAAAATGCAACTGCCATTGTAGATGAATACCTTAATAAGCTGATTGAATGGAGAAAAATATATGCTCCTAAAAATCCTTCTGAAAGTCTGCACCCGCTTTTCGTGGAGAGTCTGAAAAAGCAGGGTTACATAGAATACCTTTCAGATTATCTCAGGTTTGGTACTGATAAAGAAAAGCGAGAGCTTTTTAACGAGGATAGAAAAAGCATTTCGGATATACGGGAACGTCTTGACAAACTCGCCGCAGATGGACGAACCGTAAAACGCAAAGCAATTTAACGGAGGAATACCTTTATGATACATTTTATATTAGGTGCTGTTTTCGGTGGTACCGTCGGAATACTGACGATGGCATTGCTTGTTGCAGAAAAGAGAGGTGGCAAGTATGAAGATGAATAAAGAGGTTTGCAGCTTTATGAACACCATTAGTTACATTATGAGAAGCGATGGATATTATCTTCTGCACGTCAGTAAAAAAGATGATGTAAATCGTCATAAAATCCTTGCTGGGTATTATGACGATAAATATGTTTATTTTATTCCGAGTGTGGTTATTGCCGCAAATGATATGGTTTCATTTGCCGAAAAGGAACGCAAGGTAAATATGCAGAGAGTTCTTAGGCAGCTTGCAAGGTGGAGCTTTATAAAATCAACCAAACACAAGTCTGGTGAGGTCAGATACCGTTTAGAAAAGCGGATAGGCAAGACTCGATACAGATACATAACCTTTCATAAAAAAATCTTCCTGATATGGATTGCCAAAGAAATGCTTGGCTGGGTGTAACAAAAAAGATTTGGAGGTGACGATTATGACGCACCAAACAGAATATAAAGAAAATCTTTCTCAGGAAGAAATAGAATCGCTTGCTTCTGTTTTGATGACAGAGATAGCTGCCTTTTATAAAACGGAACGCGGTAAGCGTTTTTGGGAAGAATATCTTCGCAAAAAGGAGAAGGAGGCTCAAAAAACAGCCTGAATTCTATCCTCTTGGAATTATAATAAAAATTATAGTTTAACGCTTTAAAGCGTTGACAAAATCTTTTGAAAGTGATATACTATTAAATAAAGAAAACCAACAACGCAGCGACAATAAGGAGGTAGCAATGAAGGCAGTAATTTATGCTCGATACTCTTGTGATAACCAACGTGAAGAGAGTATCGAAGGTCAGCTCCGTGAATGTAAGGCATTTGCGGAACGCAAAGGTTTTAAACTGGTTGGTACATACATAGACAGGGCGATGTCCGCTAAAACGGACAACCGCCCTGAGTTCCAGAGAATGATTAAGGAGAGTGCAAATGAGCTTTCCGATGTGGTCATTGTTTGGAAGCTGGACAGATTTGCAAGAAACAGATATGACTCGGCACATTATAAGGCTACGCTTCGTAAGAACGGAGTTAAGGTAATATCCGCAACTGAGGTTATATCGGAGGGTGCAGAGGGTATCATTCTTGAATCTGTGCTTGAGGGATATGCCGAATATTATTCCGCAGAGCTTTCAGAAAAAGTTATAAGGGGTATGACGGATAACGCACTTAAATGTCAGTATAATGGCGGTTCTCTGACAATAGGGTACACAATTGACGAGAACAAGCATTATCAGCTTGATACATTGGTTGCACCTTTTATAAAGGAAGCCTTTGAAATGTATTCAAGCGGTAAGATGGTAAAGGATATTGTAAAATATCTGAATGACAATGGGGTGCGAAGCGGTAAGGGAAAACCTATAACCAAGACAAGTGCCACATCAATGCTCAGTAATGTAAAATACAAGGGTCAGTATAAATACCGTGATATAATTATTGATGGTGGTGTTCCGAGAATTGTTTCTGACGCTCTATTTAATAAGGTACAGGAACGATTGAAGAAAAACAAATACTCTCGTTCAAGATTTAAGGCAAAGATTGAGTATTTCCTTTCAACCAAGCTCATTTGCGGATACTGCGGTGAGTTTATGATAGGAGAGAGTGGCACAAGCAGACAGAAGATTAAGTATAACTATTATAAATGTACCGGTGTAAAAAGGCACAAGGGTTGTCACAAGAAAACTGTACGCAAGGCAGATATTGAAGAAATCGTGCTGAATGATGTTATGGACAAGATGTTCAAGGAAGATTTGATAAACGATATTGCTGACAGCGTAATGAGATTGCAGGAGAAAGAAAACACTACTATACCTCTTATGCAGAAGCAGTTGGCTGAAATTCATCAGAGTATAAATAATTTAGTCAAGGCTATGGAGATGGGTATTGTTTCAAGAGAAACCAAGCAGCGTTTTGAAGAACTGGAAGCTCAGAGGACGGAACTTGAAACAGATATAATCAAGCAGGAAATCCAAGAGGAGATAATTACAAGAGAGCAGGTAGTGGAATGGTTGAAAGAGATGAAAAGGCTTGACCTTTCATTAGATGACAGTAAACGCAAACTTGTAGATACCTTTGTAAATTCAGTTTATCTTTACGATGACAAGGTTGTCATCATCTTTAATTGTAGGGAAGGGGCGAGTACACTCGCCCTCCCTTTGGACGATACTTCGGCTTGTATGCGAATTGGGGAGCCACATCATTCAAATCCGAACTCTTATCTAGGGTTCGGATTTTTTCGTTTTTTATCCGGGGAAGGCTGTGTTTGGGGTGGTAGTCAGAAGAGAATAACAGCACCCAGGTCATGCTCCAGGCGCTGTTCATTATGTTT
>JAGAVH010000052.1 GCA_017942025.1 Ruminiclostridium sp. | reverse complement strand
GGCTTCCCTAAAGCATTTTTGCTTACTTTGTCAACTGACGCCTACCGTACCACCGTACGCCGACGGCGTCAGTTTCCTCGTCTGCGTGTGTTTTTCATCGTCTGACAGCGTGTAGACAAACGATTTTGTCTACACGCTGAATCCCTCTGCTGTGCAGAGGGATTTTATCATTATGTTATACCGATTTTATCCATTCAACAGTTTTTGCAAGTCCCTCTTCAAAGGAATGCTTTGCAACATATCCTGTGTCCTGGTGCAGTCTGTCAACAGAGAACCATTCCATATCATACTTTATTCCATCCTCAGGACGTTTGCCCAGAGCAATTTCAGCTCCGTCGCCCATTGCTGAGGGAATCTGAGAAAGATAATCTCTGAGCAGTCTGGGTGAACCACTTCCGAGGAAGTAAAAATCGTGATTCAGTTCGCTTTCGCCAAGCAGATAGATTGCATCTATAATATCTGAAATGTAAACAAAATCATAGGGCTGACTACCCTGGGAAAACTCAGGAACATTTCCCTTTTTAAGCTCTCCGAGAGCGTAGGAAATAAGGTTTCCTGACTTATTGAGCGGACCGTATATGTTAGAAAACTGCATCCACACAAAAGGAAGTCCTATAGAACGGCAGAAAACACTTAATACTGTTCTTGTAGCTTTTTTCGCTATGCCGTATATCATATTCTGAGATACGCCGAGAGTTGTATCCTCAATAACATTATCGATGATACGCTCGGTTATTGTGCCCGCACAAAGGAATTTGCCGCAGGAAAGCTCTTTTGCCGCTCTTGCCGCATCACAGCTGAATTTAGAATTCATCAGCTGTACCTCATAATCTGCTCTGAGAGGACCTGCTGAGCCTATCCACGCCAGATGATAGAAGCAATCAAAATTTCTTTCTTCTATTTTATCAGCGAGAGAAAGGATGTCCGATAATTCACAATATACTATCTTAACACCGGGAAGATCCTTTATATCGGAAATATTTTCATTTTCATCCTTGATAACAGCTGTAACCTGTACATTCTGCGAGCTTAATTTTTTTACAAGCCAGGTACCGACAAAGCCGTTAGCACCTGTTACTATTGCATTCTTCATTATATCACCTCACCGAAATCAGTTCTGTTCCTTTATCCATTCCATTGTTTTTCTGGAGCCTTCGGCAAAGGATATTTCAGGGCAGAAGCCTGTATGCTCTCTGATAAGATCTATGCTGAATTTTTCTACGGGCATATTTATACCTGTAAAGGGTACATCGCCGAATATGAAGTCGAGATCGGGAGATACAGCGCCCTTCATTTCAAGAAGGAACTCTTTGAGAGGCTTTGCGTTTCCACTGCCTATTACGTAAGTGCAATGAGTATGACCGTGTTCGCCGAGAAGATAGAACGCCCTGGCAACATCTGTGATATATACAAAGTCATAATTCTGTACGCCTGATGTAAAGGTAGGCGCCTCGCCTGCTATAATTTTACGTAAAGTAGTATTGACAAGTCTGGGAGAGATTTCTCCGGGACCGTAGGAATTTGTTATATTTGCCCACACCAGGTCAATGCCAAGCTGAGTTGCCACACTTGCAGACATTGTATGTGCTACAAGCTTACCGCTTCCGTAGATATAACCTGCACCGGGCTTGTTGCCGTCTGTATATACAGCCGCCATAGTTTCCTGCTCCATTATACTGCCTGCGCATACGAATTTTGTGCACCCGAGATTATGCGCTGTTCTCAGGCAATCAATGGTCCATTTTGCATTGTCAAGCTGAAGTGAGCAATTCGCTCTGGCTTCGCCTGCGGAACCTACCCATGCAAAATGATAGAAAACATCACAGCCCTTTGCACATTCCATAGCCTCAATGTCAGCTATGCTGTCAATACTGCAGGGTACAAATGTCAGTAACTTATCCTCAGGTATATTATTACTGCAGGTTGCAAGGTCTATAGCTACGACCTCGATATTATTTGCCAGCAGTTCTCTCACCAGTGCACCGCCGACAAAGCCGTTTGCACCTGTAACTATTGCTTTTTTCAAAAGAAAGCTCCTTTCTTTTATTGCTGATAATCCTTCATATACTGTTCGGCGGAACGTCTGTCCCAGTTTATTTCCCTTTTAATTATCTTTGCAGGGTTGCCGCCTATTATGATATTGGGTTCTGTAAATTTCTTGGTTACAAGAGCTCCGGCGGCAGCAATGCTGTTATTGTTGATAAAAGTATTCTTCATTATCATAACATTACTGCATACCCATACATGATCGCCTATAATACAGGTACCGCCCTTGTTTACAAGCTTTTTTGTATTCATATCATATATGGCGTGTCCGTCTTCTGTTCTTATCTGTATGCCGAAGGAAAACATACAATCGTTTCCGATTTCTATTCTGTTTCCTGATTCGGGAAGAACAATCATTGCCCCGTTACAACAGAAATTTCTTCCTATGGTTACACTTCTGTTATTAACGTTTGTAGCCATTAAAATCTGAGTGTTTTTTATGTCAGCGCCGATATTTATGCGGACGGTATTACCCCCCCCGCATACCAGTATCTGGAAATTCTTAAAGTTATACCCATCTACAATGGTTACTGTATTTCCATCGCCGCTGAAACTGATAGCGAGTCCCTTAAAATAATCCTGCGGTACTTCCTGCTGTACGCCGTTCTTTTCAAGAAATACCTTATTTGACATTGAACTTCTCCTGATATTCTTCGATCTGCTTATCCATAACAGCAGAAATATCCTCATTATTGATATAAGCAAAGGTCCACTCTGCTACCTTTTCAAGAGCGTCATCAATGTGCCATACAGGCTTCCATCCGAATACAGACTTCATCTTGGAGCAGTCGAGCTTTAAGAAGTTAGCCTCGTGAGGTGCGTTTTCTTCAGCGCAGTTTATCCAGTTGAGCTTTCCGTTGCACTTATCGCAGAACTGCTGTACAAGGTCACCTGTTGTTACGCAGTCGCATTCGTCAGGACCTATGTTATAGTTACTACTGTAGCTTATATCTTCATACTGCTTCATTGCGATAAGCAGATATCCGTGAAGAGATTCGAGAACGTGCTGATAAGGTCTTGTGGAGTGAGGATTTCTTATTGCTATATCCTTGCCTGCTTCAAGCGCTCTTACGCAGTCGGGGATAATTCTGTCATCAGAAAAGTCACCGCCACCGATTACGTTACCGGCTCTTGCAGTAGAAATTGCTGTTCTGTTATCAGCGAAGAAGCTCTTTTTATAACTGCTTGTTACAAGCTCAGAGCAGGACTTACTGTTAGAGTAAGGGTCATAACCGTCAAGACGTTCGTTTTCTCTGTAGCCCCATTCCCATTCACGGTTTTCATATACCTTATCGGTTGTAACGTTAAGGAATGACTTTACACAGGGAAAAAGTCTTACACATTCGAGAATATTAACTGTTCCCATAACATTGGTATCATAGGTATATACAGGGTCCTGGTAGCTTGCTCTTACTATAGGCTGTGCCGCAAGATGAAGTACGATTTCGGGCTGTGCCTCTTCAAAGGTCTTTTTGAGCAAATCAAGGTCTCTGATATCGCCTATAACGGACTTTATGCGATTTTCAATACCGCATATCTTAAAAAGAGAGGGGTTTGTGGGAGATTCGAGAGAATAACCCGTTACATTTGCACCGAGCTTTGCAAGCACACAGCAAAGCCATGTACCCTTAAAGCCTGTATGTCCTGTTACAAGAACATTTTTACCTTTGTAAAATGAAAAATCCATAGTGTTTATTCCTTTCCCTTGCAAGAAAAAATATATAATATCAGTTTTGGTTTAAATCAGTCCCACTTTTTCCAGGGAGCCTTGTTTTCAGCAAGAAGCTTTTCGAGATAGTCCTTATCTCTCATTGTATCCATGCACTGCCAGAAGCCGTCGTGCTTGTATGCAGTAATCTGATTTTCTTCCGCAAGCTTTTCAAGAGGCTCTCTTTCAAATACTGTAGAATCGCCGTCGATATAGCCGAATACTTCAGGTTCTACAACCATAAAGCCGCCGTTTATCCAACCGCCGTCTTCCTTTTTCTTTTCAGCGAAGGCTGTTATTGCGTTGCCGTCGTCGATATTGAGCATACCGAAACGGCCGCCGGGCTGTATAGCTGTCATAGTGATAAGGCGCTTGTTTTCCTTATGGAAGGCTAAAAGCTCATTTACATCGATGTCGCATACGCCATCTCCGTATGTAAGCATAAAGGGTTCGTTGCCGATGTATTCCTGAATTCTCTTGATTCTGCCGCCTGTCATTGTGTTGAGGCCTGTAT
The DNA here is from genome assembly GCA_017942025.1 of Ruminiclostridium sp. Taxonomy (GTDB): domain Bacteria; phylum Bacillota; class Clostridia; order Oscillospirales; family Ruminococcaceae; genus Ruminiclostridium_E. Next base: position 19,203 of record JAGAVH010000052.1, on the reverse strand, counting down.
CAACAACTGTAACCTTCCAGGGTTCGGAGGTGTTGTTGTGTATTTTTATATTGTTATTGTCTGTAAAATCGTAGGTAATATCTGAGCGGTGCAGGAAATAGTTAGCAAAGAATTCCTTGATAACGTGCTGCTTGTATCCGCAGCAGATAACGAATTCGTTGAATCCGTAATGTGAATAGGATTTCATAATGTGCCAGAGGATAGGCATTCCTCCGATTTCAATCATAGGCTTTGGCTTTAAATGGCTTTCCTCTGAAATTCTTGTGCCGAAACCACCTGCTAAAAGTACAACTTTCATTTGCGTTAAATTCCTTTCTGTTTTATACATTCCTGCAAATCTCATGATTAGCCGGATATTGTTTATTTTTTGTTGCTGTATTTTTGTAAAAACTCTTCTGCTTTGTCAGTAAGTGCCGCATATATCATAGGTCTGAACCATGCCGTCTGTGACGCATATGCAACAAAAACTGCGCTGTCCTTGTCATCGGGCTTGTACCATGGTTTATCAGGGCCTACAAAGTGCATCACCTTGTACCTCGGGATACACCATTTAATGTAGGATAGCGTCTTTTCAGATACAAACTCCCTGCTGTTGCCGTATATGCCTTCCACATTCTGTACATTCCATACAAGCGGAAGATAGTTTATATTATCCTTGAAAACTGCATTGAAAACACATTGCTCAAAGCAATAATAAGCACCGCTCTGAATCATTTTCAGCATCTTGTCAAAGCAGTCTGTCTTCCTCAGATGCTGTACATCCATCTGCATTACTCCTGTATTGAAGTATCTGGAAGGGTGACTGAGCTCAAGCATATTTTTCAGATAATAGCTGTAGCTTATGCAAGTTCCGTTAAGAACAAGGTTATTACCTGAGTTTGACAGATATTCCATACATACGTCGTTTGCCGCCGATATAGGTTTTCCATTCATATTTCTATGATACAAGGATGCAATATCGCAGTTTATCACGGTGTCAGAATCAAGATATACAAATCTGTCATACTCCGAGAAAAATCCTGTCATCAAAAGGCACCTGAAATACACCTCTGATGAGAAATAACCTCTGAGCTTTCCGTTTGCAGCTATCTGTGTTGCAGAGCAGTCTATTATCCTTATACTGATATTGCGTCTGCCGTCTGCAAGTGCACAAAGGTGCTTTTTATTGATTTCGGACAGATTTCCTGAGTGCATTATGAGGATATCATAATTTTTCTGCGGATCGCTGCCCGAAATAAGAGAGAATACCGATACTCCGCAGAAGGGAGCAAAGGAATCGCTGCACGCATAGGCAACATTTATGCTGTTTTCTCTGAACCTTCTGAGAGGCTTTTCGGACGAATAGGATAATTCTTTTACCTTAGTCTTACACGGTTCAAGCTCAGCTACCATAAGCGCCAGCGCATAGCATCTATTCCAGCCCTGCTGTCTTATGGCAGAAGCCTTTTCGTTTATATGCCACGCAATTTTTGCCTGCTTTTTATACATATCTATAAAAAGCTGTTCTCTTCCCTCAGGCTTGTTCTGAGTGTTCTTGTTATTCATAGCAGGACCTCACTATACCTGAAGTTTTTATAATTATTTGAATATCTTTTTGCCCAGCCATTTGAGGGGCTTGAAGATGTTTCCTATCTTGGAGAGCTTCAGTGCAAGTCTGTATGCACCTGACTGCTCTATAAGAGTTACTCTGTTCTTGTAGAACTGAAGCTCCTGAGCCTCTTCCACTCTGTTCACAACAATATTGCCCTGTGCTCTTGACGCCATTGCCGCAACAGATGCTTTTTCTACTGTGATATAACGGTCATCATCAGCGGGAATATCCTTATAGTTGTGTGCACATATGTGGAAATTGCCGGGATTATCCTGAAGATAGCAGATATCCGCAACTACAACAGAAGGTCCGAGCAGAGCGAAATCATGTCCGAAGAGGTCTGTTGCACCATTCAGCTTTACGCCGTACTTTACACAGATTATGTTTGTAATTCGCTTTTCAAGCGGCATAAACATATTCTTGTATTTTCCGTCTGTAAAAGTATCCAGAACAGCCTTTACAACGGCGTTGCCCTTTATACCACCGAATATCTCCTCAGAAAACTCCGTAAGATTCTTATATGCGAAAAATGCATTGTAGTATCTCAGGCTGTTGAAAGGTCTGTCTATATCGATGTTTCTGGTGATATAGACGCCACCGTTTTCATAAATATTTTTAAGTGCGAAATAAGAACCGAGAAGCTTGAACTCTGAATTTTCAAAAGCTGATTTTGTAAATTCGTTTTCGTTAATATCGCAGTTTGTTTCATCAAGAACCACACATTCGCCATTGTCAAAGCTCTGTTCTGTTATCGCTTCGATTTCCTCTTCGCTGTAGCCCTTTCCAAAGCCGTTTAAATAAACTACCTTAGGCATAGGCTCATCTGTAAGAGAGTTGTAAAGAGCAAGCTTGTCGTAAAGGTCCTTTTCACCTGTTATCAGCTTATTCTTGCTGAAAGCATCCCAGTTGTCCTTAATCTGTTCGATAAGCTTATCTGTATATACCCATCTGCTGATGAGGTTGTTTCTGATTCTTCTTGCGGCGTAAAGCTCTGCGTAATCCTTATACTGAGGATTGCAGTTATCCATTGCGAATTTCTCAGAAATTATGCTATACTCAACAACCTTGGGCGAATATCCGCCTACTGTGGACTGAGTACGTCTGAAATAGTTGTATATCGGTCTGTCGGCACTTCTTATGGTCTTTGCATAAGAATGTACTACAGGCAACCATGCAACATCGTCAAAGTTGGTGTTTTCAGGTATAGGACCAACCTTTTCGATTACTTCGTCAATAAGCGACTTTTTGTAAAGGCGACGCCAGTAATCTGCGCCTGTAAGCATAAGCTCTCCGGGAGTGAGCGCCTTTTCTCCGTCACGTCCCATAACCTTTACGGTATTGTTCTGAAGATTTACGAAATTGAAATATCCGTAAACCACATCAGCCTTGTAGTGCATTGCTCTGGCATGGAGCCAGGTGAGAGCGTGCTTTTCTACAATATCGTCAGAGTCGCATATATAAAGGTACTCACCTCTTGCCTTGCTTATTCCGTAGTTTCTTCCTGTACCTACAAAATCGCTGTGTTCTATAGTATAGACAAATACCTTGTCGGGGTATTTTTCTGCATACTCTTCGAGAATCTCAAGAGAGTTATCCTCCGAGCCGTTATTTACGGCAATAATCTCAAAATCTTCAAAGCTCTGATTGATAAGAGAATTCATACAGAGTCTGAGATATTCTGCCGAATTGTAAACAGGAATAAGAACGGAAATCTGTGGTGAATTACTCATCTTCGCATACACCGCCTTCCAGATAAATGAGCTGCTGCTTCAGTTCATTCATTGTAGTGGGATGGAACACCTGAAGCTCATCCTTATTGTAAAGCTCCAGAAGCTTTTTGTAAAATTCGTGGAATTTGGGATTTCTTACGTGTACATTCTTACCCAGCAGCATAAGGTCAAAGAGATTGATTGTTCTGAAGGGCTTGTCAAAAACAAGTCCTGCAGTAACCGCTGAGGTTGAAGATACTGTGATGAACACTTTATCGCTGAGGTCTGAGTTCATAACAGTCATTTCCCAGGGAATCTTCGAATTATTTACAAGCTTATAGCCCTCTGCGGAGAAGCGGTCGATATTGTTTCTGGGGTGCATCTTGATTATAAGATTTTCCTTGCCTACTGCCTTGGCCACAAATTCAACAAGGTCCATATCGGTTGAAGAGATGCCATCCCATACAAACGCCTCTTCAAGGAATATATACTTCTCTTTAGGTAAAGAGTTGCTTCCGAAAATGTTGTTGAACATCTTCTTTATCTTAGGGTCCTTGTAATCAATCTTGGGGATTGCGTTTATCGCACATACGTGTGAGTTGGGAACGTGAAGCTCAGGCTGATAGAGAAGTATCTCGGATACGTGCTTTATGAAAGAGTGCTCCTTATAAATATTGTGCTCCCAGATATCAGCCTTGCATTCTTCGAGATGGTCAATAAGATATGTGCTGAGTCCATCCTCAAAGATATGTACCTCGGGACGCATACCTCTCTTTACCATATTGTAATAGTAAAGCTTATTGTAATCATCCGCTACAGCCATATAGAAATCTGTATAGACATCGCCAAGGTCGGGAAGCATAACATATTTTTCGGGATAGAGCATCATAAAGGTCTGCTCTCTCTTTGTAGCACGGCGCCACTCAAAATATGTTTCGGGAGTATCGTCAGAAATATAGATATTGCGGAAAATACCCAGCTTTTGTACACCCTTTACAAATGCGGAGAAATCGGTCGCCTTTGAAAGGATAAGGTCTGCCTTTATATCTTTAAGAAGTGTAGTTTTGAGATTTACAGCGTTAAGCAACTGGAAAACAGTTACACATCTGAAAAGTGCGAGCTTGTTCTTTGGCTGAGGTGATACAGGTGCATATTCTACCTCGGGAAGAACAGGTGCGGTCACACTTACATTGAATATCTTTGTATCCTCTGCGTCATATTCGTCCTTTACTCTTACAGAAAAGCTGTAATTGCCTGCGGCGTTTGCGACAAAAGAAGCTGTGTTCTTTGCTGAAAAATCCTGAAGCGGAACAAACACCTTACTGCCCGGCTTTTTGATACCGAACTGGTACTGACAGTTGCCGACAGTATTCTTTGCCGACGCGGTAAGGATAATGGTATCCTCAACGAGAGCCTTTGTCTTGTTTATTGTAGATGTATTCGCAATCTTTCTCTTTACAGGGAAGAGTGAAAATACCTTCTTTATATTTTCTACTGATTTCTTTGTCTTGTTTACTTCGTCGCCGAGCTGCTTTACAGAGGTATTGTTTATCATACGGGCGATGATAACCTCATAGAAGGGTGATTTTTTCGCATGCTTCCAGAACAGCTCTGCATAGTCGCTGTCTGCATAATCCCAGGGCTTCTTTCTGCCGCAGTAGTGGAATACATAGGGCTCTTCTCTTGATGCAAGATACTCTGCTTTCAGCTCCTCGGGTGAATTCTTCAGTATATGCTGGAGTCTGAACTCTTCGCCTGACATTACGTTCCATCTCATATCAAGAATCTTGCATTTATCCTGACATATCATATTAAGAACATCCTGGTCAAAAAGCTCCCACTTATAGCTTGCGCATATATCGATACATCCGTCAAGTGTGAAATCCTCACGGAATTTATCAAGATTGACAAGCAGTGCGCCAGCCTGGAAATAGTTATCGGGATTCTTCATCTTCAGTACATCATCAAGATAAGGAGTCCACTTTGTATTCATATGGTAGCAGGTAATAAGGTTAGCGTCACGGGCAGCTGCAAGATAATAATCGGAAATATCCATATTATACAGCTTTGCAGGATCTGTGTTGCACACCATATCACAATCGAGATATACAACCTTGCTGTAATTCTTCATTATATCTATCAGGAAGAATCTGAAATATGTTTCTATCGCAAGTCCCTGTGTGTGAAGTGTTCTGCCTTCAATATACTTGTTGGTATCAACAAATCTTACGGAGAAATGTTCTGAATTAACATGTTCAGATATTATTTTCTGATTCTTTTCAGAAATATCCTTGTTAAGTACAAGTATGTCGTAATTATTTCCTTCAGATGCATTGTTGATGATAGACTGTATCAGAACAGATACATAAGGTGCGTACAAATCACTGGATGACATAGCGATAGCTATGTTATTTCTCTTGAAGGCAGGCTCTAAGAAAACTTCTTTCTGTATTTCTTCTGTGTCTGTCACAATTTCTGTCTTATCAGCATTGCGGTTATCATAACGTCTGTTGTTGCTGTTGTTATTATTTCTGTTTTTGTTGCGACGATGAAAATTCTTGTTTGAGCTATTAGATGAATTTTCCATAACAGTTAATCCTTTCGTTGTTCCTTTCCTTGTTACCTACTTAACGGATAATCAATATCCGCCGTACTTTTCCTTGAACTCGCTGAAGCTCTGAAGCTCCTTGTCCTTCTGTGCAAGGATAAGCTCAGCACCATCAAGCTCTTCAATAGGCCACTGTATATTGATGTCAGGGTCATTCCACATAATGCCGTCATCATATTCACCGTAGAATTTTTCTGCACACTTATATGATACTATAGAGGGTTCAAGAACGAGATATCCGTGTCCGCAATAGCCGGGGATAAGAAGTTCTTTTTTATTTTCTTCAGAAAGGTAGAAGCCCTGCCACTTTCCGAATGTGGGAGAGTCCTTTCTGAGGTCTACAACGATATCGAACACCTTACCGCTTACACAGCGTACAAGCTTTGCCTGGGGCTGTTCGCGCTGGAAGTGGATAGCTCTTATAACACCCTTGTGTGAATTTGTGTAAAATACCTCTTTGAGGTCGTGAGTGATGCCGTTAGCCTCAAACACTTCCTTTGAGTAATCCTTGATGAAATAACCTCTTTCATCGTATGCCACAAATGGATTTACAAGAATAAGTCCATCTATATCTGTCTTTTCAAAAGAAAACTTCTGGATCATTTTTTAATTCCTCCGCATAATTATTTAATATTTCAACGTTGAAGATTCCACCAAGCAACGGTGCTCCCGTTGATCCTATCGTGACAAGCCGCGAGGGCTGTCCTTCAAGAACAAAGGGAAGAAGCTCAGACGGGAATTTCTCGTGAATTACCTTGACTGATTTGTAACGTGCCTCATAATCCAATGTATCATCCGGATGAGGCTTTATTGTTATTTTTTCATTTTTCAGATAATCGCATATGATGTAATCATAAACCTGCTGTTGTTTTTCCATCGACATATTTCCGAGATTGGAAAAATGCTGGGTAAGAAGCACAACATCCCCATCAATTTCATAGGTTTTATCTATAAAAAAGGAAACTATCCTGTTTCTGATATCTTCATCAAGCAGCTTCAGCTCTTCCACCGGATTGAAATTTATATAACGGCTGTCGCTGACATCCTTTGTCTGCGATGGTTTATGACATATAACCTGTTTTATATATTCGTTATCCAGTGAGAACAGACCGTTCTTCTTTGCTATTCCGGCGTGGACGGGAAATTTACGGCTCAGGGTGCGATACATCTCCTCATCTCTCGAAAGCATTCCTGCGGCATCCTCAAATGCCGTAAAAGGAATCTTATTCTCTATAAGAAAAAGCGAAAAGTAAAAATGTGCTCCTGCGCAGTATATTTCATCCAGCTTTGTTACGCTGACTCCGACATCCTTCTTGTATCTCATAATCACATCTGACACAATGGTATCTGCATTGTGCGGGATATACATATATCTGAGCAGTTTTACCTTTTTGAAGAACTTCATTTTCTGCAGCTGCTTATAGTGAGGAAATTTATTCACAATGAAATCAGGCAGAACCAGTATTGCCTGCTTGTCAGCGGTATATCTCATATGATGAACTATGCATTCAAGAAGCTGAAAGGTGCTTATAGCATGATAGAGTATCATTCTGCTTCCAGCCAATCTATAATTTCTGTGGCTTTGTCGGCACAGCAGGAATAGCTGTAATCCTTCACATCTGCTTCACTTTTAAATCCGAAGCCGTATGTCACCGCCGCAAAATCGAGTCCTGACTGAGCTGATCCTACTGCATCATAAAAGCTGTCGCCTACGTAAAGTGCGTCCTGAGGCGCTATATCAAGTGTGCCCAGGCACTTATTTATTATATCTGATTTTGTAAGCTCGTCCTTATCATCAATTCCGTAAACCACATCAAAGAGTTCTGATATGCCAAGGTCCTTTACGATAGCAAGCGCGAAATCCTCTCGCTTTAAAGTTGCCACCGCCAGCTTGTATCCGTTATCTTTAAGATAGGAAAGAAGCTTGTCCATCCCTTCATACATTTCTATCTCTCTGAAGCCGTTTGTTGCATAATAGCTTCTGTAATGGGTTACGGCTGTTCTGACTGCCTCTTCGTCAAGTCCGAATTTCTTTGCAAACACCTCTGAAAGAGGAGCACCTATCGCCGCACCTACAAGTGCGTCATCGGGAAGCCGGAGCCCCATCTGCTTTGCCGCGTGGGTATATGAATTGAATATTCCACGGTAGGTATTTACAAGCGTTCCGTCCATATCGAATATCACGGCTTTGTATTTTTTCATAATTTTAAACCTCGTTATATTTTGAAGGAGTGATAAATACGATATCTGTCTTTTTCCTGAGATCGTTTATCTGGTTTCTTATGCTGATATTCTTAGCTTCCATCAGCTCATCATCAACACTTATGCCGCCTTCAAGACCTGATACATAGTTCTTTTCCCTGTGTCTGTCATAGCCGTCAAAGCCGGCAAGATACACATTGTCAACGCCCATACGTACCAGAAGTCTTATCGCCATCACGCCTGCATTATCGCTTTCCTTTTCGCTGGTGCTGATAAGGTCGTAGTAATTGACAAACTTCACCTTTTCTCCGCTGATATCCTTTTTTATGCAGGATGCGGCAATAACATCATAATCTGTGGATGTATCTATATTTTCAAGGCGCTTTACATTACTTATGAATACAGCGTCTACTATATCATTCTCAAAAGCAAAGTTTACTGAAATGACATAGGGCTTTTCATCTGTTATAAATTCATTTATCTGCTGTGCGTTATCTACAAGGGACTTGCCCGGTGCAACAAGAAGCACCTTTCTGCCCGAAATGGTCTCCCTGATGGATTTTACAGTCTCTTCATCATCTACGGATATCCGTTTGAAATCCGTATAGAGATTCTCTATCAGCGTGGAATTGTAAAGATGGCGTTCCTGAACGGGTATAGATGACAGGATAGAATTTATATCCTTCATGGAAAGAGTCTGTTTGCCAAGAAGATACTGTGCATAATTAGGATGGCAGACATTGGTTGACGCGATAAAATAAGGTACGGCATATCCCCAGGGATATTCCTTGAAGATTCCGCTTATATATCTGTCGTATATCTCCATTACGGCAACCACATCATACTTCATTGTCACGTTATCGTTTATATACTGAGATATAAGCTCGGTACAGAGATTTCCTGCACCTCTTCCCATTCCGTAAACGGATGAATCCACAATGATATCACGTTTTGTGGGAAGGTCCACAAGCGCCTGAGCATTTGAAAATGCAAGCTGAAGATTATTGTGGGAATGATATCCTATTCTGACAGAGCTGTCCAGATTCTTGTCAGCCATATAGAAAAGATGCAGAAGGCTGTCCTTGTACAGGGTACCCATCGTATCTACAATGTAAAAAGCAAAGGGCTTCATTACATTTACCTTTTCCACAAGCTCCAGGAACTCATAATCCGTATATGATACCGTACCAACAGGCTGCATAAACACCTTATAGCCCTTTGCCATCAGCTTATAGCCAAGCTCAAAGGCCTGCTCCACCTGATGGTTGTGGAAGGTCACTCTTATTCCCTCTACGCCGCTTTTATCACAGGGAGATATTTCTTCGTCCGAAATATCACCATAGGCAATCATAGCTACATAAAGTATTCCGTCGATTTTTTTGTCAATATACGCATTTACCGCCTCTATAGAAGCAAACAGGGAGCGATCAGGGTCGGTTTTTCCCGACATAAGAAAGCCGCACTCTACTATATCGATGCCTGCGTTTGCAAGTCGTCTGATTATTGATCTGATTCTGTGTTTTCCAAATCTGAAGTCATTTACATATCCGCCGTCTCTCAGCGTACAATCCAATATCGAAACACTCATCGTTTAAATCTCCGTATAGCTTTATCAGTTTTTGAACTTGGAATTGAATATTGCGTCTGCAATGATGAAGTCGTCTTCATCGTTGATATCGCATGCCTCTATCTTTGTAATTTCAACAAGGAAGGGATCGTCTGAAATTCTTCTGCCCTTGTTGATTATCAGGTCTGAGGTATATACATATAATCCGCAAGTTTCGGCGTAAATATCAGGAAGGTCCTGCGTTCTGGGAATATTGTCAAGCTCGTAGTTGAGAGGCTTGCCATCCTTCCAGAGGAACTCTCTGAGCAAAGTAACAGCGTGAGCCGATTCGTATTTACCGCTTGTAACAGCATCAACGCCCTTTTCTATGCTCTGTGCGCTCATAAAGGGAGCAGTCGCATGTGTAAGAACATATACGTCAGCCTCTACAAGCTTTGCAAAGCTGGAAAGCACCTCGTTGAATTTTGTTGTGGATAAATCGTAATAGGGATCACGCTTTAAGAATTTAACGCCCTCAGGCAGATATTCTGTTATCTTTTCATCGCTGCAATAAACATATATCTCATCAACATTGTTTACGTTTTTCAGTGTGTCAAGAATATAAGCAATGAGAGGTTTACCGTTTGTAAACGGCTTTATATTCTTTAACGGAAGTCTTTCGCTGTTTAACTTTATGGGTACAAATGCAACAGTTTTCATATTTTAAATCCTCTTGAAATTTCTTATTTTGGGCAGAATTATCCTTTCTACCATACTTATTACAAATTATATCACAATATAGTACGATTGTCAAGAAAAAACGAGCTTATTCCAGCAATTTCTGATTCCCCCATAAACAAGACTTCATCACATTTCAGACACAAAAACCGCTCTGCGATACCGCAGAGCGGTTCAGCGTGTAGACAAAGTTTTGTCTACACGCTGTCAGACGATGAAAAACGCGCGCAGACGAGGAAACTGACGTCGTCGGCGTACGATGGTACGGTAGGCGTCAGGTGACGAAGTAAGCAAAAATGCTTTGGGAGAGCCGTTTTAAGGCTCTCCCAAACTTTCGTATCGCTATTTCTTGTATAGCCACAAACCCATTATAAACTTCCCGCATTTTTGCGGTGCGTGAGTTTGTCTTCAGTCTGAACCGCTCTGCGGTATCGCAGAGCGGTTTTGACAATTTTATTATGTAAACACATCAACGGTTCTGAACCACGACAGAACTTCCATAAGTCAGTTTATGTGTCTTCAGCGAGGCACCCGTCCGATTTATTCACACTGTAGCTTTGTATCAATCACCATATCTGTAATCTTATTCTTTATGCTGAAACACTCTTCTCTTTTTTCGTTACAAAGCTCAATAAGCGCAAATTCAACCGATGATACTCTGTCCTTGTTTTCAGTTGTTTTTTCAAATACGTTCTGAACGGAGGCGCTGGCTGTTCCGGGTGAGAAAAGCATCAGCATTCTGTCTGCAAATATCCGCAGTTCCTTAAGCTCTGACCATATTTTTTCATCTCTGTAGGTTAAAGCGGACATATGCTTTTCCAGTATTTTCAGTTGTTCTGAAAAACTCATAGAAATAGCTCTGCCATCCCTTACGTTTACCCCTGTCAGAAAATCGGTAGATCTCCATTCCCAGCCTTCGTCACGGGTAGCATAGTAAAGGTTCTCCACTATCTTATGAAGTGCCAACATACTGCTTTTCAGCTCCCTTACCGCAAAAACCGACTGCTTTATAGTTTCGGTCTGCCCGATTATTTTGGAGAGTTGTTTTTCCTCCTGTTCTATTTCCTCGATAAGCGGATGTGCGGCATTCTTCATAGCGAGTTTTTTCTCATCGATAAGAGTATTGAGGGTGCTTTCACATTCGTTAAGCTCATTCGCTTCATTAAGATAGAAATCAAGAGTATCGCAGAGTGTAGAATATTCTTTGTAAACCGCCTCGTATTTCTTATCAGCCTCGTAGGCCTCGTCCTTTTCTTTATTCAGCCTTTCTACCTTCTGTCCTGTAAGGCTGTAAAAAAAGGATTGTATTCCGCCTCTTTCAAGCTTTTCCACATCGGAACGCTCTTTATCCCTGGACTGCTCAAGGGGTTTAAGTCTTTCTTCAATTTCTTTCTTTTTGAGTGAAAGAGTTCGTATAGTTTTATAAAGATTATCTCTTCCGGAGAGTTTTTTTCTGAGTTCAAAAAGTTGTTCATCTGTATAAGCCATCCCGATTCTCCTTACTTCCTTTTTATTACATTATATTACTTAAATTCTGCCTTGTCAAGAAAAAACGGACACCAGCAGGTGTCCGCAATGTTTCATTTACTTTGCTTCTTTCACCGACATCAGACCTTCAAGAAGATTTTTGTCAATGAATTCTGCCTTTTCTCTGTTATAATGAGCATCTGTCACATCCCAGAGCACGGGACACAGACCTCTTTCATAAGCCGCTTTACAAACGGATGTGAGATACAGATTTACCATTTCAGCGGTTTTGTTTTTCTGAGCACAGCCATATTCACCGATAATAACAGGTACGCCCTTATCATAGAAGGTAGTTTTCAGCATGTCCATATATTTTTCAAGCTCAGCTACATCCTTTTTGTTACCCCAGGTAGTTTTCGCCTTACCCCAGGATGCATCCTTTTCTAAAATTGCGAAGGTTGAAGGAGTGTAATAATGAACCGATACCGCCATTCTGTTTATTTCATCCTTTGGCATTTTGAACAGTTCGTCGCAGGTAAGGTCAATATCAGTATTGTAGCCTGCTATCAGCAGGTGGCGTTTTTCGTTATTGCCGCCTGATTTTCTGACAATATTCACAAAGCGCTGATTCATATCATTCAATATGCCATAGGACTTTGCCTTATCGCCCTGATTGCTGTATCTGTTCCATAAAGATTCCCAGCCACCCTCTTCGTTGAGAGACTCAAACATCAGATAATCGCTGTAGTTCTTGAATTCTTCCGCAAGCTGTGTCCATATCTTTTCATATTTTCTGAAGGCCTCGTCACGTTTTTCATCAACACCGAAATCAGAAAACCATCCATTGTCCCAATGGATATTCATTACAACGTAAAGTCCGCAATCCAGCGACCAGTTTACTATCTGTTTTGTTCTTGCTATGTAATCAGGATTTATAACATAATCCTCCAGCATAAGATTGCTCCATGCCACAGGCACACGCAGTACGCCAAAGCCTGCATCCTTATAGCCTTTGATCATAGGTTCTGTAATAATCGGGCTTCCCCATGCGGTTTCATATCCTGAAACGCCATTATCTTTACTTATCCAGTTACCACACGCTTCGAGAGTATTACCAAGGTTTATACCTATCCCCATATCCTTTACAAGCTCCATCGTGGTCATTTCTCTCATAACGGTGCTCTGAGAGCCCTTGACAGGCTCAGGAGGAAGGCTTTCGGCTACCTCATTATTATTGCAGGCGGTTACAGAAATCATAGTTGTAACCGCAAGGAATGACGCTACAAGTTTTTTTATATTCATAATTTTTTCCTTTCAGACGTGTCATAAACTGTTCCGGAATTCTGTAGGCGTCTTGCCCTCCTTTTCCCGAAACTGTCGCATAAAGCTGTATTCGTTATTATATCCGCACCTCTGCGCTATCTCCCTCACTGTAAGGTTGGTAGCTGACAGCAGTCTTTTTGCCTTCTGGATGCGTGAAGATATCACATCGGTTATAACGCTGACGCCAAACATCCTTTTATAAAGATGTTGAAACCCCGAACGGCTCATACCAAGCCACTTTGCCATTTCTCCCACATCAGGTATGCTGTCAGGCTGAGTAAATATTTCATTTCTGAGCTGAGTCAGGCGGTAGTTCTTTTCTGTAAGCGCCTCAGAAAAGGCACACCTTTTCAGCTTCAGCAATCTTGATAATTTAAAAAAGAGGATATCGGTATAGCGTTCTTCTATCTCGCTATGATACGCGTCGGAGGTATAGCGCTCATAACACAGAATATGTATAAGCTGGGACAGTTCTTCCATGTTGTTACCCAGATGAACAGGGATATCTGTAGGTATCTCAAGGCTGTCAATAAACTCCTGATTCCAGAAATCATTCTCAAAATATATCCAGTCATCTGTATAAATATCTCCCTTCCCCGTGTATGCACTCGGAGTATCTGCTCCAAGCAGGACAAAGGAGTTGGGCTTTACCGAATGTTCCTTACCGTCTATCACAAACTCTGCAGGAGTTTTCACCAGCAGCAGAAGAGGTGCTCCGGGCCCCTTCGGTCTGTCCATTTTAAAGTTTTCTTTTTTTACATCGTGTATGTAATTATAACCAATGGTCCCTATTTTCATAAAAGCACATCTCCTTTTCTGATATGCTTCTATTTTATCATATAGTTACATTTTGTGCAACCATTACTTTATAAAAACAAACTTTTTAAGAGCGAACAAGGATCTTTGATTAAAGTAGCCTGCTGTCCAGCCCTTATAATCGGTAGAAATCTTAAAGAAAACAGAATGTCTTCCCGTTACCGCCTTTACAACGGTCGTGAGAACACCACCATTTCTGCCTACATCAAGGCATCCGATTTCTTCGCCATCCTCGCCGTCAATCAGGATATGAATACGGCTGTCAAGTCCGAGTCCTTCGATATCTGCGGTAAATTCCATTGTCTTACTACTGAAATCATCACCGAAATCGTAATATTTGTAGCCGATAACAGTACCTTCCTTTATATCGGTTATCATTCTTTCAAAGGGATTCTTCTCGATGATAACGCCGCCGTTTTTAAGTACACAGGCGATTTCAGCGTCGGTAATTTCATAAGGATTCAGCGAATCCTGAAATCCCAGAGAGGTCATTTCTACGGGAGGAATTGTACCATCGGGAAGAATCTCGATTTTTTCAACGCAGGCTCTTCTGGACATTATAGAATTGTTGGTCATTCTGTGATAGAATATATACCACTGTCCGTTTATCTGAGCGATAGAGCCGTGGTCGTTTCCACCGGGGAAATCAACACCATTATCAACAATAAAGCCTCTGTATTTAAATGGGCCTGTGGGCTTATCAGAGGTCGCATAAGCAAGACGTGAGCCCTGCTTTGGAGAATAGATAAGATAGTAGGTGTCTCCGACCTTTCTGGGAGAGCAGGCTTCAAAGAAAAGAGATTCCTTTTCGACAAATCCGTCTTCTTCTCTGGGCTCGATGGGTATTATATGCTCGATAAGGGTTTCGCCGGGTATTTCATACATATTATCAGGGTTCACCTGTGCCATAAAGGAGCGCTCATATCCGCAGTAGATATACACCTTGCCGTCATCATCCACAAGCACACCGGGATCGATAAACCAACCATTACAGCACACTTCATCAGGTACTGTATATTTGTACTTTGAAAGAAGGCTGAAGGGTCCCTCGGGCTTATCGCTCACAGCAACACAACCGACAGAATTTACTATGTATGCAAAAAGATAGTATTTGCCATCCTTTTCTACTACATCAGGCGCATAAAGCTGCTGATTTTCCCCTGTCCAGTCGGTATCGGAAGGATGATCCCTGTCTGCTCCCGTATGAAAGATATCTCCGTGACACACCCAGTTATCAAGGTTGTTTATCGGTGCGCTCCAGCACTTTAAAACGTAGTCGCAGAAGGAGTCGGAGCCTGCTTTATCGTGAGAGCCGTAGATATAGACTCTGTCGCCGAACACTCTCGGTTCGCCGTCGGGAATATATTCCCATTTAGGTAAATATGGATTTGCCATTATGTTTCCTCCGGAATAATTTGTTATATTCATTATATAACCGTGCTACAGTTTATTCAATATCTTTTTCTATAGGATTAGGTGACATTTTGTGCACAAAAAACAACAACGGAATACTGTCATCCGTTGTTGTTATACGTTTATTCTTTCCTCTTATCATAATCAAAGGACTGCAATTCACCTACAAGGTAGGGCTTTTCCTCTATCAGTTTATCAATATCAATGAAATACTTTCTTCTGTCGAATTCATCAATATACACATCGACTTCCTGCCCCACAAGTCTTAACAGGTCATTAAAATAAGGATTGCTTTTTACAACAAAGGTTTCACCCGTTATACTGTCTACCACGTGACATCTCGCAACAAACGGATGTCTGCCATCTACCGCTGTGCCATAATCAGGAACGATTTCTATTATAACTCCCTCGCACTTCTGTCCAAGTCGTTTGAGATCGTCTGTAACCTCGACGCTTTTAAGCGTACTCTTTATGGTAAGCATAGCAACAAGCACTACCACAACCCCTAGAATCATAAGAATCATGCCGCCTGCTGAGATTCCGTTTTCCCCATCCGACAGGTTTCCTGCCCCGACAAGGAAAATAATTATTCCTGCAACAAAGAAGATTACAAGATAAAACACCGATGTGGTTAATGCGTTTGTAAGTTTATTTTTCATATAGTATCACCTTCTGAAATCTATCGTGCCGCTCTGGTCAGGTATGTTGTTATAGCCGCCGACAAGTGATTCTATATCAACAAAATATTTACTTCTGTCATATCTGTCAATATAGACGTCAACTTCCCGCATTATAAATCTGTTAAGGTCGCTCATATATGCCGTGCTTGTAACCTCAAAGGGCTCACCTGAATAACTGTCTACCACATGGCATACCGCCATCTGCGGATGTCTGCCGTTGAGGGTGGTGCTATAGTCAAGAGTAACTCGTATTATAACGCCGCTACACTTCTGCCCTGTTTTCTTGAGATTATTTCTGTCGGGACGGTTTTTTATAGTGCTTATTGTTGCGAAAATTCCCGCAAATATAAAAAGACCACCGACTAAAAATAAAAACAGAAAAGGGCCTGCAAAGCCTTCCTCAGATATCTGGACTATTCCGAAAAGTATAAGTAAGACGCCTACCACAACAAAAATCATCAGATAAAAAATAGTCGTACCGACTGTATTTTTAGGTTTCATAAATCTACTCCTTATTCTCTGAAATCATATGTCTGCTGGTTTGTCGCAGAATCCTCATAGCTGTCAGCCAGCTTGCTCATATCAACATAATATTTATCGGAATTTTCTTTGTCTATGTATATATCCACCTCTCTGCCTACAAGCAAGCCAAGATTGTTATAATAGTACTCGCTTTTTATCGTACGCAGTCCACCGGTTATATGGTCTGAATACTGGCAAAGAGCAGTCTGGGGATGTACATAGTTTGTATGTGCGATAGGATGCTCTTCTATTGCTATGATAGTACCCTTACAAAGAACGCCACCATTCAGAAGGTTGGTCTTGTCAAGTCTTCTTTTGATTTCGGATACCGCAAAAAATATGGAAAGCAGTACAAATAATCCGCCGACTGCCGCACCCAGAATAAACTTCAAAGCGCCGCCGTCATCGGGTTCCGTCTCCGAAAGCATATTAAGGCACAGGATAAGCGTACCGCCGCCTGCAATAAGGAATATAATCATCGGTACGATTGTCGAGCTTCTTTCACTTTTCAGTTTCATAGTAGTTTCCTCAGTATCTGTAATCTACAACACCTGTGTTAGTGTTAAAATCTTCTATTGCTCTGTCGATATCCACATAGTGATTTGCAGGATTGTTATCATCCATATACACTACAACAGGAGCTCCTATCATATTTCTTATATCCTTATACACGTTCTGTGAGCTGAAAAGGAATCTCTCCTGAGTCAGTGGATTTATCACTTCGCAGTCAGCTCTGTAGGGATGTCTGCCGTTTACTCTGATATTGGTGATAACTCTTACATCGATGATAGTGCCTGTATAGGCTGTGCCGTTCTTTATAAGATTATTATGCTTGCGCTTGCTTATAACAAGCGCTACAGCTACCGCAATAGTAACCAGTGCAAATGCACCGCCTATGCAGATAAAGATTATAAAGACTACACTGTTATCAGACATAATTTTAGCCGGGTTAGCAGGGTCATAATATACATCTACTGTCTTGCCCTCCCGCATTGATGAATCATAATGATTAAGCTTTGCGTTATATCTTACGCCATTCACATAGTATTCAACATATACTCTGTGTCGTGTATGTCTGTCGCCGTCGCTGTCCCTTTCGGTATAGGTTTCAATTTCTGTTATAATTGCATCAGTTTTTTCCGCCGATGCTATAAAAGTATCAGTGCCTATTTTTCCGAAAATTCCTATAAGTAAAAAGACCACCGAAAAAAGCAAAAACATAATTACAACAAAGATACTTGCGACGCCGGTTTTCTTTTTCATCCAAGTTACCCCCAAAAAGTCATTTACTGGTACTATTGTAGCATATTACAACAAAAAAAGCAAGATGAAGAAGACTTCATCTTGCTTGATAATCATCCGTATTCCGAATCTGTTCCTGCTGCCCGTTTTCCTTTTTACGGGCAATAATAATTTTAAACACCGCAACTCCCGCCAGAAAAACGCCGCCACAGATTGCAAAGATATATACCGTTTTATCCCCCTTTGATATGCGACCGGGATTTTTGGGGTTGTAGTATATTTCGATTACCGAGCCGACCTTCATTGATGAATTGTAATTATCGAGCAGGACGTGGTCGTAAATTATGCCGTCAACCGTATAATCAACGTACACCTTGTGCTTTCTTACTTTTCTTCCTTTATAGTTTCTTTCGGTATATACGTCTATATCGCAGATTCTCGCCTCTGTTTTACAGGCGTTGCCGGTAAAATTATCAGAAAAGGCATTCCCCATAATTCCGATAACAATCAGAACCACAGCCATCAGTCCAAAGCTGAGTATATCTATTTTCCCCGAAAAACTTATCCTTTTCATTTATCTTCTCCTGTTTCAGATATCAAATTCATTTTAGCACAACCGACAGCAAAAAGCAAGGCAGAAAACCAACTGCCTTGCTTGTTTATTCATACTATAAATAAGCTGACCGCTATTCTTCTTCCTCTTTTCTTTCTTTTATATATTTAAAAACTGTAATGCCCAATAAAGCAACTCCGATACAAATAGAAACAATATTATGCGACTTTTTACCATCGGATATACGGTCCGGGTTTTCGGGATCGTAATATATTTCAACATTTTCTCCCAGTCCCATCGGAGAACTATATGTACCAAGCTTTACATGCTTGTAGGCAGCCCCGTACACTGTATAATCAACATACACGGTATATTGCGTCTTATGCTTTCTGCTTGAAGTTATATCTCTGTATGAATCCACATCAGTTACCTTAGCATACACCTTTTCTGCTTTGCCGACAAAATCATCAGTAGAAACATTACCAACAATTCCGACGATAATAAAAGCCACCGACACAAGCGCTAATATTACTGTCATCAATTTGCCTGAAATCCGAAATTTATCAAACATATATTTACTCCTTAGCCGAATATTTTATTTATTATAACATCATACAATAAAAAAAGCAAGGCAGAAAACTGACCACCTTGCTCAGACTGAAGACAAACTCACGCACCGCAAAAATGCTGGTAACTTGTAACGAATTTGTGGATATACACGAAATAGTGATATAAAAGTTTTAGAGAGCCTTAAACGGCTCTCTAAAAGCATTTTTGCTTACTTCGTCAACTG
>JAGAVH010000051.1 GCA_017942025.1 Ruminiclostridium sp. | reverse complement strand
CGATATGATGCAGCAGATGCCTCAGATGCCTCAGATGCCCCAGATGCCCCAGATGCCGACGCCTGATATGATGCAGCAGATGCCTTATGGCTATCCACCATATCCCAATCCTATGATGTATGCTCAGCCGCCTATGCAGGCGATGCCGGTACAGCCTCAGGTAAATTACCAGAACGCTCAGCTGGCACAGTTTGAGAGTATGGATGTGGCGCTTGGCTCAGAGCAGACGGATAACCTGAAGCTTCTGATGAACGTACCTCTTCAGATATCTGTTGAGATAGGTTCAACCACAAGAAAGATAAAGGATATCCTGGACTTTGCACAGGGCACAATAATCGAGCTTGAAAGACAGGCAGGCGCCCCCGTTGACGTAATCGTAAACGGCAACCTGATAGCTCGCGGCGACGTAGTCGTTATTGACGATAACTTTGCGGTAAGAATTACCGAAATAGTCAAGTCGAAATTCATGGACTCCCTCAATAAGGAGCATGGCAAATAATTATCAACGGAAATAAACTGACGCTTTAGCAAAGCCGGTCAGATAAATAATTTTATTTCTTCCAAACTGCTTTACACGGCAAAAAACGAAAGGAACAAAACACTATGGACAAGAAGATTTTACTGGTTGACGACGCTGCATTCATGCGTATGCTTATCCGCGACACACTCACAAAGAACGGATACACAAATATTTTAGAGGCTGCTGACGGCGAAATTGCCTGCAACACTTATTTTTCAGAAAAGCCTGATTTAGTAATTATGGATATCACAATGCCCAACAAGACAGGTATCGAAGCACTCCGTGATATCAAGGCTATGGACAGCGGTGCCAAGGTAGTTATGTGTAGTGCTATGGGTCAGGAAGCAATGGTAGTAGAAGCTATCAAGCTCGGCGCTCTCGACTTTATCGTAAAGCCCTTCAAGCCTGACAGAATTCTCCAGACTGTAAAGAAGATTCTTGACTGATGGAATATTTCCAGCTTATCTGCGCCCTTATAGGAATACTCGGACTTATATTTGTCTTATTCTGGGCACTGAGAAAGTTAAATAAAGGCGTGCTCCGCAGCGGCGGCAAGAGACTTAAAATTCTTGACAGAGCTGTGCTGGGCGGAGAAAAATCCGTCATAGTAGTAAGTGTTGCAGGAAAATGCATGGTACTCGGAGTGACTGCCGCAAAGATTGAAAAGATAGCTGATCTTGATATGACCGAGGAGGAATATTTAGAACAGCTCTACCCTGCTGACGGTACAGCCGGTAACGCAAACGGCGGTTTCTTCGCCGCATTCACCGACGCTCTTGCCAAAAATGCAGGCGTAAAGAAGACACGTTCAGAAAAAAGAGGAGAAGAAGCCTCTGTCGATTCTGAAAATGAAACAAAGCACTGAAAGGTAGAGAACCGATGGGTAAGCTTTCTGTAGGCTATGTATCTGCAGTGAAAAAAACCATATACGACAACAAGCGGATTTTCATCCGCTTTATCGTGTCTTTAATGGTTTCAATAATTCTCATAGTCTGCGCTTGCTCGCTTACCGCTTCTGCGGCGGAAAATCCGGGCGATACCACTTCAGGAAGCCAGACTGTGGTTGATGATTCTTCTGTAATAAAGGACCTGATAGGTGTTGACGGCTCACAGCCACTGGAGGTTATTCTTTTAGTAACCATCCTGTCGCTTGCACCGTCACTTCTTGTAATGATGACCTCCTTCGGCAGAATCATAATATGCTTCAGCTTTTTAAGAACGGCAATGCAGACTCAGTCTACACCGCCTAATATGGTGCTTACGGGACTTGCGCTGTTTCTTACAATATTTATTATGTTTCCCGTATTCGTCGAAATCAACGAGGTGGCATATGAGCCCTATTCAAAGGGAGAAATAACCACCGAAGAGGCTATCGTCAAAGCAGGTGAGCCGCTTAAAGAGTTTATGCTGAAGCAGACCTCCAACGACGATATGCAGTTCTTCTTAGAGCTTTCGGGAAAGGAAATTGACGGAGAGATAACCATTGAAAACTACAAGGATGAGCTTGGTTTTGAGGTGGTTATACCCGCATTTATTTTAAGCGAGCTTAAAAGAGCCTTCCAGATGGGATTTTTAATATTCATCCCCTTCCTTGTAATTGACCTTGTAGTGTCATCTACACTGATGGCAATGGGTATGATGATGCTCCCTCCTGCGATGATTTCGCTGCCCTTTAAAATAATGCTGTTCGTACTGGTTGACGGCTGGCAGCTTATGGTGGGAACTCTGGTAGTTTCTTATAACTTGTAGCTATGCTTTAGTTTATCTTAGAAAATAATCCGTGAGGGAGGGCTTGGTTTGACACAGGATATTGTAATGGAGGTTTTTACCGCCGCACTTGTTCTTGCACTGAAACTGGGACTCCCCATTCTGATTATAGCGGTTGTTGTCGGGCTTATCATTGCGATATTGCAGGCGGCGACTCAGGTGCACGAGCAGACGCTCTCCTTTGCACCTAAAGCGGTAATTGTAGCGCTCGCACTTCTCATTTTAGGTCCGTGGATGATAAACAGCTGTATAGAATTCATGACCTATATATTTGATCTTATGGCGACGGTTGGTGTAAGCTGATGACCTTAGCCGATGTATGGGACATGATTGTAAGCAATTTTCTCGGCTTTATACTCATACTTTGCAGAGTGTCGGGAATATTCACCTTCAATCCGATATTCAGCCGTAATAATTTCCCTATGAGGCTGAAGGCAGGAACAACACTTGTAATGGCGGTGTTCTTTGCCAGTACGATGGGAGAAATCAGCTACAACCCGACAGGGACATTTATGCTGGTGTTTGATGTGTTCAAGGAGCTGGGACTTGGTCTTATCTTAGGCTTTATGGTAAACCTTGTGCTGACAGTCACCATCTATGCAGGCGAAATCATAGATACTCAGTCAGGTCTTGGTATGGCAAAGGCTATGGACCCTGCAACAGGTGTATCGATGCCGCTTTTTGCGAATGTCTATTACTATATGTTCATCCTCTATTTCTTTATGACGGGCGGACATTTATCCTATGTAAAGCTGTTCCATATATCCTATGAAACCCTGCCGATAGGCTTTTCGGGTTTCAATGCGGATGTTATGTGGGCGGTAGCGAATTATTTCGGTACGGTGATGACCTTAGCTGTAAAATTTGCGGCTCCGCTTCTTGCCGTTGAAATGATAACAGAAGTCTGTCTTGGCGTTTTGATGAAGGCGGTACCTTCTATCCACGTATTTGCTGTAAACATCCAGCTCAAGGTTCTTATCGCCTTATTATTGCTTCTGGTGATTGCACAGCCTATGGCGGACTTTATAGAACGACTTCTCGGTATAATGTGGCAGAATCTGTACGGCCTACTTGGAATTCTCGGAGGATAGGAGTTGGTTTAATTGGCAGGCGAAGAAAAAACCGAAAAAGCCACCCCGAAAAAACGAAGGGACTCCAGAAAAAAGGGCGAGGTACTGCAAAGTAAAGAAGTCAGCAATGCGGTATTTATCGTTGGTATGTTCGTATTTTTATCCATATTCGGCAGTACCATGTTCAGTATGCTGCTTGACTTTATGCAGCACAGTATGGAAAATCTCGGCAACACGGGAAACTCCGTGGAGTTTATGATGAATATAATGTGGTCGGTGTTTATTATAGCGATATGCACCGTGGGACCGATACTTCTTGCGGGTATGGTGCTGGGCGTTCTGCCGGTAATCGTACAGACAAAAGGACTTTTCAGCGGCGAGGCTATGAAGCCGAAATTCAGCCGTTTAAATCCCTTTTCGGGGATAAAAAGACTGTTCTCACTCCAGGCGGCTGTGGGAATATTAAAGGGACTTATAGAAATAACCGTAGTAGTAGTGGTGCTTTATATGCAGGTAAACGAAAAGATGACGCAGTTTGCAAAGCTTATCGATACCGATGTTATAAAGATAGTCGCTTTTATATCCGAAACGGTTATGGGACTGCTTACAACCATAATGGTTCTTCTTGTATTTGTGGGTGCGGCTGACTATGTATTCCAGTGGTGGAGCTTTGAAAAGAAAATGAAGATGTCAAAGCAGGAAGTCAAAGAGGAATACAAGCAAATGGAAGGTGACCCGCAGATAAAGGGTAAAATAAAACGAAAACAGCAGGAGATGGCACAGCAGAGAATGATGGCAGAGGTTCCTACCGCCGACGTGGTAGTAAGAAACCCTACCCACTTTGCGGTTGCATTAAGATATAATCAGAAAATTGCGTTTAAGGCGCCTGTAGTAGTTGCAAAGGGTGCGGACGCACTGGCACTTAAAATAGTAAAAGTGGCAGAAGAAAATAATGTGTATATAACAGAAAATCCGCCCCTTGCCCGTGGTCTTTACGACGCGGTGGATGTGGGAATGGAGATACCGAGAGAATTCTATACGGCGGTTGCCGAGGTGCTGGCTATGGTATATGAGGCACAGAACAGAAAGCTTGAGGTATAATATCAGAGGAAAGGAGAGTATAAGGTATGGTTAAAAAGATGATGACCAACGTATTTGCGGTATTCGTAATCTTTATTGTACTCGCAATCATCATACCATTACCTACTTCATTACTCGACTTTCTGCTGATTGTAAACATAGGACTATCCCTTATCATCTTATTGATGACAATGTACATAAAGGAGGCTCTTGAGTTCTCCATCTTCCCGACGATACTGCTTTTAACCACGGTATTCCGACTGTCGCTGAACGTCTCCACCACAAGAGGTATTCTGACAAACGGATATGCAGGCGAGGTAGTTGCCACCTTCGGTCAGTTCGTAATGGGCGGTGACGCCATCGTCGGATTTATCATCTTTATAATCATCGTAATTGTAAACTTCCTTGTAATTACCAAGGGTTCTGAACGTGTATCCGAAGTTGCTGCACGATTCACCCTCGACGCTATGCCCGGTAAACAGATGTCCATCGACGCCGACTTAAATGCAGGCGCAATAACCGACGAAGAGGCAAAGATACGCCGTGCCAAGGTACAGCGTGAGAGTGACTTCTTCGGCGCTATGGACGGTGCTACGAAGTTCGTAAAGGGCGACGCCATCATCTCCATCATCACAGCGCTTATAAACCTTATCGGTGGCGCAGTGCTGGGTATTATGGACGGCAAGGAAATAATGGGCGTTATCGAGTCCTACTCTCTTGCTACCGTAGGTGACGGTCTTTGCTCCCAGATTCCTGCACTTATGATTTCAGTTGCGACAGGTATGGTAGTAACAAGAGCCGCAAGTACAGACAGCTTTAATGCAGATGTTGCAAAGCAGTTTACAGGACATCCAAAGGTACTTATAATAGCGGGTATCGTTATTGCGGCGCTCAGTATCATCCCGGGCTTCCCTGTTATTATCCTGCTTGGCGTAGGTGCGGCACTCTTCTTCTTTGGCTGGAAGCTTTCAGGCACAGAAAAGAAGATAAAGGCGGCAGAAGCAGCGCAGAAGGAGCGGGAAAGCATCGCAAAGATGCAGGAAACGCCCACCTCGGACAACGACTTCTACAGAGATATCGACAACGTATTCAAGCTTCTTAATGTGGAACAGCTTGAAATGGAATTCGGCTACAGCCTGCTCCACCTTGTCGATGAAAAGAGCGGCGGTCACTTTATAGACCGAGTGGTAATGTTCAGAAAACAGTTTGCTGTTGATATGGGTATGGTTATTCCCTCAGTACGAATGACCGACAACCCTGAAATAAATCCCAACCAGTATGTAATCAAGATAAAGGGCGAGGAGGTAGCAAGAGGCGACAT
Organism: Ruminiclostridium sp.; assembly: GCA_017942025.1. Taxonomy (GTDB): domain Bacteria; phylum Bacillota; class Clostridia; order Oscillospirales; family Ruminococcaceae; genus Ruminiclostridium_E. Next base: position 18,334 of record JAGAVH010000051.1, on the reverse strand, counting down.
ACTTGCCGACCACTACCTGGCTCTTGATAACGGCGATGTTATAAATCCCGTTGACGGTATTGATACTGTAGAGCCTGCCTTCGGAATCCCCGCAAAGTGGATAAGTGCAGACAAGAAGGTTATGGCGGACGTGGCAGGCTACACCCTTATCGACCCCGTATCGGTTATGATAACCCACCTGTCAGAGGTTATAAAGCAGCATTGCAGCGAGCTTTTATCCCGTCAGGATGTAAAGACTATGGTGGATAATATAAAGGCCGCAAATCCCACTCTTGTGGATGACCTTATACCCAATACGATATCTCTTGGCTATCTTGAAAAGGTACTCTGCCTGCTGTTAAAGGAGGGCGTACCGATAAGGGATATGGAAACCATCTTAGAAACTCTGGGCGACCACGCAGGCGCACTCAAGGATATCGATATTGTTACAGAGTATGTAAGACAGGCACTTAAACGTACTATAACAAGGCGCTTTGCCGAGGCTAACTCACTTCGTGTCATCACCATTGATCCCAAGGTTGAGGATACTATCGTGGGTAGCGTAAAGAAATCGGATCAGGGTAGCTATCTTGCTATGGATCCCGAGCTTATCCAGCGCATTGTAAATATCACGGGAGATGAGATAGATAAGGTAAAGGATGTAATCCCCAGCATTATCGTGCTTACCTCTCCCATTGTAAGAATATACTTCAAAAAGCTGATAGACCAGTTTATCCCCGGTGTAACCGTTCTCTCATACAGTGAGATAGACAACACCACGCAGATTCAGGCGATAGGAAACATCACAATGTAAGTTCGCTTAATTTTTGCAGAAAGGAGAATGCTTTATGGCTGTATCGTCACCGAATAAGGATCGACTGCCCGAGCTGCTTGAAAAATACAAGCTGTCAGGGGATGTCAATGTACGCAACGAAATTGTTCTTATAAATCTTGACCTTGTAAAGATTGTAGCAGGAACTATGCGTAATATCTATATCGGATATGCAGAAACCGACGACGTGGTCAACGAAGGCGTTCTCGCTTTAATGGCCGCTATAGACGGCTTTGACGCAGGTAAGGGAGTAAAGTTCGAAACCTACGCATCAATCAAGATAAAGGGCGCAATCATCGACTATATGAGAAAGCTCGACCGTGTGCCGAGACAACTCAGAAAACTTTCAAAACAGCTTGACGAAACCTATGCAAGGCTCCACTCAGAGCTGGGCAGAGCGCCCGAAAACAGCGAGCTTGCCGAGGCTATGGGCTTTTCCGAGGATCAGCTGGGCAGACTTATGGCAAATACCGCAGGTATGATAACTCTTTCCTTTGAGGAGCTTTTATACGAGGATAACCTTGATAAAAGTATGACAGGTCATGGCGGAAATGCCGACAGCCGTATGTACGAAAAGGAAAAGAAACAGGTAATACTTGACGCTATTGCAGGACTTGCCGAAAAGGAAAAGCAGGTAGTGACAATGTACTACTACGAAAAGCTGAAATATTCTGATATTGCAAAGGTTCTGGGCATTACCCAGTCAAGAGTGTGCCAGATACATTCAAAGGCTATGCTGAGCCTGAAGACAAGGCTTGAATCCTACATAAAGGGTTGATTTTACACATAATCACCACAACATACGTTTTGCGATATCCTCGTTCCGGGGATTTCACATAAAATTTTACAGAAAGGAAGTGAAAAGACTTGCAGAGAGCGTTTTATAATCTTGCTCAGGCTATGATAAACCATCAGCGCTCCCTTGACGCCATTGCGAACAATGTTGCCAATATCAACACCGCAGGCTACAAAAAGGATGAAATTGTTACCAACACCTTTCAGGAAGAGCTGATACTTGTCGAAAACAGACGAAAGACCTCAGGCTCCTTTGCACAGACCTATGTGGATGTGAATGTGACAAACCTTGAACAGGGTTCGCTGGAATTTACCGAAAGCCCCTTCGATATTGCTATCCACGGAAACGTGTATTTCAATGTAGAATCTCCCTCGGGCAGAATACTGCAGACGAGAAAGGGACAGTTCGAGCTTGACGGCGAGGGCTATCTTTGCCTCAGCGACAGCGGACGTGTACAGAGTGAAAACGGCGACATCTTTATCGGTAACGACGATTTTATTGTTGATAACGAGGGAAACATTCTGAATACCGACGGCGAGATTATCAACAGACTTATGCTTTCCTACATTCCTGTCGATGCGAATGTGGAAAAGGTGGGCGACAATCTTTACGCCTATGACGGAGATATGACAATACCCGAAGGCGAAAAATTTGACGTTATACAGGGTGCTTTTGAAAAATCCAACGTAGACGCCAATAAGGAAATCACCCACGCTATGGAGGTACAGCGACTTTTCGAAGCGGCAAGCTCTATACTGAAGTACATGGATACGCTCAATGGAAGAGCGGCAAGCGAAATTATCAAACTCTGATGAAAGGAGGAAAATGAATGAATATTGCTTTTTACACAGCAAGAACAGGGCTGATTGCACAGCAGGAGGGACTTAATATCTACTCCAACAATATAGCAAACGTCAATACGGTAGGCTTTAAGGCGTCCCGTCCCAGCTTTGCGGATTGTATCTATACTATCCAGCGTGCGACAGAGCCCGAATGGCAGACAGGTCACGGCGAGCACGTGCAGAAAACCGACCTTATGTACAGCGAAGGTACCTTTATTTATACCGACAGAGAGCTTGACTTTGCAATTCCTCACGCAGAAGGCTTTTTCGCAGTACAGGACAGATATGGCGAGGTAAACTACACAAGAGCGGGCGATTTCCAGATTTCCCAGATTGACGATCATTGGGAGCTTGTAAGCGCAAACGGAGAATTTGTACTTGACTACGAAGGAAATCACATCACAGTACCCTTCCTTGAAGGAACTACCACTCCTGACTATGCTGCTCTGACAGATATGATAGGTGTATATGCTTTCGACAATAACTTTGGACTCGAACTTCTCGGCAGTAACAAGTTTACCGCTACAGAGAGGTCGGGAGAGGCTGTTGCCGACCCCACGCTTGATAAGATATGGCAGGCGCTGGAACGCTCCAATACCGACATTGCGGGCGATATGGTACACATCATAGAAACACAGCGTTCTTATCAGCTCAGCGCTAAAATAGTACAGACAGCAGACGAGCTTGAGAGAATCTCTAACAATCTCCGCTGACAGCGGTAAAAACGCCTTTCCTGTCTGCGACAGGAAAGGCAATACCGCAAAGCGCATATCTGAATATGATATGAATTTTGCGGTGTTGCCTTAGATTTAAGGGAATATTAAAAAGTATTAAGATAAAAACCGGAAAGGATGTTAAACCCCATGGCTATAGAAAAATACGAAGACCTTAACCCTGTACAGCTGGACGTGCTGAAAGAAATAGGAAACATAGGCTCAGGAAATGCGGCAACCGCATTAGCTCAGCTTTTATCAAGAATTGTAGATATGAAGGTGCCTGAAGTGTGTCTGCTTGATTTCCAGCAGGCGATGGACGCTATGGGCGATCCGGAAAATACTGTTGTAGGTATTCTTATCAGACTTACAGGCGATGTAGAGGGTATTATAATGTTCCTTCTCGAAGAGCCTTTTGCAAAGACAATCTGCACAACTCTTATGGGAGATCACCCCTTCTCACTTTTAGAGCTCGATCCCTCAGATATGTCAGTACTCAATGAGATAGGAAACATTATGGGAGGTAGCTATGTAAACGCCATCGCAAACATAGCAAATATGCTTATTGATATCTCTGTACCTGCTCTTACCGTTGATATGCTGGGCGCTATTATGAATGTGCCCGTAGTAGAATTTTCTCAGGTTGGCGACAAGGTGCTTATGATAGCAGAGCAGTTTATTATGGATGATGTTGAAATCCATTCCAAAATGCTTCTTATCCCCACAGTTGATTCACTTCAGACGCTTTTAGAAAAGCTGGGGGTTTGCTGATAATGGAAAAAATCGTAGTCGGAATATCCGATGTAAAAACCTGCACAGGTCCTGCTGAGATAGTGACCTATGCACTTGGCAGCTGTGTGGGTATCTGTATGAGAGACGGAGTAAACGGCGTGTCAGGTATGGCACATATAATGCTCCCTGACAGCACAGCTATACAATCGGACAGCAATAAAATGAAATTTGCCGATACAGGCATAGAGCTTTTATATAACGAACTTATAAAGAACGGGGCGATACCTGCAAGACTTACCGCCAAGATAGCGGGCGGCGCTAATATGTTCGGCAGTATAAGCAATACTATGAGCATAGGCGACAGAAACGTGGAGGCTACAAAAAAACAGCTTGCAAAGCTCGGAGTGCCTATCACGGCAGAGGATACGGGACTTGATTACGGACGTACCATAAAGTTCAACAGCGAGGACGGCTCGTTGCTTGTAATGTCAAGTCTTAAAGGAAACAAGACAATCTGACGGATAGCATTTGTGAAAACAAGGCATAGTTTTAAACTACACTAAAGAAAAGAGGGTGCGTTATGGCTGACAACAACAAAAACGGAATGGCTGGTATCTCCATGCAGGAGCTTATCGAGATGGAACGAGCAGCGGCAGAAAAAAATGCAAACGGCACACCTGACGCTCTGTCCAGAGTACAGAATATAAACCCTGCCATGCGTTGTGACGCAGTACCCAAGGTGGTAATCAGCGATAATAAGCTGGAGGCAAATATGTGCGTCTTTGCACCTCAGTTCGGCGGCAAGGATGTAACAGTAGAAATGATGAAGCAGGTTCTGAAGGATGAGCACGTAAAATACGGCATTGACGAGGACCTGTTATTTGAAATAGCCGCAAACAGACTTTATGACAAGGTGTTTACAGTCGCAAAAGGCGTAGCGGCAATAAACGGTGAGGACGGATATGTAAAAAACAAGTACGAGCAGGTAAAAAAGCTTGTACCGAGAACCCTGGAGGACGGTAGTGTTGACTATCGTGATTTAGGCCTTGTAGTAAACGTACAGCAGAACGATATCATCTGCGAGATAACCTATGAAACTGAAGGCGAAAAGGGTATGAACGTATTCGGGCAGGAGATACTTCCTCTTCCCGGCAAACCTCCCGTAGTGCCTCAGGGCGTTAATACCGTGCTTTCTGCGGATAAGACAAAGCTCTTTGCGGCAGAAAGCGGAAACCTTATCTATAAGGGCGGTAATTTCTCGGTAGAAACTACCTTTACCATCCACGAGGATGTGTGCGTTGCAACAGGTAATATAAACTTCCTTGGCGATGTTGTCATAAACGGAAGCGTTCAGGAGGGCTTTACCGTTACAGCAGGAAAATCAATAACAGTAAAGGGTATGGTAACAAGCGCTGTGCTGTCAGCTCAGGGTGATATAACGGTAAAGAACGGCGTATTCAACAGTACCCTTGCGTCTATGGGTAATGTAAATATAGGCTTTGGTGAAAATAACACCATTGCCGCCAAGGGAGACCTTACAAGTACATCTCTTATAGGCTGTAAAATAAAGATTGAGGGCAGTCTTGACTGCACCAAGAAGCCGGGCGTACTTGTAGGCGGAGAATGCAGCGTAATGGGCAACTTTACGGTAGCTCAGCTGGGACATAAGAATTACATCCATACAGTGGTTTCTATAGGAAGTATCACTAACCTTGTTATGGAAAAAGATGCACTGGAAAAGCAGTGCGCCGAAATAGATGAAACCATAGCAAAGATAAATACATCCATAGAATTTCTTCAGGAGAAAAAACGCAACGGCGAGCATCTTGACGAATCAAAGGAGGCGTTCATATCCTCGGCTATCCGTATGAAGGTACAGAAAGCTATGGATAAAAAGCCGATAAGATCACGAATTGAAGAGATAGACAGAATCATTAACGCTAAGGAAGAGGTAACGGTAAAGGTGTTAAAGCACGTTTATCCCAATGTCAGAATCAATCTTAACAGCTTTACTACCACCACATCAGCGGAATACGGTGTGTGCAGGATAGTATGCGGACCTAACGATATTGAATTCAGATAACCGGCCCTTTATGTGAAAGGAATAAAAAATGACGGCAAGAGGAACAACAGCTATAAAGCTAATATCAATGCTTTTATGTATGCTGATGATGTTCCCTGCCGTTTTTTCGCTTTATGGCAATGCTTCTGCGGAATCAGGGTGTGATATTTCCTCCTGCACTATCTCTGAGATAGGCGACGTGTATTATACGGCAGGCGGAGCAAAGCCCCTTCCTGAAATAAAAAACGGCAGTACCATACTGGAGGTAGGCAGGGATTTTACCGTAAGCTACAGCGATAACAAGTCTGTCGGTACGGGTTATGTTACCGTAACAGGCAAGGGTGGATATACAGGCAGTAAGGAAATAAGCTTTTCGATAAAACAGCGGAATATTTCAGATACGGAAATTACCGTTTCTGATATATTCTATAATTTAGATGACAGATTGCCAAAGGTGGGGGTATCTGCTGACGGCAGGTATTTTAAAGAGGGAACGGACTACACCCTCAGCTTCAGTAAAAACAGTGACGGCACCACGACTGTATCTGTAACGGGTAAAGGCGGTCTTACAGGCACAGTAAAAAAGACCTTCGGAACAAAGAATGTCCCGATAGCCTCTACTTCTATAAGCTACACCAAGGAGCTTACTTACACGGGAGCAAAGCTTTTACCTGACCTTAAAATAAGCTATCAGGGCAGACTCCTTTCAGAAAACACCGATTATACAGCGGTGTACAAAAACAACACCGAAGTAGGTACAGCCACAGTAACAATTACAGGACTGGGAGTGTACATCGGAAGTGCGGTACTGGAATATGAGATAGTACCTATAAAGATATCCGATACCGATGTCAGCATAAGCTATTCAAAGGACTACAGCAGTTATGATATAGTGGTAATATGCGGCGGCAAGACGCTTGTAAAGGATACCCACTATACACAAACAGTAAATGTATCAGGAAATTATGCAAAGGTTACTGTAAGCGGCAAAGGAATTTACGGCGGTACTGTAACAAAAAGCTTTAAGGTATCACAGCTTACTGTTCTGGATATGGCAGATATAACGGATATACCCGACCAGACCTATACAGGAGAATACATACGTCCTGATTTTTCTGTGTCGTATAACGGAGAAGAGCTGACATACGGCTCCGATTACTACCTGACCTACGAAAATAATGTAAATGTCGGTGTTACCTACATAACACTTGTGGGACTTGGCGGCAATGCCGGCTGTGTCAGAGAGATACCCTTCAGAATATTGCCTCTTGATATAAGCAGCTGTAAAATACTCTGTGATAATATGTCCTATACGGGACAGCTGCTTTCGCCGATACCGGTTATAACCTACGGCAATTACACTCTTATGCAGAAGAGTGACTTTATAATCGACGGATATAAGGATAATATAAATCCGGGAAACGGTACGGTTATGGTATCCGGTACGGGAAATTTCTGCGGCAGTGTCAGCATATCCTTTGCGATAGTCAAAAAGGAGCTTATGCAGGATAAGATACAAAATCGTCTTGACGAGATGATGGCAGGTGAACACGACCGACAGATATATGACTATATCCACAGCTATAAGCTTGGCAACTACTACAATACGCTTATAACCTCGCCCTGCACCTGCCACGGCTTTTGCACAACGGGCTACGAATCGGGCTGTACCTGTCTTATCGGCAGAAGCACTGTTCTGGGCAATAACGGTATCCAGTGTGCAGGCTTTACGATGGAGGTATTTGAATACCTTTTCAGCGGAACAAACGGAGCGGGCGAAAACATCTGCACCACCTACAGCAGAAGTAGTAATAGCTGGACAGAAGAGGATATAAAGGAATGGATGATAAATACATTCCGCCCGGGAGATTATTTAGCCTATGACAATGTAGTCTATGAATATCCCCACTATGTTATCATTTACTCGGTTGATTCGGATGGTCTGCAGGTATATGAGGCAAACTACGGCGGCCGCTGTAAGATAAACTTCCGTAAGATGACCTATTCTGAAATATATACCCAGCTTGACGGCTTGTATCACAGAACCCCTGTAAATTATGAGCTTAGTGAGTGAAATTAACCAGAATATAGTAATTTGTTGACACTATATTTGTGAAATCAGAGGGATAATTTAGTCATTTTGACAGTCTGATAAAGTTGTAATCGCTTACATTTCAGTATCGTTTACTGATTTTGTGTAAATTTTGGCTAATTAAATTTAGTGCAAATTGTGAAAAATGTCGCTGTGATAAAAAAGTTTAAATAACAGAACAATTATGACAATATATTCTTGAATTTTCAACTATTATGTGGTATGATAATTATGTACCGTTATATCAACGATTACACTGTCAATCAGGTTCCGAGGGAACGGAAAAAGGATGTGATACTGTGAATATAGTAATAGGACAACTTGAAAAGCTGACTCAGGACGTACTGTGTCGCGGTATCAAGAGTATTTCCGAAGCGTCTGAATTTTCTGTTCTTGCAAAATATCTCGGTATCGGAAAAATAATCCGTACCATATCCCTTATCGGAGAAGAGAACGAAAGCGAAATATACTCAGACCCTGAGATATCCGCGATTTACAGCAAACGAATAAAGCGCTCCAACGAGGAAAGCACCTTTATATATACCTACTATCTTGCAAAAGCCTTTGCCGATATGGACGAGGACGAACGCAAGACCTTTGAGCTTCTTACAAACATACTCAGTATGAGCTACAGCTGTGCTTATACCTTAGAGGCACAGAGAATGTTATCCCACATAGACAGAGAAACGGGTATCCCCAACTCAAAGGGCTTCAGATCCTTTTACCGTAAGGTCGTTTCTGAGGGCAGACTTTCTGAATATGCGGTAATAAGAGCCAATGTCAAGGGTTGCAATGTGCTGAACAATCTTTTCGGCTATCAGGCAACCACAGATATTATTGTAAAATACGCCCAGAAGCTGAATACTACTATGAGTACAGATGAAATATGCTCACGACAGGGCAGTGATAACTTCTGTATAATGGTAAAGAAAGAACGTTTAAGCGATCATCTGGCAAACTTCACAAAGCTTCCGATAGATTTCTACTACGGCAAGGAAAAGACTATATACAGCATATCACTCCGTGCGGGTATCGTTAAGCTTGACGATGAAGAAACAGATATCAATACCATACTTGCCCGTGCAGAAAGCTGTCTTGATGTAGCAAGAAGAAAGAGTGAGCAGGATGTGGTATATTATGATAAATCCGCTATCAAGAGAGAGCTGGAGCTTATCATATTAGAATCAGAAATGCCCGAGGCGCTCAACAATAACGAGTTTGTAGTATATTATCAGCCTAAGGTAAGAATAGATAACCGTATGCTGGCAGGTGCAGAGGCGCTTATCCGCTGGAATAAGAACGGCAAGCTCATCTCTCCTATGGATTTTATCCCCATTGCGGAGCATACAGGCTTTATAAGACATCTTGATATGTTTGTTCTTGAACATACCTGCAAGCTTCTGAGAAAATGGAAAAATGAAGGAAAGAGAATAGTTCCCATATCGGTTAACTTCTCAAAGATACATCTTCGATTCCCCCACCTTGCAGAAAAGATTATGCGTGTTCTTAACCGCTACGATATTGAGCCGTCGCTTATAGAGATAGAATTCACCGAAACCGCCTATACAGACGATTTCAACGCTATAAAGAAGGCTATCGACGACCTTAAAGGTTATGGCGTTGTAGTTTCTATGGATGACTTTGGAACAGGCTATTCTTCCCTTGCACTTTTAAAGGACCTTAACTTTGATGTGCTGAAGCTGGATAAATCCTTAACCAGCAACAAGGACGATGACCGTGGTCTTGTGGTACTTGAAAACGTACTGCATATGGCAAAGGAGCTCAGTATGGAAACCATATGCGAGGGCGTTGAGGACAAATCCATTGTCGAAAGCATCAGAAACATGGGATGCAATATCATTCAGGGTTATTATTTCGACAGACCTCTTCCTGAAAAGGAGTTTGAAGAAAGAATACTGAACCCTGTATATCAGAAGTAAATAACAGACGGCACACTCTTTTATGAGTGTGCCACAGACTGAAGACAAACTCACGCACCGCAAAAATGCGTAAAATTTTGTACTTATCTTGCAAGCATATAAATATGTGATACAAAAAGTTTAGGGAAGCCGAAAACGGCTTCCCTAAAGCATTTTTGCTTACTTCGTCAACTGACGCTTACCTGTACCTTATGCGAACACCTTGTCGTGCGTCGTCCTGACGCACCTTGTGTGTTCGCTTTACGGCATCCTTGCCGTTCGTACGCCGACAGCGTCAGTTTCCTCGTCTGCGTGCGTTTTTCATCGTCTGACAGCGTGTAGACAAAACTTTGTCTACACGCTGCGGCACACTCTTTTATGAGTGTGCCATTTTTTGTTCAAAAAAATCCGCCCGATTTTCTGCGAAATCGGGCGGTTAAAATCTTAATTAAATTTAATCCTATCAGATAAGAGAAGCTAATTCTGCCTTATCGTCGGTATATTCCATAGCAGTTTCCTTGGAAATCTTACCTTCGAGGTGCAGACGCTTGAGGCTTTCGTTGAGGGTTACCATACCTGCCTTTGAGCCTGCCTGCATAACTGTACGCAGCTGGAATACCTTTTCAGAGCGGATAAGGTTTGCGGCAGCTTCTGTGTTACGGAGAATTTCGAATGCTGCAACTCTGCCTCTGTCCTCGGGCATAGGCATAAGGCACTGGGAGATAACGCCGTTTAATGAGAAGGAGAGCTGGAGTCTTACCTGGTTCTGCTCTTCATTGGGGAAGGCGTCGATAATACGATTGATAGTCTGGATAGCGCCTGTTGTATGAAGTGTTGCAAGAACTAAGTGACCTGTTTCTGCCGCTGTGAGAGCAAGCTTTATAGTTTCGTAGTCACGCATTTCGCCGACTAAGATAACGTCGGGGTTTTCACGGAGGGCACTTCTTAAAGCGTAGTTGAAGCCCTTTACGTCTGTGCCGATTTCACGCTGACGGATAGTAGCCGCCTTGGGTGTGTAGCGGTATTCTACAGGGTCCTCGATAGTGAGGATGTGACACTGACGATGCTCGTTTATGTAGTCAACCATTGTAGCAAGTGTTGTCGACTTACCACTACCTGTTGCACCTGTTACAAGGATAAGTCCCTTTAAGGCTGTAAGCATATCTGTAACGTAGTTAGGAAGTCCGATATCCTGGAAGGAAGGAATAGTTTCGTTTAAAAGACGGATACTTGCCGCAAGCTTGCCGCTCTGACGGAATACGTTAACTCTCTGTCTTGCTCCGCTTTCCGTGGAGAAGGAGAAGTCGATATCATCGCCGTCACCAAGCTTTCTTTCCTGTTCTGCCGAAAGCATAGAAAGGATAGTCTTGTTTACGAGAGAATCGTCCATACCTGAAAAGCGCATAAGCTTACCGTTGATTCTTATAGCTGTAGCTGCGCCTACTGTAAGATGTATATCCGAGGCGTTCTTGCTTCTTGCAAATTCTATTAACTTATCAATACTCATAGTCTGTTACCTGTCCCTTCTTTACTTGATTTTAAACTGAATACCGCTGGCAGACAGATAAACCTCTGAAGCGGTGTTTGCTATACGCTGATTAACTGCACCCATTATTTCTCTGAACAGAATCTGATCCTTGTCCTTGGGGCATACTGAAAAGCCGGGCTCAATAGTGATTATTACGAGTGCGCCGTTGAGCTTTTCAACTCTCTGCATCATTTCGATAACATTGTCAACGACTGTCCTACGAACAATTTCCTTCTGCTCGGGAGTGATGTTTGTTACATCGGGACAAACCTCGCTTATCACATTGGATGTGTAGGAGGCAAGACTGTCAAATATGTAGAATTTGTGATCCTTTACCACGTCGCAAGGGGATTTTACATCGTTCATTATCACCCAATCAACGCCGTTTGTCTTACAGATATAATTTACTCTGTTGACGGTTTCTTCAGTAAGCTGTTTGCCGGTGTTTACAATAAGCACGTTATCGCAGTTTTTGAAGAAGGACAACGCCCATCTGGTCTTACCGCTTGCCGCACCGCCTGTTATTAAAGTTATATTGGTCATATTTACCTCCTCGCACACTCTGTAATAAAGTGTAATATCGTTATTATTATAGAACATTTTGCATATTTTGTCAATGTGAAATGTCACTAAATTACAGTAGGTTTTTTGGTGATATTGAAATAAAGAAAAGGGCGGTTTTATCGTGAAAACGATTAAACGGAGGCTATCGGGAAAATGCTGAAAATATATAGAAAAATTTCAGATTTTATGTTGACAAACGGTAGCCGTGGTGTTATAATGAAAATCCGTCTTTTTCGGACACTCTTTATATATAAGGGGGAATTTTATGAAAATTTATGCAATGAGCGATATTCACGGCTGTATTGCCGAATTTGACGAGGCGTTATCCCTTATCGATTTATCGGGGGAAAATATGCTGATACTCTGCGGTGACTATATCCACGGCTATGACAGTTATTCGGTACTTGACCGCATAATAGCCCTTCAGAGAAGGTACGGCGAGGATAAGGTAATAGCTCTTATGGGTAACCATGAGGAGATGGTGGCGGACGGCAGATGGCGTATTGCTGAATTTGATGATGAAACGGATTACGACGAAGCCAGAGAGGACAGGTATATACAATGGATGTGCGACCTGCCCCGTTATTATACCACCGATACGCAGATTTTCGTTCATGCGGGAGTATGCGAGGAGGACGGCGAGCTATGGGAGGAAACCACCGACGATTATACCTATACCGAGAAATTTCCTGCCCAGAGAGGAAGCTTCTGCATGGATATCATAGCAGGTCACGTCGGTACTGCGGTAGTTGCTGAAAATCCCCGTTTTCACGATATATACTATGACGGACAGAGCCACTACTATATAGACGGCTCGGTGCTTGATAGCGGCGTTATTCCCGTGCTGATGTATGACTGCGATAAAGAGGAATATTATCAGCTTTATACAGGCGGAGCTTTCCCGATAGAAGCATATGAGGAATAAGCGGAATTTTTACAAAAAATCGTAATATTCCCTTAAAAAATGCGGAAAAATATATTGACACAGCGGTAAAAATGTGATATACTTTACCCGAAATAAAAATTATGGCGTAGATGGAGAGAGTAGCTGGTAACACCGCTCAAAGAGAGTCGCAGTAGGTGAGAGTGCGGCAGCAGGATATTAAGTGAAGAACACTCCGTAGCCTGCGGAAGAAAGCAGATTATCTGTAAGTAGAACCGCACGTCAGGTCACGAAACGACTTTTTGAGAGGATTGGAAACAATCAATTTGGGTGGTATCGCGGAAGATGTCTTTCGTCCCATGTGGGCGACAGGCGTCTTTTTTGTTTTTGACCTGCACCCGATAACGATAAATATATTTTGAAAAGGAGCAAAACTATGTTAAGAACACACACTTGTAATGACCTTAATTTAAACCACATCGGCGAAAAGGTTACTATCGCAGGCTGGGTAGATACTATCCGTGACCACGGCGGCGTAATCTTCGTTGACCTTCGTGACCACTACGGCATTACCCAGGTGGTACTGTCCGACGACTCTCTTTTAAAGGACGTATCCAAGGAAACTGTTATTATGATAAGCGGTGAAGTTACAAAGAGAGACGAAGAAACAATCAACACAAAGATTGAAACAGGTATGGTAGAGGTAAAGGCAGACAGCCTTGAAATTTTAGGCCCCTGCCAGATGGGACTTCCCTTCGATATTTCCTCTTCTACAACAATCCGTGAGGATTTAAGACTGAAGTACCGCTTCCTGGATTTAAGAAATCAGAAGATTCATAACAATATCGTTCTTCGTTCAAAGGTTTTAAGCTACCTCAGAAGCCAGATGGAAGAAATGGGCTTTATGGAGATTCAGACTCCTATCCTTACAGCTTCCTCTCCTGAGGGCGCTCGTGACTATTTAGTACCCAGCAGAAAGCACAAGGGCAAGTTCTATGCACTTCCCCAGGCTCCCCAGCAGTTCAAGCAGCTTTTAATGGCAAGCGGCTTTGACCGTTACTTCCAGATTGCTCCCTGCTTCAGAGATGAAGACGCAAGACAGGACCGTTCACCCGGAGAATTCTATCAGCTTGACTTTGAAATGGCGTTCGCTACTCAGGAGGACGTATTCGAGGTAGCAGAAAAGGTTATCTACAACACCTTTAAGAAGTTCACAACAAAGGAAATCTCTCCCGCACCCTTCAAGCGTATTCCTTATTATGAATCAATGCTGAAGTACGGTACAGATAAGCCTGACCTTCGTAACCCCCTCATCATAAACGACCTTACAGAGTTCTTCTCCCACGTAGAATTCCCCTTATTCAAGGGCAAGCCCGTTCGTGGTATCGTGGCTGACTGTGCAGGCAGATCAAAGAAGTTCTTTGAGGACAGCTTGAAGTTTGCTACCAGCATCGGTATGAAGGGACTTGGTTACCTCACTTTAAACGGCAACGAATATAAGGGACCTATCGCAAAGTTCTTATCTGACGAGCAGAAGACAGAGCTTATCAACATCACAGGCATCAAGGACGGCGAAACAGTATTCTTTATCTGTGACGCTCCTGCTGTTGTTGACAGACTTTCAGGCGAAATCAGAACCTGGCTTGGCGAAACTCTCGATATAATAAACAAGGATAAGTTTGAATTCTGCTTTATCGTAGATTTCCCCATGTACGAGCTTAACAGCGAAACAAACAAGATCGACTTTACACACAATCCCTTCTCTATGCCCCAGGGCGGTATGGACGCACTTCTCAACAAGAATCCTCTTGAGATATTCGCATATCAGTATGATATCGTATGTAACGGCGTAGAATTATCATCAGGTGCGGTAAGAAACCACAACCCCGAAATCATGAAGAAGGCATTCGAGATTGCAGGCTACGGCGAAGAGGACGTAAAGGCAAAGTTCGGCGCACTCTATACTGCATTCTCCTTCGGTGCACCTCCTCACGCAGGTATGGCACCCGGTGTTGACAGAATGATAATGCTTATTGCTGAAGAAGAAACAATCCGTGACGTTATCGCATTCCCCTTAAACGGCAACGCTCAGGACTTAATGATGGGCGCACCCGGAGATGTAACGGAACAGCAGTTAAGAGAAGTTCACATCAAGGTAAGAGATTAATTATACCAAGTTTCACAGAAAGGAATTTGTTTTATGGAAAGAGAAACCTTAATGTTGCTTGAAAAGTTTGATCAGCTTTCTCTCACAGACGAAGAAAGAGATGCATTTCTTAAATTCTACGACAAGCAGCTGGAAGAAAAAAAGGCTCTTGATGCGGTTGATACGGAAAACGTAGAAAGAATGGTACACGTTATGCCTATTATGACTGTAGTAAGAGAAGACGAAGCAAAGAAGATATATTCCCGTGAAGATTTACAGAAGGGCGCACCTGCTACCAGCGAAGGCTACTGGCAGGTACCCAGACTTGTAGAATAAGGGCAGAAAGGAAGTCATACTATGAAATTATATTTAACAAAAAGTGATTGCGCTATGACAAATGCCGTTGCCCTTGATGATATGTTCTTAACAAAGGCTATGCCTACAACCGCAGGCTCAAAAATGCTTGACGGATATATGAGCCTTTTCGATGCAGAGGTAGTTACAAAGCTTACTGAAGCAGGCTACGAAATCGCAGGCAAGGCAAATGTCGGCGAAATGGCAGTTGATCTCCTTGGCGAAACCTCATATGAAGGCGCAGTGACAGACGACAACGGCACACTTTTAAGCGCAAGTGCAGAAATCGCAAAGGAAGCAAAGGCAGTTCTCTGCTTTGACGTAAACGGCACACCCAGAAGAGCGGCGGCTGTAAGCGACCTTGTATTCGTAAAGCCCACCTACGGCACAGTTTCCCGTTTCGGTACTGTATCAAGCGCTTGTTCAGGCGAAACCGTAGGCGTTATGGCAAAGACTGTAGCTGATGCAAAGGCAGTTCTTACCGCTATTGCAGGTCACGATGACAAGGACGGCACAAGCCTTTCAGACGCACAGTGCGAAAAGATATTAACTACCGAAAAAGCAGTAAAGAAGATAGCTATTGCAAAGTCAATCACAGCCTCTGCCGATGACAGCGTAAAGGCTGATATCGAAGCGGCAAAGAAGATACTTTCCGATAACGGTGTAGAAGTTGCTGAAATCGATGATGAGATACTGACAAAGGCAAAGGCAGCATGGAACATTCTTATGAGTGCAGAGCTTTGCAACAACGTATCCCGTTTTGACGGTGTAAAGTACGGCTACAGAAGTGAAAACTACACTACAATAGAAGAACTGTACACAAACAGCCGTACAGAAGCCTTCGGCGAGCTTTTAAAGACAATGATAATCTACGGTTCAGACGTATTATCTACAGATAACTATATGAGCTTCTACGATAAGGCTATGAGAATAAGAAGAGTTATTGCAGAAAAGTTTGCTGAAATATTCGCAGAATATGATGCAGTAATGCTCCCTGCAAGCTCAAAGAAGACATTTACAAAGGCTGATACAGACGCAAATATGTATCTCAGCTTTGATGAAAACCTCTATACTGCACCTGCAACAATCACAGGTCTTCCTGCGGTGGTAGGCGGCGGTGTTCAGCTTATCGGTAAGGCGTTCTCCGACAGCGCACTTATGGATGCAGTAAAAACTATAAAGGAGGGCAAGTAATATGAAGAAGTACGAAACCGTCATCGGTCTTGAAGTTCATATCGAGCTTGCGACCAAGTCAAAGATTTTCTGCTCCTGCTCCGCAGAATTCGGCGGCGAGCAGAACGACCACGTATGCCCTGCTTGTTGCGGTATGCCCGGTATGCTCCCTGTTACAAATAAGAAGGTAGTAGACCTTGGTATGACAGCAGGTATGATGTTAAACTGTGACATCAACAGAACAACAACCTTTGACAAGAAGAACTATTATTATCCCGACCTTCCCTGCTCTTATCAGACTACCCAGTGGTTTGCACCTATCTGTGTAAATGGTAAGGTGAGAATCCAGACCTCCAAGGGCGAAAAGGATATCAGAATCAAGCAGATTCATATGGAAGAGGACGCAGGTAAGCTTGTTCACGATGACTGGACAGATACCTCCCTCGTTGACTATAACAGAACCAGCGTTCCCCTTATCGAAATCGTAAGCCAGCCTGACTTTTCAAGTGCAGAAGAGGTTGTAGCTTATCTTGAAAGACTCCGTTCACTTCTTCGCTTTGCGAAGGTTTCCCAGTGCCGTATGGAGCAGGGCTCTATGCGATGCGACGTAAACCTCTCAATCCGTGAAGAGGGCGATACAAAGCTCGGTGTACGTACCGAGATGAAGAACATGAACTCCATCTCCGCTATCACAAGAGCTATCGAATACGAAGTAGCAAGACACATCGACGCTCTTGAAAACGGCACAGAGGAGCTTGTTCAGGAAACACGCCGCTGGGACGATGTAAAGGGCAAGAGCTACGCTATGAGAAGCAAGGAAACAGCGGGCGATTACCGTTACTTCCCCGATCCTAACGTAATGCCCATCGTAATTGATGACGAATGGTTTGACAGCATCAAGGCTTCCCTCCCTGAATTCCCTGAAGTGAAGAAGGCAAGATTCATTGACGAGCTTGGCTTATCCGAATATGACGCTGATTTAATCACCCAGTCAAGAGCATTCTGCGACTGCTTTGGGGCGGCATATAAGGAATGCGGCGAAGCCAAGGAGGTTGCTAACTGGCTTATCTCCGATTGTATGAATATGCTCAATAAGAAGGGCAGTACAATGGATCAGCTGAAGGTTGACGGCAACGCTTTAGGCAAGCTCATTAAGCTTGTTATGGAAAGCAAGGTAACAAGAGGTAATGCAAAGAAGATACTTCTTGTTATGGATGAAGAAACCATCGATCCTGAAAAGTATGCTACAGAAAATAACTTTATCGTTTCCAACGATACAGCAAATATTGAAAAGGTTATAAAGGAAATCGTAGCTTCTGATCCCAAGTCCGTTGCAGACTACAAGGGCGGTAAGGAAAAGGCTCTTATGGCTCTCTTCGGCAAGTGCATGAAGACACTCAAAGGCAACTGCGATCCGCAGGTACTCAGAAAGATTCTTCTTGAAGAGATTGATAAGGCGTAAAAAATCAAGGCGACCGAAAGGTCGCCTTTTTTGCGGTGGCGAGCCATTGCCCTAAAGGGCGCCGCAGTATTTCATACTGCTGCCGTTCCCGATTCCAGCCTTTTATCAGGTTGTGCAATGCGTAGCATCGTGAACGGCGGAAGGTCAATTTTGCGATTAATGTAATTACACCTCATCCGTCAAATGACATTAAAATGTCATTTGCCACCTTCTCCTCAAGGAGAAGGCTTTGGGGTGCACCTTCTCTATAAAAGCGG
>JAGAVH010000050.1 GCA_017942025.1 Ruminiclostridium sp. | reverse complement strand
GACTGAAGACAAACTCACGCACCGCAAAAATGCGTAAAATTCTGTACTTATCTTGCGAGCATACAAAACATTAATACAAAAGTTTAGGGAAGCCGAAAACGGCTTCCCTAAAGCATTTTTGCTTACTTCGTCAACTGACGCTTACCGTACCTTATGCGAACACCTTGCCGTGCGTCGTCCTGACGCACCTTGTGTGTTCGCTTTACGGCATCCTTGCCGTTTGTACGCCTGTCGGGGCGGTTGACGATTTTGACCGAACAGGTCAAAATCAATGGCTGACGTGCGTTTTTCATCGTCTGACAGCGTGTAGACAAGACTTTGTCTACACGCTGATATGCCCTGTCGGGCATATGATGCCGCTTCGCTGATAGTGGTATCATATGTTGACAAAATCGAAGATTTTGTCAACTGCCGCAGTTATTGCCATAGGCAATAACTACTTACTTCAGGGCGATTGATGGATTTTAAACTGGCATTCAATCGCCGCTAACATACACATAACAGCAATATGACCGCTGTGGCTGTCGCACTGAGTGCCGCTACGGCTATATTTATAAGTACCGATAAAAAAGCTGTGCTCCTATTTCTTTCATCCTTGCCTGCCGCAGATGATATTCTTCTGAGATATTCCTCAGCCGATTTACTGAGCTTGCTGTCGCCTGCCCTCTCAGGTCGGATATACAGCACTGCTTTTTCGAAGTATTCGTTTTCGGTATTGTTGATTTCAAGAATCAGCTTGTTGACAGCCTTGACCATTTTTTCATTCTCCCGTCTTCAGAATAATACTATCTGTATTATTGGAATATCCGGTAAAATTATACTCTCTGACTAAAGTTTTCAACCGAAACCCTGTTGAAAACCGCCTTTTTTTCAACACTTTTCAGCGTTGAAACCCGAAAAACGGTTGAAAACTCCGTTGAAAGTGTTAATAAACGCCCTAAACAAGCCATTTTTTGAATTGCCCGAAATATTTAAGCTGTTGAAAATTTTTCAGCTGCATTTTTTAGAAACCATTACTGATTTTATAAAAAGTTTTACTCAGAGAAATATTTTATAAAAAAAACTTCCAAATTTTCATCTCAGATTTTTTAAAAATTTTCTGTGTAACGGATTACTGAAAACGGGTTACATTTTACTTTTTGTATAACCCTGAGTTTTCAACACTTTCAACGGGAAAATCTGTTGAAACGGTTGAAAACTCTTAGTTTTCCACCAAATTTTTGGTTCAAAACCCGATTTTTTGTTGAAAACTCCGTTGAAAGTGTTAATAAAATGGCTTTAAATCAAGGTTTTAGCCATTTCTTTACCATGGACAGTCTTATGTGGAAAACAATTTCCAGGTAGAAAAATGACGAAATTATGCCCTCATTTTTGTGCAATTTATTTTAGTTTTGCTATTGACAAATCCTATAATTTCTGCTCTCTGTTCCTGCCGATTCAAAGGGTATTTTTTTATAAAAAAAGAAGACGCATCCTTGCGAAGCGCCTTCCTTTTATCAATATGCAATTTTAAACAGTGAGTTTATTCTGCCTTCCAGGGGAAGGTTATCTTATCGGTAGATACGATATATTCGCCCACCTTGTCGCTGTATTCCATATGGAAGCTGCAGGTGATGTCAAAGTTGTCCTCCGGACCGGAAAGTGCTGAATTTCCGGTATAGAACCAGCCGAAGGGTGAGAAGAGCGTCTGTCCGGGAGGTGTATTCTTGCAGATATATTCTCTTGCACCAGCCTCTAAAACCTCTGTGGAAAAGCTCTTTTCCTTACTTGTAAGTACGTTTATATATTTATCGGTCTTGTTTGTCACACAAAAGGAGGTTGCAAAGATATCATCGTCAGAATATATCGGGCCTACTGCAACTATATCCACGTATTCGTCGCTGTATATAAGAGTATCTCCCTCCTTAAGCTCTCTTCTGTAGAGCTTTGCGGCGTCCTTGCCTTCGGGATATATAGCAACTTTCTTTAAAATGCCCTCGTCCTCGGGATCGTCATAATCATAAATTGTAAAGTGTACGAATACGGAGGTTACCTTTTCTATAGGATATTCACCGCCGAACAGTTCCATGTCGTAATCGTAGTCGTAGCATAACGGATAATCTCCCGTATCATTAAAACCCGGTGCAAAGACGATAGAACCGCCCAACGTCAGTATTCCGTTTACGTAAGGATAATCCACGTACATTTCGATATTTTTGGACGAATTGTTTTCCACTTTAAGACCGATGGCGGAGGAAACGATGTCGACATTTCCGTTCGGATTCTTGTTTTCGGTTTTTGTTAATCCCGTACAGGTCAGCTTAAAGCCGTCCTCGTCGAAAATAACCGCTTCATTATTTCCCTCGATTACTATATCTGCTTTTTCAAACTCGATATTGGTAAGATCGCCCGGGGCGGCGATGGAATCGCCTGTGCCTGTGCCGCTCTGGTTATTGCTGTTACTCTGGCTACAGCCTGAAAGAACGGATACCGCCATCATAGCGGATAAAAGAACTGCGCCGAATTTCTTCATTTTCATTTTCATTTCCTCATTCATCATTTTTGCTATATCTGGGGAAAAGCCTGCGTTTTATTCTGTCCGTAAGGATGAGATCAGGCAACCACAGATTACCTTTTATTCACAAAAGTAAATATAATTTACCTTGCGTTGATATGATTATAGCATACTATAAATATAATGTCAATGTATTTTTTGGACATTTGCAATTTGCCTTACAACCAATATGTGAAACCGCCGTTAACGAATCTTTAACTTCGTGCGTAGTACGAAACATCACTCGGCGTAGCCGTACATCACTTTGCTATAGGCAAAACATCACTTCGTGCAAGGCACGAAACTTCACTTCAAATTTGCATAGCAAATTTGAAACTTTTGCCGTATCTTTCTTATAAATTTATAATTTTTACTTGAAATTGACATCGATTTAATGTATAATTTAATATGGTGTCGTATAATACGATACAGCAACCGTAAAGTGAAAGGAAATCTATAATGCTTCATATCGGACTTGACGTAGGCTCAACAACCGTAAAGATTGCTGTGCTTGACGAAAATAACAACCCTGTTTATAAAAACTATCAAAGACACTACTCAGATATCAAGAAAACTATTGCCGAGGTACTCGGCGGCTGTCTTGAAACCATAAAGGATGAAAAGGCTACCATAGCTGTTACCGGCTCAGGCGGTATTTCAGTCGCCCAGTGGCTGGACATCCCCTTCGTGCAGGAGGTATCTGCAGGTACAAACGCAATAGAGCAGTTCATCCCCAAGACTGACGTAGCTATCGAGCTTGGCGGTGAGGACGCAAAGATTACATATCTCACGGGCGGTATCGAGCAGAGAATGAACGGTACCTGCGCAGGCGGTACGGGTGCATTCATCGATCAGATGGCGGCGCTTCTCAACACCGACATTACAGGTCTTAACGAGCTGGCAAAGGACTATACCACCATCTACCCCATAGCATCCCGTTGCGGCGTTTTCGCAAAGAGCGATATCCAGCCTCTTTTAAACGACGGCGCTAAAAAGAGCGATGTAGCGGCATCAATATTCCAGTCGGTAGTAAATCAGACTATAAGCGGACTTGCCTGCGGTAAGCCTATCCGTGGCTACGTTGCATTTTTAGGCGGCCCCTTACACTACCTGTCAGAGCTTCGTAAGAGATTTATCGAAACCTTAGAGCTTGACGACGAGCATATCGTATTCCCTCCCGACGCTAACCTTTTCGTTGCTATGGGTGCGGCTCTTGCCGACAACAGAGGCGAAATCGATGTAAAATCCCTTAATGACAGTCTTGCAACCCTTTCAACAGTCGAAGTACACGAGGTAGAAAGACTTGCTCCTTTATTCAAGGACGAGCAGGAAAAGAAGGAATTTGCCGAAAGACATGCAAAGAACGTTATTCCTGAAAAGGATCTTTCAAAGCACGAGGGCAAATGCTATCTCGGTGTAGACGCAGGCTCTACCACCACAAAGGCGGTACTTATCGACGGTGACGGCGAGATATTATATTCCTACTACGGAAACAATATGGGCGATCCCTTAAAGTCGGTTATCGGCATTTTAAAGGACATCTACAGCAAAATGCCTGAAAAGGCGTACATAGCAAAGGCTACTGCGACAGGCTACGGCGAGCATCTTATCAAGGCGGCGCTGGGCGTTGACTTTGGTGAGATTGAAACAATGGCTCACTATAAGGCGGCAGAACGTATCCTCCCCGGTGTAGAATTCATCCTCGATATCGGCGGCCAGGATATGAAGTGCATGAGAGTAAAGAACGGCGAAATCGAAAGCATTCTGCTGAACGAAGCCTGCTCTTCAGGCTGCGGCTCCTTTATCCAGAACTTTGCCAATGCTCTCGGTATGGAATCAGCGGAATTTGCAAAGATCGGTCTTACTGCGGAAAACCCCGTAGACCTCGGCTCTCGCTGTACAGTATTTATGAACAGCCGTGTAAAGCAGGCACAGAAGGAAGGCGCCAGCGTTGCTGATATCTCCGCAGGTCTGTCCTACTCGGTAGTTAAGAATGCTTTATTCAAGGTTATAAAAATCCGTGACCCCAAGGCAATGGGCGAAAAGATAATCGTTCAGGGCGGTACTTTCCTTAACGACAGCGTACTGCGTGCCTTTGAGCTTACCTGCGGCAGAGAGGTTATAAGACCTGACAAGGCAGGACTTATGGGTGCATACGGTAGTGCTTTAGTGGCTCTTGAAAGAGATGACAACGAAGGCAGTACAATAGCAAAGCCTGAAAAGTTAGAGGGCTTTGAAATCAAGAAGACTACAGCCCGTTGCGGCAGATGTTCAAACAACTGCTTACTTACAATCAGCCGCTTCAATGATGGTACAAAGTACATCACCAATAACAGATGTGAAAGAGGCGCAGGACTTGGCACAAAGAAGTCCACACTCCCCAACCTCTTTGAATATAAATACAACAGACTTTTCGATTATGAACCCTTACCCGAAAAGGATGCGCCCAGAGGCGTTGTGGGTATTCCGAGAGTTCTCGGTCTTTACGAAAACTATCCCTTCTGGTTCACCTTCTTTACAAAGCTTGGCTACAGCGTAAAGCTCTCTCCCAAGTCCGGCCGTGAGATTTATGACAGAGGTATCGAAACAATGCCCTCTGAATCGGTCTGCTACCCTGCAAAGCTCTCCCACGGACATATAATGAAGCTCCTTGACGACGGCGTAAAGTTCATATTCTATCCTTCATTACCTTATGAAATGGACAACGGCGGCGGTGGAGATAACCACTACAACTGCCCCGTAGTTGCAACCTATAGTGAAGTTATAAAGAACTCCGTTCCCGAGCTTCGTGAAGATGATATCACCTTTATGAACCCATTCTTACCCATCTATGATGAGGACAGAATGCTGGAAAGACTTATCGAGGAATTTATGCCTATGGGTATAGGCGGCGCTGAGATAGGCCCTGCGTTAAAGGCGGCTTACGCCGAGGACAAGCGCTTCAAGGATGATATAAAGGCGAAGGGCGAGGAGGTATTAAAGCTTCTCAAGGATACCGGCAGTAAGGGTATCGTTCTTGCAGGCAGACCTTACCACGTTGACCCCGAAATAAATCACGGCATCCCCGAAATGATAAACGGCTACGGCTTTGCGGTACTGACCGAGGACAGCATTGCACATCTCGGAAATGTTGTAAGACCTATCCGTGTAGTTGACCAGTGGATGTATCATACAAGACTTTACAGTGCGGCTACCTTAGTAGGACAGACTCCCGAATTAGAGCTTGTTCAGCTCAACAGCTTCGGTTGTGGTCTTGATGCGGTTACTACCGACGAGGTACAGGAAATTCTCCAGGGCTACGGCAGAATGTACACCGTACTTAAAATCGACGAAGTAAATAACCTCGGTGCGGCAAGAATCAGACTGCGCTCACTTATTTCCGTTATGGAAGAGCGTGACAGAAACGGCATAAAGCCTGCAGGCGAGTTCAGGGGTTATATTCCTCAGCCTAAGTTCACAAAGGAAATGAGAAAGGAATATACCATCATCGCTCCCCAGATGGCGCCTATGCACTTTGAGATACTTGAAGCGGCATTCCACTACTGCGGATATAATCTTGTAGTACAGAAGAACTACTCCAAGGAAGTGGTAGAGGAAGGTCTGAAGTACGTAAACAATGACGCGTGCTACCCTGCGATAATCACAATAGGTCAGCTTCTCCACGCAATAAATACAGGCAAGTACGATAAGGATAAATTAGCGGTACTCATCACCCAGACAGGCGGTGCCTGCCGTGCCACAAACTATATCGGTATGCTGAAAAAGGCGCTGAAGGATGCAGGACACGATCAGATTCCGCTGATTTCATTAAACGTAGTCGGCATGGAAAAACAGCCCGGCTTCAAGATAACGCTTCCCCTTGCTATGCGTGCCTTTATGAGCCTTATCTACGGCGACGTATTAAGCCGCTGTGTTTACAGAGTAAGACCTTATGAGGCTGAAAAGGGCGCAACCAACGCCATGTACGAAAAGTGGAACGAAAAGCTGAAAAAGGATATCAAGAGCCTGTCACTTGCAAAGTTCAATAAGAACGTAAAGGCAATCGTTAAGGACTTTGATTCTATCCCCTGCCTTGATATAGTAAAGCCGAGAGTAGGTCTTGTAGGTGAAATTCTTGTAAAGTATCACCCTGCGGCAAACAACTTTGCGGTTGATTTAGTGGAGGCTGAGGGCGCAGAGGCAGTAGTACCCGATCTTATGGGCTTTATCTACTACATATGCGACCATGCAAATTCACGCCACGAATTACTGACTGTATCCAATACAAGACACAAGGTAATGAATATGGCTATAAGCTTTATCGAAAGAATGGCAAGCTCATACAAGAAGGCAATCGAAGGCACAAAGTTCGGCTCATTTATGAAGATAAGCGAAATGAGAAAGCTGGTTGACGGCATTGTATCAACAGGTAACATTGCAGGCGAAGGCTGGTTCTTATCCGCTGAAATGATTGAGCTTATTCATAGCGGTGTAAATAACATCATCTGTATGCAGCCCTTTGCTTGTCTGCCTAACCACGTTACAGGTAAGGGTATCATAGGCGAGCTTCGTCGCAGAAATCCCAAGTCAAACATCATTGCGGTTGACTACGATCCCGGCGCATCTGAAGTAAACCAGATAAACAGAATCAAGCTTATGCTCTCCCAGGCGTTCAAGCAGATTGAACAGCTCCCCACCGAAGAGGATAAGAAGGGCGTAGAGCTTAACGATAAATATTCTGAAATTGTAAACAATTAACGGGGTAATTAAATCCTCGGCGTATGAATTTTTCAAAAAGATGAATAACCCTGTTATAACGGGGTTTGGGGCGGTAGCCCCAAAAGGGTCATTGGTCTAAAGACCGTCGAAGTTCTTCGAACTTCTACAAGGGGCGGTAGCCCCTCTGTTTCCCCCTTCCTGAGGGGAAGGGGGCGGGGGGATGGGGCTACAATATGCTCCTTTCCATTGATGCAAAAGAAAGGAACAAAACAAAATGGCAGAAATGAAATTCTCAACACAGGGCAAAAGCTCATCTTCATCATCAAACGGCAATATGGATAACAAAAAGGTAGGAACTTTCGTATTTATCGGCGTGCTGGTTGTAATCGCACTTATCGTGCTTTTCAACTGCTTCTCCATCGTTAACGAAGGCTTTATCGGCGTCAAGTACACCTTCGGTAAGATTACCAAGGACGATCTCACTCCCGGTCTTAACTTCTGCATTCCCTTTGTAGAGGAAATCAGACAGGTGGATATCCGTGAGCAGATTTATGATGTTACCGCAGACGCTTATACCAGCGATACACAGACGGTTCAGGAGCTTAAAATGAAGCTCAACTACCGTTATGACCGTTCAAAGCTTTCCGACCTTATCAGAAACGTTGGTATCGACAACGTAGAAACAAAGCTTCTTGTTCAGAACGTTGCCAAGATTTCAAAGAATGAAATCGGTAAGGTAAAGGCGGAGGAGCTGGTACAGTCCCGTGCAGATGTTCAGCAGAAGATTGAAGACAAGCTGAAGGAGATACTCGCTCTTGACGGTATCATCGTAGAATCCTTTGCTATCGAAAATTTAAGCTTTGACGACGCCTTCGAGGCTTCTATCCAGGCTAAGGTTATTGCCGCTCAGGACGCTTTGAAGATGGAAAACAAGACCAAGGAAAAGGAAGAAGAGGCAAAGCAGATAGTTATTGCCGCTCAGGCTGAGGCTGACAGTAAGAAGCTTGAAGCAGACGCTAACGCCTACGCAATCCAGAAGGTACAGGAACAGCTTGCAAACAGCCCTAACTACATTGATTATCTGAAGATAACAAACTGGAACGGCGAGCTTCCCCAGATTATCGGCGACGGTGTAAATCCCTTTGTAAGCCTTGAATCAAACAAGGGAAGTACAAGCACAACACCCAATAATAACAATACAAATACAAATACACAATAAAATAATAAAGACGCCTTTGACAAGCGAAGGCGTCTTTGATTTCCTATGGTAGCAAATGATAAATTTTGAAGGTGTTTAAATTGAAATTTGACGCTCCGCTCGGGTGTGGTGTCACCCTAACCCCCTAACCCCCTTCCCCTCAAGGGGAAGGGGGAATACATGGGGGCTCGCCGCCCCTGTGCCCTGCTTGGGGCTTCGCCCCAAACCCCGTGTAATACGGAGATTGCGAGCCTTTTATTATTTTGAATTGCCACAAGATTTTATAAAGGAAATGTAGGGGGCGACCTCCCGGACGCCCCGCCGCCGAAGGCGGAATTGGGAGCGGCGAGTTGCCGATGACACCTCATCCGTCAAATGACACGGAGTGTCATTTGCCACCTTCAGCAATTCGCAGAATTGCGGTACATTTCGGCAAAATCTTTTGCCGAAATAATAACCTCGTAAGGAGAAGGCTTTAAAGGTGCATCCCCTCTATAAGGCGGGAATTAAAGGCTTCTCCCTCGGGAGAAGCTGTCACCGCAGGTGACTGATGAGGGGTGTGCTCCCAAATTCAAGCCGCTCAATATACCGCAATTATCAATGAGTTGAATTTATAAATTTACATATATAAACGGGCGACAGCCCACAGATTTCGACAAGAGGGAAAATATGACTTATAACGAGCTTAAAATAAAGGTTTTAGAAAAATATTTCAGCCGTACAAATCCGATGCAGAGGCAGGCGATATTTACAATAAACGGCGCTGTGCTTATTATCGCAGGCGCAGGAAGCGGTAAGACCACCGTGCTTTGTAACCGTATTGCAAATATGGTTTTATTCGGCAACGCATATAATAAAAATACAAACAGGGAATTATCCGACGCTGACAGAGAATTTGCCGAAAGCTATTTAAACGGCGAAATCGAAAATTTTGCGGCGGCAGGCAGACTGTCCGAAATATTCGGAGAGGATACGGTAAAGCCCTGGCGCATACTGGCGGTAACCTTTACCAACAAGGCGGCGGCAGAGCTTAAAGAACGTCTTTCCAATATGGGCGCAGACGTTGACGGCATCTGGGCGGCTACCTTCCATTCCGCTTGCGTGAAAATTCTCCGCAGAGATATAGAGGCTCTCGGTGAGGGATATCTCAAAAACTTCACCATTTACGATATGGACGACGCCTTAAAGGTTATAAAGAACATCTTAAAGGACAAGAACATTTCCGAAAAGACCTTTGCGCCGAAAAGTCTGCAGAGCCTTATTTCAAGAGCAAAGGACAAGCTTATCACTCCTGATAAGTTTTCCGCTATGGGTAAGAACGGCAACGAGGACTATCTGCTGGCTACCGCAAAGGAAGTGTACAAGGAGTATCAGAAAAGACTTGTTACCGCCAATGCTCTTGACTTTGACGATATTATAAACGTGACGGTAAGACTTTTTGCAAACTGCCCCGAGGTACTTCATTCCTGGCAGGAGCGCTTCAAGTACATAATGGTGGACGAGTATCAGGATACGAATACGGCACAGTACAAGCTGATTTCTCTGCTGGCAGGAGATAACGGCAACTTATGTGTTGTAGGCGATGAGGATCAGAGTATCTATCGCTTCAGAGGTGCAACTATTGAAAATATTCTTTCCTTTGAGGATGAGTTTGACGCCGAGGTTATAAAATTAGAGCAGAACTACCGTTCTACCGCCACTATACTTGAAGCGGCAAATGCGGTTATCAGAAACAACACCCAGCACAAGGACAAGAATCTGTGGAGTAACCTGGGCGAGGGCGATAAAATACGCCTTGACCGTTTTTCTTCCGAGCAGGAGGAGGCTATGTTTGTTACAGAACGCATTCTTGATGGCGTAAAGAAGGGCAAAGCCTACAGCGACCACGTGGTGCTTTACCGCAACAACGCCCAGTCGAGAACAGTCGAAACAACTCTTGCAAAGTCGGGTATTCCCTATAAGATTATCGGCGGCGTGCGCTTCTTCGAGAGAAAGGAAATCAAGGATATCATCGCATATTTAAGCGTACTCAACAATCCTTATGATGAAATCCGCTTTTCCCGTATCATAAACGAGCCTGTAAGAGGTATAGGCGACGCTACACAGAAGGAAATTATCAGTATATCCCAGGGTATGGGTATGTCCCTTATCGATGTGCTTGTGGAAAGTCCTAACTTCCCTACCCTTTCAAGAAAGGCAAAGACCTTACAGCCTATCGGCGAGATATTCCTGGAGCTTGCAAACGAAATCGACGATATTTCCGACGGCAGTATCATAGATAAGATACTGGAAATGTTCGGCTACCGTGAGGCTATGGTAAAGCAGGGACTGGAGGGCGAAGTAAGACTTGAAAATATCGCAGAATTAAAGTCCTCTGTTATAAACTACTCCAAGGAAAATGAGGGTGCTACATTATCCGACTTCCTTGAAAATGTGGCTCTTGTTTCCGATATCGACAATTATGACAGCAACGATGACAAGGTAGTGCTGATGACGATGCATTCTGCAAAGGGACTTGAATTTGATACTGTTTTTGTAGTTGGTGCAGAGGAAAACATCTTCCCCGGTTATCGCAGTCAGTTCGATCCCTTAGAGGTAGAAGAAGAGCGCAGACTTGCTTATGTGGCTATCACCAGAGCAAAGCGTACACTTTATTTCACCTGTGCCAAGGAGCGTATGCTATATGGTCAGACGATGAGAAACAAGGTATCGAGATTTATTTCCGAGATACCGCCTAAATATATGCAGTACAATGACACTACAGGCGTTACCGCATCGGCAAAATCTCCTGCACCTGCAAGACCGCAGAAGAAGGAAAGCTACCTCAGAACAAACAGCTACTCTGTACAGGGTCAGGGCGGCTTCAGAAGTACCGCAGGTACATCCGCAGCCTCATCAGCTCCTGCTGTCAGCTTTAACGCAGGGGACAGAGTACAGCATAACGTATTCGGCGAGGGTACGGTATTATCCGCAAAGCCTATGGGCGGCGATACGCTTTTAGAGATTGCCTTTGATACCCAGGGTACCAAGAAATTAGCGGCAAAATTTGCAAAGCTGAAAAAGATATGAATAAAAAACAGGAAAGAGAGTTCTGAGAACGCCCTTTCCTTTTCT
Organism: Ruminiclostridium sp.; assembly: GCA_017942025.1. GTDB lineage: Bacteria > Bacillota > Clostridia > Oscillospirales > Ruminococcaceae > Ruminiclostridium_E. Next base: position 11,915 of record JAGAVH010000050.1, on the reverse strand, counting down.
TTTTATTCATATAATGGTTGTATGTTAAATTTTAATTTATCGCCGCCTCAAAATTTACAATTCTGTCACAAATTCCAGTTGAAAAAAACACATTAGTGTGCTATACTATATTAGAATAGGCGTTTTATATTCAAAACGATAAATTGAAAAAGAAAGGATTTTTTATAAATGAAAAAGAACAGACTTTTATCAGCGGCTCTGGCATTAGCCGTAACCTTCTCTATAGCAGGCTGTCAGGAGGCTACAACAAGCTCCGGCACAACCTCCCAGGGCGGCACCTCTTCCGTTACCGAAAACAGCAGCGTAACCGAAAGCGGAAAGGAAAACAGCGATACTGCAAGCAGTAATACCGAAAGCACGGATACAAGCTCTGCTCCCGAAACCACCACCGAAAACAAGGGCGGAAACGACAAGCCCGTAGGCGTTGACGGTGTTGTAACAAACGGTCAGGTTGCAGTTACAATCGACGGTCACAGATGGGGTATCTCCCTTTACGGCGGCGGCACAGGAGAAAATTACGCCAAGTACCTTAACGAATTCAAGGAAAAGGTAGGCTCCAACGTCAACGTATTCAATATGGTAGTTCCTACCGCCTCTGCCTTCTATCTGCCCGCAGGCTATGAGGAATACAATGCCAGCCACAGAGATTCCATCAACAACATTGCAAATAATCTTGTGAACGTAATAAATATCGACGGCTATGCGGCGCTCGAAGCAAAGACAGACGAATACATCTACACAAGAACAGACCACCACTGGATGCCCCTGGGCGCATACTATGCGGCAAAGGCATTCTGCGATGTGGCTATGGTGCCCGTAAAGGAATTATCCACCTATGAGCCTGTGGACGTTGAGGGCTTTGTCGGTACAATGTACGCCTTTACAGAATATGACGAGCAGATAAAGAACGACCCCGAAACCTTCAGATACTATATCCCTTCAACCGACTATACTGCTACCTACTACAAGACAGACTTTACTATTGACGAAGAAGTAAAGTATTTCACCAGTATCTTTGTTGAACAGCCTGCCAGCGGTGCATATTCCACCTTTATGGGCGGCGACCAGAAGATAGTAAAGATTGAAACAGAAAACAAGAACGGCAGAAAGCTCTGCGTATTCAAGGACAGCTACGGCAATGCGGAAATCCCCTTCTTCATCGATTCCTTCCAGGAAATCTATGTATGCGATGTAAGATATTTTGATGTATATGCTCCCGATTTTGTAAAGGATAACGGCATTACAGACGTACTCTTTACAATGTGCACCTTCTCCGCAGTAGGCGAAAATGCAGAGGGTATCAAGAACAATCTTCTTACCCAGTAAGCCTTTCCGAAAGGACAATATATGAAAAACAGAAAAATTATAGCTCTCGGCATCCTGTTATCTATGCTTCTGTGCGGATGTTCGGGTACTGACGGCGGAAACGGCGGTATAGCTACGCTCCCTTCCGTAAATTATGACAGCACAATCTCACAAGCTCCCGAAAGCTCGGAGGAAGAATCGGAAGAGAGCGAAGAAGAGGAAAGTAGTGAAGCACAAACCTCTGCTCCCGAAACTACTACTACCGAAACCACGACAGAAGCTACTACCACAGAAACAACAACCGAAACCACCACGACAGAAGCTACCACTGAAAGCACTCCCGAAAGCACGGAAGAAGCTCCGCCACCTGTAAAGCCTGACATCAACAGCTACCGTCAGATAGGTCAGAACGGTATTCTTGTGGCAGGCATCAACGACCACTACTGGGGAATTATGTTCTACGGCGGTACCTACGGCTACTGCGACCAGTATATTTATGATGTAAAGGAATTCCAGGCGGCATTGCCTCAGGTGAGCGTTTACTCTATGGTAATCCCCACCTCGGTGGATTTCTACAATCCACCTGAATATGCAGGCTATACCGCAGTACAGAAGGATAAGATAGAGTACATTGAAAAAGAGCTTTCAAAGGCAGGTATAACAAATATCAGCGTTTATGATGTGCTGGAAAGCCATAAGAACGAGCAGATATATTCCCGTACCGACCACCATTGGATGCCCCTTGGCGCATATTATGCGGCAAAGGAGTTCTGTGACAGTCAGAGGCTGAAGATATCCGACTTATCAAAGTACCGCAAGGCTACCTACGGCGGCTATGTAGGCTCTATGTACTATTATTCCCAGGATTATAACCTCTATAACGATCCCGAAGAATATGACGTATATTATTCTCCCAATGAGGATAAGCTCAGCACCACCTATTATAACAGATATTATGATAACGGCTATGAAAGTAACCTCTTTGTGTGTAACGACGCCAGCTACTATTATCTGTCCTTTTTAGGCAGCGATGACCTTATCGCTCACGTAAAAACGGATGTAAAGAACGGCAGAAATCTCGTTGTGGTAAAGGAAAGCTACGGCAACGCCCTTATTCCTTTCCTGACAGAAGCCTTTGAAAATATCTATGTAATAGACCTTCGCTACTGTGAAAAGAACGTAGTGAAATTCTGCAAGGAGGTAGACGCCACCGACCTGCTTTTCGCAAACTGCGCTTATACCGTTGCAGGCGGAAACTGCGAATACTTCTCCTATATAAGAACAAAACAGTAAAGGAGCTAAAAATGAAGGAACTCCAGTATCCCTTTGACGGGGGATATATCTTGAAAAAGAAAAAATCGATAAAGAAGCAGTTGCTTGCTGACAATATGCCGAGGGTGGAAAAGAAGATAGCTATTTTAGGCGGCTCTACCACCAACGATATAAGGGATATAACGGAATTATTCCTGCTTGACTACGGCATAAAGCCACAGTTTTATATGTCGGAATATAACCGCTACTGGCAGGATGCGGTATTTGAAAATCCCGAGCTTCAGGAATTTGCTCCCGATATTATATTTATCCACACTTCAAACAGAAATATTATAAAATATCCCGATGTTACCTGCACAAAGGAAGAGGCTGACGCAATTTTCAATGACCAGCTTTCCCACTTTGAAACGATGTGGAAGGCGATAGCGGACAGATACCATTGCCCCGTTATTCAGAACAACTTTGAACAGCCCTACTTCAGACTTATGGGTAACCGTGACTGTTTCGACTACAGAGGCAGAGTGAATTTTATAAACAGGCTCAATATGGCGTTTGCCGATTATGCCGAGGCTCATGAGGGCTTTTATATAAACGATATAAATTATCTCAGCGCCTGCTACGGTATAGATAAATGGAGCGATCCTGCCGCATGGCATATGTACAAGTACGCTATGTGTATTCCTGCAATACCCGATTTTGCCTTCAATCTTGCAGGCATTATAAAATCTGTATTCGGTAAGAACAGAAAATCCCTTGTACTCGACCTTGACAATACCCTCTGGGGCGGCGTTGTAGGCGACGACGGAGTTGACGGAATCGAAATCGGTCAGGAAACCCATATGGGACAGGTGTACAGCGAATTTCAGAAATATCTGGCACTGGTCAAGAATACAGGTGTAATGCTTACTGTATGCAGTAAGAATGAGGAAGAAAACGCCATTGCAGGACTGAAGCACCCCGAGGGTAGCTTAAAGCCTGAGGATTTTATAATAATCAAGGCAAACTGGGACAATAAGGACAGAAATATTGAAGCTATCGCAAACGAGCTTAATATCGGTCTTGACGCGCTGGTATTCTTAGATGATAACCCCGCTGAAAGAGCAATAGTTTCCTCCCAGCTTCCTATGGTGGCAGTACCTGAAATGACTGCACCCGAGGAGTACATTAAAACAGTTGACCGTTCTCACTTCTTTGAGATAACCTCTTTTTCAGGGGACGACTTAAAGAGAAACGAGATGTACAAGAAAAACGCCGAACGTGCCGCTATGCAGTCGCAGTTTGCGGATTACGGCGAATATCTGACAAGCTTGGATATGGTGGGCGTAATTGATGATTTTCTGCCTATTTATCTGCCGAGAATAACCCAGCTTACAAATAAGAGCAACCAGTTCAATTTAACCACAAGACGTTTTACCACCTCGGAAATGGAAGAGGTTTTTGCGGATGAGAGCTATATAAGACTCTACGGTAAGCTGACCGACAAATTCGGTGATAACGGTATCGTATCGGTGGTTATCGGTAAAATAAACGGTGATACTCTTGATGTTATTCTCTGGCTTATGAGTTGCAGAGTGTTAAAGCGTGATATGGAATATGCCATGCTTGATAATCTTGTGGAAAGAGCGGCACAGAAGGGCATCAGAGAAATAAAGGGCTATTATTATCCCACGGCTAAAAACAAGATGGTAAAGGAGCTGTATGCGGATTTCGGCTTTATTAAGATAAGCGAGGACGAAGAGGGCAATACGGTATGGAGTCTTGAAACGGCAGGATATAAAAACAAAAATAACTATATAAAGGTCGAAAGGAATAAGGAAAATGACTGAACAGGAAATCTATGACAGACTTAACGAAGTATTCAGAGATGTATTTGATGAAGATGATATCGAGGTAAACGCAGATACCACAGCGGATGATATCGAGGACTGGGACAGCCTTGCACATATCAATCTTATCGCCGCAGTAGAGGACGAATTCGGCGTGCGCTTCAAGATGGGCGAGGTTTCATCTATGAAGAACGTAGGCGAAATGGTAGACATTATCAAGGCAAGAGCATGAGGGTTTAAATCTGCTTTGCAGATTTAAAGTGAAGTTTTTGCTCCGCAAAAGTGAAGGAGTGAAGCGAGCCTTCGGCTCGTGAAGTTGCGCCTCACGGCGCAGATGTGGTATCAATCGCCACGGGCAATTGATGGATTATAAAAGGAAAAGCGTTCAGAAAGGCTGAACGCTTTTTGTTGTCAAAGACGGAGTTTTTGAAGCTCATCCTATGTTGACAGAATCAAAGATTTTGTTAACTGCCACAGCTGATACATCACCTCTTACCTCTTATCTGATATTCATCTCTTACCGCAATTTTTTCCATATCCTCATTTTTGTCTTTACATTGTCGCTTTTTTGTGGTAAAATAACTATGTATATGGATGATTTACTGCGCTTTATAGCTTGTTATTTTATCCGCAATTTATAAATTTGTAAGCTTTACGGAAAATTTCTGTCTTATAAGATGTAAATACACTATCAGAAAGGCGATATTATGAATATATTCAAAAGACTTATATCTGTCGTTTTATCAGCGGCAGTTACCATAAGCGTGCTGGCTTCGGCGGCCTATGCGCAGGAGGGCGGTTCTGCCATTATCAGTGGCTTTGATCCTTATACCGACAAGGTATGGAGCGAGGCTGTATATATGGTCAATGTGGATACGGGTGACGTGGTATTTGAAAAGAACGCAGAAAAGAAGATGTTCCCTGCCTCCACCACAAAGATAATGACCGCTATCATAGCTCTTGAAAGCGTGTCCAACTGGGACAAGAAGGTTACTATTCCCTACGACTGCTTCAACGAATTCTGGAGCGACGACCCCAACAAGAACGATCCGTCAAATGCGGCTATCGAGCCTCTTCAGGAAAATCTTACCTACAAGGATTGTATTTACGGACTTATGCTCCCCTCAGGATGTGAGGCGGCAAATATCCTTGCCTACAACATCTGCAAGGGCAATATGCAGGCGTTTTTCGACAAGATGAACAAAAAGGCAAAGGAGATAGGCTGTACAGGTACAAACTTCAGTAACGCTCACGGTCTGCACGAGGATACAAACTACACCACCGCCAAGGATATGTTCCTGATAGCAAAGTATGCTATGCAGAATCCCAGATTTGCCGAGGTGGTTTCCACTTACGAGTATTCTATGCCCGAAAACGAATATAACCCCGACGGCTACAGCATATTCAGTACCGTTTCTCTTATCAAGCCATCGAGTATGTATTATTATGAAGCTGCTTATGGCATCAAGACAGGTACCACCGATCAGGCAGGCAGATGTCTTGTTTCAGGCGCAAAAAAGCAGTATAACTATATGCTGGTTACACTGAATGCTCCCGTGTATAATTCCGAAGGAGAATACCACGAGGAATGGTACTCTATGGTTGACCATATCAATCTCTATGAATGGGCATTTGACAATTTTGCTATGAAGACCATTGTCGAGAAAAACGAGCGCGTCAAGGAAATCCCTGTAGTGCTGGGCGAAAACGCCGATCATATCATGGTAACTCCCGACAAGGATTTTACCGCGCTTATGCCTAAATCTATCGACGCAAACAGCGTACAGAGAGTGATTACCACCTACGACGAGCTTACAGCTCCCATTAAAAGAGGGGATATCCTTGGTGTAATGGATGTAAAGTTCAAGGGCGAAACAATAGTTACGGTTAATCTTGTAGCCTCAAAGGAAATAAAGCGCTCCGAGTTCGACTATTATATGGGCAGAGTGAAGAGGCAGTTTACAGAGCCCTGGTTTATCATCTCGGTCATCTGCTTTGCGATACTTCTTGTATGCTTTATCGTAACCAAGGCTATCGACGACAAAAACAGGAGAATGCGTAAGGCACAGGAAAGGCGCCGTATGAGCAATTACGCAAAAAAACGCTGATGCTTAACGTGAATATAATCTGCCTTGGCAGGCTGAAGGAGGATTATCTGAGAGCCGCCTGCAAGGAGTATGAAAAAAGACTTGGCACTATGTGCAAGCTGACTATTTCAGAGCTGGAGCCGGTGAACCTCCCTCAGAATCCCTCTGATAAACAGATAGAAAACGCCCTTTCAAAAGAGGCGGAAATGATAGAAGCAAAGATGCTGAAAAATGCCGTAACCTATGCTATGTGTATAGAGGGTAAGCAAAGAAGCAGTGAGGAGCTGGCACAGGAGTTTTCCGATATTGCCGTCGGCGGCCGCTCGGCGGTAAATTTCATCATCGGCAGTTCCTTTGGTTTGGCACCTGAAATAAAGGCAAAAGCGGACTATCGGTTATCGATGTCAAAGATGACCTTTCCCCATCAGCTGGCAAGGGTAATGCTTTTGGAGCAGATATACAGAGCCCATAGTATAAATGCAGGAAGTAAATATCATAAATAAAGAATCAAAACCACCAGTGGACTGGTGGTTTTGCAGCGTGTAGACAAAGTCTTGGCTACACGCTGTCAGACGATGAAAAACGCGCACAGACGAGGAAACCGCCCCGACAGGCGTACATATGGTACGTTGAGGGGCGGATGACGAAGTAAGCAAAAATGCTTTAGGGAAGCCATTTTCGGCTTCCCTAAACTTCTGTATCAACGTTTTTATATACTCGCAAGATAAGTACAAAACTTTACGCATTTTTGCGGTGTGCGAGTTTGTCTTCAGTCTGAAACCACCGGTGGACCGGTGGTTTTAATTTGTTTGAACATCATTCCCCTTGAATTTCTCAGAGAAAAGTGCTATAATCCTAAAGGAATAAATAAAAAAGAGATGATAACAGATGGTCAAGGACCTTACAAAGGGCACTCCCTGGCGGGTGCTTTTGAGTCTGTCCCTCCCTATGCTTGTAAGCGTTGCTTTTCAGCAGATGTACAATATTGCTGACAGCATTATAGCAGGAAACTGGGCAGGCGAGTTTGCGCTGAGTGAAGTAGGCGCAAGCTATCCTATAACAATGATATTCTTAGCAATCGCCACCGGCGGCAGTGCAGGTGCTTCGGTAGTAGCGGCAAGGCTTTTTGGTGCAAAGGAAAACAAGCTGTTGAAAACAGCGATATATACTACCCTTATCGCCTTCACCGTTTTAGCGGCGATACTTACCCTTGCGGGACTTCTGCTATGCGCTCCGATGCTGGAGCTTTTAGGTACGCCTGAGATGATTATGCCCGACAGCGATTCATACCTGCGTATTTATATACTGGGGCTTACCTTCCTGTTTTTATACAATGCCTGCAACGGTATTTTTACAGCGCTCGGCGACTCTGAAACTCCCCTTTATTTTCTTATCGGATCCTCTGTCGGTAATGTGGTTTTGGACCTTATATTTGTGCTGTGCTTTGACATGGGAGTATCGGGCGTTGCCTGGGCAACCTTTATCGCACAGGGAATAGCGGCAATATTATCGGTAATCACATTACTTAAAAGGGTAGGAAAGATACACAGCGAAAGGGTACAGTTCTTTTCTCTCAATATGCTGGGGCAGATTTCGAGAATTTCCGTTCCGTCAATTCTGCAAAGCAGCTTTGTATCGGTGGGAAATCTCTTTATACAGGGACTTGTAAATTACTACGGCGCCACAGAGCTTGGTGTAATCGGTGGATATACAGCGGCAATCAAGCTCAACACCTTTGCTCTTACCTGCTTTACCACCATTTCAAGCAGTATTTCCGGATATACCGCCCAGAATATCGGCGCAGGCAGATTTGACAGAGTAAAGACGGGTATAAAGTCAGGGGGAATAATGAGCTTTATTGTAGCTATTCCTTTTGCTGTAGCCTTCTTTTTCTTCGGTGGAGAGCTGACCTCGATATTTGCCACCGAGGGCGGAGAGGAAATAATCAGAACAGGCAGAGTATTTTTGCAGATAGTTTCCCCCTTTTACCTTGTGATAGGCTTTAAAATAGTTATAGACGGTGCTATGCGAGGTCTTGGTATTATGATGCCATTTATGACCGCCACCTGCCTTGACCTTATTATAAGAGTGGTGTTCGCCTATATTCTTTCCCCCTTCTTCGGAAGCGACGGAATATGGATGAGCTGGCCTGTAGGCTGGATGATAGCCCTCTTTATAGATGTGGCGTTCTACTATTATTACATTGTAAAAGGCAGGGCTGTCCCGGATAGTAGCCGATGACAATCCCCTGTTCCTTAAATCAAAAAATTTTTTAAAAAAACTATTGACAAATGATTTCAGCGGTGATATAATAACAACATCAAAAACGATGACGAAGACACACATTCTGTTATGACTTGTTTTCAGAGAGCTGTCGGTTGGTGCGAGACAGTAGCGGCTTACAGAGTGCATCCCTTCTGAGTTGGAATACTGAAATATCAGTAAGTATTCTCGTGAGGCTGCGTTAATGCATAGGGCTTGTACCTTTACGGCGAGTCTGAAGTGGCGTATTGCAATAGCAAAGCGCAATTTGAGTGGTACCGCGGGTTTATTCTCGTCTCAAAGTCAAAAACTTTGGGGCGTTTTTTTATTTTTAATTGCCCCATAATTACGAAAGGAGTATAAGAAATGTCAGAAAATCTGAAGAACACAAGCAACACCGAACAAAGCATCCGTGAGGTTACACAGCGAATCCGTACCCTTCGTGAGGATATGGGAATTTCCGCTACAACTATGGCGGCAAAGACAGGTCTTTCTGTTGAAGAGTATAAGAGAATGGAAAAGGGCGAAACCGACTTCAGCTTCACCTTTATCCACAAGTGCGCAGGCGTGTTCGGCGTAGATATCGCAGAGCTTATGGGCGGCGATAGTCCCGAGCTTACAGGCTATACAGTAACAAGAAGAGGCAAGGGTAAGCCTATCGTAAGAAGAGCAGGCTTTGAATATAACCACCTTGCTTATAAATTCAAGGACAGAATAACAGAGCCCTTCCACGTTGTTATCCCCTATTCCGAGGAGGCGTTAAGCTCTCCCCGTCACCTTGCAAGCCACGCAGGACAGGAAATGGATATCGTTATCAAGGGTACCTTACGTATGATAATCGGCACCCACGTTGAAACACTCCACGAAGGCGACTGCATCTACTATGACAGCTCAATGCCCCACGATGAAATAGCTCTTGGCGGCGAGGATTGTGAAATCTATGCTTTCGTTATGGCACCCCGTGACGGCGAGCAGACGGTTGAATATCACGAGCAGGTGAGAAAATATACTCACTCCAATTTCTACAAGGCTGGTATATCCCACCCCGTTGCAGATAAGTTCGTATCCTGCGAAACAGACGAGCAGGGACTCTTATCAGGTGTTCATTTCCACAACGAAGAGAGCTTCAACTTTGCTTATGATATTGTGGACGCCCTTGCGGAAAAATGCCCTGACAAGCTGGCTATGATTCACGTAAGCGAGGATTTATCCGAGCGCAGATTCACCTACAGAGATATGATGAAGTATTCCTGCCAGACAGCAAACTACTTCAAGTCCCTCGGTATCAAGAAGGGCGACAAGGTAATGCTGGTACTGAAAAGACACTATCAGTTCTGGTTCTCCATCCTTGCTCTGCACAGACTGGGCGCTGTGGTTATCCCTGCGTCAAATCAGCTTGTAAAGCACGACTTTGAATACCGCTTTGACGCCGCAGAAATCTCCGCAGTAGTATGTACCGCAGACGGCAACGTAGCAGATGAAATCGATGCAGCAGCCGCAAACAGCAAGACTCTCAAGACAAAGATTCTTGTAGGCGGTAGCAGAGAGGGCTGGAATGACTTCAACGATGAGCTTCCTTCCTACAGCGGCAAGTTCCCCAGAACAGAAAATACCGCTTGCGGCAGTGATCCTATGCTGATGTTCTTTACATCAGGTACAACAGGCTATCCCAAAATCGCAATGCACGATTTCAAGTATCCCTTAGGTCACTATACAACAGCACGCTACTGGCATAATGTTGATCCCAACGGCATCCACTTCACCATCTCCGATACAGGCTGGGGTAAGGCTCTGTGGGGTAAGCTCTACGGACAGTGGATGTGCGAAACAGCAGTATTCGTTTATGACTTTGAGCGCTTCCACGCAGAAAACATTCTGCCTATGTTCGCAAAGTACAATATAACCACCTTCTGCGCACCTCCCACAATGTACCGCTTCTTCATCAAGGAGGATCTGTCAAAGTACGATCTTTCAAGCCTGAAGTACGCTACAATCGCAGGCGAGGCGCTGAACCCCGAGGTATTCTACCAGTTCAAGAAGGCTACAGGCATCTCCCTTATGGAAGGCTTTGGTCAGACAGAAACAACTCTGTCTATAGCAAACTTTGTTGGTATGACACCCAAGCCCGGCAGTATGGGTAAGCCCAATCCCCTCTATGACGTGCACATCCTCAATGCTGACGGCACAGAGGCAGGCGATGGTGAAACCGGCGAAATCTGCATAAGAACAAACGGCAAGAAGCCCTGCGGCTTATTTATGAGCTACTACCGCAACGAAGAAAGCACCAAGGAAGCATGGCACGACGGCTGGTATCACACAGGCGATACCGCCCGTATGGACGAGGACGGCTATTACTGGTATGTCGGCAGAGTTGACGACCTTATCAAGTCCTCCGGCTACCGTATCGGACCCTTCGAGATCGAAAGCGTTATCATGGAGCTTCCTTACGTACTCGAATGTGCGGTTACAGGTGTTCCTGATGAGATAAGAGGTCAGCTTGTAAAGGCTACCATCGTTCTTACAAACGGCACAGAGCCCAGCGACGAGCTGAAGAAGGAAATCCAGACATATGTAAAGAATCAGACTGCTCCCTATAAGTATCCCAGAGTTATCGAGTTCCGTGACAGCCTGCCCAAGACTGTCGGCAGCGGCAAGATAAGAAGAAGCGAAATCAGAGAGCAGGACGCCAAGAAGGCAGAATAATATAATGAAAAACGGCTGTAAAACCTCGGTTCTACAGCCGTTTTGCAAACCTATATAGCACGACCGATATTTCTGAAGGCAGGAATTGCCTGCGGCAGCAGTATGAAATAATCCTTTGGATTATGAAATATTTTGCCTTACGGCAAAATGTGAAATAATTTCCTTCGGAGATTGTGAAATATCACTACCTTCGGTAGCGATGTGAAATAAAATAAATCCCTCATACGCCGCAGCGTATTTCATAGCGTCAGCTATTTCATAACGCGAAGCGTTATTTCACAAATCCCGCAAGGGATTTATTTCATTGAAAAAACCACCCTTGGAATTAAAAATATATCTTATAATAATTTAATGAAATATTGCTACGCAATATGAAATAATCCTTTGGATTATGAAATATTTTGCCTTACGGCAAAATGTGAAATAAAATAAATCCCTCATACGCCGCAGCGTATTTCAT
>JAGAVH010000049.1 GCA_017942025.1 Ruminiclostridium sp. | reverse complement strand
TAACACGGAGGTCCTTGCGGATGACAGCTTCTTCAGAGGGCTGTGTGACGATGCTTATAAGCATTGTATTTTTGATATGCAAAAGGGTATGGGTGTGTCCTCCGCCTTTGATATAATGCCGACAAGCCGAATAAACCGCATACTTGGGGCAAAGTGGAGCGGCGAGCATTTTTCCGCTCGTGTGTGGGGTAATACGAATGCTCTTGCGGACGGTCTGCAAAATGATTTGCTTGTCGGTATTATGTCGGGTAAGTCTGAAAAGAAGATGGCAGAGGATATAATGAACCGCTGTGCTGTTGGAGCCTTTGAAGCACGCCGACTTGTAAGAACGGAAGCCTGTTACATAGCAAATCAGGCGGAGCTGGACGGCTACAGGCAGACGGGAATAGAAAGCTATGAGTTTTCCGCTGTGCTGGACAGCCGCACGTCTGACCTTTGCGAAGAGCAGAACGGGAAGGTGTATGAAGTCACAAAGGCTGTCCCGGGTAAGAACTTACCGCCTATGCACCCCTTCTGCCGTTCTACCACGTTACCGGTACTGCCCTCAGAGGAAGAGCTTGACCGTGAGATAGCAGAGTTATCTGATGAGATAGGTGCAGACGTGGATTTTGAGGAGTGGAAAGAAAATCTTCAGGAAACCGGGGACGGCAGGCTTGTTTATAGAGCGAAAGCTGTTGACAAATCGGGGGAAAGTGGTATAATAGAAGTAGGAAGGAAAAGAGGTGTCACACAAATGTCATCATCAGTTGCTGAACGGAAATTTGCAGATGGTAATCGACGTTCACCTTTCTATGAACTTACTGAACAGGAAATAGAAATGGTTAAATCAGACATACTGGCAATAGGTGCAAATCCGGATGAATTTGTATTTAATAGCTCTGTGACAAGAGGCACTTGTTTTCTCCCCAGTGACGGAAAAGTACATGTTAAAGGAAATATTTTCCCTGATGAATTTTCCGAACATCCTCGTGACAGATTAACGGTAAAAGCGGTTTTGGCGCACGAATATTATGGACACAAACCTTATCGTGAACAATATCTTAGAGAGGATAGTCTCACTGACGCTGACGCAATAGAGCAAATATTTGCAAAAGCGTGGGCTGACGAATTTCGTGCAAGTTATATGGCTGCAAAAAATACACCTAATCTTTCTGATGAGGAGAGGTGTTTGTTAATACTTGATTCCTTGAGCAGAGCTAAAGAAGCAGGAGTAACAGTAAAAAACAACGAATTTATAAGGAGGGTGTTGTATGGTTAAAGAGATTACAAAAAAAGAATATGATGTATTATGTCTTGCTGTATCTGAACTGTTGAAAAGTGGTGAAACCACAATAAAATGCCCTCGCTGTGGCAAGCGATTGATTTATGAAAGCAAGGGTTCTTTAGAAATTATTCGATGTGAGAATATTTCTTGCATAAAATCTATTCGTAGAGGAATTTAATAAAGATGAACCGCCCACGTAAGTGTGCGGTTTTTCTATACCCAAAAGGAGAAACCCTATGAAATGTCCCTACAACACAAAATCCGAAACTACAATACAGAACTTCAATCAGAAGTATAACGATGAAGGCAACCCGAACAACAGCAAATCTGTAACACAGACCGTTTATGAGCTTATGGACTGCGAAAAGGAAAACTGCGGGGCGTGGCAGAACGGAAAATGCTGTTATGCAAAATAAAAGTGCAATCAATTTCACAACTCAATAAATCAACCGTCTTATATCAAGGCGGTTTTTTTATACACAAAATCCAAAACATATCTGAACGCTGTGGGCGTAAGAACGTAGCGGGCAGGGAAAGGAACATTTATGAAAAAGTTACTTAAAATCAGTCTTCAGCATTTTGCAGAAGAGAACACAGACGGTGCGGGCAATATGAACGCAGACGGAGGTAGTGCAGTACCCACCTTTGACGAAGTCCTTAAAAACAAGGACTATCAGTCGGAATTTGACAAGCGTATCACAAAGGCGCTTGAAACCGCAAAAGAAAAGTGGGAAACAGAGGCACATTATCAAAAAATTTTTTTCAAAAAGCTCTTGACTTTATCGATTTAATGTGATATAATACAGAACGATGAATCACAAAAGGAGGTAGCATAAATGAATAATAACAAGTTTTACTTTTACTTTTATTACTTTAATAAGGGCTGCCCGTCTTTTGTGAAAACCGAGAATTAAAATCATCGGAAACAAAATACACGGACAGTCCGCATTTGCTGTGCTTTTTTAAAAAGCATAATAGCAAGGTGCGGTTTTTTTATTTCCCGTTTCACCGACGCAGATCCCCGACATAATTCTTTATTATTCTATATTTGTATGAAAAAAAGACGTCGTTTCAGGATATTCATAATATAGAGTTTGCAGACCTGTTAATTCTCAGAAGAAAACAAGCATAAAAGAAAGAGGTACAGAACAATGTCAATGAATTTCCACAGAAAGCTTCCTATTCCCCAGGAGGTAAAAAAAGAATTTCCTTTAACAGAAAAAATGGCACAGATAAAAGCACAGCGTGACGAGAGTATCCGCGCCGTATTTGAGGGCACTTCCGACAAGTTTATTCTTGTAATCGGACCTTGCTCCGCTGATCATAGCGAGCCTGTACTTGAATATATTTCAAGACTTCGCAGAATCGAGGAACAGGTTTCAGATAAGATTATCATCATTCCCAGAATCTATACAAACAAGCCCAGAACTACAGGTCAGGGCTACAAGGGTATGTTACACCAGCCCGATCCCGACGCAAAGCCTGATATGTACAAGGGTATCGTTGCAATCCGTGAGCTTCATTTAGCGGCTTTACGTGATTACGATTTCTCCTGCGCTGATGAAATGCTCTACCCCGAAAATCATCGTTACCTTTCCGACCTTCTCTCCTATATCGCTATCGGCGCACGTTCTGTTGAAAACCAGCAGCACCGACTTACAGCCAGTGGTATAGACGTACCGGTAGGTATGAAGAACCCCACAGGTGGTGATCTTAGTGTAATGATGAACTCAATAGTAGCGGCACAGTCAAGCCACACCTTTATTTATAGAGGCTGGGAGGTAACCAGCGAGGGCAACCCTTACTCTCACGCTATTCTCCGTGGTTACGTTGACTATGCAGGAAAGAGCGCTTCCAACTACCACTACGAGGACCTTCTCAAGGTAAGAGAGCTTTACGAAAAATCAAATCTTGTAAATCCCTCTGTTATCGTAGATACAAACCACAACAACTCAGGCAAGCAGTACCTTGAGCAGGTACGTATTGCAAAGGATATCGTACACAGCCGCAATCAGAACACCGATATCAAAAAGCTTGTAAAGGGACTTATGATTGAAAGCTATATCGAAGATGGCGCACAGGGTGTCGGAGAACATATCTTCGGTAAATCCATCACCGATCCCTGTCTTGGTTGGGAAAAGACAGAAAAACTCATTCTCGATATTGCAGATAAACTTTGATTTAAGGAAGTGTAACGATGGGTAACAAGCTGGAAGAGGCAAGAAAGATAATAAACTCAGTGGATGAACAGATGGCAAAGCTGTTTGTGGAAAGAATGAGAGCCGCTGAGATGGTTTACGAGCATAAAAAGGAATACGGTCTTCCTATCCTTGATCAGAAACGTGAGGATGCGGTGATTGAAAAAAACGTTGCCGCTGTGGAGGATGAAATACTGAAGGGCTATTATATAGACTATCTCAAGAATATTATGGCTCTGTCCCGTGCGTATCAGTACCGTATGCAGAGCGGACTCAAAATAGCTTATAGCGGTGTTGAGGGTGCTTTCGCACATATTGCGGCAGGAAGAATATTCCCTGACGGAAACAGAATCTCCTACCGTGATTTCAAATCCGCCTATAACGCCGTAGCAAGCGGTGAATGTGATGTTGCTGTACTCCCCATTGAGAACAGCTATGCGGGTGAGGTTGGACAGACTATCGACCTTATCTTCTCGGGCGGACTTTTCATCAACGGAATCTATGAGCTTGAAATCCATCAGAATCTGCTTGGCACTCCTGACGCTACCGTTGAGGATGTAAAAAAGGTAACAAGTCATCCTCAGGCGCTCAGTCAGTGTCACGAATATATAAAAATGCGTGGCTTTGATACAGAAGAATCCAACAATACCGCTCTTGCCGCAAGAACGGTTGCAAAGTCAAAGGATAAGTCCCTCGGTGCAATCGCAAGCGTGGAAACTGCTGAAATCTACGGATTGAAGATTTTAGAAGCCAACATAAATAAAAGCGGAGAGAATACTACCCGTTTTGCAGTTCTTTCAAAGACCAAAGCCGCATCACCTTCACTTTCAAGCTCTGTACTGATGTTTACTGTAAAGAACGAGGCAGGCTCTCTTGCAAATGCTATCAGCATCATCGGTAAATACGACTTCAATATGACGGCACTGCGTAGCAGACCGCTGAAAAAACACTCCTGGCAGTATTATTTCTACGTGGAAATAGACGGCTCTACCGATACCGATGAGGGTAAGAAAATGATAAATGAATTAGGCGCTGTATGTGATAAGCTGAAGGTAGCAGGTACCTTTGCACCGCATACTGAAATATAGAGGTGACTTATGACCATTCGTATGAATCTGGGTGAGGACAGCTACGACATTCTTGTCGAAAGAGGAAGCCTTGCCGACGTGGATAAACATCTTAACCTTGACAGGCGTGTGCTTGTGGTTACAGATTCGGGCGTTCCTGCACAGTATGCAAAAACAGTTGCTGATAAATGCAAGGATGCTGTAATAATGACAGTAGAAATGGGCGAAGGCTCTAAAAGCCTTGAAGTATTCGGAAAGCTTCTTCAGACCATGCTGGAACACGGTTTTTCAAGAAAAGACTGTGTTGTTGCGGTAGGCGGCGGTGTGGTAGGCGATCTTGCAGGCTTTGCCGCATCTGCTTATATGAGAGGTATTGACTTTTACAATATCCCCACAACACTTCTTTCTCAGATAGATTCTTCCATCGGCGGAAAGACGGCTATAAACTTTGACGGCGTGAAAAATATCGTCGGTGCCTTCTATCAGCCGAAAAAGGTCATAATCGATCCTGAGCTTCTTAAAACCCTGCCCGCAAGACAGATTTCAAACGGTCTTGCAGAGGCTATAAAAATGTCCCTTACGTCCGACAAGGAGCTTTTCGATATTTTTGAAGCAAAGGATATTGAAGACAATATCGATGAAATAATCATCCGCTCCTTAAACGTTAAAAAGAACGTTGTAGAGCAGGATGAAAAGGAAACGGGACTTCGTAAGATACTCAATTTCGGTCACACTATAGGTCACGGAATCGAAAGCAGCGAGGATTTATCCGAGCTTTACCATGGCGAATGTGTGGCGCTTGGTATGATTCCTATGTGTAGTGAGGAAATAAGAGAAAGAGTTATAAATGTACTTAAAAAGTGCAGTCTTTACCGTATCCTTGATTATGACTGGGACAGAATCACAAAGGCGGCATTTCACGATAAGAAAGCGGACGGCGATACCGTATCGGTAACGACTGTAAAGGAAGTCGGCAGTTTTGAAATAAAGACAATGAAATGTCTTGATGTTATAGAGCTTGCGAAAATAAGTCTGGAAGGTCTGAAGTAATGAAAAACACATTCGGAAACAGCGTGGCAGTAACTATTTTCGGAGAAAGCCACGGAGAATACATAGGAGCAGTCATTGACGGACTTGCACCGGGAATAAAGGTAGATACCGAGTATATTGCCCATATGCTTACGTTACGCCGCCCTGACGGAAAAATATCCACTCCCAGAAAGGAAAAGGATGAATTTAAAATCGTCAGCGGTGTAGTGGCAGGAACAACTACGGGTACTGCTATTACTATTCTCATCCCTAATGAAAATGTACAAAGCGGAGACTACTCGCAGATGAAGACGGTTGCTCGTCCTTCTCACGCTGATTATACTGCACAGTGCAAATATCACGGCTATCAGGATTCCCGTGGTGGCGGACATTTCAGCGGTCGCATTACCGCCGCACTCGTTGCCGCAGGTGCGATATGCAGGTACGCCCTTATGCAGAAGGGAATTCTTATCGGAACGCACGTAAAAAAATGCGCAGGCGTATCTGATAGAGAATTTGGTAATCTCTGTGTGGATATAACAGAGCTTAACGATAAGACCTTTGCAGTTCTTGACGAGGCGGCAGGAGAAGATATGGTGAAAGCTATTCTTCAGGCGGCGTCAGAGGGGGATAGCGTAGGCGGTGTGCTTGAAACTGTGATTACAGGTGTGCCTGCAGGTGTAGGCGAGCCCTGGTTTGACAGCGTAGAGAGTATGCTTTCTCATATGATGTTCTCTATCCCTGCAGTAAAGGGAATAGAATTCGGTTTAGGCTTCGGTATTGCCGATATGAGAGGTAGCGAGGCAAACGATCCTATAAGAATGGACGGCGACAAGGTTATTACAGAAACTAATAATAACGGTGGTATCAACGGCGGTATCACAAACGGAATGCCGATAATATTCCGTACTGCGATAAAGCCTACTCCCACCATATTCAAGCCTCAGAATACCATTGATTTTAAAACCATGACCGAAACAGTTCTAGAGCCGAAGGGCAGACACGATCCTGCTATAGTGCACAGAGCAAGAATTGTGCAGGATGCCGCATCCGCTATAGTCTTATGCGATGCACTGGCTATGAGATTCGGCACGGATTATCTTAAATAAAATCGGATAAAGGAAAGAATAAAAAGATGAAAATTCTTGTTATAAACGGACCTAATCTTAATATGCTGGGTATAAGAGAGCCTGACCATTACGGAAAGGAAACCTATCCCGATCTTGTAAAGAAGATTCAGGAGCATTGTGATAAAAAGGGAATAGAGGTATCAGTTTATCAGTCAAACCATGAGGGTGACCTTGTGGATGAGATACAGAAGGCTTACGGTAATGCCGACGGAATAGTTATAAATCCCGGGGCATATACCCACACAAGCATCGCTATTCTTGACGCGGTGAAATCAGTAAGCATCCCCACGGTTGAGGTGCATATCTCAAAGGTGGAGGAAAGAGAGGATTTCCGTCAGATAAGCTATATCCGTCTTGCATGCGTAAAGACTATTACAGGACACGGAACAGACGGCTATCTCGAGGCTATAGATTTTTTGGCAGAGGGGCAGAAGTAAATGAAAGCGATATTTGAGCCTTGTGTGTTAAAGGGAAATATATCCGCTCCGCCTTCGAAAAGTATGGCGCACAGATATCTTATCGGTGCGGCTCTTTCAGGGGAAAAATGCACACTTTCGGGTGTAGATTACAGCCAGGATATTCTTGCTAGTATCGATTGTCTCAGAGCACTGGGAGCTGAAATAATAACCGACGGCGATAAAGTAACAGTAAATCCTGAAGGCTTTATGAAGACAGAAACACCTGTTTTAGAATGTCGTGAAAGCGGCAGTACCCTTAGATTTTTCATTCCACTGGCGTTGTGCATAGGAAGACCTGTTACTCTTAAAGGCAGTGAACGTCTTTTTGAAAGACCGCTTACAGTATATGAGGAGCTTAGCAAGGAAAAAGGTTTTACCTTTGATAAGGGCAAAAGCTCTGTAACGGTATGCGGAAGGCTGGAAAGCGGAAACTACACAGTCCGGGGAGATATAAGCAGTCAGTTTATTACGGGACTTATTTTTGCTCTTTTATATCTGGGTAAGGAATCTGTGATTGAGATTATTCCTCCCTTTGAGAGCAGATCATATATCGATCTTACCATATCGGCGCTGAAATCCTTCGGCGCAGAGGTATCCTTTACGGATGAATACAGAATCGAAATCGGTAAGTCCGGGTTGCATTCATATTCGGGCAGAATAGAAGGAGATTATTCCAACGCCGCATTCCTTGACGCCTTTAATCATATAGGCTCAGAAGTGAAAATAGATAATTTAAAACCCGACAGTCTTCAGGGCGACAGAGTATATGCAGAGTATTTTGATAAAATATCAAAGGGAACACCCACTCTTGATATATCCGATTGCCCCGATTTAGGGCCCGTATTATTTGCCCTTGCAGCTTTGAAGAACGGTGCAACCTTTACGGGAACAGAAAGACTTAAAGCTAAGGAAAGTGACCGTGGAGCGGCAATGGATGAGGAGCTTCGAAAGCTCGGCGGTGGTCTCATAATCGGTGATGATGTCATTACAGTTCCTGAGCAGAAGCTTGAATATAAAGGAGATATACTCGACGGACATAACGACCACAGAATAGTAATGGCAATGTCGGTCATACTGTCACAGACAGGCGGCGAAATCGACGGCGTGAAGGCTGTCAGAAAAAGTTATCCCGGATTTTTTGACGATATCAGAAGGCTCGGGGCAAAGGTGGAATCAGTATGATAGTTGATGTAAGTAAAAAAATCCTCATAGTCGGTCTTGGTCTTCTCGGCGGTAGCTATGCAAGGATACTGAAGCGCTTTGGTTTTCATATAAGCGCTATAACCAAGGAGCAAAGTTCAATTGACTATGCAATAAAGGAAAATATAATAGATGAGGGCTCAACTGAGATAGACGAAAAGATAATAGGCGAAGCTGATCTTATCATATTCGCTCTTTATCCTCATGTTTTTGTAGAATGGATAGAACAGAATCAGAGTATGTTCAAGAGCGGTGCGCTCATAACTGACGTTACAGGTGTAAAGCGCAGTATAGTATATCAGATTCAGGATATGCTCCGCCCTGACGTAGAATTTGTTGCCGCACACCCTATGGCAGGCCGTGAGGTATCAGGCGTTGAAAACAGCACCGATAAGATGTTTGTGGGAGCAAACTACATAGTAACCCCCACCGATAAGAACACACCTGAAGCAATACAGACCTGTATTGAGCTTGGCAGACTTCTCGGATTCTCAAATGTTACTACGCTCTCTCCTGAAGAGCACGATGAGATGATAGGCTTTCTCTCCCAGCTTACCCATTGCATTGCGGTTACTCTTATGACTTGCAATGATAAGGAAAATATGGAGAAATTCACCGGTGACTCCTTCCGTGACCTTACCCGTATTGCACGTATCAATGACATTATGTGGAGCGAACTGTTTATTGCAAATAAGGACGTTCTCATTCAGCAGATGAATATGTTTATGGATAAATTCGCAGAGCTTAAAGAAATGCTTGAAAAGGATGACGTCGATGGAATGAGAAAAATGATGCGTCGTTCAACCGAACGCAGGGCATTATTTGATAAAAAGTAAATCTGTATATGAATAAAAACCTGTATTTTGATTTTAAAGTCAACAATACAGGTTTTTTGTTATAATATATGTTATGGGAACTTGTTCCCATAAAGCAACCGATAGGTTGCAGGAGCGAAGCGCAAACATATATAACAAGGTTCACTCAGCCGTCGAAATCTTTGATTTCGGGAACGGCGTGTGGTTCTTATAATATTGAATATTATGTTGTACGGGCATATACCCTTCGCAGTATAATTATGTGCCGTGCTTTGAAAATTGCCAGGCTGATATCAATTATATTCCTGACAGAGAACAGAAAATATCTCTTGCCCAGTGAAGAAAGCCCGGAACATCGGTTTCT
The DNA here is from genome assembly GCA_017942025.1 of Ruminiclostridium sp. Taxonomy (GTDB): domain Bacteria; phylum Bacillota; class Clostridia; order Oscillospirales; family Ruminococcaceae; genus Ruminiclostridium_E. The sequence goes on along the minus strand of JAGAVH010000049.1, from coordinate 6,600 downwards.
AAAAGCAGCTTTATAAGCGGTATATTGGAGTCTTTTAGCTCACCGATATGTTGGTACAACCAGCCGTTAGCCTCGGTTTCACCAATAGCAAGCATAGAATTTGCTTCGTCACCGATAGCTATAAAAAGTCCGTTTGCCAGCGCTCCTTTAGAAAATAGTCCTAAGGATAATGCACCTATCGAAATTATACCTATACTGATTGCTCCGACAGAAAAAATACCCATTGCTATAGCACCGATAGCCATTAACCCTACAGCGACCGCACCTATTGATAACAAAGCTATCGGGAGTGCGCCAAAGGCAATAAGACCGATAGAAAGTAAGCCAAGAGAAATTATACCTTTTGATAAAAGACCTACCGATATGATGCCCTTTGCCTTTATTCCTACCGCTATAAAACCTCTTGCGTTCTTGCCGATGTGGTATAAAGGCATACCGAAGACAGTTTTTTCGCTTTTTCGCTCCTTGATTTCAAGATTGCCGAAGTTTAACACGATGCTGTTTTTATTTTCGCTCCCGCCTGATTTTTCTACAGATGTATCGGTTTTATCTGTAACCTCGTTTTTCAGCAGATAATCCATAGAGCAGCCGAAGAGCTCACCTATTTTTATAAGCTTATCGGTTTCAGGGTAGGCGATATCCGACTCCCACTTGCTGACTGTCTGACGTGAAACCTTTAATAGTTCTCCGAACTGTTCCTGAGTGTAGTTATTTTCTTTTCTGAGCTGTGATAATTTTTCTCCAAATGTCATAGTAAAACTCCTTTGATTTTTATTGTGCCTTCAGTGTATCACACATGACTCTGAAAAGCTATCATTTTTGCAGTTCTTTATGTAAACTTCAGGTTGACAAAGCCTGTTTTTGCCGCATTTGCGGTGTTTGTAAACCTGTTATGATTTAATGAAATATTCCTGCAGAAGGCTCGTCGCATAGTTCTCGGCTGTATCGGGATATTTATAAGAGCATTTGTCGGCTATTTCTTTTGAATTTTCAGAGAATAATTCTGCTGTGTTTAAAAGTGCCTTTATCATATCGTCTCTATTATAGTGTGCAAAGCAGTTTGCAAGAGCCTTGATATCTTTTTCTCTTGCCCATTTTTCTAAAAATCTTCCGCAATGCCACACGTCTTTTTTATCTGATATATAACAGTTATATTCCATAACGGAAAGCAGGTGATTTTTCAGATAAGAGTCTATACACATTTTTGCAACCCATATTTCACCACGGAGTATTTTCTTGCTTGCCCAGACTGTGTGAAACCAGAAGTCGTTTACTATGTTGCAGAATTCTGCCTCCGTCAAGGATATGACTCTAACTGATGGAGTGATGTGCTTTTCAATCAGGGGAGTTATCCCCATAGAATCATACATCACGAGATATCCTCTGTTCATAACCTCGTTTGCAACTCCATCGGTTACAGCGCAGATAAACTGTTCAGGTGTAAATACAATAAAATCTGCGTCAAGCGAGCCGTCAAATAATATTCTTCTTTCGAGTCCGCCGCCAAGTGTGTGTTCGACAAAAGATATTTTTATATCGCCAAGCTGCGAAAGTATTTCATCTTTGTAAAGTAGTTTGTCGGGTTCTGTGGTTGCAATTACAATGTCAATATCAGAATATTCATCAGCTTTGCTGTAATTTCTCACCGATGAGCCGATAGCAACTACTGCTTTTATACAGTCGGTTGCTTTTGAAATACTAACGAGCTTTTCTTTGATTAGCGCATATCTGTCCATTTATTTCTCTCCGTTTATGTATTCTGAAATTGTATCCATCATCTGCTCGGTATATTCACCTTCAAACCAGTGCTGCTGTTTTGGGAACACGGTAAGAACGGCGTCCTTATAGCATTTTACCAGCTTTTCAGAATACTTTACGTCTACCACGGGATCGCATTCTCCGTGAAAGATAAATACCTTTTTATCAAATTCTGCGGCTCTTTCAAATACGTCATAGTCGGGTAATTCATCCACAAAGCATTTGCCCAGAGTCATTCCGCCGAATTCTATAAATTCATCCTTGTTCGTTCTTTTTCTTTCTGCCCAGTGATCAGGAATGCAGAAGGCGGGGAAGACAAGAAACAGACCTTTTATGATTTTTTTAAAATCGGGCGCAGTAAGACCTGATATAAAGCCGCCCTGACTCATGCCGAAAAGATAGATTTTCTCCTTATCAACAAAGGACAGAGCAGATATTTGTTTTATCACGTCAGCAAGATCCTTCTGTTCACCCGGTATAGTCATTTCTGTTGTAGCGCCCGAGCTTTTTGATTTTACACCGCCGCCGCAGAAATCAAAGCAGTAGCTGGCAATTCCTCTTTTGGCAAGTAGCTCTGCTTCGTATCTCACACCTTCACAACAGCTGTTATATCCGTGGCAGGCTATTATGAGAGGTAGCTTTTCTTTATCCGTCAGGGGCTTACATAATTCACCGAAAATAGTTTTGTTATCCTTTTGTATAATATATTCGCTTCTTTCAAAGGCGTATTCCCTTATCATACTCTATCATTCCTCTTTCCTCTGCATTTTTATCAGTATATCACAGATTTCACATTATGACAATACGAATCTTAATAAAATCTTAATGTTTTTCCATATTGCTATTTAATAAATAAAGCATTATAATAAATGTATAAATAAAAAAGGGGAATTTATATGTACAACATACTGATATGTGATGACGATAAGGATATCGTCAATGCACTTAAAATATATCTGAACGAGCCTTCATATACGCTTTTTGAAGCATACAACGGAGAAGAGGCGCTGGAGATAATAAAGGATAATGATATACACCTTGCCCTCATGGATATAATGATGCCGGTAATGGACGGAATATCCGCAATGGTGGAAATACGGAAATTTACAAACCTTCCTGTGATATTGCTCACCGCAAAGAGCGAGGACAGCGACAAGATACTGGGACTTAATATAGGAGCAGACGACTATATAACAAAGCCCTTCAATCCCGCAGAAGTAATAGCAAGAGTAAAGTCACAGTTAAGGCGGTATATGGAGCTTGGCTCGGGAAACGTATGTAAAGGCGTTATCCGAATTGGTAATATAGAGCTTGACGATGATAAAAAGCAGGTTACTATCGACGGCAAGGAAGCAAATCTCACTCCCACTGAATATGAAATATTAAAGCTTCTTATGGAAAACAAGGGTAGGGTACTGTCACCGAACGAAATATACAGCCGTATATGGCGAGGTAATCCCGTAGCTACCGATAATACCATAGCGGTACATATAAGACACATAAGAGAAAAAATTGAGATAAACCCTGCCGAGCCGAGATATCTGAAGGCTGTCTGGGGACACGGCTACGTAATGGAGGATAAGCAATGAAAAAGTTTATATATTCCGCTTTTTTCAGATTAGTTGCATTCGTTATATGCATCACTTCAATGATTTCTGCCGGCGTATGCGGAACCGGGCTTATAATGTGCTCTACTGACGGCGTCGGTGATACACCCTTGCTTGATAAGTATATTTCCACAAATTATAACGCTTTTTACAATGCTTCGAAAAACCTTCTTCGTAATCTGGTTTATCACAATAACGAATACGGAAATGCTGATGGTGTGTACGAATGGTATGGAGCTCACACCACTAATATGCGTTTTGTCGTTCAGAAAAGGAAATATGGGGAAATCGTTTTTGACAGCACGGGTGATAGCGGCAAGGAGCCGTGGTACGTCGTTTATTTTAAAGTGTACGTTGCTGATAATGTTGAAGGTGGTATATCGTCTCAGATGGTGATGGTTGATGAATACAACAATGATGAGAACACTTATGGCGTTGCGGGTTATATAGATACCACCTTCCCGATTTTTGATGAATATTCAAAGGATTACTATTTTCTTAAATTCCGATATGATATCTCAAAAAACGTTACTCTTGTGGCCATTGCATTTGCAGCTTCAGTAATTATTATGATAACCTCGTTTATTTTACTTATCAGGGTGGCAGGAAGAACAAATGACGGCACCTGCCGTGCCGAAAGTATAAAGGACAAGATACCCTTCGATCTTATTCTTGGATTGTCGGTGCTGGCGGTATTCCTGATGGTAGTGTTCTTTATAGACGGCACAAGAGATGAACTGCTTAAGCTTATATTTACTGCCCTTACTATAACGACAGGCTGTGTTCTGTTTCTGGGAGTTTCTATGACCTTCGCTTCAAGAGCGAAAAACGGCAGATTTTTAAAAAACAATATTATCTATATAGTTCTGAAATTTATTTTTGAAGTGCTGAAAAAGATATTCAGCTTTATCCGGGATATTCCCTTTGTACTCCGCTCCGTCCTTGTTATTGTAATAGTGGTGGTAGTGGATCTTATTATACTTATTTCAGTATCGGCAGGCTCACCCTTATCCGAGGCACTCTGGGTAATAAAAACCCTTGCATACGCCATAGCGGCAATATACGTTTCTGTTATGCTCTACAGACTTAAAAAGGGTGGCGAGGCTCTGGCAAAGGGAAATCTTGAATATAAAACGGATACTTCGCTTTTCCTTATGGATTTTAAACAGCACGGTGAAAATCTCAACAGTATCGCAGCGGGTATGCATGAAGCAGTAGAAAACCGTATGAAAAGCGAAAGGATGAAAACCGAACTTATTACTAATGTATCCCACGATTTAAAAACTCCTCTTACGTCGATTATAAACTACTCCGAGCTTATAGCAAAGGAGGAATGCGAGAACGAAAATCACAAGGAATATTCCGACGTGCTTTTAAGAAAATCAAAGCATCTTAAAAGACTTCTCGAAGATTTGCTGGAAGTATCCAAGGCAACCAGCGGCAATATGGAGGTCAGTCTGTCAAGGCTTGATGCAGGGATACTCCTGAATCAGCTTTCAGGTGAGTTTCAGGATAAGGTAGAGGAAAGCGGGCTTCAGCTTGTGATATCAGAGCCTGCGGAAAGCCTTTACGTTATGGCGGACGAGCGCAGGATATGGAGAGTGTTTGAAAACCTTATGAATAACGCCTGCAAATATTCTCTTAAAGGCTCAAGAATATATATCGTCCTTTCCGAGGACGGAGAAAACGTGACGTTCTCTTTTAAGAACACCTCCGCCACAGAGCTTAATATTTCCGCCTCCGAGCTTATGGAGCGTTTTGTCAGAGGGGATAGTTCCCGTTCAACGGAGGGAAGTGGTCTGGGACTTTCGATAGCCTCCACCTTCACAGAGATTCAGGGTGGCAAATTTGAAATTACGGTAGACGGAGACTTATTCCGTGTGGATGTGACGCTAAAAAAAGCCTGACAAATATGTCATAAATATGCCTTGCAATCTGTGTGTTTTGTGGTACAATGAATTTATACATTATAACGTAACGAGGTATGATTGCTATGAGTAATATTGATGAAACTTTGCTTACAACCTACGGAAGATATATCGGTAATATCGGCACCTGCCTTACTGCTTTTCAGATAGAGAATGCTGAAATGCTTCGCTTTGTGAAAAAGCATTTCAATAGCATTACTATGGAAAATGAGATGAAGCCTGATTCTGTTCTGGGTAAAAAGCCTGCGCTTGTAGCTGTAAGTGATGCGGAAAAGTATAATTATATCATACCGTACGGGTATGATGAGGAATATATGCCGCTTCTTGATTTTTCAGTTACAGACAGAGCGATGAAAATATGCAGCGAAAATAAATTCAAGCTTCGTATCCATACTCTTGTATGGCACTCTCAGACTCCGGATTGGTTTTTCAAGGAAAAATATAGCGAGTCAGAGGATTCACCTTACGTATCTGCAGATGTTATGGATAGCAGACTTGAATTTTATATCCGTAATTTTATGGCACATATCTATAGTAGTCCTTATAGCGATATTGTCACGTCCTGGGACGTGGTGAACGAATATCCCCATGCAGAAAAATCCGGCTGGGAATCGGTTTACGGAAATCAGGGGCTTGAGCCCACCTTTGTAAAAAGGGCGTACGAGATAGCTGATGAGACACTCAAAGAGTACGGAGTAAGAGAAACGACTGCTCTTGTATTCAATGATTATAATACGTATGAGGTATCCGGAAAAATCCTTTCTGTTCTTGACTACGTAAATAACGAAGGCAGATTGTGTGATACCATTGGTATGCAGGCACATCTCGATACGGAGTATCCTTCATCAGAGCTTTTTGCAAAGACTCTTTGCAAGTTTAGTGAGGCAGGGTACAGAGTGCAGATAACGGAGCTGGATGCTACCTGTAAGGATAGGGACGAAGAAAAGCAGTCCGGATATTACTACAATCTTTTTACAGCCATTTTAAAGGCTAAAAAGAGCGGCGCAGATATAGAATCCCTTACATTCTGGGGACCTTCCGATGAGTCCTCGTGGAGAGGAAAGGATATACCGCTCTTGTTCAGTTCTCCCGATAAGCCTAAGGCGGCATACTATAGCACGATCAAAGCCTTTTATGATAATGAATAAAAAAATCCGACAAGCTGAATGATATGCACCCTAAAAGTTAGACACTTTTGGAGGTGCATATTTTTATGGGCAAAACAGGAAGAAAAAACAAAAAATACTCGCCAGAATTCAAAATATCTGTTATAATGGATATGCGGGAACATGGTTTGAGTTATTGTG
>JAGAVH010000048.1 GCA_017942025.1 Ruminiclostridium sp. | reverse complement strand
TGTGTATAGTACAAGCATTTCGTTGTAGCTGATACCATGCTTCTTAGACCATGTGGAATACACCCCACGGAATTTGATGATTGCACGGTTCACATCGTTTAAAATCTGATGAGTTTTCTTATTCATGCCTACCTCCATAGTCCCATTTGGGACTATATTATTATACTGCAATCAGCAAAGCTTGTCAACACTTTCTTGTTGTGTATATCTGCAAGCAGATACATAAGCAGAAAAAGGAAACCGCCCAAACATCAGAGAACTGATGCTTGGGCGGATGCTTTTTGCACTGAATATGAAAATTTTGTCAGATGCTACAACAACAGATAAAACAAAATAAGATTCTCGTATTTTGGTATCTTTGTTAAACCGTGCCAGCCCATACGAACTTTTGAATTCCAGAGAAATATCAGGATTGCAAGCGGTCATAAAGTCGCGGTAAAGTACGAATTTTTCCTTACTGCGTGAGGGTTTGCGAGGGTACGTATCGGGTGAAAGATAGAGTTATAACGGCTGAGTGATTGATTTTCGATATACATATATCGTATGGTTTAAGAGTGAAGGGTGAAGAAAACCGCCTGCAGAATGGCAGGTTGTCATAAGGATATCTTAAATATCATATGAAACAAGTCGATTGACGAGTGCAAAAAATACTGACCATCAAATGATGGTCAGTATTTTTTATGGTTGTTTACTTTAAGGAAATTCCTATTCAAAAAACAAACAACAAATTATACAGACCTTTAAAAACTTATTTTTCCAAGAAATTTTGTTGATTTGTCAAAAACAAATGTAGTTATCGCTTTATTTTGCCGTTGCAAAATGCAGACTTTCGTGATATAATAAAATTATTGAATGATAATCTTTTTTTATGAGGTGTACTTATGGCTGTTAGTTACAAGAAACTATGGAAGCTTTTAATTGACCACGATATGAAGAAAAAAGATCTTGCCAAAGTTGCAGACATCAGTAATTATACTATCACCAAAATGAGCAAGGGTGAAAATGTTACTGTCGAAACCCTCGGCAAAATTTGTGCTGCCCTAAACTGCGGTGTAGATGATATTATGGAATTCATCCCAGAAAATTAAAGTCCACATTATAGGACATCAAATTTGATAGAATTATTATATCATGGTGAAAGTTATGGAAGAAAATCGAATTGATATAAAAGAAAATTATATATACAAGCTCGATAATGAACTATTGGAGATATTATTAAAAGATCGATCTTCAAAGAAAAACATTATTTGGGCTACAGATAACTATGCGCATAAAGGGTTCGGATATCAATTTTCAGATGAAATATCTATTATGGCGATTACCGGTCATAAAGGTGGCGTAGTAAAGCCGAGAACCGAAAAATCCAAAAAGGAACAAGCAGATCGTATCCGTGATAAAGCGGAAGTGTTTACTCCTTCTTGGATCTGTAACAAACAGAATAATCTCGTGGATAACGCATGGTTCGGTACGGACTTTGTGTTCAACGTAGAAACAGAAAAGACTTGGGTATCAACCACCGATCCAATTTTATTTCCCTCCGCCACGGGCAAGACTTGGCAAGATTATATTAACGACGTTCGCTTGGAAATCACATGCGGTGAAGCACCGTACCTTGTTAGCCGTTACGACACCGTCGGCGGATATATGATAGAACTTTCGCAGCGTATTGGCTTGCTTGACAGAAAGCTCCGTGTTGTGAGCGAGAACACACAAACGGAGAAAGAATGGCTGAAATGGGCAATCAAATCATTTCAGAACACTTATGGCTACGATTGGCAGGGCGACAATGTACTTTTGGCGCGAGAAAACCTACTTTTTACTTTCATCGATTACTACAAAGCAACGTTTGACAAAGAACCCGATATTGATATTCTCAAGAAAATTGCTGAAATTCTCTCGTGGAATATATGGCAGATGGACGGTTTGAAATTCGTAATCCCCGAAAGTTGCAAAGAGGTAGAAGAAGGACAGCTCACATTATTTGATATGAATACTGAAAAGCAGCCTTGTCCCGGATGTGCTAAGAACGATCCTTATGCACACACAGGAATTTACTGTATCATTAAGGATTGGAAGGCAAACAAGAAGGTCACCTTCGTGTCCCTTCTAAAAAAAGATTGATTGGAGCATTATGATGAAAGACTTAAGCATACTGGACAGCTTAATAACAGGTCGCGTAGAACCTCATATATATGCTTTTACCACGAATACGATCCCGAACTATCTGAAGGTTGGAGATACCTACCGCCCCGTGTCCAAGCGACTCAGCGAATGGCGAGAGTATTTCCCGAATCTTGAACAGAAGTTTGAAGGTAGCGCGAGAATCACGGACAATGTGTATTTCCGTGACTTTGCTGTTCATTACTTCCTGGAATCGGAAAAGCACAGAACCCGTCTTGCAGAAACCGATCTCCCCGAGGGAGTATACTATTCAAGAGAATTCTTCAGAGAAGCGACCGTAGGTGACGTGGAAGAAGCAATCGCGGATATTCACGACGATTACGAAAGCAAATCAGGCAAATATCATTATTACGATGCCACTACGCAATTGCCCACCACTGAAAAATATGCCTCAACGGGAATGTGGGATCCTCGTCCCAATCAAGATAAAACAATAAAAGCATTCAAGAAAGCAGTTGATAATGGTAGAAAACATCTGCTGATGTACGCTGTGATGCGTTTCGGCAAATCTTTCACCTCTATGTGCTGTGCGAAGGAAATGGGCGCAAAGCTCGTTGTGGTGGTTTCCGCAAAAGCCGATGTTCGCGATGAGTGGAGAAAAACGGTAGAGAGCGCCGAGAACTTCAGAAACGAGTACGAGTTTTTCTCTTCTGGTGACTTGGAAAGAAATTATAGTATCATTACCGATACACTTGACCATCCTACCGCACCGAAAAAAGCTGTTGTGTTCTTAACCTTACAGGATCTGCAAGGCAAGAATATTAAGGACAAGCACGCTCAAATTTTTGATCGCAAGATTGACCTTCTTCTTGTCGATGAAACGCACTTCGGCGCAAGAGCCGAGAAATACGGTGCTGTACTTCGCGCAAGTCAAGGCGAGAAGCTCTCCAAAGAAGAAAAATACGCCGTTGAGGATATCTTGGAAAGCACCAAAGAGTTCGATGTTAATGTGACCGTTCACCTCTCGGGTACGCCTTACCGTATCTTGATGAGCGATGAGTTTGACAGAGAGCAAGACTTAATTGCTTTCTATCAGTTCACCGATATCGTTCGTGAGCAAGAGGAATGGGATAGAGATAATTTCGCTAAAAACGAACACGAGCAAAAGGAAGAATGGGAAAATCCTTACTTCGGTTTCCCACAGATGATAAGATTTGCATTCAATCCGAATGAGTCAGCACGCAAGCGTATGGCAGCTTTGCGTGAAAGCGGCATGTCGGATGCTTTCTCTGCGCTCTTCAAGCCAAAATCCGTTGGCAGAGCCGATGACGGAAGCCATAAGCTGTTTGTTCACGAACAGGAAATCCTTGAATTGCTTGAAGTGATTGACGGTAGCAAGGAGGATGAAGAACTGCTCGGATTCCTTGATTACGATAAAATCAAAGACGGCAAAATGTGCCGTCACATCGTTGTTGTTCTGCCGTACTGTGCTTCTTGCGATGCGCTCGAAGCATTGATCAGAGGCAACGCTGAAAAATTCAAGAACTTGAACGACTATGAAATTATCAACATCTCCGGCGTGGATAATCCCAACAGATACAAGAAACCGAGCGATATTAAGAGAGCTATCAGCACCTGCGAAGCGCAAGGCAAGAAAACCATTACCTTGACGGTTAACCGCATGCTGACAGGTAGTACTGTTCCCGAATGGGATACTATGCTGTTTCTCAAGGATACTTCTTCTCCGCAGGAATACGATCAGGCCGTATTCCGTTTGCAGAACCAATACATAAAGACCTTCGTGGATGAAAACGGCGAAACGATCAAGTTCAACATGAAGCCCCAAACCCTTCTCGTAGACTTTGATCCCGACCGTGTTTTCGTCATGCAAGAGCAAAAGGCGCAGGTGTATAATGTCAATACCGACGAAGCCGGAAACAGCAAGCTCCGTGAGCGTATTGAAGAAGAACTGCGTATCTCTCCCGTTATCGTGATGAACAAGGACAAGATCGTTCAGATTACGGCAACGGATATACTCAAAGCGGTCAGCGAATACTCCAAAACGCGCGGCGTAGCTGAAGAAACCGTTGAAATCCCCGTAGATATGTCCCTGCTTGATATTGCCGCTATTCGTGCAGCTATTGAACGTGAAAACGAGCTTGGCTCAAAAGCAGGTCTCACCATCAAGGGTGCAGACGGAGATGGCGACGATATGGACACGCCCGATGATACCGCACCAACCGATACCACGGAAGCAACAGGTACACCTACAGGAACTGATACACCGACAGACGAGCCTTCCACCGACACAACACAGGCAGAAGAAAAGACCAAGGATGCTGTAAAGCAGTTTAGGTCTTACTATGCGAGAATTCTGTTCTTTGCCTTCCTTACCAAGAATACGGTTATTTCTCTTAGCGATATTATAAATTGCATTGACGATCCGAATAACGCTCGTATTGCAAGAAATCTTGGTATCAGCAAGGTTGTGCTTGAAGGAATGTTGGCGCATGCCGATAAGTTTGTTCTCAGCCGTTTGGATTATAAAATCCACAACCTCAATCAGCTTTCGCATGATGATAGTGTTGAGCCTATCACCCGTGCATCCGTATCCGTTCAGAAATTCGGAAAGCTCGGTGAATCCGAGGTTATTACGCCAAAGCATATCTGCAAGGATATGATCGACATGATTGACGATGCTGATTTGAGAGCCGTAATGGATCGCGGAAACAAGGTGCTTGATATTGCAGGTAAAGCAGGAGAGTTCGCACTTGCCGTGTTTGAAAAGTATATCGCATTGGGATATGATAAAGAAGCTTTGAAGGATGCAATTTACACCATCCCCACATCAGGCATCACCTATGAGTTTACCCGTATGATATACGAGATTTTGGGCTTGAATGTGGATAATATCGCTTCTAAATTCACCTCTTACAGCCTTTTGGAGGTTAAGGACGAGGATGGCGATATTGACTATGCCAAGATAGCGGCTTTGTTAAGGCAGAACAAACCGTTTGACAGTATTACAATGAACGATGAAATTACAGAAGGAGATGAGATAGTGAATTTTGATATTGCAGTAGGTAATCCCCCCTATCAGGAAGAAGGATTCAACAACGGTAGAAAATTACCGATTTACGATTCTTTTATGGATATATCTCATACAATCTCGCAACAGGCTGTTTTGATAACTCCAGCTCGTTTCTTGTTTGAAGCAGGTCAGACCGCTAAAGATTGGAACAGAAAAATGCTTAACGACGAGTATTTCAGAGTTATGATGTATGAACCCGATGCATCAACAATTTTCTCAAATGCGGAAATCAAAGGTGGAGTTGCTATATCCATGCGTGATTCCAAAAAGAAATGCGGTAAGATTGGTGTATTTACTGCATATACGGAATTGAATAACATCTTGAAAAAAGTAAGTACCGCTGAAGAAGGAAAAGTGAAGTTGGATTCCATTATTTCCTCGCAAGGCATTTATAGATTCTCGGACAAACTGTTTGCAGAACACCCCGAGGTTGAAACACTTTCGGGCAACGGAACTGGTGCTAAAATTATATCCAAGATTGTCGATTTGCTTCCGACTGTATTTATGGATGCACCCGAAGCGGGTACGATGTGCGTAAAATTCCTTGCAAAAACCAAAGCTGGTCGTCAGTTCAAATATATTCGCAGGGAATATTTACAGGACAACCCCTACCTCGATACATTCAATGTTATGATTCCCGAGTCTAATGGAAGTGGAGCGTTTGAAACATTAGTTGCGCCCCTTATCGCGGCACCCGGAGAAGGTTCGGCTGATACATTCATTAGCATAGGTATGTTCGCAACGGAAGCTGAAGCAGAATGCTTAAGAAAGTATATCAAAACGAAGTTTGCACGCGCTTTATTGGGCGTAAAGAAAGTAACACAGCATAACCCCAAGGCAACGTGGGAGTATGTTCCTATGCAAGATTTTTCTGCAGCTTCCGATATCGATTGGAGTAAGACGATAAGCGAGATTGATGCTCAACTGTATGCTAAGTATAACTTAACCGCAGAAGAAATTGCATTTATTGAGTCAAAGGTTAAAGAGATGGAGTAAAAATGACAGATTACTTAAAAATATACGAAAAATTCAAGGATGTCAAGGAGGTTAAGGATTACATCGACGATGTAATCCTCCTCCGACATTATTACGCAACACAGAAGCATTCTCAAATGCAGGATCATATTCGCAATCTGATGAACAAGTACCTTGTGGAAACGCTTGTTTGGAATACTGTGAATACTTTTCAACCAACAACAGTTGAACAATCCTATATCAACGCCGAGAACTTTTTGCAGATGCAAGGTGCAAAAATAATTGCAGAAAAGGTAAAGGATTATGCTCAACGCTTGGCTGAGGATGAAAAGACATTTGTAGAATATATGATTAAGCCGATGGAGTGATATTTATCGGTTAAAAACCATATGAAAGTGGGAGTTCAGCATGAACGAAAAACTAAATGGTATTTTTTCGTACCTTGATATCAATGATAAAACGGGTTTGGCTTCTGAAAACAACGTAGAAAGTTTATCCGCTTTTCAAAAATTGTTCTACGAACAAGCAAGAAGCAAAATTGGCGTAGATGCAGTATATTTTTTAAGAGATGAAGAAGGCGTAGCAAAAATTCCGTTAATCTACTTTTCAATGCTTGAAGATGATAATACGGCAAAGGCAGCACAACTACATAGTTTGTCTTGGAACATGGGTGAAGCACCGCTGCTTTTTATAGTTACGCCAACAGAATTAAAAATATATAATAACTACCAAACACCTCAAAAGAAAGACGGCACTTTGGATCCGAAAGCGGGTTTAATAGATACCATCAGTTTGATTACTGATCTTGAAACTCAAAGACAAAAGCTTGCTCCGTACAACCGTATGTTATTGGAAAGCGGTGAGTATTGGCGGCGTGCTGAGGGTCGGTTTAATGTCAACACAAGAATAGACACAACATTAATGAATAACTTGCGAGTTATGCGAAGAAGGTTGATTACTCGCATCAAATCAAGAGTAAATAATATTCAAATTTCTACTGAAAATATAGTTTCAATTGTTCATGGATTGTTGAGTCGTTCTATCTTGATAAAGTATTTAGAGGAAAGGAAAGATTCTAACGGCGAATCTGTTTTCCCGAAAGACTTTTATGAGCAATTTTCTTTCGATAACACTGTGTGCAAACAGTATACAGATGTTCTTGGGAATAAGGAGGCTACATACAACCTGTTTGGTGTGTTAGAAAGCAAATTTAATGGTGATATGTTACCGCTCATTGACAACGAACGCGAAATTATCACCGAAGGCGATTTGCAGGAATTAAAATCTTTTTTAATTGGTGATTCAGATTTAGAAAGTCAACAGATGACGTTATGGCCCTTGTATGACTTTAATATTATTCCAATTAAAATCATAAGTAGCATATACGAACTTTTCTTTCACCTCTCGGAGATTGGAGATGATGATAAGGGTACATATTACACTCCTTTACATCTTGTTGATACACTGTTAGACGAAGTGTACCCTTGGGAAGGGGACTATGAGCCTATCTCGATTATCGATCCATCTTGCGGGTCAGGCATCTTTTTGGTTGAGGCTTACCGAAGAATTGTTTGTCGTTGGATGTGTACAAAAGGTGTTTCTCAAATCACTAATGAACAACTGACAGCTATATTAAAAGAATGCATATATGGTGTAGACTTAAACGAGGAAGCAGTAAGGGTTGCTTCGTTTAGTTTAAGCTTGGCATTATGTGATTTTTTGGATCCTCGCAGTATATGGAATGAATTGTCATTCCCAAAATTGGTAAATGAAAACTTAATTGTCAGCGACTTTTTTGACAATGCTTTAGATTCTCGATTAACAAAATATGATATTGTTATTGGCAATCCTCCGTGGCAGAGTCAGCTAACAGAAAAAGCAATCGAGTATATCAATAACAATAATTATACTGTTGGCGACAAACAAATCGCTCAAGCTTTCTCGATAAAATGTTCTACAATCTGTAAAGAAGCAGGGGTTATTTGTCTTTTAATGCCGAGTAAAGGACTGCTGTTTAACAGATCGGCGCAAAGTTCTACCTATAGAAAACGCTTCTTTGAAGAAAACACTGTCTCGGTAATAATCAATTTTTCCATTTATCGAAGAGTGCTTTTTGATAATGCAACTGCTCCCTGTACCGCGATAATATATTATCCCCAAAAGGCCACCGAGGGCAATTCTACTATTTTCTATTGCACTCCTAAACCGCAGTACTCTCTCCAGGATACTAAAAAATTCTCTATCGATCCAACGGATATATGTAGAATCCCAAGTGATCTGATTTATGATGATCGTATTTGGAAGATTGCTATGTGGGGTAATCCAAGAGATTTAGAGTTAATCGATAGAATACAAAGCTCCTATCCGTCTTTGGATGATTTTTTATCTAACCACAATATGTGCAGTGCTGAAGGGTTCATTAGAGGTAGAGGTGGTTATTTCCATAAAGACCTTTTAGGATATCCAATTGTCGATGTAAGAGATTTTGTGCCTTTCTACACATCAAATGAAGGTCTGGTTATTAATGAAAACGATCAGTTCTACCGTTGCTCTTTAAATAACCGTGTAATATTTAAAGCACCGCACTTAATTATGAAGCAAAGTCATAGAAAAGGACGTTTCTTTGCTTCGGTTCTTGACTACGATGCGATATTTAATCATAGCCTGTTGGGTATATCTGGTGATGAGCGTATGCTAAAATACTTATGCTTAATTATCAATTCAAAGTTGTTCTCTTACTATCACCTTTTAACAAGTAGAACTTGGATGGTAGAACGTGATGCTTTAGAAGCGGGAGATATAAGGACTATTCCTATCCCGGAGCCGTCTGAGCGAATATTAGAAAGAGCCGTTGAGATATATGACCACATAAAGCTTTGCGGGGATGAATCTGCAGTAGATGCTTTCGTATTTGATATCTATCGCTTGAAGGATCATGAAACCTATTTGGTAACAGATGCGTTAGACTATATCTATGACTATTTTGATAGAAAATCGGATTCTATTGCATTTAACAAACCGACAAAAGAGATGTATCAGAAATACTATTCCACTTTGATGGATGTATTAAATAATTCTTTAGGACAAGTATTTTCTCCACAAGCATCGTTTTATATTGGTGAGTCACCGTTGTCGATATTGGTACTATCAGTAAATGAATCATGCGGTAGTGAATTGATATTTTTTGATAGTAACGAGTCTACAGAACAATGCCTTTCGCAGTTGGATTCTTTATTGACTGAAGAACGACATAACATTTACATTCGACGGAATGTTAGGGTTTGCGGAAAAGATGCCATTTACATTGTAAAGCCAAAACAAGAAAAATATTGGAATTATTCCTCTGCCTGCCGAGATGCAGATGAGATATTTTCAGACATTATGAGAGCAAAGGGGTGAGATTTAGATGAGCAGCATTAGAAATATCACTTCCTCTACGCCTATGCCCCCCGATTTGGCTAAAAAAATCGGGGTTGGAGGCGTAAATGAAATATTAGATGTTTTTTGGAAAGGATATCAAGAATTAAAAAGCGATACTTCTTTCGTCACCAGTACATCATCTGCTGAAGATGATATAACTCAAAAGTGGTATGAAAAAATTCTTGGCATATGGGATTCCAGAAATAGAGCCACATCCATTACTCTTAATGGACTTCGCCCTATTCACCAATATGCTGATAATACGATGAGAAAACCTAAAGGAAAAGCACCCACCATTGATTTCTGCTTCAAAGATTGGTCAACCGACAATAGTTATTTTGGTGCAGAAGCAAAGAATTTGTATGAAAGTAGACCCGATAAAATTGAGCGATATGTTTCTACGGGTGTAGACAACTATACAACGGGTAGATATGGTTCACAATCATCTGAATCATCCATAATTGGGTATGTACTATCTGGAAAGATTCCAGACATCGTGAATGAATTGAAAGTAGAAATTGCAAAAGTAAAACCCGTAGCAAACCTTGCTCGATCTACAAGTGCCAATCCACAGTACAAAAGTAGCCATTTGAGAGCAAACGACAGCCAAGAAATCACTTTGCATCATTTATTCTTTGATTTTGCATCAGCATAGTTTTATTAATTAAGGAGAAGACAGCTATGGAAATAATAATTAAATGCGATTGTGGTAACGAAATCACCATTCCTGCTCCGGCAGGCAAATACACTCAGTTTAGGGATTATTTAGAAACCAAACAGTTCCATTTTGGCAAAACTTTAATAAAAAATGGAGGGTTAAAGGAATTCAAAGTTGAATGTGATAAGTGCAAAAGACAAATCACATTAGGTGTTGACTAAAGGCGGTTACAGAGTTGGAATATAATTTCTATTACGACGAATCCGAGCACAGCCGGTCAATTGGGTTCAAAACAGTTACAGCTGAAAATTTCTACGATAATTTTATTACAGTGATCGTAGGATGGAATGCTGAGAATGAGCAGCGTATTCAAGAACAATACTGCGAATTTGAACAAAAACACCTTGATCGTCACCCAAACGGAGAACTGAAAAGTGACACAATACAACCTAAACAGCTACGTTGCGGTTTCGCTTCCACGGCTAAGGGGAACATTGGCTTTCTTAATGATTATTTGAATTTGTTCACTGATGATATTTATATCTATATTTCAACTTTTAGCAAGGTCGAATTTATTGTAAATCAACTGTTTAAAGACTACAAAAGCAGCCTTTTGTTTGATATGGATATGATGAAATATTCCATTATCAAATCATTAGTAATATATAAGCCTCAAGAACTTGTTGATGCTATATACAATGACCCACAAAACATTGTTTCAACACTAAAGGATTTCTTTAAAGATAGAATTAAAAAGAATAAAGAGAATCCGTCTTTGAAACAAAGAGAAACCGAATCGTTTGAACAAATATTGTTATTGCTCGATGATGTTCAGCCGATAGCTTGTGTTGATTGGGATTATACGCCTTCGTTCGTTGGCTTCCGTCGCTATTTGGATGAAAATTCAATTGATGACTACTCGCTCACAATTGATCGCGAAGGAGAACATCAAAAAACTGTTTTGGCAGCGAAGAAGGCGGGCTTGAACTATGTTGACGATGAGGAATCGGACCAACACTTTGGAATTAGAATGGCAGATATGATGGCTGGTATTCTCGGAAAGTTAATGAAAGCCCTTTGTAAATCCATTCATCCAATCAATCCCAATATCGTGCAAAAGACCCTCTTATCCTCCGAATGGTTTAATGTATCGGAATTTCAACTTGCATTGTATAAGAAATTACATCACATCGTTTGTGAATTAAATAACTCGTGGTACAAATCATTTGCTGGAGTCTACGCGGATGATTTAGTCTGTATTATTGCGCTTCTGAATTTCATGAATCTCTTTAAAGACGCAGATGAAATTAGAGCAAACATAAATATGCAGGGAGAATTTTTTAATGCGTGCGCTTGTCAAGCGTTAGAGCAAGATTATCAAAGAAAGCAGATCAAATTACCTATAGACCCTATTCCATCGTCAAACCGAAAGGAAGACTTTTATTTTAATCAACGTGGAGCAAAAGTGTACTACGATATTCGCAAACAACCTTTGTTGCCAATTCCTGATGGAAGCATTAAATATATGGTCCTTTCAGTTGGGTTTGACAAAAACAGGGTTCCGTTGATTACAATTAAAGAAAATGGTAAACCCGTTTGTTATAAGTTACCTGCACAACTATTAGAGTGGGCATTGACGATGGTGGCTATGGCTAATGGTGGAGTAATTTTATTACCGTCGGAAGTAATTTTTTCTAACAAGGACAATTGTTATTACGCTGATATTTTATAGTCTTTTCAGTTTATTCTCTCTGGACTTCCGTCCCTTCCTGTGATATTGTGTGTGCTACCACGAAAAGGAGGTAGTACATATGATACGGAAGAAACAAGTAAATAGCGAAAACGGAGCGGTTCTGAATCGGAATTTCCCGAGTCGGGACCGCTCTCTCATTATGGTGCCGGAGGAGCTGAGGAGGCTTTATTCCAACGCCAAGCCGGAGCACATCGAAATGGCGCTGAAGAGATTCGGCGATTATGAGTGTGGCGAGGGAGAAAGCGAGATTGAGCTGTTCGGCAAGGTGCTGGCGGCGGTGATCATCGACGAAAGCATCGGAAAGCGAGGTGGAGAGCATGGGAATTCTTGAAGAACTGTGGTACGGTAACATCTCGCCTTGCGATGCTGAAATCAGAAACGGTAGTGCATACGCTGAGCTGCTGAATTACGTTTGCCGACACGAAGATAATCTAAAGAAAACTCTTAACGACGAGGAAAAAATAATATTTGAAAAGTTTACCGAATGCACTAACGAGATGTATGGTATCGCAGAACGGGAAGCATTTATCCATGGCTTCTCACTCGGTGCAAGAATTATTATTGAGGTGTTAGGTGCAGACCGTGTATAGTGGTATCGGGACTACGCAAAGCTCTGCGAACCTGTTTTTGCAACGGACATAGCAGAGAAATTAACCCGTCGGCAAAAACCTCAAAATAACGTGATTTGAGCGAGGATGAATGAAATTCGTGAAATTACCCCACCTTGCCTATAAAACGCAAATACGGGCGGATTTCGGGCGTGTTTGAGCGAGTAAAAGTAATATCACCATTGGAGTCTTGAAACTGAAGGTAAAAACGAAAAACAGCGGAATAAGGTAGAGCAAAATGGGGCGGAAATCTGCAAAAAATACCGCTATTTTTTAAAGCAGGAGAAAGAGAGGTGGACTGCGTTTTGTCCACCTCTCATTTTACATCGGACGGCAGTGCCGACCGTTAAGCGAAAAACGGGGGCTGATAACTCTTTGAATTCGGTGGACTGCTGGCAATTTAAAAGTTGAAATGGATGGGTTGCGACTTATGCAAACGGCGGCGTAAAGCCTTTTTTCAAGGGTTGCTGATTTACAGCGGTGGCAAGTATGCTTTTTCGATCAATATAGGTCAAGTTCGCTGATTACATCAAAAAATCCGTTTCAAGACAACTGATATACTACCATTTGAGGCATAAAAATCTGTTGCTACACATCTGAAATTCTGACGACTGACAGCTTAAATCTTGACACAAATAAGAATAATATATAAAGACTAAAATAAAAATACAGATTAAAAAGACTTACTCAGTGACGGCTGAAAATCTGACGACGAATAAAACCGTGGATAGAAAAAATCTGTCCACGGTTAGTTTTTTGCGTTGATAATTTATCAATTACGTTTAATACGAAGTATATCTTCGTTATCAATTCCTGCAAGGTAAAATCTCATAATATCATGGAATACCCATTCCTTTTGTCTTTTGCTGACGTGTTTATCAGAAAAGAAATCCTTACTTAAATTAAGTATCTCTCTCATCTTATCGGTGGCTTCATATTCCCATTCGGAAATATTATTCGTGTTTACGGTTCCGTCATTGGGATCAGTACACTCATCATCCATAAGATATTTTAATGATACACCTAACTTTTCTGCTATACGATAATAATTTTTTTGATATGGAGTTTTTTCTCCCCGCTCATAGGAAACTACTGTACGGGTTGAAACTCCCATCAATTCTCCGAGCTCTGCCTGTGTCATATTGTGATCTGCACGGTACTTTATAATTTTTTCTCTGAATGTCATAATTCCTTCTCCTGAAAATAATAAAAAATTTTAAAAAATTTTTTTAAAAACCTCTTGACAAATATTCATATCAGTGCTATAATCTGATTACACTCATAAGAATAGATATGTAATTTATACCTAAATTATACACTAAAAAGTGCAATTTGTCAAGTGGTAAATTCTTAAAAGTTCCTAAAAGAGCGTAGGAAAAGAACAGTTTTTTTAACTGAAAAGGTCAGGAAAGAGACTAAGGTTGAGCTGAAACAAGGCTATGGTAAATCCTTACCGATCCCCTGATCCGTCGATTGGTTAGTCCAGATATATTACATGAGAGGCCACCGACAAGAAGGTTCTGAAGAAATATCAGAGCCTGCTTGACGGTGGCTTTGATAGCTTATATCCGGACTGTAATATACAAGGGAGGTGGAACCAATGTGCAATTTAAACTAAAAATAATGCAGAAGGACAGAAGAACTACAGGAAAGGAAGCGATCAAATGAAAAAAGTAAAAGCAATGAACAGGGATGTGCAGGGAGACTTCTTCAAGCTGCCGCAGTTCCTGTTCAAAGAACAGAAATACGAAGGACTATCAGACAGAGCAAAAATTTTCTACTCAATGCTATGCAACAAGCTTTCGCTTTCACTGAAAAATGAATGGCGGGATGAGGACGGAGATACATACCTTTACTTCTCGGTGAGTGAGGCAACGAAAATCCTCGGAGCAAGCCACTCGACAATATCAAAGATATATGCAGAGCTTGAAAAGGCAGGGCTGATATTCCGAGAGAAGCAGGGTGTGGGAAGACCGCACAGAGTGTATCTTACGGATGTATCAAAGGAAAAGAAGAAAGAAAATATCGCCAGCATAGAAGATATGATACTGGCTGATTACCGATAAAGAATACAAAAGAAAAAACGCAAGGGAGGTAAAAGCAATGCTCAATGTAAAAAAGTATATTTACAGGCAGAAGGAGTAGAATAGTTACAGGAGAAAGAGAGGTAACAAATGGGGACAAAAAATAACAACACAGGTAAGGAAAAGCAATTAGCGGTATTCATTTGGCTTAGCTATTTCAATAAATATCTTTTCGAAGAGGGCACTATTACAGAGAAGGAATACAGTCAGATGACAGAAAAAATAGCCAATTACAAGCCTGCATAAACAGTGTCAGGAAGCGGCAGATGTAATTTATGGAAAGTTCCGAAATTCGCTTGCTTTTAAAAAACATGTGTGATATAATTCGGCTTGCAGAAAGGGTGACGATAACAAATCACCCTCTGCAAAAGCCAGAAAGGAGCATTATATGGATATACAACAGGTAAGAAGCACCATGCGTATGAAGTCGATATTTGAAATACCGATGAGGGTGACTTTCTATGCAAGAGTTTCCTCTGAATCGGACGAACAGCTTAACTCACTTGATAATCAGGTTGCCTTTTATGAAAACCTTATAAAGAAAAATACAGCATGGACTTACGTTGCCGGATACATAGATGAAGGCATATCCGGTATATCAACAAAGAAGCGTAAGAGATTCAATCAGATGATAAAGGATGCAAAGGACGGACTTTTCGACCTTATCATTACAAAAGAGATATCAAGATTTGCCCGTAACACTCTCGACTCGCTCCAGTTCACAAGAGAACTTCTGCACTGCGGAGTGGGTGTGTTCTTCCAGAACGATAATATAAATACCCTTGACGAGGACGCTGAACTGCGACTGACTATCATGTCATCAATCGCACAGGACGAGCTGAGAAAGCTGTCGTCGCGAATTAAATTCGGCCATCAGCAGGCAATAAAATCCCACGTTGTGTTCGGCAACAACCGTATCTTCGGATATAAAAAGGATAACAAGCGACTGGTAATTGATGAGAGTCAGGCACCGATGGTACGGGAATTGTTCCGTCTGTACGCCACCGGCGAATACAGTATGAAGCAGCTTGAAAATATATTTTACGAGCAGGGCTACCGCAACTACAACAATAACAAAATAGCTCATTCCACTCTGTCGGGAATTATATCAAATCCGAAATACAAGGGCTATTACGTAGGCAACAAGGTGCATATAATCGATATGTTCACCAAGAAACAGAAGTTCTTACCACCTGAAGAATGGGTGATGTTCAAGGATGAAACGGGAGAGCTTGTACCTGCAATAGTATCTGAAGAGGTATGGGATAAAGCGAATGAAATACTCCGTCGCAGAAGTGATGACGTAAAAAACCGTCAGGGTATCTGCAATCACGCAAATCTGCTGACGGGAAAATTATTCTGTGCTCACTGCGGCGCGCCCTACTACCGAAGAGAATCAAAGAGCAAGGACGGCAGGGTAAATTCAAAATGGGTATGCTCAAATAAGATAAATAACGGAAAGGATGCTTGTCCTTCCTTCCCTCTGTATGAGGATGAACTGAAACCGATACTGTACGAGGTGTTCAGCGAAACAAGAGTTGACGTTGAGGCTCTGCTGAAAAGCTATGAAGAAATGTTCAGCACCCTTGAAGCTGACGACGAAACCTCAAAGCAAATAAAGGAGCAGGAGAATATAATCACCCTTGCGGAACAGAAGAAAAATAAACTGCTGGAGCTTGTAACTATAGGAGCAGTTACCCCCAGCAACTTCAGATCCATGTCTGATAACTGTGATAAAGAAATAGAACAAGCTAAAGAAGAACTGAAGGAGCTTGAAAAACAGATCTTATCAAGAGAAGAATACCGCAAGCATATGAGCGATGTAAAATCCCGACTTGAAGCTGCTGTAAAGGATGCAAGCAGCGGAATAATAACAGGCGAATTTGTAGCCCAGTATATTGACAAAATCACGGTCACTATAACAGACAATGATACAGCGAACTTAAATATACGCATATTTACGGGTAATAATACGGAAAAATGGCTCAAAAAGCTCCAAAAACGTTATAATAGTCGTACGGGAGTCACGATTAAGAAAATGATCGAATCCTACGAAAATAACAACCAGCAGTAAGTATTCCTCCAATTATAGCATAATATCGGCTATGTAACTGCGCCCCGATACCAGAGGATAAGTGATTTATGTATATTCTTTACGAATATTCTGAAATTACTTTAATCTCTCTGGTATCGGGGATTTTGTTATTGACATAAAAGGGAAAATATGGTATTGTAAAAATATAAAATTTTTCCTGATTTTCGCAGACAAAACGCTATGCCTGATTGTAATGTAAATGAAAGCGCTTATATTGCAATATAAAAACACAAAGGAGAAGATCATGACAACATCTGAATACAGCGTGCTTCTTGGCGAGATATACGACAGGCAGGTAGATACTATCTACAGAGTATGCCGCATGTATATGAAAAATCATCAAGATACCGCAGACATGGTACATAATACTTTTTTATCATTACTGAAAAAACAAAAGACCTTTGAAAATGAAGAACACGAAAAAGCATGGCTTATAAAGGTAGCTGTGAATATGTGCAAAAACGAGCTTAAGCATTGGCACAGAAAAACCGAGGATATAAGCGAGTTGGAAATTACTGCAGAGGATAAAAGGGATGAAGTGATGCCTCTTGTCCTGCAATTGCCCGATGAACTTAAAGTGCCTTTATATCTTCATTATTATGAAGGTTACCGTAGTGAAGAGATAGGTGAAATGCTTGGCATATCTGCCTCTGCGGTAAGAACCAGGCTACAGAAGGCAAGAGAACGACTAAAGGAAAACTTCTGATGCGAAATATCAAGAAAGGATATAGTTATGAATAAGAACGATTTTGAGATTTTATCTCCTACATATAAAGAAAAAACAGAAATGAAAGAAAGATTGATGCGAGAAGCTACAAAGGAGGAAAAGAAACCCGTATGGCTTGAAACCTCCTTTTATGCAAAAATAGCGGCGTCTCTTGTGCTGATAGTTGGTGTTGCAGTAGTTATCGGACTTATTGTAAACAGCGACGGAACAGGAATTGATATTTCCACACCGCCTGTCTCAAAGCCTGTAATTAACAACTCATCATCCGAAAGCGAGGATTTATCAAGCAGTAAAATAGAAGAACAGCCCTCAGAAAAGCTCGACGCCAAAATTTATCTGTGCAGCGACACAAACCACACCGATGATACTCAGACACACGGCAGTGCTTCGATTAACTTATCTATTGCACAGTATAATTTAGAGCTTAAGGATTATCAGGTATTTCTTTGCGAGGACAACTGTGAGAAATCTGCACTTGTAAGTCGTGCATCCCAGGGAAACGCACCTGTATATAATGTAATATCAGACGGAGAAATTGACGGAAATCCGAAAGCGCTCAGATTCAGAATGACAATGCCTGAATCTATGGTGGAGAACTTAAAAGAGCAGGGTAATTATGAAAGCGTAATACAGCGTCTTGACAGCAACTATTATTATCTTATAGAGCTTAGCGAAAAGCACTACGCCTATATTCACCTTGCAAGAAAAAAAGATGCTGAAAAAACTGAAGATGAAGTCGCAATTGCCGATGCTATCATAAAAAATGCTAAGATAGATCTTAATTATGATAATTCATCTGAAACAGAGAGCGATTTATCTTCCAATATGTCTTCTGAAGTGGAAAGTATTATCGAATCTGAGCCGCCCATTTCAAATACAGAAAGCAACGATAACTCTGCAAGTCCGCTTGAACCTTATGTTTCAGACATCGGTAGCTTTGACAGAAGCGGTGTGCTTTATGAAAAGCCTGTTATCGAAAATGAAAAGATCAAGATAGAGGTAAACGATCTTTATTACAAAGAAGAAACTGTAATGCTGTCATACTTAGTTACAAATAAGGAAAGCGATGAGCTGGACATAGGCACGATTACAGCGGGTATGGGAAATTATCCCGATGTATTTGTAAATGGGTACAGTTATCTTGGTGTAAGCGCTTATAGTGAGTATATCACTACACAGCTATCAAAGGAAAAGCTAAGCCACGGAGAAACAGCAGAGGTTGCGATAGAAATTCGCTACGACGCTCTCTTGTCTGTCGGAATAATCAACGTGACCGAGTTTAAAACCGCACTTTATTATGGAAAGAGATGGGATGAAAACGAGGTGGATTTTGAAGAATACGAAACCGCCTGCATAGAAGTAAAGACATCTCTTTATGACGAAGCTCGCAAGCCTGAAATAAATTATGAAGAACAGCTTAAAAACGAAAAAGTTCAGGAGAAAACAGGCTATACCTTCCTTCAGTTTATTGATACTCCCTTTGATGAGCAAAACGGTATTGTTATAGAAAATGCGGCACTTCTTAAAACAAAATCTGATATAGACGGCAAGGAGTATTATACAGTAAGGCTTACCGTTCATAATGTAACGGATAATACTGTTGATTTCCGTACGGCTGTGCATGTGATAAACGATATTGCTACTGTAATGGTGGGAGCAATTCATCCGGGTAATGATATATTTGCAGGTGAGAGACTTATCCTTGATGTTAATACAATGAGTATTGACAATCTTGCAAATTACGGAATAACTGACATAAGAGAAATCAGACTGTGTAACGATATTATAACCGGCAATGATGAACGTGAACAATTTTATAACGAAATTGTATTCTCGGATGAAGAAGATGGAGCAGAATTGTCAGAAGAGCTTTATAACGGAAACGGAGTTGTTATCACCGCTGGAAAAATCTATGAGGAATACGAGCATGGAAACGTCACGCTTTTTTTTGATACCGCAAAAAGTATGAAGAGGTTTGGGTTTACGGGTAATGCCTGCACTATAAACGGAAAAGAATTTGTTATAGGCAACAGCTCGTATGAGATTCAGGTCGGACATTTGGGTGGTTGGGATGCACCTATAGAGGGTTCGGTTAAAAAGCCTTTTGTTTTATTTATTCCTATGGAAATGTATGATGAGATAGGCATAACCTCCGTATCGGAAATAGAAGAAGTAACGTTGAAATTAACAATCTATAACGATGACGGAGCTATAGCCGACGAGCCTGTTATAAAAGTAAAGCAATAAATAAAAAACCCTCTGCTGTGGCAGAGGGTTTTTTACGAATTGTTGTCCTTCACTATCCGCTTATTGCGGTATAGAAAAATTCTGGGGGATTATTTTACTTGTTCTTCTTTTTCAGCACGATACCGCTTAAAATAAGCGCTCCTGCGGCAAGTGTTGTGGGAACTGCCGTAAGTATTATACCTGTAGGTAGATTCTCGCTTGATATACCGGGAGTTGTATTATCTGAGTATCCGGGTGTTGAACCTGATGATGAGCCGGGTGCTGTTTCCTCGGCAGACGCGGAAATTGTGCAGGCGAGAACAGTTATTATTGTTATGAGTATTGCTGAAAGCTTTTTCATGAAATGTCCTCCTTTTTTCATTTTGTTCTTTTCTTTCTGTAGGTGTTTGCACCTTTATAACAGAAGTCGGAGGTTTTTTCAAAAAAGTTTCAATTTGTTTATTTTAATTCGCCAAGTCCGAAGCTTACTGATAATGCATTGTCAACTCTTGTCATGGAGGATACGTCAAGCTCTCCCATTCTTTCTTTGAGTCTTTGCTTATCAAGAGTTCTGACCTGTTCCAAAAGTACGATAGAATCCTTCTGCAGACCACATTCTCCTGCGTTTATAGATATATGTGTAGGAAGCTTTGATTTATCCCGCTGGCTTGTAATAGCCGCCGCTATTACCGTAGGACTGTGGCGGTTTCCCACATCGTTCTGAACAATAAGAACAGGCCTCATTCCACCTTGCTCACTGCCTACTACAGGACTCAGATCCGCATAATAGATTTCTCCTCTTTTTATATTCATAGCCCTTTCCTTTCCCTTGCCTTACGGCATATCTGTTTGCTGTTTTCTGTGAATTTAATGTACATCTGTATTTTTAACCTGTAAAACTGTTTTATACAAATAATAAAAGAATTTTCTGTCATATACTGCTGGTATATGGTATACCTGCAAGGCGTTAATCCGTCGATTTTACGTCTATACAATATATTATTAAGAAAAATTTTATTTTGTTACTATTTTTTACTTGACCTATTGAGTTAAATGATATATAATTTAAGTAAACAAGCTTTAACAGAAAGGAAAGTATCATGAAGAAAAGAATAAAGATAACAGCAATTTTACTGGCGTCAGCTATGATTTTATCTGGCTGTAACAACCAAGCAACCTCATCTGTAGCTGACAGCAGTACAGAGTCCTCTGCTACACAGTCATCAACAGAGAGCAAGGACGAATCTTCCGCTACTGAAAGCTCAGAAGCTGAAACCGAGAGCAAGGAAGAATCCTCCGCTACTGAAAGCTCAGAAGCTGAAACCGAGAGCAAGGAAGAATCCTCCGCACCTGAAAGCTCAGAAACTGAAAAGCCAGAAAGTGCGGCGCCCGAAACAGAAAGCAAGGAGGAAACCTCTATGAACGAATCAGTTACAGAAAAGCCTGAAGGCGAAAACCCCGACGCTGATCCTATCTATTCAGCAATGATAAACCGTTCGCTCTTAGACCTTGGCAATCTGCAGAGAATGAAGGCTTTTTATGAAAAGCTCGAAAAGGGCGAAGAGGTTACAGTAGCCTTTATCGGCGGCTCTATAACAGAGGGTATGACAGCAGGTGCAGAGCTTTGCTGGGCAAAGCTTACATACGAGGCTCTCTGCGAGCAGTACCCAAATGCAAAGATAAACTATGTAAATGCAGGTATGAGCGGTACTCCCAGTATCCTCGGCAATATAAGAGCAGGCAGAGATGTGCTTTGCCACAAGCCTGACCTTACATTTGTTGAATTTGCTGTAAACGATGGCTTTGAGCAGGAATACAAGGATAGCTACGAGGCGCTTGTCCGCACACTTTTAGAGCAGGATAACAGCCCTGCGGTTGCACTTTATTTCACAGTAATAAAGAGCGGTCACACCTGCGAAAAGCATATGTCTGAAATAGGCAGAGCCTACGGACTTCCTATGGTATCATTAAACAATGTTCTGTCAGTAGAATTTGACAAGGGTAGAATGACCTGGGAGGACTACTCCGATGATGAATCCCATCCTAATGTATGGGGACACGAAATGACCAAGGACCTTATTATGAATATGATGAATAAGGCTAAGGCTAAGATTGACGAGGGTGGAATCGGCGATATTGAAGCTATCCCTGAAAACTGGGTAAACAACAGTCGCTTCTATGGTATGAAGTTCTTTGACGACGAGAATCCTGTTGAAGGCTTCACTATGAAGGATACAGGCTCCTTCAGCGGCGAAAAGGATACATTACAGCAGTTCCCCAACGGCTGGAGCGCAATGATAGCTCCCGCTGATTCAAAGGCTATGACCTTCTCCTTCAAGGGCAAGACTCTTATGATGCTCTTTAAGTGTGTAAAGTCCCAGAGAGGCGCTTCTCTCCGTGTTATCGTTGACGGCAAGGAAACAGGTGAGTATTCCACACAGGCAGATGATGCATGGAATAACCCTGTTGCAGTTCAGGTATTCTCAGGAGATGAAGGTGTTCACGAGGTTACTATAGAGCTTGTTGACAAGGATGGCAAGCTGGTGACTGCTGAAATTTTAGGCTTCGGCATCTGCTGATAAACAACTTACAAGCTGAAATAATCCCATCGCTTCAGGCGGTGGGATTATTTTTTAAAAAAATTTGATTTTTCATCAACAATATGCTATCCTTAATTGTATTATAGGTGAAAGGACAGAGAACCTTGACTTTTACCGTCTTGCAAGACAGAATTTAAAATCCGTTGTGGTATGTTATAACAGATCACAACTGTGAAAGGGAGTGCAGCTGTATGAAAAAGAAATATGTTATATGCGGGATATTTCTTGTTATTGCACTTGCTGTTGTTGCCGTATGTCTGTGGTATTTTTCTCCTGTGAGATTTCTTCAGGGAGTGGAAGATAACAGAGTTTCTTCGATTTCTGTATTTAGCGGCAGTACAGGGAAGAAAATGGTTATAGAGGACAGGGAAGAGATAAACAGGATAGTCGGCAATATACAGTCACTTAAACTGAAAAGAAACGGCTTTTCCTTTAACTACGTCGGTTTTTCCTTCAGCCTGACCTTTAAGGATAAGGACGGTAATGCGATTGACAGCATAGGAATAAACGGTAAGGATACCATCCGTGATAGTCATTTTTTCTACAAATGCGAAAGCGGAGAAATATGCTTTGCCTATCTGCTGGAATTGGCAGACAGATACGGTGCGGAATAGCGGGAGTTGAATTGAAATTTGACGCTCCGCTGGGGTGTGGTGTCACCCTAACCCCCTAACCCCCTTCCCCTCAAGGGGAAGGGGGAATACATGGGGGCTCGCCGCCCCTGTGCCCTGCTTGGGGCTACCGCCCCAATCCCCGTTTATATCGATGTTTGTGGGCAGTCTTATCAAAACGTTTTAATTTACGATTGTAGGGGGCGACCTCCCGGATGCCCCGCCGCCGTAGGCAGCAGTCCGCAGGACTGCGACGGTCTTTAGACCGATGACCTCTGTTTGGGGCTACGCCCCAGCTGT
>JAGAVH010000047.1 GCA_017942025.1 Ruminiclostridium sp. | reverse complement strand
GGCGATGGCGGCAAATATCAAGAATTCTCTTTTTTGACTGTAAACGAAAAAAATTCTTTTGAAGAGTTTTGTGAGGAGCTTGTAACAGCGCACACGGAAGAGTCAGAAACTGTTGTCCCTAATGACAATCACTCGTGAGCGGCAGTCCCATCATCCAGGACGGAAAGCTGATAAAATCCGTACGGATCTTCAATATATGCTTCTGTGCCTTTTTGCTTATAATAGAAGTATTACTTCTCATTTTGTTTATCACGTCAGGCATCAGAAGTATTTTTCCCCTTTTCATCCCTATTGTAATAATCCTTCTGAACTTTCTGATAATTAAAGTCGGTACTGCAAGTACCTTTAAATCGGTTGTAACGGCAATAAGTAAGGAACTGCCTACGGAGGAAATATGCGCAGAAGAAAAAGAAAAGCAAATCTGAAGGGTGATATGGTGATTTTACTTGCACTATTCCACCGCTACGGATGGATTATCGCTATGCTTTTATGTATAACGTTTCTACCTGTAAATAAATTCTATACCGCAGGTGCTTTTCTGCTTATTTATTCAATCTGGTCCTTTGTCGGATACAAATGCAGATGGAAGCATATTTACTGCTCCTATCAGAATGCATACCGCAAACAGAATGCATACCACAAAAAAATGACGCCGGACAGCATCAACTGGAATCAGATAAAGAAAAGGGACGCCTACAGCGTACCGCTTATTTCCCTGATTTTTGGGTTAATGATACTGGGAGTTGCGGTTTTTTGATATTTGGGTAATCAAAAAGCGAAGGCTGTTGCCAAGCAAGGTGCTTGATTCCGTAACTTATCAGACACGGATTTTCTGAAATCAGGGTGATATAATATGAAAGAAATTTTATCAAAACGACTTAAAGAGTTGCGGAAGGAAAAAGGCTTGTCACAGATGCAGGTCGCTATATGCTGTGATATTACCGAAAAGGCTTATCAGAATTATGAGCTTATGACAAGAGAGCCACGGCTTGAGATTCTGATAAAGATTGCAGATTTCTATAACGTTTCCCTTGATTATCTTGTGGGGAGAAGCGATAAGCGAATATAGAAACTACACCCCGTACCGAAAGGTACGGGGTGTTCTGCTTACATTATACATTATTCAGCCGAAAAGCTATCCTTTGATAAGCCGCATACGGGACATACCCAGTCGTCAGGGATATCCTCCCACTTTGTGCCGGGAGCTATTCCGCCGTCGGGATCGCCGATTTCGGGATCATAAACGTATCCGCAGGGACATACGAACTTTTCCATAATCATTATTTCCTTTCTTTTTTATTACTTGAAGTATCTGTTGAGTAAGCCTTCAAAAGCCTTACCATGTCTTGCCTCGTCCTTTGCCATCTCGTGAACTGTGTCGTGGATAGCGTCGAGGTTTAATTCCTTGGCTCTCTTTGCGAGGTCAAGCTTACCCTGTGTAGCACCGTGTTCAGCGGCTACTCTTAAAGTAAGGTTTTCCTTTGTGGATGCGCTTACTACATCACCGAGCAGCTCTGCGAACTTTGCAGCGTGTTCAGCCTCTTCCCAGGCTGCCTTTTCGTAGTACATACCGATTTCGGGATAACCCTCTCTGTGAGCGGCTCTTGCCATTGCGAGATACATACCAACCTCTGTGCATTCGCCTTCAAAGTTTGCCTTTAAGCCTGCGATGATTTCTTCATCTGTTACAGCCTTTGCAACGCCTACCTTGTGCTCGTCAGCAAAAACCAGCTTATCTGTTGCTACCATTTCTGTAAACTTGCTACCGGGAACCTTGCACTGAGGGCAGAATTCAGGAGCCTCGTCACCTTCGTGAACGTAACCGCATACAGGACATACCCATTTCTTCATAATTAAAATCTCCTTTTATTAAGTAATTATTCTTAGTGTTATTAAAATCAGTAATCGTTACTGATTTGTTGTCTTTATTATACACCATCCAAAACCGAATGTCAATAGTTTTTTGTGAAAAATTTCTGAAAAGTTATTTTTTATTATTTGTGTGATACATATAAAAATTGAATCTCCTCCGCACCTGTTGGCACGGAGGAGAGCTTATTGATTTGAATTACTGAGCAGCCGCCTCGGTATCAGCAGAAGCTTCTACCTTTACTGCTTCATCTGCATTCTCTTCTGTCTTGGGATTCTGCCATTCGTCGAAAAGCTCGAGCACTCTGTCATAGGTTTCACCGCATACGCCGGGGAGCTTATCCTTGCCGCCGTAGGACTTTGCCGCAAGTCCGAAGCCCTTGATGAAAGCGTCTCTTAATGTATCTGCATATTCAAGGTTGTCGCCGCTTAAATTCTTTGCAAACTCGAAGATTCTCATTGCGGTTGCTTCTGCGCCCCAGTAATCTTCTGTTTCGGTTTCTGCACCTTCTACACCCTCGGGCTTCTTGCCTGTAATCTCTTCAAGCTGATCCTTCAGTGCGCCTGAAAGCTCGATTACGTTCTTCTTTGCACCGTGCTTTTCAGCCTGGTGTGCAATAAGGTTTTCTACAACGCTTGTGAGGTGGTCGGCCTTTGTCTGTGCTACGGAGCCGTTGAATTTTACCTCAGAGTTGTCAACCTCCTTCTTCTGGGCTGACTTCTTTGTATATGCAGGAGTGAACATCTCATCGCTCTTAACGTACTTGTCTGCGTTGTCTGATGCTAAAGTGCTGTTTGTCTTTTCTGTTGTTGTCTGAACATTGGTCTTAGCTATCGTAGTCTGATTGATAGCAGCCTGTTCCGCAATCTTTGCTATTTCCATTGTGATCATTCCTTTCGTTATGTATAAGATAGTCTGGTATCTCTCATATGTTATATCGGCTGGATATAAGATAAGTTTAGCATATTTTCTCGTAAAATGCAAATTTTTTCAAAAATTTTTTAAAAAACTATTGACAAACGGAGATAAAGTGATTATACTGTATATATAACACATAAACAGTCTGAAACAAAATTTTCCACTATATTGATTACGGAAGGATTTTGTGCTATACTTAATAGTGGTTATTAAGATAAATAAAGGAGAAAACAGAAATGTCATTACAAGTCACAAACATTTCAAAGCAGTACGGAAGCTTCACCGCCCTTAAAGGACTCAGCTTTTCCCTCGATGAGCCCGGCGTATATGCCCTGCTTGGTACAAACGGTGCAGGCAAAACTACTGCTATAAGAATAATTCTCGGTATGCTGTCTAAAAACAGCGGAGAGGTATTATGGAAAGGCAAGGCGCTTTCACCCGTTACCGAAAAGGTAGGCTATCTTGCAGAAGAAAGAGGTCTTTACCCTAAATTCAAGATTTTAGAACAGCTCCACTACTTTGCAGAGCTTAAAGGTATGAAAAAGCCTGATATCAACAAGGCGATAGATTACTGGTTTGAAAGGCTGGAGCTTAACGACTACCGCACCAAGACAGCGGAACAACTTTCAAAGGGTAATCAGCAGAAGATTCAGCTTGTGGCGGCACTCATTGCCGATCCCGAATTGCTTATCCTTGACGAGCCTTTAAGCGGTCTTGACCCTGTGAATGCAAACCTCTTCAAGGAAGTAATAAACGAGGAGATTGCGAAGAAAAAGTACATTATCATGTCCTGCCACCAGATGCCCGTTATTGAAGAATTCTGCAACGATATCACAATAATGCATCACGGCAATGCGGTGCTCCAGGGCAATCTCAACGAGATAAAGAAGAGCTACGGCAGAGTAAATCTGTCTGTAAAGGCAGACGGAGATATTCTTCCTCTTGCACAGCAGTGCGGACTTACACCCGTTGCGGTGACACCCTCTAACATAGATTTCAAAATAAAGGACGAGGCTCAGGCAAAGCAGCTTCTTAATAAGATAGTAGCGGCGGATATTCCTCTTGTCCGCTTCGATTTAAGAGAGCCCAGTCTGCACGAAATATTTGTAGAACATATAGAAAAAGCAGAAGAAAAGGAGGATAAGTAATGAGTACACACGGCTGGCAGAAGGTTTTTAAATTCACATTTATGCAGCAGCTTAAAAGCAAGGCTTTTATAATAAGCTCTGCGCTTATCTGCACACTTATATTTTCTATGATGATACTGCTCGGACTCCTCCCCACATTTTCGGATGAGGGCGATTCAACCGGCGGTGCCACAGGAGATATTACAGTAAATAAGGTATATCTCATAGACGATTCGGGCATAACCAACGGCGAAGATTATAAGACAGCCTTTGACGAAATGAAGGTAGAGCTTATCACATCCGCAGACAAAGCGACAACCGACACCTACAGCGACGCAGTAAAGAACGGTACAGCCTGCCTTCTTTTAACTCTTACAAAGGAAGAAGAATATATTTCTATCTACGCAGGACGTCCCGCTGACAACTCGGTTTCTTCAGACGAAGCGAGAACAATCGCTACTCTGACAGAGAGCGTATTCAACTACGCCAGACTGGAAAAATACGGTCTTGACAATAATCAGATAGCCGCCGCACTCACCCCCACATCAAAGGATACAACCATAGTAGGCGAGGAAGCGGTCAACCCTATAGTAGAGGTTATAAAGTCGATGGTACCTATGCTTTCTTCTCTTATACTCTTTGTACTGATAATAGTATACGGACAGCTTGTAGCCCAGTCTATTGCCCTTGAAAAGACCTCCAAGGTTATGGAGCTTTTACTCACATCAGTAAGACCTCTTGCTGTAATCATCGGTAAGATTCTTGCAATGGGCAGTTTATCCCTTATGCAGTTTATGATGTTCATTTTATCAGGTGCCTTAGGCGGAGTTATTGCCGTTCCTATGCTTATGAATCAGGCCGCAGGAAGTCTTACACCCTCTGTCCCCGGCGGTATGATTCCCGGTGGCGCGGCGAATGAAGCAGGCACAGACTTCATAAACGAGATAATAGGCTATGTCGGAGAAGCACTCAGCGGCTTCAATGCAATAAGCATTATATACATTGTTATAGTGTTCCTTGTTGGCTTTATCTTCTTTGCACTTATTGCAGGCCTTATCGGTGCCAGCATCAACCGCTCAGAGGATCTGAACAACGCTATGCAGCCCTTTGCTATTATAGGCGTTGCAGGCTTCTATCTTGCTTATTTCCCCTCAATATTTGCTCCCCTTGAAGACGGCGGCAGAAATCTCTTTATGACTCTTTCCTATTACCTGCCCATCTCCTCTCCCTTTGCACTCCCCTCCGCAATGCTGACGGGAAATATGAATGCTCTGGAGGGCGCGATATCGCTGATTGTGCTTTTAGTATCTACCGTATTACTTGCTGTTCTTGTGGCAAGAATATACGAGCAGGTAATTATGCACACAGGCAACAAGCTTAAAATTTCTGACATCCTTGGAATGGCAAAGAACAAATAATAAAAAGGATATCATTTTATGAAAATCAAAGCGTTATCACTATTTGCAATATCACTTTCAGCCACTGCGGTTTTCGCAGTGGCTAATGTGGCTTTTGCCGAAGATTACGAAAATGCAGACAATATAGGAGGCATATCGGTATCTGTGGCAGACAGCATTCTTGACAGCTCCGATATAAGAACGGGATACACGGTCGATTCCGAGGGCAAGCTTGTCACTAAAAGCTATTACGATATTTACAGTCTTGACAATCTCACTCTTAACGTAAGCTATATATCGGGAGAAGAAGCAAGCTATACAGGAACGGAAATAACCGCTCTTACAGCGCAGACAGGCTATCCCTTTGTTATATCCGATAATCAGGATGAAGCCGCCTGGAGCGTCGGCACATACACCGTCACCTGCAGCTTTGCAGGAAAGACTGCGGATATATCCTTTTCCGTTAAGGAAAGCGATATAGCGTCTGTCACTATTACACCACAGTATGATATAAGCTTTATACAAGGGCTTGACGAAACAGAAAAAACTGTTATTCTCGCAGAGGGCGGAACAGGCACTGTTACCGAACTGCCCTTTGACAAACAGCATTATGCAGTAAATATTACCTACAGAGATGGCAGTACAGCAAGATACACCGTATCAGAGCTGCTACAGAACAAAAAACACTCTGTGAAGTTTTCAGCATTTTCGGGAGAGCTTTCTACAGGCACTCATACTGCAAGCTGTTATATAGACGGCGTAAAGGCTGATTTCAATTTTACTGTTATAGAAAACCCTGTCAGCAAGCTGGAGCTGTATATACCCGAGGAAAATGACACCCTCAGCTTTTCTGAGGACGGCTTAACCGATTACGACAAAGAAGGTAAACCATACCCGAGATTTTTGATAGACAAGTCGCTTATCAAGGTCAAGGTCACATCACCCGACGGCACAGTAAAGAATATGTCATTATCACAGCTGTGCGAACTGCTTAATGACAGACTTACAGCCACAGACAATCAGGCTTTATCCCCCTGGAACAGCAACATAGTAACGATGAATTTCAGTATAAGAAATATTCCCTGCACTCTGACCTTTAATATCGTAACCGAGTCTGTGAAAAAGCTTTCTGTTTCAGATATTTCACCCTTTACAGCAAAGCTTTGCTGGGACAGAGTATATTGCGCAGGCTATGAGGTGCTGGTATATCAGAAAGACAGCTGGCAGGTGGTTTCCACCCTTCCCTTCGGAAAGGAAGAATTCACAACCGAAAACCTCACTCCCTCAGCCAACTTCAGATATGGCGTGCGCTCCTATGTAATAGGCGAAAACGGCGAAAAAATTTATACGGATATTGTATCAGCAGATTTTACAACACCTGTATGGCAGGTCGAATTATCACCCGAAGAAACCGACAAAACAGACAGCAGCATCTCATTATGCTGGAAAACGACCGCCTTTGCCGACGGATATATAGTATATATCAAGCGTAATGAAGAATGGACAGAAGTAGCGAGAGCAGAGGGCAGAAGTGCCGACAGATGTACTGTGACAGGTCTTTCTCCATCTACAGACTACAGCTTCTGCATCAAAGCATATAAAACAGCAGGAAATCACACAGAGCTGAGCAACGATTCGGTTATAGACTGCTTTACAGCACCATCAGCCGTTTCGGGACTGAGGACGGCAAGTCAGACAGACAGCAATATAACTATTGTATGGCGCAAAAACGACTCGGCAGACGGATACATAATAAAGTCCTTTGAAAACGGCAAATGGATAGTAAAATCGAAATTACATCGTGCAGATATGACAAAATATACTCTAAGCGGTTTTTCTCCGTCGTCAGAATGTAAGCTTAGTGTAACAGCCTATAAAATGCGGGGCGATGATATCATATTCGGTGCAGATACTATAATAACCGGCTTTACACTTCCTTCTGCGGTGACGGGAGTAAAGGCTGTGAAAAGCGCAGAGGATGCGGTTATGATGTATTGGGATGAAAACACCCTTGCCGACGGTTACGTGATATCCGTATATAAAAACGGCGAATGTATAAAGGCAATAAAGCTACACGGCAGCGATAAAACCAGATACGCAATA
Organism: Ruminiclostridium sp.; assembly: GCA_017942025.1. Classification (GTDB taxonomy): domain Bacteria; phylum Bacillota; class Clostridia; order Oscillospirales; family Ruminococcaceae; genus Ruminiclostridium_E. The sequence goes on along the minus strand of JAGAVH010000047.1, from coordinate 3,633 downwards.
AAGGATTTTTCGGATTCCTGCGAGTATATGCTTTATGTAAAGGCGTATAAAATGTACGGCAACCTTCCCGCCTACGGTAAAAATACGGGCGTATCCGTTAATTTCGAACAATAAAGGAGTACATATGGAAATAATAGTAGCAGTAGATGAAAATTTCGGTATCGGCAAGGATAACAACTTACTTGCAAGGATATCCCCCGATTTAAAAAGACTTCGTAATTTTACGGTGGGAAATATTATCGTAATGGGAAGCAAAACCTATATGAGCTTTCCAAAAAGACCTCTGCCAGACAGAGAAAACCTTGTCATCACCACAAAGCCCGAAAACTATCCCGAGGTCAGGTGCTTTACCTCCGTCGAGGACTTTTTAGAGTACAGTAAAACCGCCGATAAGACTATATATGTTCTCGGCGGCGGTCAGATATATAAACAGCTCCTTCCTTACTGCGACAAGGCTCACGTAACAAAGATACTGCACAGCTTCGAAGCAGACACCTTCTTCCCGAATTTAGACGAGGACGAAGAATGGGTGATTTCAGAAGAAGGAGAAGTAATCGAAACTGAGCAGTACCCTTTTAAGTACGTGACTTATGTAAGAAAGTAAAACAAATATCCGCTTTCGTTTTTCCGAAAGCGGATTATCTTTTATTCTGTTATAAGCTCGCCGCTGTCATCCACTATACCGTAGACAGCTTTCATCCTTATGACGGGCACGGGATAAAATTCCACATTCTTCGTATTTACGGTATGCCCATCTGCCGCCACCGTAAGAGTAATATGCGGCGTTTCAATATCATTATACAGCTTTAGAAGCTTATAGTTATCGGTTTCTACCCTCACCGATAAGCCTTCGTTTTCATCATCGTAACCGTAGCCTGTAACAACTACTGTAGCCTCTTCTCCTACAAGGCTGTAATCTGATACATCGGGTTTATATAAAAAGGTTATATGAGGCCTTTTTACCACCCTTTCATATCTTCCCCTTGTTATATGCCCGATTTTACTCCACATATAATCAAAATCTATGAATAGTCCCGTATAATGAATTTTACTTTCTTTTCTCATAGCTTATCTCTCATTAACTATAACGCAGTCAATTTCCGATTCTGACGGAGCTTCAAAAACTGACAACACCTTATTTTTCAGTCCCTCATCGACATAGAAATCGGAGCCGCCCTCTCCCTTTTCTATCCTTGTATTCCGTTCTCTGATGTTTCTTTCCCAGTCCGGGCCGGAAATACTGATAAAGTACATAGAATAATTTACACCGTTTTCAGACAGGTAAGTCTTTATACTCCTTCTGTCCTCTCTTGTCCAGAAGCCCCAGTCAAGAATTACGTCAGTTCCCGTCTTTACTATATCAACGGCTTTCTTACGAAGATAAAGGTTTACCTTATCCACAAATTCAAGGTAAAAATCTCCCTGTTCGTTATTTATAAGTATCTTGGTAGCTTCGTCAGTGGAGAGTATAACGGCGTTTTTCTCTTCAGCAAGCTTCTTTGCGTAAAAACTTTTGCCACTGCATATCATACCGCACATTAAAATAACTTCTGCCATTTTCATTCCTCAAAATAAGATTTATACTCTATTGAAAGACTGCTGTCGGGGAAAAGATGCTTATGAAGCTCTACAAAATAATCGTCGGTCATACTTGCAATATAATCGGCAACTATCTGATTGGGCGCTTCACTCAGATAATCATAATCCTCATAGTATCTGAGTCCTTCCTTTATATAGGCTATGTGATGTCTGTAAATTACAGAATCCTCCTTATGGCGGGTTACATCATAAAGCAGGCTGTAATAGATATCCCTGAACATCGGGCTTATAGTATTATCATAAAGCTCGCTTACTGATGGATTAAGATAAATATGTGCATAGTTATCCTTTTTCGCTTTGCTTATAGCCTTATATGTATCATCGCTGAGCTTTAAATAATCCTTACCGTAGCTGTTATTGACAATATCAACCACAAGATTATTGATTATTTCCGCATTGGTATTTCCTATAGCCGCAAGCTCGTCAAATCTGAAGCTTTCGTCTATCATCTTTGCAGTTACAGCGTCCTGTCTGTCCTTGCCGACATAAGCTATTATATCGCTTATTCTTACAACACAGCCCTCAAGAGTCATCGGGACAAGAGCTTTTATCGCTTCTCCACCCGATGTATAGCACTTATCTACTCTGCTGTCATATTCAGAAAAGCCGTCAAGAACGCAGGGACGGTATTCGCTCATTTCAAATTCGCCGTTATGGCACAAAACACCATCCAATACCTGCAGACTGACATTTCTCTTATAAAGAATATCCAGCACTCGTGTACTATGCACATTGTGATTAAAGTATCTGCCCGTTTCGGAATGCAAAAGCTCGCTTAAAAATCTTTCGCCTGCGTGACCGAAGGGGGTGTGTCCTATATCGTGACCCAGGGCTATAGCCTCAATAAGATCAAGATTTAGTCCCAGTAGTCTGCCGATATTTCTCGCTATTCTTGATACAAGCTGAACGTGAAGTCCTCTTCTTGTGATATCGTCATTGTGATAAAGGGAAAAAACCTGGGTTTTATCGTTATATCGGTTATACAGGGGCAGATGCAGTATCTTGTCTATGTCACGGGCGTAGGAGGGGCGCAGGACCGAATTCTTATCCCTCGCCATATTGCGTCTTAACGCATTTTCATCAAGAGCCGCATAGGGATTTGTTTTATTATTGCTTCTGTCTTCTGTTATCTGCTGTTCTATTTCAGGCAGCAGCTTCTGATAATTCATTGTTGCCATAAAAAGCTCCTTTCAAAAGCTTTACTGACTTTAGTATATCACAGATTTATGAATTATGCAATATTACCACTCGGTAGCGTTTTTTTACCACTCGGTAAAAAGGTATTGTAATTTTTATACATTGATGTTATTATTATAAAAAAAATAAGGAGCAACGATATGAAAAAGACTATCATTATATTATTATCTGTCATTATGCTTACAGCGGCAGGCTGTAGCGGAAACAATAAAAACTCTCCCATATCTTCAGCAACCGAAAGCGAAAATACAGCAACCAGGCTTGATTATGAATTCTATATAGAAAGTATGAATTTTTATATGGACAGCTATACCGATGCTAGCGAGAAACAGCAGGAAGCCACAGATAAGCTGAATCAGGCGACCACAGCCGAGGATATAGATTTTGAGGAGCTTAAAAAGGCATATGGGCTTTGCGTGTCGGCGCTTGAAGATTTCAGTGAGCTTCAGTGTCCCGAAAATATAAAAACAGAACACGATGAATTTATGGCACAGATAGAAACGGAAAAAGAAATCTGCGAACTGCTGTTACGTCAGATTTATTTCGAAGAGAATAAGGAAACGATGACAGATGCCGAAAAGGAGGAGCAGATGGCTGTATCAGAACAGCTAAGCCAGCTTCTTAACTTTGACGAAAATGCTCCAACACTGTGGGATTTGCGTAACAAGGTTATTGATGCGGCACTTAAATACATATAGTCAAGACCACCGGCATAGCCGGTGGCTTGCACAAGCCCTATAAGGGCTTTTTACCAGCTGCGGCTGTAGCCGCCCGAAAAGTCCGCCAACCGCTCTCTTTCTCGGGCAAGCCCCTCACGGGGCTTTTTTATTTGCCTTT
>JAGAVH010000046.1 GCA_017942025.1 Ruminiclostridium sp. | reverse complement strand
GGCAAATAAAAAAGCCCCGTGAAGGGGCTTGCCCGAGAAAGAGTGCGGTTGGCAGACTTTTCGGGCGGCTACAGCCGCAGCTGGTAAAAAGCCCTTATAGGGCTTGTGCAAGCCACCGGCTATGCCGGTGGTCTTGACTTTGATATACGTTATTTCATTTTTTTAAATCCTGAAACTGTTAAAGGTGTATTATTATTCATTCATTTCCCAGTTATGCCATACGTTTTGTACGTCATCGTTATCCTCTAACATATCGAGGAGCAGACCCATCTTCTTGATGTGATCTTCATCAGTAAGAACTGTATATGTAGAAGGCACCTGTTCAGCTTCTGCGGAAACTACCTTGTAGCCCATATCCGTAAGAGCCTTTGCTACGTCGCCTACAGTTTTGGGATCGGTTGTGATTTCTACACAGCCATCTTCAAAGCTGAAGTCGTCGCCGCCTGCTTCAAGAATATCCTCCATTGCCTTATCCTCGTCAATGTCGCCATCCTCGTTATCGAGTACGATAATACCCTGAAGGGAGAACATAAAGGATACGCAACCGCTGGTACCCATATTTCCGCCGAACTTGTCAAAGTAGTGACGGATTTCGCCTGCTGTTCTGTTTCTGTTATCTGTAAGGCAGTCAACGATAACAGCTACACCGTTAGGGCCGTAGCCTTCATATACGCAGTTTTCGTAGTCGTTCTTTTCGCCTTCGCCTGCAGCCTTCTTGATAAGTCTGTCAATGTTGTCGTTGGGGATATTGTTTGACTTTGCCTTCTGAATAAGTGTAGCAAGCTTTGAGTTGTTATCGGGGTCGGGACCGCCTTCCTTGATAGCAACGATGATTTCACGGCTTATCTTGGTGAATATCTTTGCTCTTGCGCCGTCCTTTTCACCCTTTTTTCTCTTGATGGTACTCCATTTTGAATGTCCTGACATGATTATTTCTCCTTTTAATTATTGCTTGTTTAAATCTATAAATCCATTACCAAGCACCTCTTTGGCACTTGCTATAATCATAAATGATGTGCTGTCTATTTCCTTTACAAAGCGTCTGAACTTTGCGTATTCGTTCTTTCTTACCGCACAGCAGATTACCTTTGTTGCTTTTCCGCTGAAGCCGCCCTCAGCGTCAAGAAAGGTGACGCCTCTGCCGTTTTCGATAAATTTCCTTGCAATCTCTTCGTGCTTTTCAGAGAACACAAGAAGCATCTTACCTTCCATTCCGCCATAGATGATAACATCCATAACCTTTGAAGAAATGAATATTGCGATAACTGCATAAAGACCTGCTTCAATTTCTTTGAACACCAGCATTGATGCGCCTATTACGATGCAGTCGGTAATAAAGGTTATTACACCAAGGCTCGCTGATTGAAGCTTCTTGTTTATCAGCTTGTTTATTATATCCGAGCCACCCGAGGTAGCCTCTCTTGAATAGGTGAGTCCCAGTCCCGTGCCCATAAGCAAACCACCGAATATTGCAGCAAGAATTCTGTCACCCTCGTAGTGGGGAAGATTTGCAAAAATGAAATCGACTGCAAGTGTGACGGTAACTACTGAAATAAGAGTTTTGCCGATAAGCTTCTTTCCAAGAAAAATAAATCCCAGTATAAGAAGCGGAATATTGAAGCACAGGTAGAATATACCTTCGTTTAGTCCTGTAAGGTAGGAAAGTGCAACCGAAATGCCTGATACGCCACCGGGGGCAATGTTATTCGGTGATACAAAGCTTTCAAGACCGCAGGCAAATATTATGCCTGCCGCTATTATTACGAGAATATCGGTTATAGTCCGCAATATTTTATTTTTCATAAAAAGCTCCTTTTAAATATATGTAGCTTATTACTCCTGCGGTATATTTGTTATCGCTTCAAAGAGCTCGTTCATTCTGTCGGTATCTCCGATAAGATAAAGATATCCGAACAGAGCCTCAAAGCCTGTTGCTCTCCTGTAATCTTTGGGGTTACTGGAGCGGGGAACGTTGTTTCCCGTAGCATTTCTGCCCCGCTTGAATATCTCAAGCTCATCTTCGCTCAGCATCGGCTCTATAGTATCAAATGCCTTTGACTGAAAGCCGGCATTTACCATCTTTACTGCCTTCTTGTGAAGAGCGTCAACGGGTAAGGTTCCACCTTTTACAATTCTTTCTCTGACCAGTACTTCGTAAACGCTATCACCGAAAAAGGCAAGCGTAAGTCCGCCCAGCGCCCTCACTTCTGCTTTTGTAAGTCTTTTGTTATCCGTCATCTTACGTACCTGAATTCAAAGTCATAGATTGAAACTATATCGTCCTCTTCAACGCCCATTTCTTCCAGCTTGTCGATAATTCCGCTGAAACGCAGAACTCTCTGGAAATACTGCAAACTTTCGTAGTCCTCCATATTGACCATCTGTAAAATGGGAACGATAAAGGGAGCGTCTACTATAAATATACCATCTTCCTTTGAGATTGTAAAGGTCTTTTTGCGAAGCTCCTGTTCGTCAAGTTCTTCTCTTGTAAGAGGCTGAGCCTCAAAACGAATCGGAGGAGGTAACTTATCAAGCTCGCCTGCGATATATTCAACTACCTCATTTGTGCCCTTGGTAGTAGCCGCACTGCAGGAGAAGCAGGGAAGACCAAGCTCTTCAATATATGCTCTGAATTCCTCTATCTGCTCTTCAGTTGCTAAATCAGTCTTGTTCATAACTACTATCTGCGGACGATTGGCAATTTCTTCTGAGAAGTTTCTGAGCTCATAATTTATCTTTTCGAAGTCATCCTTGGGATCTCTGCCCTCAATACCTGAAACATCCACAACGTGAACGATAAGACGACATCTTTCAACATGGCGTAGGAAGGAATGACCAAGTCCCACACCTTCGCTGGCACCCTCAATAAGACCGGGGATATCTGCCATTACAAAGGACTTTTCGCCCACCGATACAACACCTAAAACGGGAGTGATAGTGGTAAAGTGGTAGTTTGCGATCTTTGGCTTTGCGGCACTTACTACGCTTATAAAAGTAGACTTACCCACGTTGGGGAAGCCAACCAGTCCCACGTCAGCCAAAAGCTTTAATTCGAGAGTTACGTCGAACTCTTCTCCGGGATAGCCCGGCTTTGCAAAGCGGGGAATTTGTCTTGTGGCTGTGGCGAAATTCATATTGCCCTTGCCGCCTTTGCCGCCCTTTGCGACAACTACGGGTTCATCGTCAGAAATATCTGCTAAAATTCTTCCCGTGTTGGAGTCCTTTACAAGAGTACCCCTCGGTACACGTATTATGGTAGGCTCTGCACTTTTACCTGTGCATCTGCCCGCTCTTCCGTTTTCACCGTTGGGTGCGATATATTTTTTCTTATAGCGGAAGTCAATCAGGGTAGAGAGATGATCATCTGCTACGAATACAATATCCGAGCCTTTACCACCGTCACCACCATCAGGACCTCCTGCGTTGACATATTTTTCTCTGTGGAATGAAACAGCACCGTTGCCACCGTTGCCGGCCTTGATATAAATTTTAACGATATCTACAAACATATGGTATCATCCTTTCCTATACAGCAGTGCTTTATTTTATAGTATGCAGAAATACTTCCGTCATACAACAAAAAAGGCGAGTATATACCCGCCTTGTTTTTTATAGATTAGTCAGCGTAAACGCTAACCTGCTTGCGATCCTTACCAAGACGCTCAAACTTAACCTTACCGCTTGTTAATGCGAATAATGTATCATCAGAGCCACGGCCTACATTGTTGCCGGGGTGGATGTGTGTACCTCTCTGGCGAACGAGGATGTTGCCTGCTAAAACATACTGACCGTCAGCACGCTTTACACCAAGTCTTTTAGACTCACTGTCACGGCCGTTCTTTGTTGAACCCATACCTTTTTTATGAGCAAAGTGCTGTAAGCTGATTTTAATCATAGTATTTTTCCTTTCTGATTATGACAATCACTGTATTATTTGGATGTGTCGGATATACGGACCTTTATATGTCCATAATCCTCTTCGAGAAGTTCAAGATGTGACATAAATGACTCTAGCATAACAGAAGCTTCTTTTTTATATGGCTGTCTCAGCTCTAAGTAGGCGTAGCCTGTATTTTCATGGCTTAAATCTACTGTGGCATCAGCCTTTATGAAGTCTGTTATCGTATTTACTGTTAGCATAATTGCACTTGATACGCCTGCACAGATTATATCCTGTCCGATTTCTGCATATCCTGCATGGCCTTTTATCGTAAATCCGATTATATCATTCCCACATCGTCTGAAATCTGCCTTGATCATAAAGATTAAGAAGATTAAGCGTTGATAGCTTCAATCTTTACCTTGCTATAGGGCTGTCTGTGACCCATTGTTCTCTTAACACTCTTCTTGGGCTTGTATGTGAAGACTGTAATCTTCTTAGCCTTGCCGTTCTTTAAGAGTGTTGCCTTGACAGTTGCACCATCAACATAAGGAGCACCTACTACGATGCCGTCATCCTTACCTACCATGATAACCTTGTCAAAAGTGATTTCGCCTTCAGCATCCAGCTTTTCGATGAAGATTTCGTCGCCTTCTCTTACCTGGTACTGCTTGCCGCCTGTTTCGATAATTGCGTACATTTGTTTTACCAACCTTTCTTTAGTTGCGACCATCTGGTCTTTGACTTAAATTCCTCGCTGCTTTAAGGTGAAACTTACGTTTACTTATAGTTACCCTATCGCATGCGGCCTTATAATTATACCAAAACAGATTGTGAATGTCAAGCGTTTTTTTCGTTTTTACTGCTTTTTTTGAAAAAATATGAAAAACTACCGCATATCCTTGTTGTCGGATATGCGGTATGTGTTTTAGCTTTTTTCTACAAGCTGTTCAACAAGAGTATTGAGCTGATCAATTACGGTTTTGATTTCCTCTGTGCTTTCGTTGATAAGTGCTGAACTCTGGTTGAGCTCTTCAACGGCCTTGTTTGTGTTTGCAACGTTAGCCTTTGTATTTGATACCTGTCCTACGATAGCGTCAGAATCACTCTTGATCTTTTCAATGCTTATGAGCATTGTGTCTGTGTGCTTCTTAGCTTCGTTAAGAGTATCGGCTGACTTTACAGCAAGGTTTCTTACTTCGTCGGCAACTACCGCAAAGCCCTTGCCGGCTTCGCCTGCTCTTGCGGCCTCGATGGATGCGTTGATAGCAAGAATATTTGTCTGCTCGGATATGTCTGCAATTCTTCTTAAAATCTTGTTGTATGCGTCGATGCCTTCGCCGATAGTATCAACATAATCTGATATATCGTTTGTACCCTTGATTACATTGTCAATATCACCGGTCAGCATATCCATATCATTCTTGATGCTCTCATTCATAGAAGCATTTTCAACAGTATGCTGTGCAATGGGATGTACCTTGCTTGCAAGAGTTTCAAGCGCTGTATTTATACTCATTATAGAGCTCTGTAATTCGCCGTGCTGTGCCTTTATGCTGTCAGCAAGCTCTGCGATCTTTTTCTTTTCACAGGCTACACAGTTTTCAGGAACATTGAGACCTGCATGGATGGTAGTAGCCATATCGTAGCATGATTTATATCCACAAGCATGACAGTCGATGTGTTTGTCCTGATCTGTATATTTGCCCATACTTGCAAAGATTGCATCCAGTTCGTTTTCAGTGGGGAGAGTGTAATTCATTCTGTTCTTGTACTTACGGATAAAGTCGTCAAGTACAAGACTCTTGAACGCCTTCTTGTGGAAACGCTCAGCAGACTTGCGCTTCTTGGACCAGTCCTTGACATTAACCATTATATTGTAAGAGTTGAACATATCAAAGTTACCGGTAGCACCTGCGCCTGAGTTACATCCGAATTCGCAGGAAAGTACGTCATATACGGCAGGGAGCTTTGATTTGTCTGTTTTCAGATATTCATCAAGGTCTCCGTAAACCTTGTGTACACCTTCAGAGGTTGCAACTGCAAGTTCAGGACAATAAACTGAAAGGCATTCCTTGAGACCGCCGGGGATAGGATAGAAACCGCCGTCAAAGCCACGCATAGCAGAGAATTCAAATTCGCTGTAGCCTGTAGGGAGAGTTATATTGTTCTTCTGTAAATATTCGTCAAGGTATTTAAAGGTGATGTTTCCCTTTACGATACCTGTATTCTTGAATTCATCCGCCTTTGCAAGACAAGGAGTAAGTCCGTAGATTATATCGTTGTTTTCGAGATAATTTCTGGCATATATTGCAGTACACATAAGAGGAGACTGAACAGGTGAAAATCTTGATAAAAGCTCAGGCTTATGCTTTTCTGCGTAATTTACGATAGCGGCACAAGGCTGTGAAATAATCTTTGCACCGGGATTTTTCTTTACATATTCAATATGGAGATATGTACAGATATCAGCGCCGAAGGATGCGTCGTAAATCTCGTTGATGCCCTGATTTTTAAGCCACTGAAGAACATGACGCCACCTGCCGTCCATTGCAGTCTTGATGGCAGGAGCAACAACAAGCGATACCTTCTTGGATTTTGCCAGTCTGAGCATTTCTTCAAGAGGATCGTCATAATATCTTGCACCGTGCTGACAATTCTTTATACATTCGCCGCACTGTATGCACTGATCGTTATTTACTACTACTATTTTTCCGTCATACTTGTTCGCAAAGGGAATAGGACAGGCTCTGATACATGCATTACAGCCTATACATTTACTTTCGTTTACGTGAATCATTTTATTTCATCCTCGTTCTCGTCGATTATTCAACAATTTGGTTAAATTGTTAAAATTATTATAACATATAAATGCTGTTTTGTCAAATTTTACTTTAACTTTTTTAAAAAATTTTTCGGGTAGGATTAACCGACCCGAAAAAAGTTGTTGAATTATTAAGTTTATACGTTGAATCTGAAGAGAACTACATCTCCGTCGCGCATTACATATTCCTTGCCTTCAAGTCGGACAAGTCCCTTTTCTTTGGCGGCCGCCATGCTTCCGCAAGCTATCAGGTCGTCGAAGGAAACTATTTCAGCTCTGATAAAGCCCTTTTCAAAGTCTGTATGTATTTTACCTGCCGCCTGAGGTGCCTTTGTACCGTTTGTTATAGTCCATGCTCTTACTTCAGGAGCGCCTGCGGTAAGGTAGGAGATAAGACCGAGAAGGCTGTAGCCCTGCTTTATGATACGGTTAAGACCTGACTCTGTAAGGCCTAAGTCAGATAAGAACATTTCCTTGTCCTCAGCATCCATATCAGAGATTTCCGCTTCTATCTGAGCACAGATAGGGAGCACCAGACTGTTTTCTTCCTTTGCAATCTCACATACTGCCTTATACTGTTCGTTGGATTCTATATCACCCTTGAAATCAGCCTCCGACATATTAGCGGCGTAAATTACAGGTTTGTTTGAAAGCAGGGGAGAGCTCTTTATAAGCTCCGCTTCGCTTTCGGTAAAATCAAAGCCTCTTGCAGATTTACCTTCTTCAAGATGACTGAGCAGTCTTTCGAGGAATTCAACCTCTGCGGCCATACTCTTGTCGCCCTTCATCTGCTTTTTGGCTCTGTCGATTCTTCTCTGTACTATTTCTATATCGGAGAACACCAGCTCGAGGTTTATAGTTTCGATATCTCTCGCCGCACCTATCTTTCCATCAACGTGAATGATGTTGTCGTCCTCAAAGCAACGCACAACGTGCACAATGGCGTCAACCTCGCGGATGTTTGATAAGAACTTGTTTCCAAGACCTTCACCCTTTGACGCACCCTTTACAAGTCCTGCAATATCTACAAATTCAAGAGTAGCAGGTGTAAACTTCTCGGGGTTGTACATTTTTGCCAGAGCGTCAAGACGCTCGTCGGGAACCGACACTATACCCACATTGGGCTCGATTGTGCAGAAGGGGTAGTTTGCAGATTCCGCTCCCGCATTTGTAAGCGCATTGAATAATGTGCTTTTACCTACATTAGGTAAGCCTACCATACCAAGCTTCATAGTTTATATTATCCTTTCATATCTGTTTTTTTATCAATCTTGAATAGTATATCACTAAATCCGAAATTTTTCAAGGGGTGAAGCCCTAAATTTGTTGACTTACCAAAAATATTATTGTATAATGTATTTGAAATTGTTTTTAAGAGGTGATGAAATGCCTGATATTCATAAGCATAGCTGCGAAAACTTTAAAAAGATAACGGCACTTTTTGTGCTTCAGGTAATTCTCGGCATATTGCCGGTTATATTACTGCTTATCTACATCGGCTTTGATCTTTTTCAGTATCCTGTTATAGGCTACATATTTATAGCAGTCATTCTGATAGGCGCTATCACAAATATCACCGTAGCGAAAAGATATAACGTCCTTCTGTCAGGCTTCAGAGGAGAAAAAGCCCTTATGAGAACTGTCAAGAAGCTTGGCAATGAGTATATGGTATTTTCAAATCTTCCTGTAAGATATAAGAAAAACCGTTCAGAAATCGATCTTCTTATAATAAGCCCCACATATCTGCTTATTATAGAGGTAAAAAATCATTCCGGCTATATCAGCGGTAAGCATAAGGATGATAAATGGATTCAGCGCAAGGTTTATAAGGATGGTAAAACCACCGAAACAGAAATGCAGAATCCTCTGAGACAGATGCGCCGCCAGCGTGATATAGTAAAAAGTATTCTTCAGGCGAATGACCTTGACCAGTGGGTAGAAACCGTACTGTATTTTTCTTCGAATTCTGTTCATCTCTATCTTGATTTGTATGACAGCGATAATGTTTGCTCCAGCGAAAAAGAACTTCTGGAGTTTCTGCGTACATATAAGCCTCCTAAGAAGGCTGACACAGAAAAGCTGGAAAAGATAAAACAGCTTTTTAAGGAAATGCACGAAAACTGACAAATATTTCAATTTCTTTGTGTGATTTAACTATTCACAAAGGTAAAATATTGGAATATATGCACAAAGTTTTAAATATTCACAAAAACTTTTGTATAATTTATTGACAAATTGGTCAAAATGATATATAATTAAACCATCGTAAGACAGTTAAGTTTTACGATGGTTTAGTTTTTTAGTTGTCTCCTTTCTTTTGTTCTACACATTATATATTATTTGATTTCAGAGCGTGAACACACGCTCAATTTTTTTGCTCTTAATTTGATTTTTTTGTGAAAACTATGGAAATTTTTCATAAGATATGTTATACTATTAAAGTATGTAAATTTACTAAAGTGAAAGGAAAGCGGATTATGGAAAATATAATCAATCGCAGAGAGCTTGCTAAAGGCGTATATTTCAGCAGTATCACTGATTCGAGATACAAGAAGAATTTTATTTCAGTATGCTTTTATCAGCAGCTCAGTGAAGAAACGGCAACAGAAAATGCAATAGTACCTTATATCCTTGCTAACAGAAACGCCGTTTATCCTACCTATAAGCTTCTTAAAAACAGACTTTCTACACTCTACTCATCAAGAATAGGAACATCCTCGGGCAGAAAGTACGACCTTAACTTCAATGGTCTTACAGCATATTTCCTTGATGATGTCTATGCTCTTTCAGGCGAGCAGATAACCGAAGAAATCACCGATATGCTGATTGACTGTATATTCAATCCCTTACTCGAAAACGGCACATTCCCGGAAAAGGTGCTGGAGCTGGAAAAGCCTCTTCTTATCGATGATATTGAATCAGTTATTAACGATAAGCGCTCCTATGCGATAAATCAGGCGGTTAAGCTCCTTTGTGAAAACGAACCCTTCGGCGTAGCCGCAGAGGGCAATGCAGACAAGGCAAAAGCACTTACTGTAGAGGACGCCTTCAGAGCCTACAAAAGAATGCTTCATAACACCCATTGCGAGATTATGTGTGTAGGTTGCAACGATTTTGATACAGTAGCAGAAAAGTTCAAAAACGCCTTTTCAAAGGTAGAAAGAACCGATATCAGCGATTATTCACTTAAAATAAGCCCTATCAAGGATCAGGTAAGAGAGCATACCGAAAGGCTCAGCGTAAACCAGAGCAAAATGGTACTCGGTCTTAAAACTCATAGCGATGATATGGCGGCGATTGTGATGCTTCAGAAGATTTACGGCGGCACTACCACCTCCAAGCTCTTTATGAATGTACGTGAAAAGATGTCGCTCTGCTATTACTGTGCGGCGTCCTATAACGATGTAAAGGGACTTCTGCTGGTTGATTGCGGCGTTGAAAACGATAATATCGAAAAGGCAAGAGCAGAGATATTGCATCAGCTTGACGAAATAAAGAACGGCAACATTACCGACGAAGAGCTTGAACACGCAAGAATGGCAGTACAGAACAGCTACAACAGTATCGGTGACAGCGCTCATGGCGTAGCAGGCTGGTATATCGATCACATTATAAAGGATAATATCGAAACCCCTGCTGAAGCTCTGGAAAGATATCTTGAAGTCAGCAAGGAAAGAATAATCGAAGCGGCAAAGAGTATGGTACTGGATACAGTCTACGTTCTTACCTCTCTTGAAGATAACGGAAAGGAGCAGGACTGATATGGAAAAGATAGTTAATGAAAGAGTCCGTGAGGAGTATTTCCGCTTAAAGCACAAAAGCGGTGCAACAATTCTGCTTTACCCCATGAAGAAGTATTCTACAGCTTACGCCCTTTTCGGAACCAAGTACGGCTCTGTTGATACCACCTTTAAGACTAATGCAGATGAGGATTTTATAACAGTACCCGAGGGTATTGCTCATTACCTTGAACACAAGCTCTTTGAAAACGACGAATGCGACGCCTTCCAGCTTTATGCAAAGACCGGTGCCAGTGCAAACGCCTTCACAAGCTTTGACAAGACGGCATACCTTTTCTCCTGCTCACAGAAGTTTGAAGAGAATCTGGAGATACTTCTGAATTTCGTTCAGGAGCCCTACTTCACCGATGAAACAGTTGCCAAGGAGCAGGGAATCATCGGTCAGGAAATCCGTATGTATGAGGACGATCCCGGCTGGAGAGTATTCTTCAACTGTCTGCAGGCATTATATCATAAGAACCCTGTAAGAATTGACATCGCAGGTACTATTGAAAGTATTGCAAAGATTGACAAAGACCTGCTCTACCGTTGCTACAACACCTTCTATAACCTTAATAATATGGTTATTGCCATTGCAGGTAATTTTGACGTTGACAAGACTATCGAAATCTGCGACAGACTGTTAAAGCCCTCAGAGGATCCCGGACTTCAGGTAATAGTTCCCGACGAGCCTTCTACAGTAAAGGAAAAGCGCACGGTACAGAAGCTTTCCTGTGCTATTCCGCTTTTCAATATTGGTTTCAAATTCCCGGCATATGAAGGCGCAGAACGATACAGAAACTTTATAATCTATAATATTCTTATGGAAATGTGCCTTGGTAAAAACTCTGATTTCTACAATACACAGCTTGAAAACGGTATTATAAATGATACCTTCAATGTGGGTGTGTTCTGTGGCAGAGGCTACTTTACAGTAATCGCAGACGGTGAGTCAAGAAATCCGGATAAGGTTATGGAGGAAGTAATAAAGGAGCTTTACCGCATAAAGCAGGATGGGCTCAGCGAAGAAGAGTTCATAACCATCCGCAATATGACCTACGGCGATCTTGTGGCATGCTTCAACAACGTAGAATCCGTTGCAACAAATATGCTGGATTATGAGATAAACGGTATCGGTATTTACGATGGCATTGAAATAGCGGCAACAGTTACTTTTGAGGATATAAAGAAAGCCCTTGCCGAAATGGATATAGATAACAGCTCTATTTCAATAATCGAGCCTGTAGAATAAGAAAGGACAGAAAAATGAACGGAATGTTAAATTTACTTGCTGAAGCGGTAACCGATAAAATCGAGTTTCCTAATCTCTTCAGCGGCTCTATTGCAATAAACAGAGTAGCTTTTAACCTTTTCGGTATGGATGTATATTGGTATGGAATCATCATCGCACTTGGCGTAATTCTTGCTTTTATCTATGCTATGAAGAGAACAAAGCAGTTCGGGCTTATCGGCGACCATGTATTTGATGTAGTTTTCGTGGCTATCATCTTCGGCTTTATCGGAGCAAGAGCATATTACTGCATATTTATAAATGCAGAGATAAACTTCTTTGATTTAAGACACGGCGGACTTGCCATTTACGGTGGAATAATCGGTGCGGCGTTAGCGGCGGCTGTTATGTGCGTTATCCGCAAGGTAAAGCTTCCTGCGCTCTTCGACTTAGGTGGTCTTGGACTGCTTATCGGTCAGGGAATAGGCAGATGGGGCAACTTCGTAAACCAGGAGGCTTACGGTGCACCTACAGCAGGAACACTCCCCTGGGGTATGACAGGTACAGCTATTATCGAAGACCCGATAGTAGTTGCAATGCAGAATCAGCTTGATAAGGCAGGAGAGGGAATATACGCCCTTGTACACCCCTGCTTCTTATACGAAAGCCTGCTTTGCTTTGTCGGATTTATTCTTCTTCACATCTGGTCAAAGAAGCTCCGCACCTTTGACGGTGAAATATTCCTGCTCTACGTAATGTGGTACGGCACAGGCAGAGCTCTTATCGAAGGACTCAGAACAGACAGCCTTATGTTAGGCGATATAAGAGTATCACAGCTTGTTGGTATTGTTTCAGCGATTGTAGCTCTGGTACTGCTTATAGTATTCAAGATTAAGCTTTCTAAGAAGAACGGATATGTTATCTATTGTGAAACAGCCGAGTCAAAAGAAAAGCTTGAGGCTTACGAATTAAAACAGCTTATTCTTGAAGAAAAAGCAAAGGCTAAAAAGGCTATGAAAAATGCCGAAGAAGCTGCTCCCAGCATTCTTGCCGAGGGCACCGAGGATATAACCATAGAAAGTGATTATGTTCCCGATGCTAAGGAAAAGGACGAGGCTGACGCGTCAGAGGACAGCGAAACTGAAGAAAACGCAGAATCAGACGATTCTGATACAGAAAATGAACAAGGAGAGTAAAATTATGAACATCATCGACGGAAAAGCGGTATCTGCAAAGGTTAAAGAAGATATCAGAGCAGAGATTGAAAAAGAAGGTCTTGAAGTAGGTCTTGCAGTTATTATAGTAGGAAACAACCAGGCAAGCCGTGTTTATGTAAACAATAAGAAAAAGGCTTGTGAAGTATGTGGAATGAAGTCATTCGAGTACGCACTTCCTGAGGAAACTACAGAAGAAGAGCTTTTAGAGCTTATCGATACACTAAATAAGGATCCCAAGGTAAATGGTATTCTCTGCCAGCTTCCCTTACCCCGTCACCTGAACGAAGAAAAGGTAATCGAAGCAATCAGCCCCTTAAAGGATGTAGACGCTTTCCATGCTGTAAACGTTGGTAAAATTATGATAGGTAACTATGCATTCCTTCCTTGCACACCTGCAGGCGTTATGGAGCTTATCCACAGCACAGGCACAGACGTTTCCGGTAAGGAATGTGTGGTTATCGGACGTTCAAACATAGTAGGCAAGCCTATGGCGATGCTTTTACTTCACGAAAATGCAACAGTGACTATCTGCCACTCCAGAACAAAGGATTTAGCAGAAGTATGCAGAAGAGCTGATATTTTAGTCAGTGCAGTAGGTAAGGCTGATTTTGTGACCGCTGATATGGTAAAGGACGGCGCAATAGTTATTGACGTAGGTATGAACAGAAACGCAGAAAACAAGCTCTGCGGTGACGTTAAGTATGACGAGGTAGCTCCCAAGTGCTCCTACATAACTCCCGTACCCGGCGGCGTAGGCCCTATGACGATTGCAATGCTTATGAAGAATACTCTTATGGCAAAGCGCCTTCAGATGAGCAATGAGTAATTCTGGCAACAAAAATAAGTTAAAGGCAAAAAGTGCAAGGATAAATACAAGAGGCGGTCAGAAACGTTTTCTGATAAATGCGGTGGTACTGGCAGGCGCCTGCTTGCTTCTTATCCTGCGTATGCCCTCCTGGGGCGTAGCTCAGGTAGTGGTTCTTGCTATTTTAGCTCTTCTCGCATCCTTTCAGCTGCTGCTGTATTTTAAGCTGAAATAAAGCAGATATATAATATTCTATATATTATTATAGTAATAATCAAAAAAATCTGAGAAATTTTATAAATCCCTATTGACAAGCGTACTGATTTGTGATACAATTATAGTACCTCATTAGGGGTTTATTTTTTTGTGCCATTTTTTTCAGCATAAAAAAACACCCCCGCAGAAGCAAAAGGCGACTGCATCGAGGGAGGCTAAGCCCATAAGGGCAAAAAAATAGGAGGTGCCGAAAAGTGAGAGTTAAAATTACCCTTGCGTGTACAGAGTGCAAACAGCGCAACTACAACACCAAGAAGAACAAGAAGAACGACCCCGACAGACTTGAAATGACAAAGTATTGCAAGTTCTGCAGAAAGCATACTCCACACAAAGAAACTAAGTAAGGAGGATTATGATGGCAAACGAAAAGAGCCTGACAAAAGAACAGGCAAAGGAAAAGAAGGCCAACGAGTTAAGAAGCAAAAAGGCTGCCTTAGCTAAGAAGCCCAAGAAATCCATCGTAAAATACTTCAAGGATTTAAAATCCGAGTTCAACAAGGTTGTGTGGCCAAGCAGGAAGACTGTATTCAATAACACAGTAGTAGTTCTTATCACACTGATTGTAACAGGTATTTTTGTTTGGGGCATTGATACACTCTTTGCTACTCTTTTAAGATTAGCTCTGGGTCTTAGTGTATCAGCCTAAAAGTATTTAAGTAGGAGGGACTTATAAGAATGTCTGAGGCAAAATGGTATGTTCTCCATACCTATTCCGGTTATGAAAACATGGTTGCTGACAACATCATGAAGCTTGTTGAAAACAACAACCTGCACCATTTAATCGAAGAAGCAATGGTTCCTACGGAAACAGTGGTAGAGGAAAGGAACGGCAAGACACACGAATACAAGAGCAAGCTCTTCCCGGGTTATGTTTATGTAAAGATGGTACACACGGATCAGTCCTGGTACATCTGCCGTAATACAAGAGGTGTTACAGGCTTCGTAGGTCCCGGATCAGAACCTATTCCGCTGACAGATGCCGAAGTAGCAAATCTCGGTATCGCAAAGAAGACAACTTCTGTTTCATTCGCAGTAGGCGATACAGTAAAGATAGTAAGCGGTACGCTTAACGGTATGGAAGGTACAGTAGATGAAATCGACGAGGCAAACAACACAGTTTCCCTTACAGTTTCAGTATTCGGCCGCCAGACTTCAGCAACCATCGAAATCTCAGCTGTACAGAAGCTTGATATTTAAGTTCTAATTGTTTTTATTGGAGGTAGAGTTAAAATGGCTCAGAAGGTTACAGGATTTATCAAATTACAGATTCCTGCCGGTAAAGCAACACCGGCTCCACCTGTTGGTCCTGCATTAGGTCAGCACGGTGTTAATATTATGGCATTTACAAAGGAATTCAACGAAAGAACAAAGAACGACGTTGGTCTTATCATTCCTGTTGTAATCACAGTATATGCCGACAGAAGTTTTTCATTTATTACAAAGACTCCGCCTGCTGCTGTTCTTATCAAGAAGGCATGCGGAATTGAAACAGCATCCGGAAAGCCCAACAAGGACAAGGTTGCCAAGATCACTAAGGCTCAGGTTCAGCAGATTGCTGAAACAAAGATGCGTGACTTAAACGCAGGTTCTATCGAAGCTGCTATGTCTATGATCGCAGGTACAGCACGTTCAATGGGTATTACAGTAGTAGACTAATTAAGATTTTTGACAGTGGGAGGATTTATTCCGTTTGACCACAAGGAGGATAATGAATGAAGCAAGGTAAAAGATACGTTGATAGCGCAAAGCTTATCGACAGCACAAAAGCATACGAAGCTAACGAAGCACTCGACTTAGTTTGCCAGACAGCAAAGGCAAAGTTCGATGAAACAGTTGAGCTTCACATAAGACTCGGCGTTGACTCCCGTCACGCTGACCAGCAGGTAAGAGGCGCAGTTGTTCTTCCTAACGGTACAGGTAAGACAGTTCGCACACTCGTATTTGCTAAGGGCGACAAGATTCAGGCTGCTGTAGACGCAGGTTCTGACTACGTTGCTGATGATGATACAGTAAAGAAGATTACAGACGGTTGGATGGATTTCGACGTTGTAATCGCTACACCCGATATGATGGGCGTTGTTGGTAGACTCGGTAAGGTTCTCGGTCCTCGTGGCCTTATGCCTAACCCCAAGGCTGGCACAGTTACTCCCGACGTTGCAAAGGCTGTTGCTGATGCAAAGGCTGGTAAGATTGAATACCGTCTTGACAAGTCCAACATCATTCACTGCCCCATCGGTAAGGCTTCCTTCGGTAAGGAAAAGCTCGAAGAAAACTTCAACGCTCTTATGGACGCTGTAGTTAAGGCTAAGCCTGCTGCTGCAAAGGGTACTTACCTCAAGAGCTGCACAGTTTCTTCTACAATGGGACCTGGCGTTAAGGTAAGCACAGTTAAGTTTGGTGTTTAATTATTAACAATAAAGCCTGAGCTTGCGCTCAGGCTTTTATTTTGCAGTAAGTAATAAAAAGTGTCCCCCGTGAAGACTGATTCACGGGGATTTTATAGTCAGACGTATAAATTATAAATCATAACTTTAAAATTATTCCGATAGCCTCATTGATAATTGCTTCAAGCTCCTTTGAGCCGTCAATTACGTAATCAGATGTCGGCATAATGTCTGTCAGCATCTGAACGTAACACTTTCTTGCACAGTTCAGATATGTATTCATTTCATTACGTATATCATCCGCCGAAGCCGTTTTCATATCTCTGATTATCCGCCGAGCCATTGCAATATCCAGCGGCGTATCTATAAATATACAGCAGTCCGGATATTTCTTCATCATATTATTCTGATATGCAAACGGATAGTCCAGAAGCAGATAATCATACTTTCCGCTGTTTGCAATTTTCTCGACGTCTGCTTTTAATGGTGTTAAATCCCATGCATTATAATACTCTTCTTTGCTTGATACACACTAGGTAAAGTCGTCAACCTCTCCCTCAAAGGAGTAGTCGTCAAAGTGTAACGAGGTTGTTCTTGGTAATCTTTCTTTAATCGCATTGACGACAGTTGTCTTTCCGCCTGCCGTCACCGCTCCGATAGCTATTATTTTCATATACGTTTATCTCCTGTAAATAA
This sequence comes from Ruminiclostridium sp., assembly GCA_017942025.1. Taxonomy (GTDB): domain Bacteria; phylum Bacillota; class Clostridia; order Oscillospirales; family Ruminococcaceae; genus Ruminiclostridium_E. Next base: position 74,366 of record JAGAVH010000046.1, on the reverse strand, counting down.
CGTTAAACACCGAGAAGAGCGTTTTTAACTGTATTTACTTATTCTCTTCACCTTTTTAGCGTCAATAATAATCGATACCATACCAAGCTTTTCTTCGCTGTTTCTCGTATCAAAACGGAAGGAACGCCCTATTCTGCCGTCCTTTTCATTCCAGTATTTATAGTGGAAAACCCCGTTTTCATCGCAGTATTCAAGAAGCTCAACTTCAAATCCCGCCTGCTCAAATACCGATACAAGGGTCTTGTAGTCATATACTATCTTATGCGTAAAAGCAGGGTGGGAGGGGTCACCATTGCCACCGACCTTTACTATATCCTGATACCATTCATTACGAAAATTCTTATCAGGCACAGCGACTCTTATATAGCCGCCATCCTCAAGGTAGTTATAGTAATTTTTAGCGGCTGTAAGGCCGTCGGATAAATTCATATGCTCCCATACGTGCTCCGCTAAAAAAGCACGGGGCTTTTCTTTACCGAACATATGCTCAAAATCTTCTTTTTTAAGAATATCAAGCTCATTTTCCTGAGTGCTTATCCAACCCTCATAGCTTGTATTTCCTGCTCCTATTATAACTTTCATATATCATCCTTCCCGATACTAATAAAAATCCCCGATTTGCATCGGGGATAAGCTTTTTAATTATTCAGCAGAGCTTTCTGTAGATGTTGCAGAAGCTTCAGAAGAAGTAGCCTCGCTTGTTGCAGAAGAAGTAGCGCTTGTATCTGATGTTGTGCTGCTTGTATCAGACGTTGTAGAAGACGTACTGCTGCTTGTTGTAGAAGAGGTTGTGCTACTTGTTGTAGATGATGTACTGCTCATGCTCTTGAAGTTTCCGCTGTACATAACAATAAAGTTAACTATAAGAGCTACGATAAAGAATGTGAAAGCGGCTGTCTTTGTGAGCTTGTTGAGCTTAGCTTCATTTGATCTGCCTGCATTCTTCTGATAGTAGTTATCAGCACTACCGCCGGTGATTGTCTGTGACATACCCTGCTTTGTATCCTGCATAATTACTACAAATACGATAAATACGCAAGCTAAGATAAGTACGATAGCAGCGATTATCTCTATAATTCCCATTTTTTAGTCCTCCTTATAGGAAATGGCTCAGGCCAAGTTATAATATTCTAACACGTACAAATTATTATACCATAATTAAATAGGAATTGCAAGTGTTTTTTTCGATTTTTATCATTATTTCACGGCTTTTTTTCCTATATCCTTGCGATAGTGTGCCTTTTCAAAGGAAATCACATCTACAGCTTTATAAGCCTTATCAAGAGCTACCTTTAAATTCTCGCCTGTAGCGGTTACACCAAGTACTCTGCCGCCTGCTGTAAGGAACTTACCGTTTTCAAGCTTTGTGCCTGCATGATAAACAAAGGTATCAGCCATACCGCACTGTCCCATTTCGTCAAGACCGCTCATCTCTTTACCTGTTTCGTACTTTTCAGGGTAGCCGCCGCTTGCCATTACAACGCAGGCACAAGCCTTTTCGCTCCACTTGATATCAAGTGTGTCCAGCTTCTCTTCCCATACAGCTTCGATGATATCCATAATATCTGTTTCAAGTAAGGGGAGAACTACCTGTGTTTCAGGATCGCCGAAACGGCAGTTGTATTCAATAACCTTTGCACCCTTTGGAGTGAGCATCAGACCAAAGTATAAGCATCCCTTGAAGGGTCTGCCCTCAGACTGCATAGCCTTGATTGTAGGCATAAATATCTTTTCCATGCATTCTGCCTTGATATCGTCTGTGTATAAGGGATTAGGTGCAATCGTACCCATACCGCCTGTGTTAAGACCTTCATCGTTGTCATATGCACGCTTGTGATCCATTGATGAAATCATAGGCTTTACTGTCTTGCCGTCTGTGAATGCAAGAACCGTAACCTCAGGGCCTGTCAAGAATTCCTCTATAACTATCTCACTACCTGACTTACCGAACTTACCGTCAAGAAGCATAGAGTTTACTGCGTCCTTTGCTTCTTCCATGTCCTTTGCGATAATTACACCCTTACCGAGTGCAAGACCGTCACACTTGATTACAGCAGGGAAGCTGTTCTGCTCTTCGATATACTTTATAGCCTTGTCAGCGTCTGTAAAGGTTTCATAAGTCGCCGTAGGAATGCCGTACTTCTTCATAAGAGCCTTGGAGAATACCTTACTACCTTCAAGTATAGCCGCATTTGCACGAGGACCAAAGGTCTTGAAGCCTTCCTCGTTCAGTCTGTCAACCATACCAAGCACCAGCGGATCGTCGGGTGCTACAAATACATAGTCAGGGGAGAGCTTCTTTGCAAGCTCAACACAGCCCTCAATATCAGTTGCTTTAACAGGGAAGCATTCTGCATACTTTGAAATGCCACCGTTACCGGGTGCGGCATAGAGCTTTCCGACCTTTTCAGACTTTGCAAGAGCCATTACAATAGCGTGTTCACGTCCGCCGCCGCCTATTACGAGTACATTCATCTTTTCCATTTTTAATTTCCTTTCTGATTCCGTTTATACGGATTTATTATTCAATATTAAGACCAAGCAGTTTTGCAAACATTGCCGCCTGGTAGACATCCACGGTAGCACCTCTTAGCTCCGCACCGTTATCTGAAACAATGAGTCCGTCTATAATACAATCGGTGAGATTTACATCCTTTAAAGGGGTTTTAAAGAATGTGGAGTTTACTAGCTTTACATTTTTCAGCTCAATATTCTTTATTTCTGACTGACAAATCAGCGCGGATGAAAAATCGCTGTCGATAAGCTGAATGTTCTTCAGCTTTGATTCATTGTAGTCTGTAAGCTCTGCGTTGCAGTTATCATAAGCTGTTTCAAGCTGTACTGTGTTTTTAAAACTGCTTCCCACAAGCTTTGATGAAATGATAAGGCAGTTTTTGAAATATGTATTGTTAAAATTGCAGTTAGACAAATCACAGCCTTTTATAATTACGTTTATAAAAGTACAATCAGAAAAGTCCGAGTTTGTCAGCCTGCTATTTTCTATTGTCGAATTTTTGATATACACGCCACCGAAGGAGAGTTCCTCCTCGTGCGCCTTTGATATTCTTACCGAATCAAAATCGGTTTCGTATTCCATCGAAAACTGAAGCTCTTCTGTTATATCAGAGATGTTCTTCAGATTACCAGGTATTATTGGTTGTTTTATCTGCATAGTTATCTTGTAAATTCTGAAAATCTGTCAAACTGTGGTTCAGGCTTCGGCGGATCGTTCAGAATATAAAAGGGTGTTTTCTGAGGAGTAAGCTGTTCGCCTCTTAAAATTGACAGATACTTATATTTATCAGACGTGTATTTAGTCTTTACCGATACGATAAAACCTATCTTTTTTCTTGTTATCGGATGGAGGAGAAATTCATAGCTTACGCCCTCCACATCCTCATATTTATAATTTCTTGCACATCCCTTTGTTACAAGAGAAAACTGCTTGCTTGTAATGGTATAGGTCCATTCCTTGCCGGCATACTGCATTCTTACTACCGGTATCAGAAGGATACAAAGAGCAATGACGATTCCGTCAATAACCATAGAAACAGTGCCGTTTATAGTTCTTCCTGACACGACAAGTAAAAGAATGATAACCACTAGAAATATAGCTATGGTAAGTGTGATTCTTAAAACGACGTTTTCCGGCACTTCTCTGAACTTTCCTGTAGTTCTCTGATCGAATCTGCCGTATGCAATTTCGCTGTAATGTCTGTCCATATTACCACTTCCTGCTTCGCGTTTCGCTTTTTAAAAGCTCCTTATACATATTGTCTTCCTGCCGCTTTATAAATTCCATTCTTGCTTTCATCTGACCAAAGGGAGTATCCTCTTCCTTTGCATTGATAGTAGGCTTCGGATAGTAGAATTTAATATTGTATATCTGCTTTTTCGTCGATATATGTGCGTCATATCCCGCTTGTCTGCCAAAGGATGTGATAGGAACAATACCGATGGAGGTTATATCACTGTAGCAGATGTAATCCTCTCTGTTTTTACCTGAAAAGCGAGCGCCCTTGTCATCAATCTCATATCTGCATTTTGTTCCTGCACACAGTATTCTTGCAATAAATATGGCACCGAAAATCAGAAATACGCTTATACCAAGGATTATGCACAGTGAGATAAAATTGGATTGCCAACCATCAACGTAAAAGCATGTAAACACGCCTTTCATAACCCCGAATATCAGAGCTATGGTAACTATTGTAATTATAGTGCCGATGAGCTTCGTGTTTGGCTTACTGTCTATAAACGTTCCCGTCTGCTTTGTTGATCTGTGATCGATATACATAAATATTCCTCGTTATTTAAAGAAAATCGGTACAGAATCGGTTATTCTGTACCGATATCCTTTTGGCACGTTTATTTTATTACAAAGACTGATAAGATTTCCTCAGAGAGTTGTTCTACTTCTTCAGGCGGCTGACCTGTGGAGTAGACTATATCAATACTGAAGCAACATTCCTCGGTCTGAAAATAGGTTATAGTGAAGCAGGTATCATAGGGTGATGCGGCACGGAAATAATAGCCGTCATAATCACGGAAGGAAGTATCTCCGTATTCAAGAATCTCATAATCGAGCTCTTCGTACATCGATATCATACCGTCTGTAATATCGTATATCGAAAAATAATCCGAGCCTGTCCCTTCGTCTGCACGGATGGCAAGCAGAAATCCCGCTTCCTCGACAGATTCAGGCTCTTTTATGACGTACATACATTCGTATTCCGTATCGTTGATGTATTCCCATTTATCACTGGGAGAAACAGAAAAGTATTTTCCGTCATACTCTGTATGATTAACCTCATCGGGAAGCGGTATATAGTCGGATTCATCCGGCAAAGCCGTTTCGGTATCGATAATTTCCGTTATAGATTCATACGAGGATTCGTATTCGTCATGGGATTCGATGCCTTTTTCGTTGCCCATCAGGAAATCCCTTGTATTCTCCAGCATTTCACGGCATAAATCCTTTGCTTCGGAGCAGCCGCAAAGCATTGAGATTACGCTGATTACCGCCAGGACAGATATCAGCCTTCTCTTCATATCAGATTAGTGGTGGAACAGTCTGATGCCTGTAAACGCCATAGCAATACCATACTTGTTGCAGGTATCGATAACGTTATCGTCACGGATAGAGCCACCGGGCTGTGCAATATATTCAACACCGCTTCTGTGCGCTCTTTCAATGTTGTCACCGAAGGGGAAGAAGGCGTCAGAGCCTAATGCTACACCCTTCATAGTGTCAAGCCAAGCTCTCTTTTCTTCTGCTGTAAATACTGCAGGCTTTACCTTGAAGATATTCTGCCAAGCGCCTTCAGCGAGTACGTCCATATAATCTTCGCCGATGTAAAGGTCGATAGCGTTATCTCTGTCAGCTCTTCTGATATCATCTACAAACTGAAGTCCCATAACCTGAGGTGACTGTCTTAAATACCAGTTGTCAGCCTTTGTACCTGCAAGTCTTGTGCAGTGGATTCTTGACTGCTGACCTGCACCGATACCGATAGCCTGACCGCCGCAAGCGTATGCTACAGAGTTAGACTGTGTGTACTTGAGAGTAATCATTGCGATAGCAAGGTCAATCTTTGCACTTTCAGGAATTTCCTTGTTGTCTGTAACAACGTTAGCAAAGAAGTTATCATCGATAACAAGCTCGTTTCTGCCCTGCTCGAAGGAAATACCATATACCTGCTTTACTTCAAGCTCTTCAGGAACGTAATTTTCATCAATCTTGATTACGTTATATGTACCCTTTCTCTTGGACTTTAATATTTCAAGAGCTTCATCTGTGTAGCCGGGAGCAATAACGCCGTCAGAAACCTCTCTCTGTATCATCTTTGCTGTGCAAGCGTCACATACGTCGGATAATGCGATGAAGTCACCGTAAGAAGACATTCTGTCAGCACCTCTTGCTCTTGCATATGCGCAAGCTAAAGGAGAAAGTTCGCCTAAATCGTCTACCCAGTAGATTTTCTTTAATGTATCTGTAAGGGGAAGACCAACAGCCGCACCTGCAGGAGATACGTGCTTGAAGGAGGTAGCCGCAGGAAGACCTGTAGCCTTCTTTAATTCCTTGACAAGCTGCCAGCCGTTGAAGGCGTCCATAAAGTTGATGTAACCGGGTCTGCCGTTTAATACTTCGATAGGAAGCTCGGCGCCGTTAGCCATAAAAATTCTTGAAGGCTTCTGGTTAGGGTTGCAACCATACTTGAGTTCTAATTCGTTCATTGTTATTAGTCCTTTCGTTTTATGTCAGATTACTGATTCTTGTTTACTATTCTTGATTCCCACTTACCTGTTTCGATATCGATGTAACGTGTAAAGAGAGAAACCTTGTTATCTTCGTTTAAGTTTTCCCATACAAGCTTTGTAAAGGTGTCAATATCCACGTCAGGAAGAGTTACCTTCTTGGGTTCGCCCTCGAAGCTGGGAAGTCTGCCGTTTTCTTCATCTCTTGCATATGTATGGATGAATCTGCCTACGCCGTTTTCGGGGTTGTTGTAAGCGTAAGTATTTCTTACACAGCAATCAGCATTGCCGTCGTCGCTCTTTAAGATAGACATAGCGTAGTTCATGCCGTCGTTTTCAAGACGGATGATACCTGAAATACGAGGTGTGTAGTTAGGCTTGTCATCTTCAAATTCTCTTGTTCTGAGTGACTGCTCAAAGGTCATCTGCTTGTCCATAAGCTCATAGATAGTATCTGTCTGATCACCGTTTGTAACGATTGTCTTGTTACCGAGAACTCTTACGGGTGCATAAATGATAAGATGGGGGTCTGTCATCTTTGATTCATCGAAAGCCTGAGTTCTGATTCCGTCGCCATCCTCGATAAATACTCTGTTGCGACTGTTTTCGCTTCTGCCCATGATGAAGTAAGCAATCATTGCCTTCTTGCCGTCAGCGGATTTGCCGAGCATGATTCCTCTTCCGTGGTAGGGAAGAGTGTTTAATTCCTTTTCAAAAGCTATTGTTTCCATAATAAAGCCTCCTGTATTTTCCGTGCGGAATACCCGCAGATTTCCTTTTTCAGACTATTACAGCCTTTCCATCTACAATACTTATCCTGTCGTCACAGAAAAGTCTTACCGATTCGGGAAGTATCTTCCATTCAGCCTCCTCCATAATTCTCTTCTGAAGAGTTTCGGGAGTATCGCCGTTTTTAACCTCTACTGCCTTCTGCATAATGATAGGACCGCCGTCACATTCCTCTGTAACAAAATGTACTGTAGCACCGCTGAGCTTTACACCCTTTTCCAGTGCCGCCTCGTGAACGTGAAGTCCGTAGAAGCCCTTGCCACAGAAGGAAGGGATGAGCGCAGGATGTACATTCATCATCTTGTAAGGAAAAGCACTGCAAACCTGCTCGTCAAGTATTGTCATAAAGCCTGCATAAACGACTAAATCAGCCTTTTCTTCCTTTAAAGCTTCGGTCATTGCCTTGCTGTAGGCAGCAACGTCGCTATAGTCCTTTCTGACAAGCACTCTTGTTTTTATACCGTTGTTTTCCGCTCTTGTTAGAGCATATGCGTCAGCCTTTGAAGCAATAACGCAGGTTATTTTTCCGTTTCCCAGCATACCTTTCTTTCCGGCGTCTATAAGAGCCTGAAGATTGGTACCGCCGCCGGAAACGAGAACTACTATATTTTTCATAATCTTTCCTTATATCAGCTTTATCTCGATTCCCGTATAAGCATTACTGCTTCCGTTTTTGTCGCCATATTCAAAGTCCACATATTCAGCAAACAAGGAAAGTCCGTCAACGCTACGTTCTCTTGCTATTTCAAGATCGTTGCCCTTTGACACGACATCCTCCCAGTTCTCACCGCCGATGGTAAGTACACCTCTATACATACCTGAAGCCTCAAAGGGCATAGGCTGTGCGCTCGGATGTTTCTTTACTGCAATACAGTAAACCTTGAGCCCTGCCGTTACATAGCAGTATATACCAAGCTCGTCCCATATGTAGTTGAGATTTCCTGCACCACCCTCAAAACGCCTCGCTTTTCCGAATATCTTTGTCAGCTCGTCAAGCTGGCAGGGAACGGGTATGCTGTTGCCGTTTATGGTAGCAACGTGGTTTGTGACATCGATATTTATATCGGCAGAATTAAGCTTCTGCTTTTTCAGAAAATCAAAAAGTCCCATTATTCTATGATAATGCCCTCTTCGCCCTTTACAATCTCACCGATGCAGTAGCTTTCAACACCCTGCTCTTTAAGAAGAGCAACAGCGTCGTTTGCATTGTCCTTATCAACAACAACGATCATACCGATACCCATATTGAAGGTATTGTACATATCGTGTTCGGAAATGCCGCCGACTTCCTGCATATGCTTGAAGATAAAGGGAACGTCATAGCTGCCCTTTGTAATCTTTGCAGTATAGCCGTCGGGGAGTGAACGGGGAACGTTCTCGATAAAGCCGCCGCCTGTGATGTGAGAGATAGCCTTTACCTCCATCTTGTCAAGAAGAGCAAGAACAGGCTTTACGTAAATCTTTGTAGGAGCAAGGAGAGTTTCACCTAAGGTCTTGCCTGTGGGGAGAACCTCTTCAAGTACCTCTACAGAGTTGATATCAAAAATCTTTCTTACAAGAGAGAAGCCGTTGGAGTGAACGCCTGTAGAAGCAAGACCGATAATGATATCGCCTTCCTTAACCTTTGTGTTGTCAACGATCTTTGACTTGTCAACGACGCCTGTGGAATAACCTGCAATATCGTATTCATCCTCGGGCATCATACCGGGATGCTCTGCTGTTTCACCGCCGATAAGGGCACAACCTGCCTGAACGCAACCGTCAGCAACACCCTTAACGATTTCTGCTACCTTTTCAGGTACGTTCTTGCCTATAGCAATATAGTCAAGGAAGTAAAGAGGCTTTGCACCACAGCAGATAATGTCGTTTACACACATAGCAACTGCGTCAATACCGATAGTATCGTGCTTGTCCATAAGCATAGCAAGCTTTAACTTTGTACCAACGCCGTCTGTACCTGATACCAGTACAGGCTCCTTTATATCTGTTAAATCAAGCTGAAAAAGTCCGCCGAAACCGCCGATACCTGTCAGCACACCGGGGATGTTTGTTCTTTCAACATCCTTCTTCATAAGACGTACGCCCTCGTAACCTGCTGTTACGTCAACGCCTGCCGCCTTGTAGCTTTCTGAAAAACTGTTCTTCATAATCTTTTACCGTCCTCTTGCATTTTAACTTGGTTTATTTTTTCGGTAACCCGAATCATTTACTTTGTTTTAACCGATTCCGTTACAGCAATAAGTACACATCTTGTCGGCAGGAAGTCCTATAGCCTCGATAGTACCGGGCAGAGTCTGGAATTCAAGAGATGTGAGCTTTAATCTCTTGCATATTTCATCTCTTAATCTCTTTCCTCTTGCTGTGGAAGAATCGCTGTATTCGTGGATGTATTTGACGCCCTCAATACCCTCAAACTCATCGATTATCTGTCTTGCAATAAGCTCCATTTCTGATCTGCTTCTGGTGAAGTTCAGGAATTTGCATCCGTACATGATAGGCGGGCAGCCACTTCTCATATGAACCTCCTTGGCGCCGTTCTCATAGAGGAATTCTACAGTTTCTCTCATCTGTGTACCTCTTACGATACTGTCATCCACAAATAAGAGCTTCTTACCCTCGATAAGCTCATGAACAGGCACCATCTTCATCTTTGCAACCATATTTCTCATAGCCTGATTTGTAGGCGTAAAGCTTCTGGGCCAGGTGGGGGTGTATTTAATAAAGGGTCTGGCAAAGGGAATTCCGCTTCTGTTGGCATATCCGATAGCGTGAGGAACACCCGAATCGGGAATACCGCACACGTAGTCAACATCGGGAAGCCTTCCGTTTTTTATGTCATTTTCGGCCATTATTTCACCATTTCTTGTTCTCATGGTTTCGACCGTTATATTCTCATATACCGCATTGGGATAGCCGTAATAAGTCCAGAGGAAAGAGCATATTTTCATATCCTCGTGTCCCTCGCTGAGCATTTCATATCCGTCCGAGGTCAGCTTTATTATTTCGCCGGGACGCATTTCTCTGTAGAATTCATATCCCAGCTTCATCATAGCGAAGGATTCCTGACTCACACAGTACCCGTCGCTTCTCTTTCCGATTATGATAGGAAGTCTGCCCTTTGCGTCTCTTGCCGCAATGATTCCGTCTTCAGTAAGAATAAGCAGGGACATAGTACCCTCGATCTTCTCCTGCGCATATCTGATACCGTCGCAGAAATTTTCCTTCTGCGCTATCAGAGCACCGATAAGAGCCCCCGAATTTATAAGCCCGCTACTCATTACTTCAAAGTTTGCACAGCCCGAATCAAGAAGCTCGTTGGAAAGCTCCTCGGCATTGCTTATGATACCGATACTGCATATAGCGTAAAGTCCCATCTTTGAGCGCACCATGATAGGCTGAGGATCTGTATCGCTTATGCATCCGATACAAAGTCTGCCTCTCATACCCGTGGCGTCCGCTTCAAACTTTGTTCTGAAGGGAGAGTTCTCTATGCTGTGAATAGAACGCTGAAAGCCCTTTTCTTTTGAGAAGGAGGTCATACCGCCTCTTCTCGTTCCTAAATGAGAGTGATAATCCGTGCCAAAGAATACGTCCGTGATACAGTCATTCTTTGATGCAACTCCGAAAAATCCGCCCATATCTTATCATTTCCTTTCTGTTATCAGACTCTGAAAAAACTGCTGTTTATATATTATAATAGTATATAGGTTTTCTTACCTGTCAGAAGCTGTATTCTTCTCTTATCTTCTTGTCAGCTTCCAGTACTTTTGCAGTCTGCTTTGCACGATATTCCTTCATCTTTGCCATAAGCCCGTCATCGCCTACCGCAAGAATCTGTACAGCAAGGTACGCCGCGTTTGCCGCACCATCTATAGCAACTGTAGCTACAGGAACACCTGCGGGCATCTGAACTGTGGATAATAAAGCGTCGATACCTTCAAGAGCACTTGCCTTTATCGGAATACCGATTACGGGCAGGGGAGTCTGTCCTGCAATAGCTCCCGCAAGGTGAGCCGCTTTACCTGCCGCCGCAATAATAACTCCGAATCCGTTTTCTTCTGCATTGCTTGCGAATTCTGAAACATCAGCCGCACATCTGTGTGCAGAAAGCACACGCATTTCGCAGGAAACACCGAAATCCTTCAGTACCTCCGCCGCCTTTTTTACGATAGGCAGATCAGAATCACTGCCCATTATGATAGCTACCTTTTTCATAATTCTTACTTCCTTTCAGGTTAAAATAAATAAAGCTGTGTAATACAAACTCACAGCTTAAAAAAATATACACTTATTCTGATATAAGGGTGCTGAAATACTCATACGACAGATAAACGCTGTCGTATAACCAATGAAATTATGTCCTGACACTGTTTTCATGGCATAGTACCCCCATAAATTTAAGTCCATATTTATTTTACCTTATTTCTATATTAAATGCAAGTGCTTGTGTAAAAAATCTATAAATTATCCTTTTTTACTATCTTAGCAAGAAATTTTTTGTATGTTTTGTACATTTATTACTTTATAAAGTGATTTTTGCCCCAAAAAACTGTAAAATCGTTTACATAATATTGTTACCATCGCAAACCCTTTTATAATGCGGCTTTGCTTATTTTTTACCATTTTGCTGATGTCTTTTTTGTTACAATTTTGTAATACTTTTTTGTGCACTTTAACGAAAAAAGCTAAAAAAAACGAATTTTGTAAACGATTACAGTAAAAAAACGATTTTTCGCCGCCAAAAAGCTTGCAAATTAAATCTTTTTATGATATCATATTGTCAACGGAGGAAAATATGCCAAAACAATTTCTCTTATGAAAAAGTTTTTGTACATTTTACTCCAAAACAAAGTAAGCGACCGAAAGGTCAGGACGTGTTACCAACGGTAACATGAAAAAATTAATTCTGGAGGAATTTACCAATGAAGAAAAGAATTTTAGCAGCTGTATTAGCAACTGCATCAATTCTCGGTACTGTTGCTGGTTGTGATTCTACACCTGCTACAAGCTCTGGCAACACAGAGTCCAAGAACGACACATCTTCCACAACTGAGTCCAAGGACGAAGGTAAGGAAGACGAAAAGAAGGAAGAAGGCAAGGTTCTCAACATCTATGCTTGGAACGACGAATTCAAGGGCTTCTTCGAAAAGTACTACCAGGGTCTCGAATACGAATTTGAGCTTCCTGATGGTACAAAGGAAAAGAGAAAGTTTGACAAGGCTCCTGGTCTTGAAACACTCAAGGGTGTTACAGTTAAATGGACCATCAACCCCTCTGACGGTGGTGTTTACCAGCAGAAGCTCGACACAGCTCTTCAGGCTCAGTCCGGCGCTGCAGCTGATGACAAGGTAGATATGTTCCTTGCAGAAGCTGACTACATCTTAAAGTACACAAACTCTGACTTTACAATGGATGTTTCTACAATCGGCGTTAAGACACTCGATACACAGTACAACTACACAGTACAGGCTGCTTCCGATGCTGACGGCAAGGTTAAGGGTGTATCCTTCCAGTGCTGCCCTTCAGCTCTTATCTACAGACGTTCTATCGCTAAGGACGTTCTCGGTACAGATGATCCCGCTGAAGTTCAGAAGAAGCTTGGTTCATGGGAAGACTTTGACAAGGTAGCAGCTCAGGCTAAGGAAAAGGGCTACTACATGACAGGTTCTTATGTTGAAACATTCAGAACATTCTCTAACAATGTATCTTCTGCTTGGGTAGTTAACGGTGCACTCAACATCGACAAGGCTATCGAAGACTGGACAACACAGGCTGATACATACTTAGATAAGGAATACACACTTGCTGACGGCGTATGGGGCGATCAGAAGAACAAGCAGATGTTCAAGGATGGTAAGACAATGTGCTTCTTTGGTCCTGCTTGGTACTTCAACTTCTCAATGAAGAACGCTCAGGATAAGGAAAAGGGTTGCTACGGTGACTGGGCTATCACAACAGGTCCTCAGGAACACTTCTGGGGTGGTACATGGATCCTCGCAGCTACAGGCACAGACAACGGCACAATCGTTGCTGATATCATGAAGGCATTCACAGAAAACGAAGACGTATGCTCTAAGCTCGTTGAAGAACAGAAGCAGTTCACAAACAACATGAAGGTTAACCAGAAGTATGCTACAGATCCTAACTTCGGTAACGCATTCTTAGGCGGCCAGAACGATATCGCTCTCTTCGTAGAACTTGCAAAGAACATCAAGTTCGAATACAAGACAAAGTACGACCAGCTCCTCAGCGAAAAGTATCCTGAATATATGCTCGACTACTTCCAGGATAAGATCTCTAAGGAAGAAGCTTTAGCTAACTTCTACAAGTTCGTTAACGATACATACGCAGACGTAAAGACTCCGTAAGTTTCTTAACTGAAGTTTTAAATTTAACCTAATCGAAAAAGGGGCGAGGCAAGTTTCTTGCTTCGCCTTTTTTGAGGTTAATATTGCATTTTGGATGAGAGGATTTTCTTCATTATGGGAAAAAAGCATAAATCAATAAGCTATGCAAAGTGGGGCTACATATTCATCATCCCTTTCTTTGTTGTATATGCAGTTTGTACACTTGTTCCTCTGTTCTCAACCTTCTTATATAGTTTCTTTGATTACTATACAACTATGGACTTCAGAACAATTGGACCTAACTTTGTAGGCTTACAGAACTATATCGATATGTTTACGCCTGATCGTACAGGTGCTATCGACCTGTTCAACTACACAGGCAATACATTACTCATGTGGGTAATGGGCGCTGTTCCCCAGGTATTATTCGCTCTTATACTTGCACTTATATTTACAGGTATCAGACTGAGAATCAAGGGACAGGGCTTCTTTAAAACCGTAATCTATATGCCTAACCTTATCATGGCGTCGGCATTTTCAATGTTATTCTTTACATTATTCAGCCCCGTAGGTCCTGTAAACCAGCTCCTTACAATGTTCACAGGCGCTGAGCCCTTCCTGTTCTTCAGTGACATCTGGGCAACAAGATCTATCATCGCATTTATCAACTTCCTTATGTGGTTTGGTAACACCACCATCCTCCTTATGGCTGGTATTATGGGTATCGACCAGAGCCTTTTCGAAGCGTCTTCAATTGACGGTGCAACCTCAAAGCAGACCTTCTTCAAGATTACTCTGCCTCTTCTCGTTCCTATCATCGTTTACGTACTCGTTACAGCACTTATCGGTGGTCTTCAGATGTACGACGTACCTCAGATCATGACAAACGGTAAGGGCGGCGTTGATATGACAGCTCAGACTCTTGTTATGCAGCTGAACAGAATGATCGGCGGCGTAACCAAGAACTATGGTAAGGCTGGTGCGTTATCTGCATACATCTTTATTGTTACCGGTGCTCTCAGTGTCCTTGTATTCAAGGTAACTGGCAATAGCGGCGGTAAGAAAAAAGCTAAAAAGGGAGGTAAGTAAGAGATGGCTAAGTTAAAAAAATTAGACGAACCTGCAAAGGTTAAAAATTATAGTGACTTCCAGAACGAAAAGGGCGCAACATCTCTTTTAATCGCGAGAATCGCTTCTTACGTATTCCTTGCTTTTGTTACTATAATGTGTCTTTTCTCCTTCTACCTGCTTATAATTAACTCAACAAGATCAAATGCTGAGTTACAGCAAGGTTTCTCCCTTTTACCCAGAGAGCACTTCTTTGAAAACTTTGCAAATGCTATGAAGAAGACAACCTTTTTCTTACCTCAGGGTCTTTTAAACAGCTTAATTATTGCTGCTGCAACATCAATTCTTACAGTTTACTTCTCTGCTATGACAGCATACGGTATTTTCGTATATGACTTCAAGGGCAGAAAGTTCGCTGATAAGTTTATCCTGCTCGTTATGATGATTCCTACACAGGTTTCAGCCGTTGGTTTCGTACAGCTCATCAACCAGTTCAAGCTCGTAAATACCTACTGGCCCCTCATCATCCCTGCAATCGCAGCTCCTGCTACATATTTCTATATGAAGCAATATATCGAAGGCGCTCTTCCTCTTGAAGTAGTAGAAGCAGCTCGTGTTGACGGTTCAAACGAATTCAGAACCTTCAATACAATCTGCCTCCCTATGTTAAAGCCTGCTCTCGCAGTACAGATGATTTTCGCTTTCGTAGGATCATGGAACAACTTCTTTACTCCTGCTCTGGTTATCTCCAAGGCAGAACTTATGACAGTGCCGATCATGATCTCTATCGTAAACTCCGACCTGCACTCACAGGCAGGTGACTTAGGTAAGCTGTATATGTACATCTTCGTATCCATCATACCTGTAGTTATTGTTTACATGTTCTTATCCAAGTTCATCATCAAGGGTGTTACACTTGGTTCCGTAAAGGGTTAATTAACAGAATAACATCATATAAAAACATCCTCTTTGCTTTCGCAAAGAGGAGTTTTTATTTTATAAAGCAAGCCCGTTTTTAGAAATCGGAGATTTCTAAATTGCCAAATTCCCGTAAAGCCTTCTCCTCAAGGAGAAGGTGGCAAATGACATTTTAATGTCATTTGACGGATGAGGTGTCATCGCCAACTGTCCGCCAGACCGTAATTTGAAACATATCAATGTTTAGTCACGCCGTCAGCAAATCCTTGCATCCCACAAAAATAGTAAAAGGTGGAATTGTCGGCGGCGACACGCCGCAAAAATCCCGTAGCTTTCGCTACGGGATTTCGTTATATATTCGTAAAGAATAAATTTCAGAATTAACCAAGTCTTGCCTTGAGGTCTGCAAGCTCCTGTGTAAGCTCTGCAGGGAGCTTTTCGCCGAACTGCTTGTAGAATTCTGTCATCTCGTCAACTTCCTTGAGCCAGAGGTCTCTGTCAACTTCAAGGAGAAGATCCTCAACATCGGATGTAACTTCATCCTCAATACCTTCAAGGTTGATGTCACCCTTCTTAGGAAGATAACCGATTGCTGTTTCTTCAGCGTCGATTGTGCCTTCACATCTCTTGATGATCCAGTCGAGAACTCTCATGTTGTCACCGAAACCGGGCCAGATGAAGTTGCCGTTTTCGTCCTGCTTGAACCAGTTAACATTGAATATCTTAGGAGCATTTTCGCCGAGCTTCTTGCCCATTGCGAGCCAGTGTGCCCAGTAGTCAGCCATATGGTAGCCGCAGAAGGGCTTCATAGCCATAGGATCGTGACGGAGTACGCCTACTGCACCTGTAGCAGCTGCTGTTGTTTCAGAAGAAACCGCAGAGCCGATATATGTGCCGTGCTGCCAGTTGAAAGACTGATATACGAGAGGAGTTGTAGCCGCTCTTCTGCCACCGAAGATGATAGCGGAAACGGGAACACCCTGAGGATTGTCAAATTCAGAAGAGATGCAGGGGCAGTTCTTAGCGGGAGCAGTGAAACGTGAGTTGGGATGAGCGAGCTTGTTGCCTGCTGCTGTGTATTCCTTACCATTAACCTTTGCGCCCTTCCATTCTGTTGCATTCTCGGGAGGATTCTTGTCAAGACCTTCCCACCAAACAGTCATATCATCATCGTTGATAGCAACGTTTGTGAAGATTGTGTTCTTCATTGTTGACTGTAAAGCGTTGAAGTTTGACTTTGCATTTGTGCCGGGAGCTACGCCGAAGAAGCCGTTTTCGGGGTTGATAGCGTAAAGCTTGCCGTCGGGACCCTGCTTCATCCATGCAATATCATCACCTACTGTGAATACTTCGTAGCCAGCCTTCTTATATCCCTCGGGAGGAATAAGCATAGCGAGGTTTGTCTTACCACAAGCAGAGGGGAATGCAGCTGTGATGTACTTGATGTCACCGTCAGGCTTCTTAACGCCTAAGATAAGCATATGTTCAGCCATCCAGCCTTCCTTCCATCCCTGGTAGGAAGCGATGCGGAGAGCGAAGCACTTCTTACCGAGAAGTACGTTACCGCCGTAAGCAGAGTTTATTGACCAGATTGCATTGTCCTCGGGGAACTGAACGATGTATCTCTTTTCGGGATCAACGTCAGCCTTGGAGTGTAAGCATCTTACAAAGTCGTTGGAATCATCGGGGAGGTTTTCAAATGCCTGCTTACCCATTCTTGTCATAATGTCCATGTTAAGAACAACGTAGATGGAGTCAGTAAGCTCAACGCCAACCTTTGCAATAGGTGAGCCGATAGGACCCATTGAGTAGGGGATTACGTACATTGTACGGCCCTTCATAACGCCGTCGTAAAGCTTTGTGAGCTTTTCGTACATTTCCTTGGGGTCGCACCAGTTGTTAGTAGGACCTGCATTTTCCTTATTCTTTGAGCAGATGAAAGTTCTGTCCTCTACACGAGCAACGTCATTTTCTGCTGTTCTGTGGTAAAGGCATCCAGGAAGCTTATCCTGGTTGAGCTTGATCATTTCGCCTGTTGCGATTGCTTCGTCACGAAGAGCCTGTAACTGTTCGTCACTGCCGTCAATCCATACAACCTTTTCAGGCTTTGTGAGGGCTGTCATTTCTTCAACCCATTTTAACACGTTCTGGTTATTTGTCATAACTGTGTTGTTCTCCTTTTCCTTTTATTTTTACCAGCATAGCTGATATGAATTCATTTGCAGGAATACATCGTACTCCTTTTAATATTATATCTTATTTTCGTCAATAGGTCAATACTTATCGTGATTTTTTTATCAAATTATTTCTTTTTTCATATCATTTTATTTCTTTACGGAGAATCAGTAATGCTGTAAGATTAGGTATTGCCATAAGTCCGTTAAGTAAGTCGGATAATTCCCAGACTAAATCTGTTCTTGCTATAGCTCCTACAAAACACAGCAGAATAAAAATATAAAAGTATCCCTTTGTCCACTTACTGCCCATAAGATACTCTACACATTTCTTTCCGTAAATACACCAGCCTGAAACAGTAGCCACAGCAAATATAAGCACCAGCACCGACAGAAAGATATTACCTGCGTCACCCATCACACTGCCGAAGGCTATTCCGGCGATATCTATCCCATCAGCAGATATTTTATCTGCTCCGCTTATAAGTATGGCAAAAGCGGTAAGACTACACATAATTATCGTATCAATAAAAACCTGCAGCACTGCCCATAACCCTTGCTTATGCGGTGTATCGCAATCAGAATCGGCATTTATCATAACAGATGTTCCAAGTCCCGCTTCGTTTGAAAATACACCACGTTTTACACCCCACATCATTGCGTTCAGCATAATACTTCCGGCAGCTCCACCTGACACCGCCTCTACAGAGAATGCCTCTTTTATAATACGTGATAATACCTCTCCCATCCTGTTGCCACCTGTTATTATAACCCATAAGCATCCTGCTATATATAAGACTGAAATCATCGGAATGAGCCATACAGTAAGCTCCGACAGATGTTTTACTCCTCTTCCTGCAAAGTATATCACAAGGGTGGCACAGACAATACCCGTCACCCATAATGGGACGCCTATGCTTCGTTTCAATACAGCACCGGCAGAATTTATCTGTGCCATATTTCCCATTCCAAAGCTTGCGCCTACACAAAGTGCGGCAAATATCCCTGATATAACACAGCCCCTTTTTTTGTTACCGAAAGCCTTTCTTATATATCGGAAGGGAACATCCTTGTACCCGACTTCTGTTTTTATGCGGTATCTGTGTCCGAGATAGTTTTCTGCATAGCAGGTCATCATGCCGAGCAGTGCCGCGATCCACATCCAGAAAACCGCACCCGCACCGCCGAAGGTGATAGCTGTGCCAATGGCTATAATATTTCCTGTTCCAAGCGTAGTTCCGAGCGTCGCTGTAAGTGCCGCAAAGGGAGATATACCTTTTTCATCGGCTTTGCTTTTCCTGAAAAGCGTACCTATCCCTGAAAAAATCCTGAAGCCTTTAAGCCTTATCGCGAATATAACTCCCGTAAAGGTAAAAAGTAAAAGCATAGGGACTCCCCATATGATGTTTTCATTCAACCACTTTATTATTTCCATATTTCCCCCTTGACAGTCTGTACATTTTTACATTTATACTTCAAAAGGAGTGATTATATGCTAAAGGTAAAAGCAGATAAACGACTTCTTCTGCTTATACTTCTGTTTCTTTTTGTATTTACACTTATGCTTGTGGCGGTACTGTATTTTATACTTAGCACAAGAATACTTTTTTTCGCTGTTTTAATTCTGTCTGCCGCTTTTCTTGCTTCTTCCGTCTGGATAACCTTGTATTTTCTGTCCACATATTACGAGAAAGGGGAAGACTGCATAAAAATAACGTCCGGAGTTATAATAAAAAAATACACCTGTATCAGTATCGGTGCGCCGTTTGTCGCTGTCAGATACAAGCTTCCGTTTAAAACAGGCTTTACCGTTGTATTTGTCTATGGTGGCTCGCAGATTATATTAAGTACAAAAGTGGTGTAAAAACAGATATAACACACAATATACAAGGTGTTTTTATATCTCATTCCACTATATCTATAAAAATTAACCAAAAAAAGTCTTTTAAATAGTGCAATTCGACGAAAAGCAATATTACCAAAAAAAAGGCTTTTATTTTGTGCGATTTTATGATATAATATCTTTATGCGGATTGTGGATAGTTGTAGCTATGCCTTTTGGTGAAATCCGTTTCATAAAGATAATATGAATTCCTTTTTTGGAAATTTCTAGATATATATTACAATAAGATAATGAGGAAGTGTTAATTTTGGATAAATTCATTATAAATGGTGGAACTCCGCTGAGAGGCGAGGTTCAGATCAGCGGTGCAAAAAATGCTGCTGTAGCGATTATTCCTGCTGCAATTCTGGCGGCGGACAAGTGTATATTAGATAATGTACCCTCAATCAGCGACGTTAATGTCGCACTGGAAATTCTTGCAGATATGGGCGCATCTATCAGAAGACTCAACAAGTCAAAGATAGAAATTGACACCTCCTGCATACTTGATGGTAGAGTATCTCATGACCTTGCCCGTTCGACAAGAGGCAGCAGTTATTTTTTAGGAGCACTTTTAGGACGCTTCAAGAAGGCTCAGGTGCCCCTTCCTGGTGGCTGTGACTTAGGTAGCAGACCCATCGATCAGCACATCAAGTGCTTTGAGGCACTCGGTGCAGTAACCGATCTCCAGCACGGTATTGTTGATATCAGAGCGGATAAGCTTATCGGTACACAGATTTTCTTTGACAAGGTTACAGTTGGCGGTACAATAAATGCGCTTCTTGCCTGTGCTATGGCAGAGGGTCTCACTATAATCGAAAATGCCGCAAAGGAACCTCATATAGTAGACCTTGCAAACTTCCTCAATTCCATGGGTGCAGATATTATGGGTGCAGGCACAGACGTTATCAAGGTAAAGGGCGTACAAAGACTCCACGGTACAGAATATTCAGTTATTCCCGACCAGATAGAGGCAGGTACCTTTATGGTTGCCGCAGCTGCAACAGGCGGCGATATAACATTAACCAATGTTATTCCTAAACACTTAGAGCCTATAACAGCCAAGCTCAGAAAAATGGGTGTAACTGTTGAAATAGCAAAGGATAACGACAATGTAAGAGTTATCGGCACATCACGTTATGAAGCTACTGATATAAAGACAGCTCCTCATCCCGGATTCCCTACTGATATGCAGCCTCAGATGACAACTCTTCTGACTATAGCAAGCGGCACAAGTATGGTAACAGAGAGCATTTTCGATACTCGCTTCAAGTATGTTGACGAGCTTCGCAGAATGGGTGCTGATATTACTGTTGACAGCCGTGTAGCAGTAGTAAAGGGCGTTCCCAATCTCACAGGCGCACCTGTAAAGGCTTGCGATTTAAGAGCAGGCGCCGCACTTATTATTGCAGGTCTTGCCGCACAGGGCACAACCGAAATAGAGGATATCTACCATATCGAACGTGGATATGAAAATATGGAAATAAAGCTCAGAAATCTCGGAGCTGATATCGTAAAACGCCAGTTTGACGAGGAAAAGCTGAGAAAGGCTTTATAATATGGCAAGGCTTTTACCTATCTGCAGCTCCAGTAAAGGAAACTCGGTATTCGTAGGAGATAGCAGAAGCGGTGTGCTGGTTGACGCCGGCTGTAGCTTCAAGGCGCTCAGAGATGGACTTAATCTGGGTGGTATCCCGTTTGATGCGGTAAAGCTGATTGTAGTGACTCATGAGCATAGCGATCATATCAAGGCACTTATGCAGATAACAAAAAATACTGAGCTTCCGATATATGCTTCAAAAGGTACAATGAATGAGATGCTGAGATGCGGACACATTCTGGATAACGGAAATCTGCATGATTGCTCGGAGCTTTCATCTGCACCGACTGATATAGAGATAAACTGGTTTCACACTCCGCATGATAGTGCCGAAAGCGTAGGTTATACTTTTTCATGGAGCGAGCATAAGATAGCCTGTTGTACTGATTTAGGTTATGTTACAAAGGAAGTAAAGGATAATATCATCGGCTCGGATACAGTTTATATCGAAGCAAATTACGAACCTTATCTTCTGAGAACAAATCCGAAATACCCCACGTTTTTAAAAGAGAGGATAGCGTCACACACAGGACATCTGTCAAATAACGATTCTGCTGATTTTTGTGCAGAGCTTGTAAAAAGCGGTGCAAGAAATATTATTTTAGGACATTTGAGTCAGGAAAACAATACCCCGTCAGATGCGTTGAAAGCAGTAAGCCAAAAGCTTTTATCAAACGGTATGAAAACAAATATCGACTATACTCTTAATGTTGCCCCTGTTATGAACACAGGTAAATACATAATAGTCTGACGAATGCTTTAAAACTATTTCAACAGGTTTACTGAAAACAGTTGAAGTAGTTTTTTGTTTTAATTTAAAGGAGGATAATAATATGGAAATATATCTGATACTTACAGCGGTGGTTGTATTGTTGGGAATACCGCTTATAGAAATAAAGCCCAGCGTTACAAAAAAAGCGATTTATATTATTATTGTTTTTGCTTTTATGCTGTATATTACCATTTTCAGATACGGACTTGGCAACGACTACTATTCCTATATTCATATTATGAGGCGTGTAGATGCTGCGTCCTTCCTGAAAATATTTGACCTTGGTTATGAGCCGGGATTTGCTCTTATTACAAAGCTGATTACACTATTTACAACCAATACCGATATACTCTATATGGTTTACGGTTTGCTTATACTTGTACCAACAGCTTATGCTATATTCAGATACAGTGAAAACCTCTGGATGTCCACATCTATGTTTATCTGTCTTACTTTCTTCTATTGCTCTCTCAATTTTATCCGTCAGGCAATAGCTTTCGCAATTATTCTGCTTGCATATAAGTATTTCAAGGAAGGCAACCACTTCAAGGTAATGCTGTATATATTTATTGCCTGCCTTTTCCACAGCACGGCAATAATACTGATACCTATATATCTGCTTGCCATAGTAATAAAGCCTACAGCACTTTCGGTTATGGTATATGGCGTAATTTTTGCAGTTGTGTATTTCCTGTCATGGCAGATTCTTGACCTTGCGGTTCTTATTCTTCCACAGTATAAGAACTATCTTGAACTCAACTTCATACAGAATGGGTTCTCTCCTGTATATCTCATCGTTCCGACAATAATTATGCTTCTTGCCCTTGCGGCGCATTTCACAGGTTACGGAAAAGCATACCCCAGAGCATCATCTGTATTTACCAATTTCGCAATATATAATTTCTTTATCTGGCTTATTTCTACAAAGCACTTTGTTATAGAGCGTTTTTCTATGTACGTGTATATAATGATGATATTCTTCCTGCCCTCTATCGCAACCTATTACAGAAAGAAGCTTCAGATATATCTGCACAATATAAATCTGAAGAAGGCTATGGCTGAAGGTAAGAAGATAAAGCGTCTTCGTTTTGATATAACAGTTGATGAGTATATCGAAAAACGCCGTAAAAAAATGAATCCGGAAGTCGAAGAAGCTCCCGAAGAAGCAGAGAATGAGCCCGAGCAGATTGACGAAAAAGAACAACAGCGCCTTGATATTATAAAAGAAATAATCGGTGATGACGCAAATGAACTCAAATCCGCGGTCAATGAGAAAAGCAGTGATAGCCATATTCCCACTGAGAAGGAGCTTAAATATAAGCCTGACGAAAATTATCTCCCTGAAAACTATAAATATAAACGCAAAAAGAACGAGAACAGATTTATTAGTATAATAAAGCACCCTGCGGCTGTTTATGGCATTTTCATGGCAGTAGCGATGGTATCCTGCTTATGGTATAATTACTTTGGACTTACAGTCACATCAAAGGGATTCCACGGAGCTGTACCATATCGCAGTACTATACCTGCATATATGGAAATGACGCACAACGGTGATAACCTCACTAAAGAAGAAAAGCGTACATGGCTGCGTAAAGAACAGAATATCATGTCATATTTCTACAAAATGATGGAAAGTGACGAATACACTATACTCATTGCAAGCAAGGGAGATACTACAAGCGGGCTCAACGACGGTATCAGAGCCGCATTTGCACATCTCGGATTCAACGATTTAGCAAATATAAACTATAACGAAAACTTTGCGGCAATAGTAAGTGGCGGAGAGATAATATATCAGAGTGTATCTACTTCCCCACTGTATTTTAAAGATAACGTCAAAGGGTATGATATAACTCTGAGTGCAGAAAGAAATTTATCAAGTATAAAAATCGGATCAAAGGATTTTTCAACTAATGAAAAAGGTCTTAATATAGTCGTCCTTGATACAAAAGAGAATAAGGTTATAGACAAGGTAAGATTCAAGACATATTATGTAATGCTTACTGCAACGAGATAACATCAGGAGATACAAAACTATGAGAATGAGAAGAAAAAAGCATCTTGAAGAGCGTATTGAAGATTGCTCCTCGGTGAACTTGGGCTGGCTTGTTGATTATGCCGCAGAAGCAAGAGGAGAAACACAGCAGTGTACTCTTGATACAATGAAGATATTCGGCAATAACAATCCGATACATCTGGAGGTAGGCTGTGGGAAGGGCGGATTTGTAGTTGAGGCGGCAAAAAGAAACCCTGATATCAATTACATTGCGGTTGAAATGGCACGTAATGTTATTGTCAGCGCAATGGAGCAGGCGAAAGAAGCAGAACTGCCCAATCTCAAATTCCTGATGGGAAAGGCTGAATATCTTGAAAAGTTCTTCCCTGAAAAATCGGTAGAAAGAATCTACCTCAATTTCAGTTGTCCTTATCCTAAAGAAACCTATAAAAAACACCGCCTTACACACAGCGGATTTCTGAATATATATAAAAGAATCCTTGTAGAAGGCGGAGAAATACACCAGAAAACAGACAATATGAAGCTCTTCGAATTTTCCATCGAAAGCTTCTCTGAGTGCGGCTTCAGACTCCGTAATATCAGTCTTGACCTTCATAACAGCTCCTTTGAAGGAAATATAGTTACAGAATATGAAAAGCGTTTTTCTGAGGCGGGTTTCCCGATTTACAGATTAGAGGCTATAAATTCCTAAAAACATCTTTACTTTTTAAAGAAATTGGTTTATACTATATATAGCACCTGAAATTTCAGGAAAAAGAATCATTCACGAAAGGCAAGGTACAAGGTTATGAGCAAATTATGGGCATTTATCGGTATTGCGGCGGCGGTAGGCACAGGTTATATTCTTGGTAAAAAGCTGATGGAAGAAAATCCCGATTTAGTATCTGATGTTAAAGACAACTGTACAGAAAAATTCCGCACAGCTTCAGAATATTGTGCAGACGCAGTCAAGACCGGAAGCGAAAAGCTGTCAAAGAATATAAGCAAAATAGTTGAAACAGGAAAGGAAAAAGGCTCTGATATTGCAAGAAAAGCAAGATCCACTACAAGCGGATTCAAGGATGAGCTCAACAATCTGAAGGAAAGAATAGTAACAGCAGGCAAGGGCGCAGAGGTTGATTTCTACGATGAAGAAGACGAATCGGAGAATTTCGGATATACTCCCGATGATGAGTTTACTGAAGAAGTGCTTGAAGAACCCGAAGCAGGCTCAGAAGCGCTTTAATTAAAATCACACAGATAAGAAAACCACCGCAGTAAAACCGCGGTGGTTACAGACTGAAGACAAACTCACGCACCGCAAAAATGCGAGTAATTTGCAACAAATTTGTGGTTATGCAAGAAATAGCAATATAATAGTTTTAGAGAGCCTTAAACGGCTCTCTAAAAGCATTTTTGCTTACTTCGTCATCCGCCCCTCAACTGTACCTTATGCGAACACCTTGTCGTGCGTCGTCCTGACGCACCTTGTGTGTTCGCTTTACGGCATCCTTGCCGTTTGTACGCCTGTCAGGGCGGTTTCCTCGTCTGCGTGCGTTTTTCTTCGTCTGACAGCGTGTAGACAATGACTTTGTCTACACGCTGAAACCACCGCAGTAAAACCGCGGTGGTTAATTTTTTTAATATGGTTTTTTTAACAACGTTTCTTTAAGAGAACAATATTTATCAGCCATACAAACAAGCCACGCCTCTTTGCTGTCAGGAATCTTTGTGAGAGTAAGCGGCCACATATGATTGTAAATTATCTTTCTTTCCTTCATTGTAAGCGGAAAGGTGTTACGTGCATTTCTTTCTGCGGTTACAGGATGAGAAAATCCGTGCAGTCCATCAGGAGTAAATGCCTGGTCATGCCAGTCGTACAAGAAGAAATCGTGGAGTAATGCTCCTCGTACAAGTGCTTTAACATCAATGCTGATGTTAAGACGCTTTGCGTACATATAAGCATACAGACAAACCATCATACAGTGCTGATAGCAGGATACGTCACCGTGCTGGGTAAAGTTTTTCATAAGCTTTACTTTTTCGTGGGAGAGTATCTCTCTGGCTGTTTTTATAAACTCCTTGTCTTTTGCAGAAAGACTTGCACTGTCAGTCTTTATGGTGTTCATCTTTGTCGTTGTATTCTTCTCTTTCTCTGCTGTATTTATAATCATTGTATCTTTCTCTTATTTTTGAAATTACGTTTATTCTGGAGCCTATATTTGTAAGGCTGAAGGTTTTGGTTATTCTCTCCATATCTATCTGTTTTTTTGCGGCAATAAAGAAGTCTACCGTCATAATAAGTGGAATCACTATTGCTGTAACACATATAAACTGATGTGGCAGATGTTCTATAGCGAAAAATGTCACATGTGAAACCACATAAGCCATAAACAGACCCATGACACCCCAGAAAAGCGAGGTTACGAGAGATATACGGTTCTTATATACAAGCTTCAGCATACTATAATCCCAGAACTGCTTATTGAATATGGTTTCCATAAGCCATCCCGTGAAGTACTCAAGTATGGTACAGAATATCATTGCGGCAAAGAATACAACAAAGCCGTTATCTCTGAAGGGTGTTGTGACAAGCAACAGTATGATACCGCCTACACCATATATAGGAATATAAGGACCTTTTAAAAATCCTCTGTTTACGGGTTTTCTATGATATATAGATTCAATTGCAGATTCCTGCAGCCAACCTATCATGCAATAAAAGCAGAAGGTGAATAACCAATGTTCAAATCCGAAATTCATAACATTCTCCTGATTTTGTTTCCGTTGGTTGTTTTATCCCTAGATATTTCAATACATAAATATCTATTGTTATTATATTATATCCAAATAAAAAAGTCAATTTATTTTTAAAAATTTTAATATTTATGCAGAAAATTTGTGATATATGTAAATTTATACAAAAACAAGATGATTTAATTGTTCAGCTTTACATTAAAAATCCCGCTTCATATCATATGAAACGGGATTTATTATTTTTAAAGTGCAGGCATAAATACAGACCAGATGAAGATTACAAGAAGACAAGCAGGAGCGATGAACTTAACCATTACGCGATAAAGTTTCTTGGACTTGAATACTCCGCTTGACTCAATCTCTTCTTCAACAAACTTCGTTTTAACAATATAGCCGATAAGAATGCAAGTGAACATTGCTACTAAAGGCATTATAGCGTTGTTGCTTATAAAGTCAAAGAAATCAAGCATATCTCTGCCGAGGATTCTGACATCCTTCCATACGCTGTAGCCCAGAACGGAAAGCATACCTACTGCAATAGCGCCTATCATAACTATTACGCACGCCATCTTTCTTTTAAGCTTTGTCTTTTCACTTATAGCCGCAACTATCGTTTCCATAAGAGAGATAGATGAAGTAAGCGCTGCTAATGACACAAGCAGGAAGAATACTATACCTACTACATTACCGCCCGGCATTGACATAAACACCTTAGGCAGAGTTTCAAACATAAGTCCTGGACCTGCATTGACGCCCTCGGGTCCACCTGCAAAAGCTACTACCGCAGGAATTATCATAAGACCCGACAAGAATGCAACGCCTGTATCAAATAATTCAATCTGTCTTGTAGAGGTTTCGATTGATGCGGATTTAGGCATATAAGAGCCGTAGGTTATCATTATACCCATTGCTATGGAAAGTGAATAGAAAAGCTGTCCCATAGCGGCAATTATCGTTTCGATAGAGAATCGTGAAAAGTCAGGGAGCAGATAGAATTTGAGTCCTTCAAGTGCACCCTCAACAGTGAGTGAGTATATCGATATACCTATAGTCATAAATATCAGAATCGGCATCATTATTTTACTCATCTTTTCGATACCTTTCTGTACGCCCATAAGTACAACGCCTGCCGTAAGAAGAACGTATATAACTAAAAACATTGCTGCCTGAGGAGTGTTTGAAATAAATGCCCCGAAATAACCTTCGGTATTAGCCGCCGCTTCGCCCTGCATACTCACGAATACCGTAAGATATTTAATTACCCATCCGCCTATTACGCAGTAGTAGGGAAGAACTATAATCGGAACGAGGGTAGCCGCAAAGCCGAGGAATCTGAATTTCTTGTTTACGACGCCGTATGCGTCGAGCACGCTTTTACCTGTTCGTCTTCCTATCGATATTTCAGTTATCATAAGTGTAAAGCCGAAGGTGACAGTAAGAATGAGATAAACAAGTAGGAATATACCTCCGCCGTATTTTGCGGCAAGATAAGGGAATCTCCATATATTACCCAGACCTACCGCTGAGCCTGCCGCGGCAAGAATAAAGCCCAGCCTGCTTCCGAAGCCAACCTTGTTTGTGCTGTTTTCCATATATTATACCTTTCAGTTTTATTATTCCTTTTGCTATTATCTGTTTTTACAACAATAAAATACAGAGTAGCTATGGCGGCGTTTGCTTGACATAAACTGCGCCACATTGTATAATTATAATATAATTATCAGGATAAGTCAAGAGAAAGAAGTGTTTTTAAGTGAATCTTATAAGGGTTACATCAGAAAGCGAAATAAACGAATTGAGCCGTCTTGCAAAGGAGATATGGTCAGAATGCTACAGCGATATCCTGTCACAGGGACAGGTGGAATATATGACCGACAAATTTTTATCTCCCACAGCCATTTCAGAACAGCTAAAGAATGATAACTACGAATACTATTTTGTAGACTGCGACGGCATAACAGCAGGCTTTACCGCCTTTAAGCCTGAAGAATCTTCGCTGTTTTTAAGCAAGCTTTACGTTAAAAAAGAGCAAAGACAAAATGGTATAGCTTCTTTTGTTATGAAATACCTTGAGGAAAGATGCAGACAGGATAATCTGTCTTATATCTGGCTTACCGTAAACGTGAACAACCATACAGCAATAAATGCCTATAAGAAAAGGGGCTTTGCTATCTTTAAGGATGAATGTACCGATATAGGCAACGGCTATGTGATGGATGACCATTTTATGAAAAAGTGTATAAGCTCTTGAAATTTCTTTAAAAAAGGTGTATAATATAAATCGGACAAATTAAGTGCGGTTTTATATATGCCGTTTAAGGAAAGGGAAAAGAGCTTGGAAAAATTATCTTTTGATATATCGGGTATGACCTGTGCCGCATGCTCAGCGAGAGTAGAAAAAGCGGTCAACAGCGTGGATGGTGTAGAAAATATTTCGGTTAATCTTCTGAAGAATTCTATGACCTGCGAGGCAGAGAGCTGTGAAAAATCCGAGGACATAATAAGAGCAATAGAAAAAGCCGGTTATGGAGCAACGGTCAAGGGAAAGTCATCGCAGAAGAAAACGGAGTCTACTGCAGAAAATGATACGGTAAAGGCTATGCTGAGACGTTTTATAGCTTCACTCGTTTTTCTTCTTCCGCTGTTTTATATCTCTATGGGACGAATGCTGGGACTTCCTCAGTTTCCCTTTATGACAGGCAGAGAAAATGCTATAACTTATGCCTTTACTCAGCTTTTATTATGCCTTCCTGTAATATATATAAACAGAAATTATTTTATAAATGGATTTAAATCGCTGTTCCGTGGTGCGCCCAATATGGATACCCTTATAGCTACAGGCTCATCTGCGGCATTCATATACGGCGTTTTTGCAATTTACCGTATAGGCTACGGATTAGGCAGCGGCGATATGGCTATGGTGGATAAATATTCGATGGACCTTTATTTTGAGGGTTCTGCGATGATACTCACGCTCATAACTCTTGGCAAAACCCTAGAGGCAAGATCAAAAAAGAAAACCACCGACGCCGTGGCAGAGCTTATGGATCTGGCTCCTAAAACCGCGACAGTCATCCGCAATAACGAAACAATGGTCATTCCCGCCGAAGAGATAATTGTCGGGGATATTCTTGTTGTCAAAGCGGGAGAAGCGGTGGCGGCAGACGGTGAAATAATAAAGGGCAGTGGCAGTCTTAATGAATCCGCTATAACCGGCGAAAGCATTCCCGTTGAAAAAACAGTCGGCGATAAGGTTATATGCGCAACTGTAAATACAGGCGGGTACTTTGAAATGCAGGTGCAGAAGACGGGTGAAGATACCACACTCTCTCAGATTATAAGACTTGTGGAGGAGGCGTCTGCAACCAAAGCGCCTATAGCAAGGGTTGCAAATAAAATAAGCGGAATATTCGTTCCGGTTGTAATGACTATAGCGGTAATAACCTTTATTATATGGATGCTATGCGGACAGAGTCCCGAATTTGCATTATCGCGCGGTATAGCGGTGCTTGTAATATCCTGTCCCTGTGCTCTTGGTCTGGCTACACCTGTTGCAATAATGGTAGGAACAGGAACGGCGGCAAAAAACGGAATACTGATAAAATCCGCAGGAGCTCTCGAAATAGCAGGTAAGACAGAGATTGTCGCTTTTGATAAGACAGGTACTATTACAAAGGGACAGCCCTCTGTAACGGACATAATTACTTATGGAAAATCAGAAAAGGAGCTTGTCAGATTAGCGGCAAGCCTCGAAAACGGCTCCGAGCATCCTTTAGCACGTGCGGTGATGGATAAGGCAGAAACCTTTTCTGTAAAGCCTGACGAGGTAGATAATTATAAAACAATTATCGGCAAGGGAATTGCGGCAGAGATCAACAATACAAGATATTTCCTTGGCAATGAGAAACTTCATTCAGATAATAATATATCCCTGAAGGATGTAGAAAAAGATATTGCCAACCTTTCCAAAAGCGGAAAGACTGTACTGATCCTTTCTGATGAAAATAAAGTTCTTGGTCTTATTGCGGTAGCTGACACTATAAAGGAAAGCGGAAAAGAGGCTGTATCGCGTCTTCAATCTATGAATATAAAAACTCTTATGCTGACAGGTGATAACAAACAGACAGCACAGAATATAGCTGATGCGGCAGGCATAGATGATGTCAGAAGCTCTCTTATGCCGGGCGAGAAATCAGAAATTATAGGTAAGCTTACATCAGACGGTAAGGTTGTGGCAATGGTCGGCGACGGAATAAATGATGCGCCTGCTCTCACTACCGCTACAGTCGGTATCGCAGTAGGTGCAAGCACAGATATCGCAATAGACTGTGCAGACATCGTTCTTATGAGCGGTGAGCTCACTTCTGTTTCGGATGCAGTATCCCTTTCAAAAAGGGTAATGAGAAATATAAAGCAGAATCTTTTCTGGGCGTTTATCTACAATGTGGTAGGAATACCGATAGCGGCAGGTGTTCTTTACCCCTTGCTGGGACTGACATTAAACCCTATGATAGCCGCAGCGGCAATGAGTTTAAGCTCGTTCTGTGTAGTATCAAATTCGTTAAGATTACGTCTGTGGAAGCCATCAGGCTTTACTAAGACGGAAGAAAATAAAACAATGAAGGAAGAAAAAGGAGAACAGAAAATGACAACAATTATCAAGGTAGAAGGTATGATGTGCGGACATTGCAAGGCAATGGTAGAAAAGGTGTTAAATGCAGTTGAGGGCGTAAGTGCAACCGCAGACCTTGAAAATAAGCAGGCGGTGGTAGAGCATCCCGAAAGTGTAAGCGTTGATTCTTTAAAGCAGATAATAATTGATGCAGGATATGAAGTTCTTTAATAAAATTCTGCGTATAAGCTCTCTACTTACTGTATTTGTGATAAGCCTTTTCTTATGTTTATCGGCGGCAGGTGCAGAACAGAGCAATACAGAAAATAAGAAACCACAGAAGGTTTACGAACTTGTGACTTCGGATAACCCTGATTATAGCTGTAAGATAAGTATATACAGCCGTAGTATAGTTTTATCGGGCTGTTATAAATCCGACCCGGTGAAGGACATAACCCTGAGATACGGCGGCACTATTTCAACCACTTTAAAAAGTGAAAGTAACGGAAATTTTACCGCAACCATAAATCCCAACGAATCGCTGAAAAAAGACGATATTATCGATATAACCCTTACCTCAGGTGTACATCTGACCTATAAAATAAATTACGACAACGGAGGCTGGTACTTTCCCGATAATAATCTACCGGAGCACAACGGCAAGGTGCTGGAAAAGATAATGCCCACTTCGGCAAAAAGCTGGGCTGGATATCTTACCGATGAACTGACCGAAGAAAGTGTAAGAAAAACCCTTGATGAGGTGAAATATTTATCCGATTATATTGCAAAAGATATAAAAGGGGATTATAATAAGACTGTAGCTATTGCAAACTGGGTATCAGAAAATATATATTATGACAGAGATGCCAGAGATACATCTGTTACTCAGGATACGATATGTATAAAGAACGTTTTGCAAAGAAAACGAACAGTCTGTGCAGGATATTCAAATCTTTTCTGCGCTTTGCTTGAAGCGCAGGGGATAAGGGCTGTCAATATAAAAGGTACAGTTACATCAGATGATATTTCCTACGAGGAGCTTGCAGATGCAAGAGTAAATCACGAATGGAGTGCGGTATGGCTGGATGGCAGATGGGTAGTTATTGACACTGTATGGAACAGCGGCAACAAATACGAGAATGGACAGTTCAGAAAGGGCAAATGCTATCAGAAATATACCGATATATCACCCCTGGCACTATCCTTTGACCATTGCGCTTATCTTGCAGAAAGCAGATACTATTTCAGAGCGCCAGAGTATTTTGAAAAGCAGGAAACGACAACGCCGACTGCCAGCGAAAGTGCTCCGCCGACAGAAAGCGAAACTGTTACCGATATCATAACATCTGTACCCGAAGCTGTTATTCAGACGGAACAGACTACAACATCCCTTCCTCAGACGACTATAATCGAAGCTACAGATAGTAAACCTGAAGAGGTTTCTTCTGATACAGAAGAAAGTAATTCTGATTCTGCCTCTTCCCATCAGGAGGAAAGCAAGGCTGAAAGCGACGAAGCACAGCCCGACGAAGAAAAGAATCTGTGGCCCTGGATTATAGCCCTTGCGGTAATAGCGGTGATTTTACTTATTACCGATATCGGATATCTTATATTTTTCAAGGAAAACAAAAATAAGGAGAAATAAAACAATGAAGAAAAAACTTTTAGCCATGACGCTTGCTGTAACAATGCTTATGGTAGGATGTTCGGGAAATACTACATCCTCTGATATCAGCACACCCGCAGAAACATCAGGTGTAACCTCTTCTGCGACGACCGATAGCGGTGACGAAACATCTGCAACAGAGGAAAGCAAGGAAGAAAGCTCTGTTCTCGAAACAGAGGCTACAACAACTTCAAAGGAGGAAACATCCGCTCCTGAGACAACTACGACAAAGGAGCCTGAAACAGAGGCTACAACAACCTCAAAGGAGGAAACGGCAGCTCCTGAGACGACTACGACAAAGGAACCTGAAACACAGGCTACTCCAGCTCCGGAGACAACAACCGAAGCAGAAAAGCCTGCTCCCACAGAGGCTAAATATATTGCCCTCACCTTTGATGACGGTCCCAACACTACAACTACTAACCAGGTTCTTGATGTTTTGGAAGAGTATAAGGTAAAGGCAACCTTCTTCCTTATAGGAAACAACATCAATGATGATTCTGCAAAGTCAGTAAAGCGTGCTTTTGATATGGGTTGTGAGATTGCAAATCACTCCAAATCCCACTCTTACATGGATAAACTCACCGAAGATGAAATAAAGGCTGAAGTACAGTATGTATCTGATAAGATTTTTGAAATAACAGGTCAGCGTGAAAAGTATTTCCGTCCTCCTTACATAGCAGTAAATAATCTGATGTTCGATACAATCGACCTTACCTTTATAAATGGTACCGGATGCAATGACTGGGATGCAAAGGTTACAGCAGAAAAGAGATTTATGGTAATGAAGCTTCGCGCAAAGGACGGCGCAATATTCCTTCTTCACGATGCAGAGGGAAATGACAACACAGTAGAAATGCTGAAGTCACTTATCCCCTATCTTTTAGACGAGGGCTATCAGCTTGTAACCTTATCCGAGCTTTTCGAAGCAAAGGGCGTTACAACAGACGGCACAGATAACAAGATATATTCAAAAGTACCTCAGGATTCACAGTGGTAAAAACGGTTTTAAACCGATTATGAAAGGAAATAAATAAAATGGTAGTAATTGAAATGGAAAACGGCAAGAAGATAAAGCTTGAGCTTTATCCCGAACACGCACCCATCACAGTTGCAAACTTTGAAAAGCTTGTAAAGGAAGGCTTCTACAACGGACTTACCTTCCACCGTGTTATCAGCGGCTTTATGATTCAGGGCGGCTGTCCTGACGGCACAGGAATGGGCGGCGCAAAGGAAAACATCAAGGGCGAATTCTTAGCAAACGGCGTAAAGAACGACTTAAAGCACACAAGAGGCGTTATCTCTATGGCTCGTTCAATGATGCCCGACTCTGCAAGCTCACAGTTCTTCATTATGCACGAGGATGCTCCCCACCTTGACGGTAACTATGCCGCATTCGGTAAGGTAGTAGAGGGTATCGAAGTGGTAGATGAAATCGCCGCAGTAGAAACCGACTGGCAGGATAAACCCAAAACAAAGCAGGTTATGAAGTCAGTTACTATCGAAGAATAATTAAAAAGCCTGAGAAGACAGACTCTTCTCAGGTTTTTTCTATAGCTCTATAAAATAAGGACAAATATCCTCATAATGCCCGTCCTTCATACGAAAGCCCTTAGGAATAGTACCAAGCTGTTTAAAGCCGATATGCTCATAAAGATGCCTTGCATGGATATTCGTAGCTACCACCGCATTGAACTGCAGTATCCCAAAGCCAAGCTCTTTTGCCTTACTTATACAATCCAGCACCAGCTTTTCTCCGATATGCCTACCTCTTTCAGATGAAGATACTGCATAGCTGGCATTGGAAATATGCCCACATCTTCCTATGTTATTGGGATGCAGTATGTAAAGACCGAGTATATTACCTTTTTCATCCTCGGCTACTCCTGTATAGCTCTGACTGCCGAAAAACTCTCTTGCAGAGCTTTCGTCAAGAATATCCTCCTGCGGAAAGGCGATACCTTCCTCGACTATTTCATTCCAGATTTCAGTCATTTTTGGTATATTCCTATCGGTATATTTTCTGACTTCTATATTCATTTTTTCCACTTCCTTTTGTTTCTCTGATAATTATATCATTATTTTCTGAAAAAAGCAATAATAATCTCTTGACAAATAAATTTAGAAGTGGTATACTTATCCCAGAAAGTTAGTTACAACTAACCAAAAAACAGAAAGGAATAGTTATGAGCGTAGTACTGATAGGCGGTAACGACTGTATGGTGACTCGTTACAAGGATATTTGCAAATCCTACAACTGTAAGGCAAAGGTCTTTACTAAGATGCAGACCGATTTTGAAAGTAAGCTGGATACTCCCGATCTGATGGTGGTATTCACTGGTACCTGTTCGCATAAGATGCTGAACAGCGTGAATAAAAAATCAGAGAAAAAGGCTATCCCCGTAGTCAGAATACATACCGCTGGTGTAACGGCATTAAAAGGTGTACTCGAACAGTATTGCAGATGAATCTGCTTATTTTTTGACAGGCTAGTTAGTTTTGGCTAACTCAAAGGAGGAGATATGTACAATAAATTATACAACGATTTTATTAAAAAGATAGCCTTTCATACGGCACCGACCTTACTCGGTATAAAATGTGCAAGCCTTGTATCGCTTGCTATGGATGATTCCGAGCTTTACAGCGAAAGCACTAATTTCAACACAAGGGTAGAGGTGAAGGGAATAAAAAGCAGAGTGCTTTGTAACTGCAAAAGCCGTTCCTTGCTTCTTGTGTATAACGAAAAACAGCTTTCAGAAAGACTGGCAGATAAGAATGCAGAACGCATACTTTCTCTTTGCGGTTATCCGACAGACTGCGACATAGACGTTTATATCAGCTTTCTGTCCCGAAGAATAAGAGAGTCGGAGGATTTTCCCCACGAAATCGGTATATTTCTCGGTTATCCCATTGAGGACGTGGAGGGCTTTATAAAAAACAAGGGAGAGAACTTCAAGCTCTGCGGTTATTGGAAGGTTTACGGATGTCCCGAAAAGGCAAGGTGTATATTCGATAACTATGAGAAGTGCAGAAGATTTCTTTGCAACAGGCTGAACGAGGGCGTTGATTTTTATCGGGCATTGAAGATATCATAGATACACAGTATTGTCATTTTAACTATAAGTTAGCATAAACTAACCAGATGTTATGTGCAAACCTACAAAACACAAAATAAACCATATTTTACCTTGACAAATGTGAGACAAGGTAGTATAATATCTATGGTTAGCAGATGCTAACTTTTAAAAACAAACGCAGTTAGTATAACCTAACTTTAAAAATTATATAATCCTGAAAGAAAAGGGGAACAACATATGGCAACGTTAAAGGACGCAAAGATCGGCAAGCCTGTAAAGGTAGTAAAGGTCGGTGGTCAGGGCGCTTTAAGAAGAAGAATTATGGATATGGGCATCACAAAGGGTGTAGAAATTACCGTCAGAAAGGTAGCTCCTTTAGGTGATCCTATTGAAATAAACGTAAGAGGTTATGAGCTATCACTCCGCAAGGCTGATGCTGAAATGATAGAAACAGAATAAATCTGAAAAAAACAGACGTTTTTATTGTATAATACAGTTAGCTGAAACTAACGATTAAAGAAAGGGACATCAAGGATATATGGAAATCAGAATTGCGCTTGCAGGTAATCCTAACTGCGGCAAAACAACATTATTTAACGCTCTGACAGGATCAAATCAGTTTGTAGGCAACTGGCCTGGCGTTACTGTAGAAAAGAAAGAAGGCAAGATGAAAGGAGTAGAAGGCGTAATAATCACCGACCTGCCCGGTATCTATTCCTTATCACCCTACACACTCGAAGAAGTAGTAGCAAGAAATTATCTTGTAGGCGAACAGCCTGACGCCATTCTCAATATCGTGGATGGTACGAATATAGAGCGTAACCTCTATCTTACTACTCAGCTTATAGAAATCGGCATACCCGTTGTCTGCGCTATCAATATGATGGATATAGTAGAAAAGAACGGCGACAAGATCGATATCGAAAAGCTCTCAAAAGAGCTTGGATGTAAGGTGGTTACCATTTCCGCTTTAAAGGAAACAGGTATAACCGAGGCGGCAGAGCTTGCGATAAAGGCTGCCAGAGAAAAAACTATCACTCCTCCGAGACATCGTTTCGGTGGTTGCGTAGAGCATGCACTTGCTCATATCGAAGAATATCTTCTTCACGATATCCCCGAAGAGCAGCAGAGATGGTATTCAATAAAGCTCTTTGAAAGAGATGAAAAGGTGCTTGAAGTGATGAATCTTTCCGAGGAGATTTCAAGTCACATTGAAAAGGATATTCTCTCTGCTGAAGAAGAGCTTGACGACGATTCAGAGAGCATCATCATAAACGAAAGATACCTCTATATCGAGGAAGTGGTTAAAAAGTGCTTTGTAAAGAAGAATAAGGGCGCTCTCACCATTTCTGATAAAATAGATAGAATTGTAACCAACAGAATTTTAGCTTTACCTATCTTTGCGGTAATTATGTTTATAGTTTACTACATATCCGTTACAACGGTAGGTACCTGGGTGACAGACTGGACAAACGACGGACTTTTCGGTGACGGTTTCCATCTGTTCAATATAGGTGTAGGCGAGTTTGAAGAAGCAACAGACGCTTATGCTTCAGAAAATATCTTTACGGAAGAAGTTCTGAATTTAACCCAGTCGGCGGCTGATAAGGGTGTTATCGGTGCAGAGGATGTACTTGGTGCTGTACAGGACGGCGACTACGGTGCTTTTGAAGAAGCTCTCGGCTCTTACGGTGACAGTCTTGCCCAGTCCGGCTATGATGTAAATGCTCTTGTAGAAGAAGCTATGGAGGGTGCTCCCGCTCCCGAAGACTATGGCGTATGGGTACCCGGTGTTCCCGTTCTTGTAGAGCAGGGACTGGATGCAATCTCCGTTGACGGCTGGCTCAAATCTCTTATTCTCGACGGTATTATAGCAGGTGTCGGTGCGGTACTGGGCTTCGTACCCCAGATGCTTGTACTCTTCCTTATGCTTGCATTCCTGGAGGCTTGCGGCTATATGTCAAGAATTGCCTTTGTTATGGACAGAATTTTCAGAAAGTTCGGTCTTTCAGGTAAGTCCTTTATCCCTATGCTTATAGGCGTAGGCTGTGGTGTTCCCGGTGTTATGGCGTCCCGTACCATCGAAAATGAACGTGACCGTCGTATGACGATTATGACTACAACCTTTATCCCCTGCGGTGCAAAGATGCCTATCGTAGCACTTATCGCAGGCTCCTTATTCGGCAATGCCTGGTGGGTAGCTCCCAGCGCCTTCTTTGTAGGCTGTGCGGCTATCGTTATTTCAGGTATTATGCTCAAGAAAACAAGACCCTTTGCAGGCGAGGTAGCTCCCTTCGTTTTAGAGCTTCCTGCATATCATCTTCCCACTATAGGAAATCTTTTCAGAAGCATGTGGGAACGTGGCTGGTCCTTCATCAAAAAGGCAGGTACTGTTATTCTGCTCTCAACAGTTATCATCTGGGCAGGCTCCTGCTTCGGAACACTCGCAGACGGTACCTTCGGCTTCAGCACAGAAATCGAGCTTACAGACAGCGTGCTCGGTATGATTGGTAACGCTATCTGCTGGTTATTTGCTCCCTTAGGCTTCGGCAATCCCGTTTCTGCAATTGCAACAATTATGGGACTTATAGCCAAGGAAGAGGTTGTTGCGGTACTTGGTGTACTCGACTTTATGGGTATGACCCCTCTTGCAGGTTATTCCTTCCTTATCTTCAACCTTCTCTGTGCTCCTTGCTTTGCCGCAATGGGTGCAATCAAGAGAGAGATGAACAGCGCAAAGTGGACAGCTTTTGCAATCACATATCAGTGTGTATTCGCTTATCTGGTTTCACTTATCGTATTCCAGATTGGTAGTATCTTTACAGGTACATTAAACGTAGTTGGACTTATTTTCGGTATCCTTGCACTTGCATTCCTAATCTTTATGCTTGTAAGACCTCAGAAGGATTACACAGCTTATAAAGCGAAGGTAAAGTCCTGATTTGAAAGGAGAACATTATGCCTACAGTTATTGTTTCGCTTATAGTAGCGGCGATACTTGTTTTAGCTATCGTGCAGTTAAGACGTGATAAAAAGGCAGGAAAGCCTCTTTGCGGAGGACAATGTTCAAATTGCCCGAATGGAGCGCTTTGTGCAGCTTCAAGAAAAAAAGATGATGAGGAAGAAAAAATAGTATAATAAATGTTTAAAAAGCCACTTCTGATGCAAAATCAAAAGTGGCTTTTGTATTTGAAATGATTTAAATCGTTGAATTTACGCCTTTGTAAATACTGCCGTAACACATATATCATCGCCCTTTATTTCAGCAAAGGCTTCGCCGTTCATTTTAAGCATAAGCTGACGGCAGATGTATAATCCGAGACCGCTGCCTTTTTCCTTTTCAGCGTTTTCGCCTCTCCAGAAGCTTTCAAAAATATGCGGCAGGTCTGCTGAGCTGAGAGAACGGCCGCTGTTTTTTACTGTTACAAGAATACTGCCGTCTTCCGTAGAAAATTCAATACTGATTTTTTTACCATCTCCGTATTTTATGGCATTTTCCACAATATTCTGTATTACTTCAATGCTTCGGTCGATATCTCCTTTAAGAATACAGTCATTGTATTCATCTACACTAAACTCTGTCTTTATCAAAGAGAGCTTTTCAGTGTAATATACTTTTATCTTGCTTATAAGCTCGGATAAGTAGAATTCGCCGTTGTTCACATCTAAACTTAAAAAGTCCTCTCTTGATGCGGTGATTATCTGAGATACATACCCTTCTATTTCGTCAGCCTTGCTATTTATATTTTCTGCAATTTCAAGCTGTTTTTCCTTGTCGGAATAAAGCCCCTTTGAAAGTGCCTTTGAATATAGCTTTATTGCGGAAAGAGGAGTCTTTATATCGTGCGAAAGGGAAAGTAACAGCATCTTTTTATCCCGCTGTAGCTTCAGCTCCCGTTCCTTCTGCTCCTCCATATTTTCACGGAGTAAGTCCACACCCCAGATAAATCTTCCGAAAAAGCGGTTTTTCGTTTCCTTTACGGGAGTGGTAAGGTTACCCTTTGACAGCTCGTAGGGTACGTCTGTCAGCTTTTCAAAAGGAGTAAGAATCTTTACTCTTATAAAAACCATTACCGCTATTATCAGCAGAGCCATTATACCAAGAATTATATTAACGGTAATAATAAGCTCTCTGTGTTTAATACTGTTATCTGCCGTATAATCAAAGCGGTAAAGCTCACCCTTTATTTCTCTTATGACGTAATCGCTGTGGGATGTATAAAAGTCATCTCCCTGCTTTACAACAGCGGTAACGTGTTTTAAGTCAGATAAATCAGGGATATTTCCGCTTTTCTCAATTTCTTCCGATAATCTTGAAACCTCGACAAGATACGGTCTGCCGCTGTCCTTGTCACCGCTTATCAGGACTATATTTGCTATAGCAAAGAGAAGGATTATCGCTATACTGACTATTACAGAGATCCTGTTAAATGCTTTCATATCTGTAGCCTACTCCCCATACCGTCAGTATTCTCTTCGGATTTTTTGCGTCATCCTCTATCTTCTGCCTTAACCATTTTATATGTACCGTCAGCGTCTGTTGCTCGGAAAAGCTGTCGCTACCCCATATCTGATTAAACAGATATTCCTTTGTCAGAGCCTTACCCTTGTTTTCCATCAGCAGAACAAGTAGCTCATATTCCTTGGCGGTCATCTCTATTTCTATATCGTTTTTATAAACGTTGCGGCTTGCCTTGTTTATTCTTATATCACCGTCAATAATCTCGTCTACGGCATATCTTCGCTTGAATATACCTGAAATCTTCGCCAGCATTATATCAATATCATAAGGCTTTTCTATGTAATCATCCGCACCGAGAGTAAGCCCTGTCAGCTTATCGTCCTTTTCGTTTTTGGCACTTACGATAAGAATAGGAGTATTGCTTTCTTCACGTATTTTCTTGCATACAGCAAAGCCGTCAATGCCGGGTAGCATTATATCAAGGACAATAAGCCTTGTCCCGTTACTTTCATAAAGGGACAAAGCTTTTTCTCCTGTTTCGGCTACTTTTACCGTGTAATTTTCCCCTCGGAGAAAATCACACAGCAGGGTAGCTAATTCTTTGTTATCTTCAACTATAAGAATGTCGGTCATAACGTTTCCTTTCAGAAGACTTAATTAGAGGGTAGAAAAATACGGATTAATAGCATATAATTCTTACCCCGCCGTGCAGAACGCCTTCGGATTATCTCTTTCTATGACACGGCGGAACTGGTATTAAACGCTCTGCAATTATAAGCTGAATAACTACAGACCTTACCCCGCCGTGCAGAACGCCTTCGGATTATCTATTTCTGTGGCACGGCGGAACTGCCCGAGGCGGCACGCCTTACCAGCCCATTTCCATAAGCCAGTTGTTGAGTGCACGTTCACGCTCTCTCATCTGGGAGGCATTTTCGTACCTATCTAAATTATACTCTCCTTTTATGTTTCCGTCAACTATATAAAGCACTCTTGTGCATTTTGCCGCTACCTTTACGTCGTGAGTTACTAGCATAATCGTAGTACCTTCGCTATTCAGTTTTGTCAGTTCATCCATAACCTCGTCGGAGCTGGTGCGGTTTAATGCGCCGGTAGGCTCATCGGCAAAAATCATTTTCGGGTTGTTTATCATACTGCGGCAGATACAAGCTCTCTGCAGCTGACCACCTGATACCTCGTTTATATCGTTGTCGGCAATATCGATAATACCGAGCTTACGCATAAGCTCCTGACCACGCTGTACCGTTTCCTTGCGGCTTTCATCCGCTTTATCTGATTGTACCGCAGGAAGTATGATATTGTCAAGTACCGTGAGATTTTTTAACATATACATCTGTTGGAAAATAAAACCCATCTCGTCAAGTCTTAAATCTGCAAGCTCCTTTGCACCGAGCTTTGCAATGTCCTTTCCACAGAACTTTACCTCTCCCGAGGTGATGCCGTCCATACCCGATACCGCATAGAGCAGGGTAGACTTACCTGAGCCTGAAGGTCCCATTATTGCCACCATTTCACCCTCGGAAACCGAAAAGTTTACGTTTTTGAGTACGTTGTTCTGGCGCTTGTTTACGATGTAAGTTTTGCAAAGGTCTTTTACTTCTAAAATATTCATAGTGATTTCCTTTCTTATTCAATGTTAGCTGTATCGGATGACTTGATTTTTCTTGTGTATAGGGAGGTGAGCAGTGCTGAAATAATCGTTACCGCAAAGATGATTGC
Source organism: Ruminiclostridium sp. (assembly GCA_017942025.1). GTDB lineage: Bacteria > Bacillota > Clostridia > Oscillospirales > Ruminococcaceae > Ruminiclostridium_E. The sequence goes on along the minus strand of JAGAVH010000046.1, from coordinate 32,245 downwards.
AGGGTAAATCAGGAATATCTGTAATGGATCGATATTGAATATGATTTTTGTAGCACCCATCATTCCGAAAATCGGTGTGATACAAAGCTCCGTCATAGGTATTGAAACCGCCGCCGCAAGAACTGCCGCCACAAGCGCCACTATACCAAAGCGCAAAGCATTCCAGCAGATTATTGTTCCGTTTCTGAAGCCGATAGCCTTTAAAAGCGCAATCTGACTCTTTTCATCGGAGATAAAGGACCGCTCAACAAGAACCGTAACAAGAATAACTACAATAATGGTTATCGCTAAAAGCATGAACTGAACAGCCTCCATCGTAGGAACTACCGATACGCAGTCTATGCAGTATTCGGTTGCGTTCATTATGTATTCTATATCTAATAGCTCTTTGATTCTTTCCTTTCTGTTTTCTATCTCTGCGGCAGAGGGGTTGTCGGTAAAATCCACCTGATATTGTCTGATAGCCGAAACAGAACTCATAGAGGTAGGGGCGTCATCGTGAAGTCGTATAAGCTCGCCTAAGTTATTCATCGTCTGGAAATATGCCGTTATTATACAGTCGATTTTTTCACTTCCGAAGTCGATTGTAACAGTATCGCCTATTTCAGCATTAAGAAGCTTTGAAACCTGGGGTGTTATGGCAATCTCTTTTTTGTTTTCAGGAGCAGAGCCCTCAAAATAATCATAATTCTCTACGGGAATATTAATACTCTGCGCACAGGATAAAGAAAATTCATTTTCCTTTGATATAACCTTATAATTATACTGTATATCTACGCTTACATCACAGGGCATTCCATCTTCGGAAATCTTATCAGAGAGTCTTTCAAGCTCCTTTGTCAGGCTTTCCTTGTCGCCGGTGTTCATAAATTCCATTGCGCCGTTTACGTCGGTTATGTATAGGTCGCTTTCTGTACCGAAGGTCGTAATAAGGTTAGGACTTTTCATAGTAGCAACGGTATTTACCAGCATAAGTACGAAAAGCGTGCAGAGGAAGAATGAAATTATAATCGTCATAAAGCGTTTAGGTGCACTCATAACGTCATTTAATGCCATAAATACCGCAGGTCTTACTCTGGTTTTGCTGATTCTCAGAATGCTCTTTTTACCAAAACGCTCACCCGTCTGTCCTGAACGGATAGCGTCAATAGGCGTCAGCTTCTTTACCTTACCCGTGCATCCGTATGCAAATGCAAGAATAACAATTATTGTACCTATCGTACTGATAATATTTATAAGTACACCCGCATTATTACCAAGTACCATATTTTCACTTACAGACGCCATCAGCAGATTACCGAAGGGGATGCTGGCGAAAAAGCCTATAACACCACCGACTAAAGCCATAAGCAGATACTTTACTATGTAAAGACCTCTTATTTTGTGATTTCTGATACCGATAGCCTTCATAACGCCGATTTCTCTGTATTCTTCGGCGATTGTAAAGCCGATTGAAAAACGAAGTACTACAAAGGATACAATAATAAGGCATATACTTAAAACAAGCACTACAAACGCTACTATCATTTCCATTACATAGCACATTACAAGTGTGCTTCTTGCACCCGAAAAGGCGATTCCGGGAATATCCGCAATAGCTGATATAGTCGATGCCACGTCATCTGTTTCGATATAAGCAACCTCACCCTGATAGTGTGCCTTTATCATATCATCGGCGAGGAATTTATCGTAATCCGCCTGATTCAGCAGAAATCGCGTATTGCCCATAAAATCAGAGCCTAAAAAAGCATCCTTGACTTTTCCCGCAATTTTAAGCTCCATCTCTACATCGCCTAATTTGATGCGGATATAATCGCCATTTTTAAGATTATTGTTTTTTATAAAGCCGCCTGCTATCTTCACTTCACCGGGCTTAACCTCGGTAACGAGTTCGTTTGCCGTGTCAAAGAATTTGAGTTTTGCATCGGATATTGACTGGAATAATGCGGTGTTTTTAGTTTCAACCGCCGATCCGTCAACCCGTGAAACGCTGTCCTGCGAGCCGAAAATACAGGTTTCGATCTTGTGGCTTTTTACACAGTCCGCTTTTTCGAGTATATCGTCGGCGTGTCCTCTTGAATCGTCACCCATCGTAATAACTACAAAGTCTCCTATTTCCGCTTTGTCAAGGTAATAATCCGTGCCGTTTATTACTGTGAACACGTTATTCAGACCGCTTGCTACAAACATCGTCGCAAGTATAATGAACAAAAGCAGAATTATATTCATCGCCTTTTTTCTTTTAAGGTCCTTTTTAAGAATGTTAAGATACATTTCTTATGCTCCTTTCGTTGTTGTGACTACAGTATAACATAGCAATTATTAAATAATCCTTAAATAATTTAAGAATTTTTAAAAATTAAAATCCGCAGGATTTTCTCCTGCGGATCGTGATATTCAGTTAAGCAAGAAACTGTGCCATAAGCTCGTGACCTACCGCTACGTAATCCTTTGTTGCTGTGGCAGATTCCTCGCAGAATCTGTCTGCACCGTTTACAACCTTTGTGCTGTCATATATCATAAAGGGAACGGGTGCATTGGTATGAGTCTTAAGCTCTAAGGGTGTGGGATGGTCGGGGCAGATAAGAATCTTTATATCTTCGCCCTGGAATTCCTTTAATATAACCCCAAGAATCTTTTCGTCAATAAGCTCTATAGCCTTTACCTTGTTAGCAATTTCAAAACGGTGACCGCATTCGTCGGGAGCTTCAACGTGGATATATACAAGATCCTTGCCGCTCTTTAATGCTTCAACAGCCGCCTGTGCCTTGCCGTCAAAGTTTGTATCTATATAGCCGGTAGCACCCTCTACGTTTATTACGTCCATTTCGGTAAACTTACCGATGCCCTTGAGCAGATCGACTGCGGAGATCATAGCCGCACTTTTGCCGTACTTTTCCTTGAAGGGAGTAAGCTCTTTGCGGACACCCTCGCCCCAGAACCATATGCTGTTGGCAGGGCGGAGACCTCTTTCAATTCTCTTTAAGTTAACGGGATGATCCTTTAAAAGCTCATAGCTCTTCTTCATCATATCGATAAGAACCTGACCGTTTTCATTTGCACCGAGATATTCCTTTACAGGCTTGCCCGTAATATCGTGGGGAGGTGTCAGCTTGCCTACGTCCATTGTACCATTATCCCAGATAAGACAATGACGGTAGCTTACGCCGCTATAGAACCTGAACTCCTCTGTACCTAACTTTTCGTCGATGAACTTAATGATTTCAGCCGCTTCTTCGGTTGAAATATCATCAGCGCAGTAGTCAAGTATAGTCTTGTCCTCGTAATTTTCTTCATCCGTTACAGTAACAAGGTTTGTTCTGAAGGAAACGTCTGTAGGCTTCATGTCAATGCCGATACTGCCCGCCTCTAAAGGACTTCTGCCTGAATAGTATATAGCAGGGTCATAGCCTAAAACCGAGAGGTTAGCCACGTCACTACCGGGCTTTAAGTTGTCGGCTACAGTCTTTACAAGACCGATTCTTGATTTCTTGCAAAGCATATCCATATTCGGCTTATTCGCAACGCTCATAGGTGTGCCGTTTAAATCCTCTCTGTAAAGGTCAGCCATACCGTCGCAAAGTAAAACAACGTATTTCATAATTTCGCCTTTCTTTTGTTCAAAAATTGTCTGTTAAAATTATATCACACTTTTTCGCTTATTGCAATAGCAATAATTCTTGAATTTACTTGTATAAACTGCCTTCAGATGTGAAAAATAACAATAAAATATAAAACGGAGAGATTATATGGATATCAGCAAAAAGGAATACAGTAGGATAAGCAAAAAGCATTCAGGCAAATCAAAGCTGTATAAGACCATCCCGAAGGCATACCTGATAGGCGGTTTTATCTGTATGGTAGGTCAGTTTTTTCTGAATCTTTATAAAAATACGGGACTTGACGATGAGCAGGCGGCGGCGTACACTTCTATAACGCTTATACTGATAAGTGCGGTACTGACCGGCTTCGGACTGTACGAAAGAATAGCAAAGCACGGCGGCGCAGGAACTCTTGTACCTATCACAGGCTTTGCAAACGCCGTAGTATCTCCCGCTCTTGAATTCAAGACCGAAGGCTATATTTTAGGCACAGGCGCAAAAATGTTCATAATCGCAGGACCGGTGATTGTTTATGGCACGGTGGCGTCGGTTGTTTATGGAATTATCTATTGGATAACCACATTATTCTAATGCAAAAGGCTTGACCGAATTGGTCAAGCCTTAAATACTTTTTTGAAAAATTCTTTTATTTTACTTGTTGCTTTGAAAGTTGTTGGTTCTGGAAATGGTTTATCCAACACCCATGGCAACTCAAAAATATTATTTACTGAAATAGTAAAATATTCTCCAGTCTGTTCATTTGGAGAGGCGAAACCCTCGGTAATAACAAGACTAAAGAATTGATTATCATGTATATCAATTTTATATTGTCCCATAGTTGCTACTTTTCCGCAAATGGTATAGTCAACGCCAATATACATAATCGTATTGTCTAATTCAACACTCATACACTCATCAGGCTTTGATATATCCACGCCAAAGTCGGCAAGAAAAGACTCGAGCTTTGGGAACTTACCACCTATTTGAGTATAAAAATTTTCACAGCAATCGCATTCGCAAAGCGAGTGTGTCTTATAATATTCTATTGTTTTCTCAATATCTACTTCAAATACATATTGCTCTTTTTGAATTATAGTCATATTTCTACCTCACTTTATTTCATTATACCATAACCGCCGTTTAAATGTAAATACTTTTATAAAAAGATAAAGGCTACAGGCGCAAAAATGTTCATTATCGCAGGCCCCGTAATAGTCTACGGCATAACGGCAAGCGTTACCTATGGGGTTATTTATTGGATTACGACTATCCTTTAATCCTTTATAAAATCAAGTAATGGCGTAAGCTGTGCTTTATCAGTCCAGTCGCATTTTTGCCCTACCGCAGACATAAGAGCCATCTGCCACGGCTCTAAGGTGTCAGAGTCCTGCTTTGCCACCGCCTTCTGAAGCATCCTGCAAAGCGTTCTGTCACCGAATTTCATCTTTTCCTCATCCCAGGCACCTCTGCAGTAGAACAGCGGAACGTTTTCAAGCGTGTCCTTGAAATGAAGCTGTCTTATCTGCTCTATTGCCTTTTCATCATAGGGAGAAGCACCGACTGCAAACACTGCAATTTTCTTGCCTGAAAATAGCTTTACGTTCTTTTTCAGAAAAGAAAATCCCAGAATACCCGATGCATAAACGCCTCCACCTAAAATTATTACGTCATATCCGCCAAGGTCAGAAGCCTTGGCTTTTTTCGTTTCAACGAGGTCAAATCCCGTCAGTTCCGTGAGCCATTCTGCATACTTTTTTGTTGCACCGTATTTTGACTGATATAAAATGATACCCTTACTCATATTTCTCTATCTCCTTTAAATTATTTTCAATCTGTATGATAGTCTTTATAGTAGCTTGTAGCTGCTCTTCAGAAATACCGCTGAACATAGTTTTCATAATATTCATACTCATTTCGTCGTTTCTTTCACAGAACTCTCTGCAGTATTCTGTCAGCTCAATCCGTTGCTTTCTTTTATCGGTCTGGTCAGTGGTGATATCGACAAATCCCTTCTTTTCTAATTTTATCAGTATCTGCTTTACGTTCTGGTGAGAGCTGCCCATTATTTCGGCAAGCTCCTTTACAGTCGGCTTTCCGTTATACATATTTATGCATATGATAGCAAAAAACTGTTTCCAGCTGATTTCCTCCATCATACTATCAGCCATTGCCTGAAATCTGTTATCAAAGGCACTTAATAAGCCAATGAGAAAATAAGATGATTCGATACCCGAAAAATCTACCTTGCCGCTGTCAATAACTTCTTTGATGTCCATTTTTACCTCCTCAATAAATTAAGTAATATATTACATATAAATGATAACATATTACCTATTATTTGTCAAGGGGTAATAGTCATTTTTCTGACGTGATAAAAATTTAATATCTGTACGGCCTTTAAAGCTCGCTCTTATTGAATTTCAGATGTAAAAGTGCTATAATTAAATAGAAATTTATAGACGAAAAAGGAGCGGCAATGAACGATTATTCATTCAGCGTAAATCTTGGCGGTATGATAGATATACTGTCAAATCATCTGTACAGTAGTCCCGGAGTTTTCCTGAGAGAGCTTCTCCAGAACTGCGCCGATGCGATAAGCCTTCGCAAACAGCTGGACTCATCCTACAGTGAGCCGCAGATAGATATAAAGGTAAAAGAGGAAAATTCTTTATGCTTTTCAGATAACGGTGCAGGACTTACCGAAGACGAGATACATAAATTCATTTCAGTTATCGGGCAGTCATCCAAAAGGGGAGAGGACGGCAGCTTTATCGGGCGTTTCGGTATAGGACTTTTATCCTGCTTTATCGTCACCGATGAGATAACCCTTCGCACCCGTTCGGTAAAAACTCCCGACAAGGCTTATGAATGGCACGGCTTCTCCGATGGCAGATATTCCGTAAAGGAAATAAAAAGCGATATGCCTGTCGGCACGGAAATAACTATAACAGCTGAAAAAAGCTACGGTTACCTTTTTACCCGTGAAAAGGTGACTGAAATAATAAGATATTACGGACTTCCGATTCCTTATCCCGTATACGTTCATACTGACGAAAATATAAAATTTCGTGTCAATATGCTGATTTCGGAAAACAGTGGAGATGAACGCCGCGATATACTCAGTATGGGTAAAAATATATTCGGCACAGAGTATGATTATCTTGATTATATTCCTCTTAACTCCAGAAAGGGACTGTTCAGCGGAATAGCCTATATTCTGCCCTATACTGTTTCTGCCGCCTCAAAGAGCAAGCATAGAATTTATCTTAAAAATATGCTTCTTACCGAGGATGGAAGCTCTCTGCTTCCCGAATGGGCATTCTTTATCCAATGCTTTTTCAATACCGATAAGCTGAATCCCACAGCCTCAAGAGAGGATTTTTACAAGGATTCGTTACTTGATGAAGCCAAAGAAGAGCTTTCAGCCTGCATATCGGCATATCTTGAAAAAATATCCGTAAAGGATCCCCTTATGCTTCAAAAACTGGTAACTATTCACGGAGTGGCATTAAAATCCGTCTGTGCAGAAAATGAACGTCTGTTCAGAATATTTATGCCTTATTTCGTTTTTGAAACCAGCTTCGGAAATTTGAGCGGCAAGGAGCTTATGCAGTATAAAAACAAGCTTTTTTACACCTCCGATATAGACGCCTTCCGACAACTCCGCCCCGTGTTTGCCGAAAAGAACGAGCTTCTGGTAAATAGCGGATACGTGCACGATAGAGCGCTTCTTACGATGCTTTCCGCTCTCGGAATATCAGATACCGAGCAGATGCATGATAGTCTGCTGGAGGAGCTTCTTGAGGATGCCGAAAACGAAGATGATTTCAGCTATATGCTGGATACTTTTAATAGCGTGCTCTATCCTTATGATTGCAGGGTAGTACTTAAAGGCTTTTCTCCGTATCAGCTGGCGTCACTCTATACCCTGAGTAGCGAAGCGGAGCTTAAACGTGATATAAACAAATCAAAGGAAAATTCATCAGGACTTTTTGACAGTATGCTTGACGCCTTTGGAGAGGAGCTTGACAATTCAGCCTTTGCGGTGCTTTATCTGAACTGTGAAAATCACCTTATAAAAAAGCTTTCAGAAATAGCAGACGAGGAAAAGCTGTCGGTCTACGCACAGATTTTATATGTGCAGTCGCTTATTGCTGGCGGCTTTCCCGTTCATAGCAGTGAAATGAATATAATGAATCAGAACCTCATAAAGCTTATTGAGTGGGGCATTGAATAAAAGGAGCTATTAAAATGTTTGATAATGCATATTTTTACAACCTTCCCGACGGCGAAGAAAAAATGAAGTATCTTAAAAAATGTATCGACGAAGCGGACAAGGAAAAGGATTCCTCAAAATCCCTCGAGCTTCGTTATATGTATATAAGAGAGTCGGTCTTTAACGGAGATTGCTATAAGGCTGTAATAATGTTCCCCGAATGTATGTCACTTTTCGATAAGCTGACAAATCCCGGTGAAGAGGATATAAACTCCTTTATGATAGCATTCAAATGGATAATTGAGGATATAAGGGACTTCTATCAGGTGTCAAGGGAAATGGCTGAAAGCTATTTTGAAGAATTCAGAGTACGGTGCGAGCGTTACGGATATTCTCTTCGTACCTACTATATGAAGACGATGCTTTTCTATGCCGACACCAATCCCGAAAAGTCAAAGGAGCTGTGGCAGAAATTCCGTCAGGCAGAGAGGGACGATTTAAGCGACTGCGCCGCTTGTGAGATGAATCACGATATCTGTGTGGAATTCCTCTTTGGTACAGAGGAAAAGGCGATTTCCATGCTTGAAGAAATGAAGAAGCGTGGTATCTCCTGTGCCGAAGTTCCCGAAGTCACCTTCGGAAAATGTGTTGAGCATTTCACTAAAATAGGTGCAATATCAGAGGCACAGCATTATGCGGATATGCTGCTGCCGATGATAGACGATAACGATAATTTCCTTATGGAGATGTCGCATATCCTCCTTTTAAAAGCTCTTACCGATACCGACAAGGCGTTTAAGCTGTTTACCCGTAGCCTTGATTTTTTTGTAAGAAGCCACAATCCTAAAATGCGCTTCTACTTTGCAGACGCTTCTGCAAGATTCTTTAAAGCCATAGCAGATCAGGGATGCGACGAGCTTACTATGTCCTTGCCCCATAGCTTTGAAAAATATAATAAGGATAACCTTTATTCGGTATCAGAGCTTCAGGAGTATTTCTATAGTACCGCAAAGGAACTTGCAGAAAAATTCGATAACAGAAACGGTAGTACTGGCTTTATGGATAAACTCACGTATCAGTACCCCGAAACACCCGTAAAGGAATTAAAGCTACCCCGTCACAGCACTGCTGATAAGATACCGCTATCCCTTGCAATACCCTTCAGAACGTCCGATTCCTTCCCCTCGGGTAGTGAAACAAACGATGCCCTGATCAGTTTAAAAGGCATAGAACTCCAGGAAAGATATATCGATGACGAAACCAACTCTCTTGTGTTCATAGTAACGGATGAGAAAAGCAAGGCATTCGTTCAGATAGTGGCAGGACTCAGCGATATCTGTAACGATATGGACCGCTTCAACGCCGTTCATCCTATAACACAGTTTGAATATGAAGGCTTTATAGAAGATTACGGATATATGCTTATCTTGAACGGTTATAGTGATGAAATGCCCGCAGACGAGCTTCTTTTCCTGCTTTTAAGGGTTGCGGTAAAGCTGAATAAGGATGCTTCGCCCTTTTTACTTGAGCTTGTTAATTACCGACTTCTGCCGTGCAGATGGGCGGAAATGCTGGCGGAGGTTGACGTACCGCCCCTTGACAATCTTCTTTTCCGTGTATATGCCTTCGGGATGGGTGAGGATAATAAAATCGCCCTTATGACTTCAGGCTTGTCAAGTCTTGGCTCCCGTCAGCTTATAGTACGTAATGCTGAGGAGGAAAACGTCGATTTCATTGTCAGACTTATGAGTCAGATATGCACCTACGTGACGGGAATCGGAAATATGCCTGACGAAAATACCGAGATACCCTTCGGCGTTTCCTATAACGAGGAATCACAGGTAATGTTCGGCTGGAGGCTTCCCACGTCGGTGTACTCTGATGCACAGGAGTTTGAAGACAGCGAGTTTGCCGTGCCGTATATCTCCTTTACTAAAGACGGGAAAGTCACTATTCTGCTTCTTAATGAGATTTCTACAGAGGATACGGAGCTTTTCAGGTTCCATGATACGGCAAAGCTGAACGCCAAAAGATATGCTTTAGCGAATGCTACCTTCAGAAAGGTTGCAGAAAATATCTCCGAAAACGATATTCTTATTGCAGGTCTTACCGTGGATATATCTGAAGAGTATTGCGATGAATACGCAGACGAGGATGATATATACGCCAGAATTATTCCCGGTACTTCACCTCTTAAAGGCGTGATAGATTCAGGAATTGACGGTGTCCCCGGATTATCGGAGGGTGATGAAATAACGATTTCTGATGACGAGTACATATTCTTCTGGCGTATTGAAAACAGCGAGGGCGAATATTATTTCCCTGACGAAGCGTATCTTTTTATCTGATAAAATGATATAACAAAAGACCATCGGTTTATCCGATGGTCCCAGCGTGTAGACAAAGTATTTGTCTGCACGCTGTCAGACGAAGAAAAACGCGCGCAGACGAGGAAAAATCCCCGATAGGCATACATACGGCAAGGACGCCGTAAAGCGAACACCAAAAGTGCATCACGACGATGCACAACAAAGTGTTCGCATAAGGTATAGTTGAGGGGATTTTGACAAAGTAAGCAAAAATGCTTTTGGAGAGCCGTAAACGGCTCTCCAAAACTTCTGTATAACTGTTTTTATATTTTCGCAATATAAGTGTAAAATTTTATGCATTTTTGCGGTGCGTGAGTTTGTCTTCAGTTTGAGACCATCGGTTTATCCGATGGTCTTGCTATTTACAGCCCTCTGTTCTTCAGATCGCTCACGAGCCCCACGTAGAACTCTCTTACGTCAAAGCCCTTGATATTCTCTCTGTTCAGGTCGATTACGTCGCCGTGCGATATGCCTCTTTTACCCGTAGGGGTAAGGCGTATATATTTTTCTCCCCAGGGGAAGGCTTCCTCGCTTACAAGCCCGTCATTTGCTCCGCTGAACAGATGCACTAAATGATAGGAGAAATTAAGTGGAAATTTTCCTCCCGTGGCATTTTTAAGCACCGAGCCAACACTCTGGCAGAATACGTTCTTCGGCTGTTCAAGCTCATTATTAAGCACAGAGCAGTAGCTGTCGGTAAGATTGCCTACCGCCGCCAAAAAATCCGAATCCTTTTCGCCGAATTTATTCAGCGCCATATTATAGGTCTGTGCTGTTCTGTTTTTTATAGCAGGTGGCAATTTTGTCAGCAGATAATCTGCAAACAAGCATCCTCTGTGAGGTGTATTTATAGTAGTGAGCGAGGCCACGTTTTCCTCAATCCCAAGCTTTGACACAGCGTATCTGCAGTCAAGACCGCCCTTTGAATGAGCTATGATATTCACCTTTTCGGCGCCCGTCTCGTCTATTATTTCACGCACCCTGTCCCTTATATATACCGCACATTCCGAAACTGCGGCGGCAGAGGGCTGATTTCCATAGAATACAGTCGCCCCGTTAGTAATAAGCTCCTTCGGTATTCTACCCCAGTAGTTGAAGAATTTTGAGTCCCTGAAGAATACTCCGTGTACCAGAAGAATCGGATATTTCGTTGCACAGATTTTATCCTTTTGTCTTTTAAGATTCAGCTTTTCCTTCTGTACTTCAAAGAAAACCTCGCTTGCGGTTGTCTTTATAATAAAAAACAAGGCTACTAAATTCGCTATAGGTATCATTCCGCAGATAACCCCGATAACCCTTATTTTAATACCGAGCTGCGTAGAGGTCAGATATACGCAGATTATCCCGTTCCAGAAAATGATGAAATGAACGATTATGCAGATAACTGCACTCCAGATAAACGTCCCGTAATCGTCGGGCAGACGTTTTGTAGCAAGCACTATATGATAAATTACCGATAATATCAGCGACAGATAAAAAGCACTTAGCAATACCGTCCCGTGATAACAATATTTAAGAGTATGCTCCCGTGTTCTGACAGTCAGCACCCCTGCACCTATATTCATAAGAATAAACACAGGAATAATAGCAAACAGTATCTGTGGTATTTTTACGATAATCACAAAGGAGTTTGCAATAAATCCTGATATTAAAAAATAGAAAAGGGAAGTGAGTATATATTTAATTTTCATTATATCACCTCACAATGAATTTCTGTATTGCTTAAAATACGATATAACAATTATATCATATCAAGGGATGATTGTAAATGTTATATTTCCTTTAATTGAATAAGTTTTAAAGCCCTGCACAAACTATCCAAAAAAGGAAAGGACAGAATTATGCCACAGTTTATAAAAGACGGAACAGTAAAACTTACAAGCTCCGTATCGGCTTTATCCTATGCGGCGGCGGTAGGCAAGATGGAGGGAGACGGCCCTCTCGGTGAATGCTTTGATTATATAGCTAAAGGTGCAGAGCTTGGAGAAGAAACCTGGGAAAAGGCAGAAAGTAAATTCCAGCAGTATGCTTTTGATTTTGCTTTACGTAAAGGCAATTTTTTAAGTGATGATATAGATTTTATTTTCGCAGGAGATCTGCTCAACCAATGCACAGGCTCTACCTATGGCCTAAGACAGTATAATCTCCCGTTTTTAGGACTCTACGGAGCTTGCTCCACTATGGCGGAAAGTCTTGCAGTAGCTTCTCTTTTCGCTGACAGCGGAGTAGGCGAATACTGTGCGGCTATCACCTCATCACATTTCTGCTCAGCAGAGAGACAGTTCCGTTTTCCGATAAATTACGGCGGAGTCAGAACGCCTACAGCTCAATGGACGGCGACTGCCTCAGGCTGTTGTATTGTCGGGATATCGGACGAGCCGCCCTTTATAAATGCCGTCACTATAGGAAAGATAGTAGATATGGGCGAAAAGGACGCCAACAATATGGGAGCGGCAATGGCAGGTGCCGCATACGACTCGATAAGCCGCCATCTTTCGAATACGGGTAAAAGAATATCTGATTATGATGCGATTTTTACGGGGGATTTAGGTCAGGTGGGCTCGGATATACTCTGCGAGCTTTTTGCAAATCAGGGAACTGATATAAGCACCGTTCATAAGGACTGCGGACTTATGCTCTTCGACAGAGAAAAGCAGGATGTCCACGCAGGAGGCTCGGGTTGCGGCTGTAGTGCGAGTGTGCTATGCGGCTATATTCTGCCGAGGGTTAAAAGCGGAGAGCTTAAGAATATCCTCTTTGCAGCAACGGGTGCGCTTATGTCTACTACCGTTTCACAGCAGGGTGAAAGCATACCCGGTATATCTCACGTGGTGGAAATCTCCCACAGAAAGTAGGTTTATATGGATATATTTTTAGATTATTTAAAAGCTTTTCTTGTCGGCGGTGCCTTCTGTGCCATCGGACAGCTTCTTATCGACCTTACAAAGCTGACTCCCGCAAGAATACTCGTTTCCTACGTGGTGGCGGGTGTTGTTCTCGGAGGACTTGGCGTATATCAGCCGATTGTGGATTTTGCGGGAGCGGGAGCAACCGTGCCGCTGACTGGCTTCGGAAATCTTCTTGCGAAGGGAGTAAAGAAGGCTGTAGATAAAGACGGCTTTCTCGGTATTTTCACAGGTGGCTTTACTTCCTCTGCGGCAGGTATAACAGCGGCAATCCTCTTCGGACTTATAGTAGCGCTTATCTTCAAACGAACAGATCGTACCCGCTGGGAGTAAGGCGCGTCGCCTTTGTCAACTCCTGCCTTTTACCACGTACTGCTATGCTAAGATAAGCAAAACGGCAGGTGTAAAGAAAGGTGGAATATCGGCTATATTTAAGGCGTGTCATTTATTTTTGAAATCGAAGATTTCAAAAATGGTCGCAATCCTTCGGACTGCTGCCATAGGATAGCCTGCATAAATTATCTATTTTTGAAAAAGAATAAAAAATTATCGAAAAACGATAAAAAAGTATTGACAAACAAAAATAGATGTGGTAATATATAGTCACAGAAGAAAATAATTCAAATATCCTGAAAGGAAATTTCACTATGAAAAACAAGAATATCTCTCTTGCTATATCCTCCGCTCTCACTAAGGTTGGTTTTGTGCTTATCATCATCTGTTGCTTTGCGGCGCCCTGGCTCGTATCCTTTTACGAGCAGAGCTACATAATCCCTTACGGAATAGACAGCGTATATATTCCTCTTCTGATAACTCTTTACTGTGCCGCCGTCCCTGCGCTTATACTGACTATCGCCCTTGACAGACTGCTCACCAATATAAAGAAGGGCGACGCCTTTATAAAGCAGAACGTTACCTGCCTCAGAGTTATTTCCTATTGCTGTTTTGCGGCGAGTCTGATTTTTATCTATTTCGGATTTATCCGTTATTTCGCCTTATTCATAGTTGTTGCGGCGGCGTTCTTCGGACTTATATTAAGAGTGATAAAGAACGTATTCGAGCAGGCTATCGAAATAAGAGAAGAAAATGATTTTACAATTTAAGAAAGGGGAACACTATGCCGATTGAAATAAATCTTGACGTAATGATGGCAAAAAGAAAAATGTCATCAAATGAGCTTGCAGATTACGTGGGCATAACCCCCGCAAATCTGTCAGTGCTGAAAACGGGAAAAGCAAAGGCTATACGCTTTTCCACTCTCGAAAAAATCTGCGAGGCGCTGGGATGTCAGCCGGGAGATATACTTTCCTTTAAGGATGAATAGCAGTGTAAACCTTGGGAGGTATAACGTATGCTTTGTGATTTTCTTATATCCCTGGTCGCTTCTTACATAGCGGTTCTGGTGTCTGCGGCAGGGCTTATAAACGGAACGGTGGGTATCGTTTTTAGCGTTATTGAAGTTATAATAGTGAGCCTGCTTTTCTTTACAAGAGAAGAGAAAGCTTTTACAAGAAGAATTGTGGGAAGCTTTATAGCATATCCGCTTCTTTCTCTTTTAACGTCGGAATCCGGACTGTATGAGCAAGCCTTCGGACTATTTAATCCGCAGTATTATAACGAGTACGGTATAGGCTTTGATTATAGCTTCGGCTTTATATTCATCTGGTTGCCCTTTGCAGGAATAATGCTTGCACTGAGTGCATTGATAGGCAGACTGTTCTGCCGTATATCAGAAAATAAAAGCGTGCAGGAGGATGAAGAAGCGGAAGAGCTGATTTCTCTTGTGACAGAAGAGAGGGAATATTGATGGGTAGTGATTTGTTAGCATCGTTATCGGCTTCGGCTATTGCCGTTCTGTCGTCAGTAGCCTGTTGTATTATATGGAATTCTTCTTTAGTTGTCGTCATCGGCATACTTGCTGTAGAAGCTATTATTGTAAGCTGTATTTTTATCACAAGAGAGCAGGGACTGTTTGCTTTTAGGTTTATACTTACTATTACTTTATATCCGCTTTTGTTCTTCTTGTTAATGAAGATAGGTTTATATCCGTTTGTTATAGAGCTTTTAAATCCTGTGATGTCGGATGGTGATTTAATCAATGCTGCTTTAATGCTAGTGTTTTTTCCGTATTCCGGCTTTGCATTATTACTTGGTATTCTGATAAGCAGAATAATAACCCGGCTTATCTTAAAGAAAAAAATAAAATAATAAGCCTTATTTTTATAAGGCAACGTATCTCTATACGAAAGGACTGTAATATTATGTCAAATTTAGAAAATAATGACTCTACAATTTTTAGTACTGACGAGATAATTCCCGTCACTCCCATAAAGGAAAAGACCTTTACGGAAAAGGATGGAATCTTTGCTCTTGTTTTTATTGTGATATCCTTTGTTATCGTAAATCTTTTCTTTACCGGCGATATAAAGTCAGGCTCAGTCATAAGCTCAGGATATTATCATATCATAGTGGCCGTTATGGGAATACTGGCGTTATTCTACATAGGTAAAAAGCCTGATAAGACTGGATGGTGCTTCTTCGGTGCTTCAATGCTTTTCTGCACTGTGCCGTTCTTTTCGTCAACTGCCACAGTAAGATTTCTTTCCTGGGTATATGCGGCTATAATGCTATGCTTATTCGCCTATAGCTTTTCAAGAGAGGGCGATATGCTCGGCAAGGGCGCAGTATCAAAAATAGCCGAGGCGATAATAGCCACCCCCTTTCAGAATTTCTCCGCAGGTCCAAGGTCGGTAGGGGCATTGTTAAACAAGGGCAGATCAAGAATAAAGGTTGTTTTATATATCCTTGTCGGACTTGTCATATCCATCCCCGCAACTTTTATCTGCGCTATTATGCTGGCGTCAGCCGATGAAAATTTTGATAATCTTGCAGGCAGTATAATGGACGTTTTATCAAATGATATAGGCTCAAATATCATTCATCTGCTTTTCAGTCTGCCGGTTGCCTTTCTGCTTTTCGGCTATCTTGCAAATACCAAGGAAATAAGACAGGCGGGAGCAAGTCAGAACTCTCCTGCGGCAATAATGCCTGCACCGATGGTATGCTCTGCAATCACTCCCGTGCTTATATGCTACCTTCTTTTCTTCTTCTGCCAGCTTCCTTACTTTTTAGGTGCCTTCGGAGGTAACCTCCCCGATGGCTACAGCTACAGCGAATATGCCAGAAGCGGCTTTTTTGAGCTTTGCTCGGTATGCATTATCAATTTTATTATCATCGTACTTGCCAATATCTTTTCTAAAAATAACGAAAAGGGAAGAAAGCATATTTCCGTAAGAATCTTTCTGTCGGTTCTTTGTGTGGCAACTCTCATACTTATAACAAGTGCTATGTCGAAGATGGTGCTTTATATAAATGAGCTTGGTCTTACTGAAAAGCGTTTTTATACCTCCTGGTTTATGCTGGCATTAGCTGTTGTATTTATAATAGAGCTTGTAAGAGAGATAAAACCCTCTATCCCTGCGGTAAAGCTTCAGATAGCAGGATTTTCTGTAATGCTTGCCTTACTCTGCTTCTGTGATCCCGATGCAAGAATAGCACAGAATAACGTGGAAGGCTATACGTCAGGCAGATACCAGACTGTAGACCTTTATAGTATGTACGATCTTTCAGAATCCGCTCTGCCGTATATAGCGAAATTACCTGAAAAAGACGAGAACGTAAAGGGGTATCTGTATGATTATAAAGAATCCCTTAAGAATAAAATAGCAAACAGCGTATATTTCCCTATTAGTATTCCTGCTGTAAACGCTGACAAGTATCTTTAAAGAAATTTATGGAAATAAAAGCAAACTATTGACTAATTGAGAAATTTGTGATATACTTTAAAAAGTGATAAACATTCTCAAGTTTAATTTGATAGTGGAGGCTATTATGACCATATTTTACGAATTCGGCGGAAAGCTATACGCCAATATAACAAATAAATGTCCCTGCGCCTGTGTTTTCTGTATCAGAAAGAACGGCGACAGCGTAGGTGGAAACGACAGTCTGTGGCTTTCTCACGAGCCTTGTATAGAAGAAATAATTTCAGCCTTTGAAGCCTTTGACAAAACAGGTCTTCACGACCTTGTATTCTGCGGCTACGGTGAGCCTATGACGAGAGCGGATATACTTATAGAGTTTGCAAAGTACGTAAAGGAACACACGGATATGACTATCCGCATAAATACAAACGGACTTGTACCTCTTATTGATCCCGACTTTGATACAGAAAAACTGCGCGGCGTTATTGACAGCGTTTCGATAAGCCTTAACGCTCCCGATAAGGAAAGCTACCTTGAAGTCACAAAGCCGAAATTCGGTATTGATTCCTTTGACGTTATGCTTCAGTTTGCAAAGAAGATGAAGGACGTAGTCGGCGATGTTGCCTTTACTGTAGTTGACGTGATTTCCGAGGAGCAGATATCTGCTTGTCAGGAGCTTTCAGACTCTCTCGGTATTCCTTTAAGAGTAAGACACAACGTTACCAACAACGAGAGCTATACGTAAGGAAAGGGGCAGGGTATGAATTATAGTCAGCAGAGAAATTGTATTCTTGAAATCGTTATGTCGGATCCTGTTCATCCTACCGTTGAGCAGGTGTATGAAAAAGCAAAGCTCCGCTACCCAAATATAAGCCTCGGCACAGTTTACCGCAATTTAAATCAGCTATCCGAACACGGTATACTGAAAAAAATATGCAGCTCTTACGGTAGCGTCAGATTTGATGGCAGAACAGACGCTCATTTTCATATGATATGCAAGGACTGTCAGAGAGTTTTCGACGTTGAGCTGGGCGAGATGTTAGGACTTGAAGACAAGCTGATGGATAAATTCGGCTTTCAGGTCAGCGAATATGAGATAAGTATTCAGGGCGTTTGCTGTGATTGTAAAAAATAATATATACTCCGCCGTAACGTAAAATTATGGCGGAGTATTTTTGTGTATGTTTATACTTGAATTAATTGTAAACGTGATGTATAATGAAGTATAAGGGATAGAGATTCTGAGAAAGGAGTACTTATGAAAAAACTAATTGCATTGTTGTTGGTCATTTCTGCTTTGTTTACAGGTTGTACAAGGAGTGTGTATATATTAAGACAGCTCGACGTTAACGTAGAAAGTATAGAAATCGGTATAACAAAGTTTGGTATGGAGTCATTTGAATCAAAAAAGGTGCTGAATGACGAAGAAATGGCAGAGTTTTTTGAAGGACTTTCAGAACTTATGTTCAAGAGATATCTTTTTGGTGATCCCAGCGACGTCGGCGGACTTACTGTAAAAATAACCTATTTGGACGGAGCCTATGAATTGATATGCTATTATACCTCACAATATAAAAAGGATGATAGAATGAGTTATGGATGGCAGTTTTGCGAAGAGGAAGAATTTAATGCGCTTATCGGCAAATTCTATGATTATGAGGCAGACATAGATTAAAACGTAAAATAATAGATACTCCGCCGAAACGAAAAATTATGGCGGAGTATTTTTCTGTATGTTTATACTTGAATTAATTGTAAACGTGATGTATAATGGAATTGAAGATTATAACTACACCGAAGGAGGTAACAGCTTATGACGATTTTTACAAAAGAAAATATTACCGATACAGATTTTTATAGTGCAACTCCATACGTTCACGATTCCTTGTTGAAGGAGTTACGCTATGAAATTGAGGATAACAGATTGTTTTTGAAAATGGCAAATGATATTTGCAAAAGAATAACACGGTTCAATTTCTATAATGTCAGGCTTTTTCATATGTCCAATACTAACAAGTGGGGAGAAAGCGAAGAGATTATAGGTATATCCTTACAGGATTCCATTGAATCCGATGAAGAAAGCAGAGTAAAAATCGAATGCGATATTCCCGAAGGTTATATGCTTTTTAATGTAGAACTGTTTTCGGGAAATTATATGTGGATAATGTGCGAAGAAATTGCCGTTGATGAATATACTATGTAATTGATTCGTTGTATGCTATAAAGGGGGAAGTGAAATGCTATATCTTTTTCATTTGCTTATTACCTGCCTTTGCTTTTTCACGTTTAACGTTACAGGTAGCGGCTTTTCTACTACTGCAGTAGATGAAGAGCGGAAAGAAAGATTTATTACAAACGTTGACCTTAAATTACTTGATGAACCTGCCACCAGCACGATAGAATGCTTTGACGTAAACGAGGATGGTATGATAGCCTTAGGTCATACCGGATCGTCACCGGGGGTTATAAGTGTGTACTCCTCTGACGGTATGTTCAGGTATGGATATACATTTAATTGTCGCACATTCTATGTAGAATGGTACAAGGATATACTTAATATCTATTTTGGAGATGAATTACTTGCTTCTGTTAGTCCAAGTGGTGAAATAATAAACGTTTCGGAAGTGGAAAAAACGGTAGAGAACAATTCATATTGTTATAGTTACCTGGATGAGGTAAAGCGCAATGTCAATAATACGGAATATGAAATGAGGAACTGTTTCCTGTCATCCTATTCGCAGTTGGTTAAAATCGATGAAAACGGAAAGGAAACTGTTTTATATAGTGCGCAGACAAGCCAGAATGCGCAGATAGGAATTACAATCGTCGTTGTAATTGTCTTTGTTGGAGTTTTGCTTATTGTAGGCTTTTATCATAAGGAAAACCCTGAACCCGATACCGAAAAAAGTTAAAAATCAGCTCCGCCGTAACGTAAAATTATGGCGGAGTATTTTTCTGCGCTTTTGCACTTGATTTTGTCTGCAATAAGGGGTATAATATCCATATATAGATAAAACCCGATTTTAAGGAGTAACAATGAAAAAAAGATTAACAGCCCTGGCACTTGCCATGTCCTTGCTTATATCAGGCAGTCTGCTTTTAAGCGGTTGCGAGGAGGACGACGGCAAGGGTTACATATTCGGTTATAATATATCCTCAAATCCATCCTCGCTGGATCCCCAGTGCGCTACTGACAGACAATCATTTCTGCTTATAGGTACCCTGTTTGAAGGACTTCTGAAATGCGACAGCGAAGGGAATATAGCTTTAGCCGGAGCTGAAAGCTATACCGTATCCGAGGATAAGCTGACATATAATTTCAAACTGCAGGAAAACAGATACTGGACGGATGTCAATGACTTTTCTGAAAAGGTAACCGCAAAGGATTATGTCTACGGCTTTCAGAGGCTTTTTGCCCCTGAAACAAGAGCCGCAGGTGCAGAGGATTTTTTCTGCATAAAAAATTCCGAAATGATTGCAAAGGGGTTTATCCCCGATCTGTCCCAGCTTGGCGTCAAAGCAATATCGGATTATGAATTGCAGATAACTCTCGATTATCCCGATTCCTCCTTTCTGATGCTTCTGACCACCGCTCCTGCAATGCCCTGCAACGAAAAATACTTTATAGCGTCTCAGGGAAAATACGGACTTACCGATAAAACTACCCCGTCAAACGGCGCTTTTTATCTCAAAAGCTGGACCTACGATCCCTGGAGCGATGATAATAACAATCTGATACTCCGCTATAATAAGAAATACGACGAGCACAGCGAGGTCTATCCGCTCGGACTGAATTTCTTTATAGAGGATACAGACGGCTTTTTAGAGGATTTTTACTCGGGTACGTCCCAGAATATTCTGCTGGATGGTAAAAGAGCAGAGGAGCTTATAAAAAAAGAATATAGCTATGAGCAGTTCAGTACCGTGACCTGCGGTATTATGATGAATGCAAAAAGTGGAATCTTCAGCGACAGCATGATGAGATACGCCCTTTTATATGCTACCGATAATAGTAGCCTTACCTTACCCTTCGGCTATCAGAAGGCTAACGGGGTAGTACCTCCCCAGGTAAGCAATGGTGATAATTCCTACAGAGATTTTGCAGGCGATACTCCTGCGGTAAAGCCTGATAGTATAAAGGCGTCTACAAGCTACCGTAAGGCAAGCGAAAAAATCAGCAAGGAAGATTTATACAGCGTCAGTATTATTGCTGTTGAGGGTAGGGATGAGGAGCTTGTGAATTCCTCCCAGGATATAATTCAGCAATGGCAGGCAAAGCTCGGCTTTTTCTGTACGGTAGAATATTTGTCGGAAAGTTCCTACAATAATGCAATAGAAAGTGGCAATTATGACCTTGCTCTTGTAAGGGTAACGGGCGAATTCAATAATCCACAGTCATATCTCAAAAACTTTACCACGTCAGGATATAAATACTGTGCAATGGGAAACGATTATCAGCAGCTTCTGCAGAATGCGGTAAACGCCCTTTCCACAGAGGAAAGCTATGAACAATGCAAAAAGGCGGAGAATAAACTGCTGACAGACGGAAGATTTATTCCCGTCGCATACGCCACAGAATACTTCTTCAGCGATAAGGATTGTGCCGACGTATATTACAATCCCTTCAGCGGAGCGATTGATTATACAAAGGCGATTTATAAGGATTAAGGAAAATAAAAAAACAGAAAAAGACGAAAACAAAGCCCGTGAAGAAATTCTTCACGGGCTTTGCGCTTTGATATAAATACAAATTATTTCCAACCATCTTCATTACTGCCTGTTTCATAGGAAAAGGCAGTCAGGTGAGGATAGTTACTTGCATCGTCGTTATGCTTTTTTGCCCAGGCGTCTTGCGGCACGTATAAAATAGCTTCGAATTCTGACTCCCAAAGCTCTTTAGCTTTACCGCTTTTAACTCTTTCGTAATAGTCTGCACCGTTTACTAAAGCGACACATCTTGAATATAAAAAACTGTCGTCAGAATGATTGTAATATCTGCATGCAGTTTTAAAATTTTTTCTTGTATCAATAGAATATAGTAATTCAGCCATAATATCGTCAAAGGAAAAAATCTCTTCATCGGCTTGCCGGGACAAGAAATCAACTAAAGGGCTTAATCGTTCATCATCGGTCGATTTGTCCCAGTCGCAAATTGTCATGATATTTTCAAAAAACTGATCTTTATTCATTTCTTTCGTTCTCCTGGTAGCGAATGTTGCTATTTACGTCACACCGATTTATACCCACCGAAATTCTTGTTCAGACTATCGATAGCCTTTTTCATAGTTTCGTCTGAAATTCCGCCGAATGAGCGTATTTGTCTTAAAGGCATAGCCTCAGCCATATTCTTAAGCATTACGTCGTCAACGTGCTGACCGCCGAGGAGTCCCTCGCTTACAAGAGGTCTTAAAATTTCGAGTGCCTCTTTGCCTTCGGGATAGTCCATAAACTCACCGAATACGGTGTTTTCGTGAGCTACAAAGGGAATCTTCTTTGTTGCTCTGAAGTCGATTTCCGCTTTAAGCTGAATATCTCTTGATGACTTACCAATGAGTATTTCGTACTTACCGCTTGCCGCAAACCAGTCCTTCATAGCTTCGTTATAGTAGCTGAAGCTACGGGCGTCAAGAGTGAATATTACTTCCTTGCTTTCGCCCGGCAGAAGTTCAACCTTTTCAAAGCCTTTAAGCTCCTTTAAGGGACGGAATTCGTAGCCTGTCTTATCACAAACGTAAAGCTGAACTATTTCCTTACCTGTCATATTGCCCGTGTTGGTAACCGTAACGGAAACTGTGAGAGTATCCTTGTCGGTTATACTGCTCTGGGACAGCTCTAAATCAGAATATTCATAGCTTGTGTAGGAAAGTCCGTGACCGAAGGGGTAAAGCACGTTCATTTCTTTTGTATCATAGTATCTGTAGCCTACGAATACGCCTTCGTTATATACTGCGTTTACCTTGTTTCCGTAGGTGAGATAGCAGGGAGTGTCAGAAAGCTTAACGGGGAAGGATTCTGCAAGCTTACCGCAGGGGTTGGCGTTACCGAAAAGAATATCAACGGTAGCCTCTCCCGTAGCCTCGCCTGAAAGGTAAGCTTCAAGAATAGCACTTACTCTGTCATTCCAGGGCATTTCAACGGGTGAGCCGTTATGGAGTACCACAATTACGTTTTCCTGCACGTCGCATATTTTATCGATAAGCTCGTTCTGACAGTCGGGCATTCTCATATGCTTTCTGTCATAGCCTTCTGATTCAAAGCTATCTGGAAGTCCTGCGAAAATTACAACTGCATCGCAGGTCTTTGCAAGCTCGATTGCTTCAAGCTGTAAACCTTCGTCGGTTTCGTTTTCTTCTCTGTTGAAGCCCTTTGCATAGGCAACGTCGCATATACCCTTTACACAGTCAAGGGCAGAGGGAACGTTCTTTGTAAAGATGTGCGAGCTACCGCCGCCCTGAATTCTGGGCGCTTCTGCAAAGGCACCTATAAAGCCCACCTTGATTCCACTTTTGGGAAGAGGTAAGGAGCCGTCATTCTTGAGCAGTACCATACACTGCTTTGCAATCTCTACTGCCTTCTTGTGATCTTCCTTGCGGTTGAAGATATATTCCTTGCCGTCCTTCTTGCCTTCGTGATAGCGGTACACCTGAGTCAGTATTCTCTTTACCGCTTTGTCAACATCAGCCTCATCAAGAGTACCGTTCTTTACGGCTTCTACTATCTTTGCATCGTTCAGACCGTTACTGGAGGGCATTTCTAAATCAAGTCCTGCCGCAACACCCTTTGCTCTGTCATTTACTGCACCCCAGTCGGATACTACATATCCAAGAAAGCCCCATTCGTCACGGAGTATCTTGTTTAATGTGTAGTCGTTTTCAGAGCCGTATACGCCGTTTATAAGGTTGTAACTGCACATTACAGTCCAGGGCTGTGCCTTCTTTACCGCTGTTTCAAAGGCGGGGAGGTATATTTCACGGAGTGTTCTGTCGTCCATATCGGAGGAGGCTGTCATACGACGTAATTCCTGGCTGTTGGCGCAGAAATGCTTTATGGAGGTACCAACGTTCTTGCTTTGTACACCGTTTATATATGCCGCAGATAATTCACCTGCCACATAAGGGTCCTCGGATACGTATTCAAAGTTTCTTCCGCAGAGGGGAGAACGCTTGATATTTACCGCAGGACCAAGCAGAACGGATACATCCTCTGCACGGCATTCTTCACCGAGAATCTCACCCATATGGTACATAAGCTCTCTGTCAAAACTGCAGGCAGTAGCACAGGCGGCAGGGAAGCATACAGCTTCGATAACATCGCTTTCTGCGTTTACGTTGCCGATATCCTGCTTTCTGAGTCCATGAGGACCATCGCTCACCATTACATCGGGGATGCCGAGACGATCAACCTTCTTTGTATGCCAGAAGTCACCGCCGGAGCAAAGTCCCGCTTTTTCTTCAAGAGTCATTTTGCTTATAAGCTCGTCAATGTTTATCATAAAATTAGTTCCTTTCGGGTTATTATATCTTTATTCTAACACAGAAATTATAAAAAGTCCATCAAATATGGCAATATCGTCTTTGTGAGTAAAATAGATTTTATGCATTCTTTTTTATATAATTTGACTACTTGCAAGTATAAACCGACAGGTAAAGGGAATTATATAAGCGTAATGGAAAAATTACACACACAATTTAACAGAAAACAGAAAGGATATATTCTTATGAACGTTAAAATGAGAAAATACAAAAACATAAGTCTTGCACTTCTTGTGACAGCGGCACTTGCTTCGGGACTTTCCGGATGCTTTTTCGGTGGCGAGCCTGAAATGTCATCCAAGCCCCAGTCGGGAGGCACAAACAGTATCGTAGAAACATCACAGCCGATTTCGGCAAGCGAAGGCAGCGACGCTTCGGGTGTTTCCGGTGCTGTTGACGGAAGAACAATGACAGAAATAGTAAAGGAGAATATTGTAAAGGCATACGGTGACAACTATCTGCCCAATATGGAAATTCCTAAGGAGGATTTAGAAACACAGTTCGGCATTACTCCTGATATGTACGATGAAATTGTAGCAGAGATGCCTACCATCGGATTTCATCCTGACAGACTTATTATAGTAAAGGCGAAGGAAGGAAAGGCGGAGGATATTGAAAATGCATTCAAAAACGCTAAGAATCTTCTTACAGAGAATAATACCCAGTATCCTCAGAATTTAGCTAAGATAAATGCCGCAAAGATACTCCGCAACGGTGATTATGTCTGCTTTATGTTACTGGGCAAGCCTAATGAATCGGGAGAAAATGATGAAAGCGCTGTACAGTTCGCTGAGGATCAGGTAAATATAGGCGTTAAGGAGTTCGAAAATTTCTTTGAGAATATGAGACAGTAAAAGAAAATATGAATACAAAAAAAGGCAGAAGTAAAAACTTCTGCCTTCAGCGTGTAGACAAATTCTTGTCTACACGCTGTCAGACGATGAAAAACTCACGAAGACGAGGAAACCGCCCCGACAGGCGTACATGTGGTACGTTGAGGGGCGGTTGACGAAGTAAGCAAAAATGCTTTTAGAGAGCCGTTTAAGGCTCTCTAAAACTTTTATATCACTATTTTGTGTATATCCATAAATTCGTTACAAGTTACCAGCATTTTTGCGGTGCGTGAGTTTGTCTTCAGTCTGAAGGCAGAAGGTAAAACTTCTGCCTTGATTTATTTATTAACCGAATATATTCAGCAGTACGCCTGCCGCTACGGCAGAACCGATAACACCTGCTACGTTAGGTCCCATAGCGTGCATTAAAAGGAAGTTTGAGGGGTTTTCCTTTGAACCGACTGTCTGGGAAACTCTTGCCGCCATAGGTACTGCGGATACGCCTGCAGAGCCGATGAGAGGGTTTACCTTACCCTTTGTAACAATATACATCACCTTGCCGAAGAGAACGCCGCAAGCTGTACCTACACAGAATGCAAGAAGACCGAGAACAACGATGATGATAGTCTTTAAGCTGAGGAAGTTTTCAGCTGTTGCAGTAGCACCAACTACTATACCTAAAAGGATAGTAACGATATTCATAAGCTCGTTTGAGGCAGTCTTTACAAGTCTGTCAACAACACCGCTTTCACGGAATAAGTTACCAAGCATCAGCATACCAACAAGGGGAGTAGCATCAGGAATAACGAAAGCAACGATAAGTGTTACTGCGATAGGGAATATAATCTTTTCTTTCCTTGTAACAGGACGAAGGCTGTCCATCTTTACAAGACGTTCCTTCTTTGTTGTGAGAAGCTTCATTATAGGAGGCTGGATGATAGGTACCAGCGCCATATATGAGTATGCCGCAACGGCAATAGAGCCCATAAGCTGAGGAGCAAGCTTTGATGTTAAGAATATCGCTGTAGGACCGTCAGCACCACCGATGATACCAATAGAAGCCGCCTCCTTGAAGGAGAAGGAAATTTCAGGGATACCTGTAAAGCTTAAGAAGCAAGCGCCGAGGAAGGTTAAGAAGATACCTGCCTGAGCCGCCGCACCGAGCAGTAAGCTCTTGGGGTTTGCAATAAGGGGACCGAAGTCTGTCATACAGCCGATGCCGAGGAAGATAAGGGGCGGGAATATCTGCGTTTTAACGCCGATATAGATAATATCGAGCAGACCGCCGTGGTGTAATACTTCGCCGTAATTTACACCGTTAAGAGCAACTTCTTCGGTCATAAAGAATTCGGGGTGGAATACGCCCGAGCCGGGGATGTTTGTAAGCATCATACCAAAAGCGATAGGTAAAAGCAGTAAGGGCTCAAACTGTCTTACGATTGCAAGATACATAAGTAAGAATGATACTGCAAGCATAAGACCTTGCTGAATTGTTATATTGCAGAAACCTGAATTGAACCATAGTTCTTTCAGGGTGTTCAGAAATACTTCGATGATTTCCATTGTATTCTCCTTTAAAATTTATGTTGAAGCTATATCAGAAAGGGCGTGTGTTGTCGATTACGCCTGCAGTACCCCAGCTTGATCTGGGCTGTTTTTCACTGCGCTTTATCTTCTTGATGGCGTAAGTCTTGCCTTCCTGCTCGCCGTAAGCGGCAATTGCGGCGGAGATAACTGCGATGATTTCGCTGTCGTCCTCCTCATATACCTCTTCTTCGACAACCGGTGCAGGTTCTGCAACAGGAGCCTCAGGAACTTTCTTTTCTGTCTTTTTCTCTTTTTTCTTGCCGATGTTGCTGAAAAGGCCTATGAGATAAATAAATCCGATAAGTATGCCTAAAATCAGGAAAACAACTACAAGACCGGTGATTACAGATGCCCACATACCACTCAGGTTCTGAGAAGCGTATTCTTCTGTAATGATCGCCATTGTACGAAGTAAATTATCCATCCTCGCATATTCTCCATTCGTTATTTTTGTTATATAGTGTCTCTTTTCTAAAAGAAACACAAGATTAATATTATTATACTACATTTCTCCGACAAATTCAACTATAATTTTGCGATTTTTTTAACAATTTTTTTATTTTGGCTTTTCTGCTTCACCTTTTGCCGTTTCTTAGTTCTGAAAATCCGACTGCCATGGTTTACATATGCGGCGATTTGTGGTACAATTAAAATACCTGAAAAAAGGAGTAAATGATATGGAATATTTAAAAAGCGACAGCGTAAGATTATCAGAGGATGAAAGATCCGTAGTTATAATAGACCAGACAAAATTACCGGGCAAAACCGAATATCTCACTCTTTCGGAAGCCGACGAGCTTTTTGATGCGATAAAGCTGCTTAAAGTCAGAGGCGCACCCGCTATAGGTATCTTTGCCGGATATGCTGTGTATGTTTTATCCCTCGGTATAGAAACAGAGGACGTATCCACCTTTCTTGTCAGAATAAAGGAATACGCCGCTTTTCTTGATTCGTCAAGACCTACCGCAGTAAATCTCAGTATGGCTACTAAAAGAATTGTCGAAACCGCCGAGGAATACAAGGAGCTTCCTGTGGCAGAGATAAAGGAAAAAATAAAAAGTACCGCCATAGCGATACATAAGGAAGATATAGAAATGTGCCGTAAAATATCAGAATACGGACTTACTCTTGTAAAGGATGGCTATAATATTCTTACTCATTGCAATGCCGGACCGCTTGCCACATCGAGATACGGAACTGGCCTCGGCACTCTTATGCTTGGCAAAGAAAAGGGTTATACCTTTCATGCCTTTTGTGATGAAACAAGACCGCTTTTGCAAGGTGCACGCCTTACATCCTATGAGCTTTCAAAAGCGGGGATTGACGTAACTCTTATCTGCGACAATATGGCAGGCTTTCTTATGAAGCAGGGGAAGATAGACGCTGTGTTCGTAGGTTGTGACAGAGTTGCCGCAAACGGAGATACCGCTAATAAGATAGGAACAAGCTCACTTTCTGTACTTGCGCATTATTATAACGTACCCTTTTACGTATTCTGCCCCTCGACAACTATAGATTTTTCCGCAAAAAGCGGTGCGGATATTGAAATAGAATACAGAGAGCCTGAAGAAATCCGCAGTATGTTTTACGAAAGGCCGATGGCGCCAGATGTAAAGTGCCTCAATCCAGCTTTTGATGTGACTGACGGAAAGCTGATAACCGCAATAATAACCGAAAAGGGTATCTGTCGTTACCCTTATGAAAAATCCCTTGCAGAGCTTTTCCTCTCTTAATCAAGGATTCTGAAATATCGTTCTCCTGTAGGCTTTGTATCTTTTACCCGAAGGTTTTCTATTACTATATATCGGCTTTGTTCTATTGCAAGTAGCATTCTGTCGATACTTTCCTCGTAGCCCTCTGCCTCCATTTCTACTGTGCCATCAGAGAGATTTCTTACCCAACCGCTGACACCGAAGCTGTCGGCCGCGGCTCTTGCTCGGTAGCGGAAGCCCACTCCCTGAACTGAGCCGTAGAATATAAAATGACGCCTTATCTTATCCATATCTTTACCTCTTTTTTATTATACATATATAGTATATAATATTTTGTGTAATTTGTAAAGAATTACTTGCAATTTTAAAGGATTTATGCTATAATTTTAATATAAAATACAGCTATTCTTTATAAAAAGATGCTGAACAGAAGGGATGGATGATTATGATCATTACAGTATCAAGACAATACGGAAGCGGCGGAACAGAGCTTGCAAAGGAAATTGCAAAAAGACTTGATATTCCTTTCTACGATAAGTCGATTATCGATATGACTGCAAAGGAAAGTGGTTTTGATCCCGAGTTTATCAAGCGCACCGAAAATTCGGTTACATCAAGCCTTCTTTATAATCTTGCGGTAGGCAGTATTTACGCACAGCCCCTTACAGATCAACTCTATGCGGCAGAATGCAAGGTGGTAAGAAGTGTTGCGGCTAAAGGTGATGGCGTTATCGTCGGCAGATGTGCGGATTACATATTGAGAGATGAGCCTAACGTGCTTAAGATTTTCGTCCACTCTACTACTGAAGACAGAGTGAAGAGAGTCTGCGAAAGAAAGGGCGTTTCTGAAAACGAAGCCAAGGAGCTTATGAAGAAGAACGACAAGAACCGCAGTAAGCACTATAAATACTATACAGACAGAACCTGGGGTGCTGGTCAGAATTACGATTTATGCATCAATATGGCTGTATGTGGTGTTGAAAAAGCGGCGGATATCGTGATTTCGCTTATAAAGAAATAATTTAACTGATAATTATACGGCTGTCATAGGCTTTACGGTGACAGCCGTTTTTTAAGGATGAGTTTAATTGGAATTTATTATGCTGTTGTCGGCTATCATAATCGTCTTATGTATAGTAGGTAATAAACTTTCAGCAAAAATAGGCGTCCCCGGTCTTATAGTGTTCCTTGGACTCGGTATGCTTTTTGGTAGTGACGGACTTCTGAAGATACCCTTCGATGATTTTATCACCACAGAAAGACTGTGCAGTATATGCCTTGTGTTCATTATGTTCTGCGGTGGCTTCTCGGCAAACTGGGAGGCAGCAAAGCCCGTAGCCCTGAGAGCAGGTATCCTTTCCTCGCTCGGCACTATACTGACTGCTCTTATAACTACATTAGGCTGTCATTTCCTTATAGGCTTTGATCTGAAGGAAAGCTTCCTGATAGGCGCGGTTGTATCATCGACCGATGCGGCGTCTGTGTTCTCTATACTCCGTGGAAAAAAGCTGAACTTAAAGGGCGGTCTTGCGTCACTCCTTGAAATCGAAAGCGGTAGTAACGACCCCTTTTCATATATGCTGACCGTTATCGCTCTTGCAATAATGGGTACAAGTGATATATCAAGCCTTAGCATTACAGCGCTTTGCCAGGTGGTATTCGGTGCGCTTTTTGGCTTTGGTATAGCTTATCTTGCTGTGCTTGTTTTACGCAAGACAAAAATATCTCATAACGGCTTTGACACTATATTTATGATAGCGGTAATTTTTGCCGCATACGCCGCACCTGTGATGATTGGCGGTAATGGTTATCTCAGCGTTTACATAGCAGGTATTTTTGTGGGTAACAGCCCGATAAAGCATAAGGCAGAGCTTGTGCACTTCTTTGACGGGATAACAGGTCTTTGTCAGATACTTCTGTTCTTTATACTGGGACTTCTTTCAAATCCTTCGGAGCTTCCCGAAATTGTTCTTCCTGCACTTGCGGTATTCCTTGTGCTGACGTTTGTTTCACGACCGGTGGCAGTTGCCGCAATATGTTCCGTAGGATATACAATAAAAGAAAAGCTCTTTATTGCTTGGGCGGGACTCAGAGGAGCTTCTTCAATAGTTTTTGCTATCACGGCGGTGGTAAGTCCGTCTTACGGTGACAGCAAGATATTCAATATAGTAATGTGCGTCTGCCTCATCTCGGTTGCATTCCAGGGAACTTTGCTTCCGTTCTTTGCTAAAAAGCTCGGGCTTATTGACGATGGCAGCAGCGTCATGAAAACCTTCAATGACTATCAGGACGAAACACCGCAGTTCAATATGATGAGAATATATGTATCTGAGAACTACAGATGGTGCGGTAAAAAAATATCTGAAATATCGATACCTGAGGATTCTCTTGTGCTTATGATAAAGAGGAATGAAACTACGATAGTTCCGAGAGGGGATACCGTTATAGAAGCAGGGGATGATGTTATACTCAGTATTCCATCCTATTACGATAATGACGATATAGTGCTGAAGGAAGAAAAAATAGACAAATCTCATAGTTGGGCGAATAAAAGGATAGCAGATTTGAAGCTTCCTGTGAACAGCCTTATAATAATGGTAAAGAGAGATGGCGAAACAATAATTCCAAATGGTAGTACAGTAATACTCCCGGAGGATATTCTTGTTGTAAATGAACAAAACTGATTTATACTGGTCAGAAAGGACTTATCTTATTATGTATATAGTAAATAATATCAAGGGACATTTCAATACTATTACAAGCCATAAAAAGGAGGTAATGCGGCTTTGTTTTAAGCTTGGACTATATAAACAAGGGATTATGCATGACCTTTCAAAATACTCTCCGCAGGAATTCTTATCGGGAGTTATATATTATACAGGCAACAAAAGTCCGAATACACTTGAAAAGCAGATGACCGGTATGAGTGAGGCGTGGCTTCATCACAAAGGCAGGAATAAACATCATTATGAGTATTGGATAGATCACGGCAGTGAACCGGGAAGTCCGATACGAGGGATGAGAATGCCGGTGCGGTATGTTGTTGAAATGTTCTGTGACAGAATAGCCGCGGGTAAGGTGTATTATAAAGATAAGTACCATGACGGCAGACCTCTTGAATATTTCCTGAAAGGGCAGCATAGATACACGATGCATCCTGATACTAAAAGATTACTGGGAAAGCTTCTGGTTATGCTGAAAAAATACGGAGAAGAGGAAACTCTTATGTATGTGAAGCACGTAATACTATAATGATTAAATCCGATGTATATTATCAGCAACCTTCGGGTATGCTAGGTGTGTACATCGGATTTACATTTAATGGCTTCTTTTTGGGGAGTAATTTACTGTTTTGTGCATAGTGACATTTAAAAACGAAAAAAGTCGAATTTTATTTAGGTATTTTTTATCGTTGACAAACCACGAATAACGTGATATAATGTATAAGCACTCTTCGAGAGGGGCAAGCAAAAAGAGCAAAAAACGTGATGCTAAAGCGGATTTGGTTATCGCAGCGGAGCAGAACGAAAATAAAGCTCAAAAAACTTTTTTAAAAAAATGAAAAAAAGTGCTTGACAAATGCTTGAAGATGTGATATAATAAATAAGCTGTCCGCTGAGAGGGCAGAGAGAGTTCCTTGAAAATTGAACAATACAGAATTAAAACATTTACCTTGAGATTTCTTTGAAGTAACTTCAAGAAAACGAAAGAAAATTCTGGATAG
>JAGAVH010000045.1 GCA_017942025.1 Ruminiclostridium sp. | reverse complement strand
TAGCCCTTATATTTCAGCCATTGTCCCTGAGCTTGATAATGCATTGATAGAACGTGAGGATGGTGTAATCTATATCAACGGTGAATATCCGACAGGCGAATATGGATATTATTGCGAAAGCATTTATCTGAGCGATCTGACTGATGACGGCAAGCCGGAATTATGCATTGTCATACCTTTGGGTAGTGGTATTGTTGACTGGCGTATTTTAATTATAGACTGCACCACAAGAAAGCTGATTTATGAAATTTCAGACAGAGCGCACCACGATTACTATCTGTTTATCAGGAACGGTAAACTTTGCGTAAAGGAAACAGAGTGGTGTAAGCATGAAGCCTTACGCACAGGCATGTTGTCCTGGGACGGTACGCAGATAGTTATCGATTGGGACAGCGAAGTAAATACAGAAGCTGACAAGGACGCTCCCGATGACAGATACGTTGTAGAAGTTGTAACACAACCCGCAGAAGAGCTTACTGAAAACGAGCAGATACTAAAGCTTCTCTATGACTATGGAGATTTCATATTCAACGTAAGCTTCAAACCGGGCAAGGACTGGAATTACAGCATTGTGTACCAGAAAGACGGAATATACGTTGACAAAGATACGAATGAAGTAATCTCCTTACCCGAGGGTGAGCAGACTCACTACAGCTTCTGCAAAGCAAAAGAAAGCTGGATAAAAGAGCTTCGCAGTATGATAACCGAAGATATGGAAAAGAGCTTTATAGATACGCATATCAAAAACAAGCTGATGTACGTATATGAAGATGAATGGTATCTCAAACCCAACGGCGGTGCAAGAGGTGTCGGTCTCGGGCATTCAGAGCTTATCCTGAAGTCTTACGAAAAGCCCGACGAAAATACTCTTGTACTCAATTTCGTTTCCATAGGCTACAAAGAGGAATGGGGCACGGAAGAGGATATTATAGAAGAAGGTCAGGTAATATTAAAAAATACCCCAAAAGGCTACCTTATCGAAAAATGTAATGATTCTGTAGCGGAATGGTTTGTACAGTACAGTAAGATAAAATACGAATCGGAGTTCTATTATTTTGACAAGAACAAGGTGAATGACAGTATCACCCAAACCGACCGCAACAGCGATGGCGCTATAGCCACCTTTGAGCTGTATTACGGTCAGGAATACAGAGAAATTACCGAAGACGAAATACAACTTATATATAAGCGTGTATTCGGTGACAAGCTGATAAGTGACGAAAGCATACAAAAAAGAGTAAGCTATATCGGTAAAACCATAGGCGATTCAGAAATTCAGCTTTATAACGCTTCTGTTGGGATAGGCAATGAACTTATTTATGGGGGAGTTCCGTTTGAAAACAGAGAAGATTGGTTTTTATCGAAAAATCCGCCACAGCTTTTCTCTTCAATGGAGGAGCTGTACGAAATACAGAAGGACGTATTCAGCGACATAACCACCTACGAGGATTTTCTCACTAAATTCGAAGCGTTTAAATTCGGGGATGATGGCTTCTACGTAAAAGGCAGAACGCCGGGACTGACGTCAACCCTCTATAGCACGCCCGTTCTTCAATACACTTCTTTTGGAGAAATAAGATGTGTCTATAGCTCCGCTGTTGCAGTAGAGCTTGACGGAGAAATAAAAATGGCGGTAATCAGACAAAACTGTCCAGGATTTACGAAAGATATATATTCTGTACATATCGTTCCGCTTACAGAGGTTGACGGCGTGCTTAAATTCCCAAGAGAATGTGACTGGGAAAATGCATTCGGAAAAAGTAAATAAAATAAAATCAGGCTGGAAAACCAGCCTGATTTTTTAGTTATATGAACACTCAAAATTAGTAAATTCTGCGGTATTATTTCCTACTGCGAATATACCCGTCATAGTACCGGTAAAGCCGCCTGAAACCTCGCTTGTGAGGTACTTTACATTTCCGTAGCCGAGCTGTATTTCCTTGTCTCCATCTACTATAAAGAAATTATAGGTGTAATTATTAGCGGTCACTTTAAGCCTTGCCTTATTGCTATCAAGAGGTATTACTGTCTGCTCGTGCTTTATACCGCCGATGTTCAGCTTCAGCACTGCTTCATAGCCGCTTTCAGCCTTTCTTATGAACAGGTCGTAATGTTCGTCCTCGCACATGTACATTGTTACGCCTGCATAACCGCCGTCAATTTCAACGTCAGTAGTAAGAGCCATATTGAAATCTCTCTGACGGAGTGCCATAAAGGTGGGAGAATCCATATCGTCAAGGGTAAGCTGTGTACCCTTTAATATATATTTATCCTTTGATAATTCGTAGTTAGATAAATCCGGCTTTCTTAAATAGCACCAGTCAATATTGCTGTCGGTATTACCGAAGGTATAGCAAGGGAGCGCATCCTGGGTAAAATCTCCCTTTATCTCATAGCTTTCATCAGTCGTGCCGTCAAGACCTGCATAAAGCATACCCTTTTCGTCAAAGCGTGCGGGAGTCAGAAATACCTCTCTGCCTAAATTGTGATAAGGCATCCAGATGCCCATCTGTCTGAAGCCAAGGCTTAAAATATGCCAGTCACCGTATTTGTCGCAGATAAGGTCGCCATGACCGATACCCTGAATGATATATGGCGCCTTATTGCGGTTTGTAAGAATCGGATTGTTGGCGGCTGTCTTATATTCGCCCCAGATATCATCCGATACGGCATAGGTTATCATATGTCCGTATTCTGTGCCACCCTCTGCCGCCATAAGGTAATATCTGCCGTTTATCTTATATACGTGGGGACTTTCAAGGTAACGTCCGCCGCTACCCTTCCAGATGGATTTGCTGTGGGAGAGCTTTTTACCGCTTTCTATATCGATTTCGCATTGCACTACTCCGCCCTCGCCGTAGTCATCCTCGCCGTTGCTGATAAAATAGGTTTTTCCGTCCTCGAAGTAAAGAGAGGGATCGATGCCGCCCTGATCAACATATATGGGATCCGACCACTCTCCGTAGATGTCATCGGTATATACGTAGAAATTCTGGTGAGTGGTATCGTTGGTAGTCACCATATAGAATCTGCCGTTGTTGTAGCGGATAGTAGGTGCAAATACACCGCCTGAGCTGTTTATCTTATCCAGCATTACCTGATTCGGGCGGGTAAGCACATAGCCTATCTGCTTCCAGTTTACAAGATTATCACTTTCAAATAAAGGCACACCGGGAAAATACTGAAATGAACTGCACACCATATAGTATCTGCCATTTGCCTCGCATACACTGGGATCGGGATAAAAGCCTTTTAACACGGGATTGTTATATTTCATTTTCTGCTTTCCTTTCAAAAATTATATTCTGATTATAACCGCAAATCCGCCTGTTGTCAATGCTATTTTTATGCAGTACAGGTGACCTTTTGTGCATAAAAGTAAAATTATCCGATTATCGTTTAAGACAAAAACAATATTGCAGTTATGTCGGGTTATTTTCCTTGGTTTTGGCTTATAATAACCATGAAAGGAGATGTTTTTATGAATAAAAAACCCGATAACGAATATAAAAAGGAATCAGAGCTTATGAAAAAGGTCGTCCCTGAAAACAAAGAAGAAAAATCGCAGATGGAGGATATCATACTGAACCGCTTCTGCCGTCCTCAGAGCGACTGCGATTATACAGGGCTTGTCCCCCACGGCTCAGAGGCTGATAAGGAAGAAGCCTATCACAAGCTGTATCCCAAGGCCACTCCGATAATCAACGAGGATGACAGAACTTTCGGAGAAAAGGGCACGCATTCGGGCGTCTGATTATCCCTTATAAAAACAAAAGACTGTAAAAACTTCGGTTTTCTACAGTCTTTTTTTGTGTTTGTTCAGTTTTTATATCGCCGCCGTTTTGAAATTTATAATTTCAAAAACAAACCGCCTGCAGGGTGTCCTGCTTATTCGCTTCTGAGCGCCGCTACAGGGTCCTTTTTTGCCGCTACTCTTGCAGGGATAAGACCTGCGATAAGTGTTAACAGCATACTGATGACAACTAAGATAACAGCACCCTGCCAGGGCAACGAGCATATTGTGTAGATATCTGTAAAGCTGCCGATGATAGCATTTGCAGGAAGATGGAGCAGTAAGGTAATACCTATACCAAGCACACCTGCTGTAAAGCCTACGATAAGAGTTTCTGCATTGAATACTCTTGATACGTCTCTCTTTGACGCACCCATAGCACGAAGAATACCGATTTCCTTTGTTCTTTCAAGAACGGAAATATATGTGATGATACCTATCATAATTGAAGATACCACAAGGGAGATTGCAACAAAGGCAATAAGAATATAGCTTATAGCGTCGATGATAGTGGTAACCGAGGTCATCATAAGGCCTACGATATCTGTATAGTTTATCTCCATCTCTTCCTTGCCGAGAGATTTCACCATATCGTTATATTCCTTGATGATTTCCTCTATCTTTTCCTTGGATTCAAAATCCTTGGGGAAAATGCTTATACGGTGAGGAGAAGCAATATCCGATACGCCGAGCTTTGCCAGATTTCCGTCATAGGTTGCGTCAGTCTTATTGTTGGGCATATAGCTTGAGAAGGCTTCGAGAATCTGCTCCTCAGTCATACCCATACCCATAGCCTGCTGAAGCTTGCCACCGATTTCCTGCTGCTGTTCAGGAGGAAGTGTAGCTATATAAGCCTTGATATCATCCATTGTATATGTCTTTTCAGGCTCGTCATCCTTGGGGAATTCGATGCCTGTAAAGATATCCGTGTCAGGGTTATCCTTCTGTTCTTTTACAATTTCACTTTCGTTTATCTTATTTATAAGATGTTCTGTAAGAGCGTGAGTATAGCCGACTACCACAGAATCTTCTGTAGAGAGTATGGAGTTTTCGCCGGGACGTAGGATACCTACTACCTTGATAGGCTCGGACTTGTCAACAAGCTCCTTCATATAGATATCATCCTTGCTCTTGTCAACCCAGACGCCGTTTTCCTTTGCGAAATAGTCGCTGTTTAAAATAAGTCTGAACTGAAGGTCCAAAAGCTCGTCATAGGTAAACTTCACCTGCTCTGTTTCAAAATCCAGATTATCGGTATCGTTCTTCATAGCATTCTTTACCGCCTTGATAAGCTCCTCATCGTCCATAAGTCCCAGACAATAAAGGCTGTAGTCTGCTATCTGATTGTTCTTGTTTACCATTATAACTACTTCGTTATATTTTTCGGGCATACGGCCTGCAAGTATATCATACTGCTCGCTGAGGAGTTTTTCGTTGTCGATAAGCTCATCCCATACGTTCATGCTCGACCCTGCCATAGTGCTCATCATAGCAGAAGAGCTTGAAAGGGCACTGGTCATACCCATCTTTTCAAAAAGCTGTGCAGGGTTTACCTTATAGTTATTACCGTCCTTGTCGGTTCTGTAGACGTTGAGCTGAGTTGTATAGCTGTATCTTATATCGCTGACATAGTCCTTTATTTCCTTGCCGTCACCCTCAAGATAAGCCTTGAAGGCTTCAAGGTCGTTGGACTGAATCTGTGTGAACATGGAGTTTATCATATCGCTCATAATGTTCTGGGATGTGATTTCTCCGTCCTTACCCTTTTCCGCTTCTGCCTGGGATTTCAGCACAGCAGTCATCATAGCGGTCATATCCACCGATTCGCCCTCGATGATAAGAGGATAGCTTGCAAGGGTATTTTCCTCCACCATTGCAATATATTCTCTTGCACCTGTAGAAATCGCAAGAATGAGCGCAATACCTATGATACCTATACTTCCTGCAAAGGAGGTCATAAAGGTTCTTGTTTTCTTTGTCATTAAGTTGTTAAGACTGAGTGAAAGTGCTGTCAGGAAGGACATTGAGGGCTTTTTTACCTTCTTTTCCTTTGACTTCTTTTCCTTCTTTATAGGCTCAACAACCGCTCTTTCATAAGGATTTGTATCGCTTATCACCTTACCGTCAAGCAGTCTTATGATTCTGTTTGAATACTGTTCTGCAAGCTCAGGGTTATGGGTTACCATAATAATGAGCTTATCCTTGGAGATTTCCTTTAAAATCTCCATTATCTGAACACTGGTTTCGCTGTCCAGCGCACCTGTAGGCTCATCCGCAAGAAGAATATCAGGGTTATTCACAAGTGCTCTTGCAATGGCTACTCTCTGCATCTGACCGCCCGACATCTGATTGGGCTTTTTGTGTATCTGATCAGCAAGACCTACCTTTGTGAGTGCGTCTATAGCACGCTTTCTTCTTTCCTGCTTTGATACGCCCGAAAGAGTCAGTGCCAGCTCTACATTTGATAAAACCGTCTGATGTGGTATCAGGTTATAGCTCTGGAATACAAAGCCTATTGAATGATTGCGGTATGTATCCCAATCAGACGCCTTGAATTCCTTTGTTGATTTTCCACCGATAATAAGGTCGCCCTCGGTGTATCTGTCAAGACCTCCGATGATGTTCAGAAGTGTAGTCTTACCACAACCGGACTGACCGAGAATAGCAACAAATTCGCTTTCACGGAAGTCCATGCTGACGCCTCTGAGCGCCTCAACCTTGGTATCGCCCAGTTTATAATCCTTAGTTATGTTCTTTAACTGAAGCATGGCGTTTCCTTTCTTAATACATTTTATTATTTAAGCGCCGCTGTATCAACGGCCACAATCGGTTTCTTCTTTTTCTCTTCTGATTTTTCGCTTATAACGGGCAGATACACATAAAAATCCGTACCCTTGCCCTTCTCGCTTCTTACCTTTATCCTGCCGCCGCATAGCTCGGTGATTCTCTTTACCATAGCAAGACCAAGACCGTTGCCGATGTTTGATCTGGAGCTGTCACCCTGATAGAATTTTTCAAATATTCTTTCGACGGTGGCACTATCCATACCTATGCCGTTATCGGATATTTTAAGCTCTATTTCCTTATTTACAGCATTTTTTGTTAGTGTTATTTCTATACATCCGTTTTCATCGGTGTATTTTATCGCATTGCCGATTATGTTGAGCCAGACGTGCTTTAATATTTCGGGGTTGCCGTAATATTCGACAGACTCAAGCTCAGGTATTATTTCTATATTCTTGGCGTTCCAATCTTCAAAAAGCACAAGAACGCTCTGTCTTATTTCTTCATCAAGACTGAATTTCACCTTATCGGTGATTACCTCCTGATTTTCAAGCTTGCCAAGTAAAAGTATATTGGTCGACATATTGATAAGCCTCTGGGATTCGGAAAGGATTATATCTATATATTCCTGCTCCTGCTCCTTTGTAAGTCCGCCCTTTTTCAGCTGCTTTGCAAAGCCATAAACAGACACCATCGGCGTTTTGAATTCGTGGGAGAAATTGTTTATAAAGTCGTTTCTGAAAAGCTCGGTGCTCTGCAGCTCCTTTGCCATCAGATTGAAGTCCTGCTGTATTCTTGCTATTTCGGAGTTTCCGCTGATATTGTCAAGCCTTATGGTAAAATCCCCCTCGGTGACCTTTTTAAGACCGCTTTTAAGTTCTTTGAGCGGCTTTAAAAAATAGTCTGCAAGAAAAACCGAAATGATACTGCCTATTATAATACAGGAGCAGAGCATAACGAGTGGGAGCAGCATCGGTACGACACGGATGTGCTTTACAAGCCCGAAGGCGTCAAGTATATTGAATATCACTATACTGATACCGCCTGCGCTTGCCATTACTATAAACACAAACATTACCACGTAGGCATTCAGCGAATGATATTTTTTTATTTCTTCCTCCTGCCTGTAGGACATTTATATCACTCCTGTTTTATTACAGCCTTATATCCCAGTCCTCTTACTGTTACTATTTCGAAATCCTTGTTATCGCGGAATTTTTCTCTCAGTCTGTTTATATGCACATCTATGGTTCTCTCATCGGTGTCGGATTCCATATCCCACAGCTCATCCATTATCTGTCTGCGTGTAAATATTTTACCATGATAGGACAAGAGCTTGAAAAGCAACATAAACTCCTTGTTCGGAAGCTCCTGCACCTCACCCTTACAGCTTACCGTAAGAGCGTCATAATCCAGAACCGTTTCTCCTGCTGTAAGCTTATGCTCATTTGCAATATTGGAGCGGCGAAGAAGCGCCGCAATACGCAGCAACATTTCCTCTTCATTGACGGGCTTTACCATATAATCGTCGGTACCCGCCTTGAAGCCTGCTATTTTATCAGCGCTGGTTTCCTTTGCAGTAACCATCAGTACAGGAATATTGCAGTTTCCGTCACGCAGAGTTTTTACAAACTCATAACCATCCATACGCGGCATCATAACATCAAGCAGTATAAGGTCTATGTGCTGTCTGTCCAGTATTTCCAGAGCGTCTACTCCGTCCACCGCAGGAACCGGCTCATAGCCATTCTGTGCCAGTACCGTGCACATAAGCTTTCTTGTATTCTTGTCATCCTCGGCAACCATTATATGAAACATTCTGTTCACCTCATAAAAGATAAAATCCAAACTTTCATAAATCTACCATAAGAGCATAAACTATATGTTAATTATTTGACTGATCTGATTTTAAAAAAACTCCGCCATTATGATGGTGGAGTTTTTTAAATAATTACTTATCAAGATTATACTTCTTCTTGAACTTATCAACACGTCCGCCTGTGTCAACTAACTTCTGCTTTCCTGTGAAGAAAGGGTGGCACTTAGAACAGATTTCTACCTTGATATCCTGCTTTGTAGAACGTGTTTCGATAACCTCGCCGCATGCACACTTAATTGTTGTGGGCTGGTAGTTAGGGTGGATACCTTCTCTCATGCTGTCACCTCCTGACTTTTTTAATGCGTCTAAATTACAGCTTTCGCTATGATTTCAGAATAAATTTGCGCAGATTCTGCGCTCAGGCTATCATTATATCACAAATGAACTCCTATTGCAAGTGTTTTTTGTAATTTTTTATAACCTTTTTAAAATAAGCTGTTTTACTTTATCAATTTTGTGAATTCTGCCGAATACGCAGCCTGCTTTGCCTTAGCGTCCTCAACACTTGTACCTACAGTTGTATAGTAGAGCTTGATCTTGGGCTCTGTGCCTGAGGGTCTTATGATAATGCTCTCGTTATTTTCAAGATAGAGAGTAACTACATTTGACTTGGGAAGTGTCAGCTCAGTCTTTGCTCCTGTAGCAAAATCAACCTTGTAGCTTTCTTCGTAGTCTGCAAGACCGATAACCTTGCTGCCTGCAATTTCTGTAGGATAGCTGTGGCGCATCTTGTCCATGATTTCGCTCATCTTCTTCATACCGCTTTCGCCCTCAAAAGTAAAGGTTTCAAGCTGGTTGCAGTAGAAGCCGTATTCCTTATACATATTTGCTCTTGCCTGTACAAGAGAAATACCCTTTGTGCGGTAGAATGCCGCCATTTCACAGATAAGCATAGATGCTACAACAGCGTCCTTATCTCTTACATAGCTACCTGCAAGATAGCCGTAGCTTTCTTCAAAACCGAAGATGTATCTGTCAGCCTCGCCCTTGTCTTCAAGGAAGCCTATCTGCTCACCGATGAACTTGAAGCCTGTGAGTGTTTCGTAAAGCTCTACGCCGTACTTTTCAGCAATGGCATTTACTAAATCTGTAGTAACTATAGTCTTTACTGCAACAGGTCTTTCGGGCATTGTGCCGTTTGCAATTCTTTCCTTGCAGATATATTCTAAAAGCATTGCGCCTACTTCGTTACCTGTAAACAGAACATAGTCGTCGCCGTCGGGTACTGCTATACCTACACGGTCGCTGTCGGGGTCTGTTGCCAGTAAGAGGTCGGGCTTTTCTGTCTTACAAAGCTCTAAGCCGAGTGTCAGCGCTTCTCTGATTTCGGGGTTGGGATAAGGACAGGTTGTAAAGTTTCCGTCGGGGTTTTCCTGTTCCTTGACTACCACTACATCGTTTATACCGATTTCAGAAAGTATTCTTCTTACGGGCTTGTTGCCTGCACCGTTAAGAGGTGTATATACTACCTTCAGTCCGCTTGTCGCACATAAGTCAGGGTGTAAGGACTGCTTTCTTACGTTTGCGATATAATCATCTATTACAGACTGGCCTATGTATTCGATAGAGCCGTTTGCAATGCATTCTTCAAAATCGCCTGTCACAACATCGCTGAAGATATCAAGGCTGTCGATTTCTGAAAGAATAGCCTCTGCCGCTTCAAGAGTAACCTGACAACCATCGTTGCCATATACCTTGTAGCCGTTGTACTTTGCAGGGTTGTGGCTTGCAGTAACGATAACGCCTGCATCACACTTTAATGCTCTTACTGCAAAGGAGAGCATAGGAGTGGGCATAAGCTCAGGATAGATATATGCCTTTATGCCGTTTGCCGCAAATATTGCCGCCGCGCGCTTTGCAAAAACATCAGACTTGATTCTGCTGTCATAAGCTACAGCTATCTTTAAGTCCTTCTTGCCTGATTTCTTTACATAGTTTGCAAGTCCCTGAGAGGCCTTGCCTACTGTATAAACGTTCATACGGTTTGTACCTGCGCCGATAACACCGCGCAGACCGCCTGTGCCGAATTCAAGGTCGCGATAGAATCTGTCGGAGATTTCCTCTTCCTTTCCTGAAACACTTTCAAGTTCAGCCTTTAAGTCAGGATCGGCAACTGCCTTGTCCAGCCACAGAGAGTAGAGAGAATTGATTGTATCCATTAGTCAAATTTCCTTTCTATAAGTAAGCGGCTTTTGTGCCGCATAATCCGTCATTCTATAGTATATCACCTTTCGATAAAAATTGCAAACAATTTCTATAAATTTTTCGGAAAATTTTCAGAAAAAATTTGAGTGATATTTGTTGAAAATCACACTAAAGAGATGTATAATATAATAGTATATAAAGCAGAGTGAAAAACTCAGGTACAGGAAGTGAAAAAATGTACGGTCAGGTAAACGGTATGGGGCTGTTCGGTATGAACGCCTTTAAGGTAACAGCCGAAATAATAACAACCAAGGGACAACCCGCATTTGATATAGTAGGACTGGGCGATATGGCAGTCCAGGAAAGCAAGACAAGAATAAAAGGCGCTCTTTCGGGTATCGGTATAAATATAAACGGTCAGCGCATAACAGTAAACCTTGCTCCCGCCGATGTCAGAAAAAGCGGCTCGGTATATGATTTTACTATCATTGCCGCCTTACTCAGCGTAAACGGCATAATTGACGAGGATTTGTCAGACTGTGCATTCATAGGCGAAATATCATTAAGCGGCGCACTCACCTTTACCACCGGTGTGCTCAGTATGGCTATCGAGGCCTCAAAAAACGGAATAAAAAGACTCTTCGTACCTGCTGAAAACGCAAAAGAGGCGTCAGTAGTAGAAGATTTAGAGGTCTATGGCGTTGAAAACATAGGCGATCTTATAAATCACTTCAGCGGCAGAACAAAAATACACAGAGAACCGCCCTTCACACCCGATAAGGCACTTATACAGATAAGCGATATGGCAGAGGTAAGAGGTCAGCTCCTGGCAAAGCACGCCCTTGAGGTAGCGGCGGCAGGCTTTCACAATGTTCTGCTTGTCGGTCCGCCGGGTACCGGTAAAAGCATGATATCCAAAAGAATACCGTCTATTCTCCCTCCTATGACCTTTGAAGAGAGTATGGAAACCACGGGCATCCACTCCATTGCAGGACAGCTGGACAGAAACAACCCTATAGTAACCGTCCGCCCCTTCAGGAGTGTGAGTCATACTGCGTCAGCGGTAGGACTTATCGGTGGCGGCAGTACACCAAAACCGGGAGAGATATCCCTTGCCCACAACGGTGTACTGTTTCTTGACGAGCTTGCCGAATTTGACAGACGTACTCTTGAAACACTCCGTCAGCCCCTTGAGGACGGTGTTATAACCATATCAAGAGCCCAGGGCTCCGTAACCTACCCTTGTGATATTATGCTGGTGGCGG
This sequence comes from Ruminiclostridium sp., assembly GCA_017942025.1. Classification (GTDB taxonomy): domain Bacteria; phylum Bacillota; class Clostridia; order Oscillospirales; family Ruminococcaceae; genus Ruminiclostridium_E. Next base: position 19,079 of record JAGAVH010000045.1, on the reverse strand, counting down.
CAATGAATCCTTGTCCCTGCGGCAACTTCGGAAATCCCAAGGGCACCTGCACCTGCTCCCATAAGATGATACAGAATTATTTAGGCAGGATAAGCCGCCCCGTTCTTGACAGAATAGATATTCAGGTGGAAATGCCTCAGCTTTCCTATAACGAGATAAGCGACGCCCGATCGGGCGAATCAAGCTCGGCTATCTCCGAAAGAGTAATGAAGGCAAGAGAAATCCAGGCTAAACGCTTCAAGGGTACGGGCATCCGTTCAAACTCCAAGATAACTCCTGCATATCTGCACGAGATGTGCCCGATGGAAAAGCCTGCGTCAGAGCTTCTTTCCGCAAGCTTTGACAAGCTGGGACTATCGGCAAGAGCCTATGACAGAATACTCAAAGTGGCTCGTACAAACGCAGACCTTGCAGGCAGTGAAATAATCAGAAAGGCGGATATAGCCGCCGCTATAAGCTTCCGCAGTCTTGACAGAAAGTACTGGAGCAGCTGATATATTACGCCCTGTGCTTTGCTATTGCATTTTTTAATATAATTTGATATAATAAAAGGAACGATTTCAAACAAGAAGGACGACAGTCATGATAGATTTTTCAGAAAAGAAAAGAATAGTTATCAAAGTTGGCACAAATACTCTTGCTCACGCCACAGGCAATCTCAACATCCGCAGAGTCGCAAAGCTTATCGAAGTATTCTCCGACCTTAAAAATTCAGGCAAGGAGATCATATTCGTAACATCAGGCGCTCAGGGTATAGGTGCGGCAAGAGCGGGACTCCGCAAAAAGCCTACCGAAATTCCACAGAAGCAGGCTTGTGCCGCTATCGGTCAGTGCGAGCTTATGCACATCTACGACAGAGAATTTTCAAAGCACAATCACACAGTAGCCCAGGTGCTTTTAACAAGAGATGTAATTTCAAACAAAACAAGAAAGCAGAACGTTATAAACACCTTCAGCACACTTCTTGAAATGGGCATTGTTCCCATTATAAACGCCAACGATACCGTTTCTATAAAGGAGCTGGACTTTGACGAAAACGACACACTTTCAGCAATCGTAGCCACACTCTGCGACGCCGATTTACTGGTACTTCTCACCGACGTTGACGGGCTCTACGACAGAAATCCATCCCTTGAGGGAGCAAAGCATATCCCATATGTAGAAAAAATCACAGCAGATATGATAGCCTCTGCAAAGGGTACAGGCAGTGAGTTCTCCAGCGGTGGAATGCTGACAAAACTGGAGGCGGCAGGCATTGCCAAGGAAAACGGCATCCCCACGGTTATAATAAACGGTGAAAACCCCGAAATACTTTACGATTTATTTGAAAACAAGGCTAAATGCACAGCCTTTTCAGCAGACTGAAAGGAAGGAAATATATTATGAGCTATATAGACGAGCTTGGAACAAAGGCGAAAAAAGCTTCAGGCGAATGCGCAACCCTTACCGAAATAAAGAAAAATGAAATATTAAAGGAAATCTCCGACCTGCTTTTAGCAAGCAAGGAAGAAATTATTTCCGAAAACAAAAAGGATATCGAAAATGCCCACAAGAACAATATGACTCAGGCGCTTATCGACAGACTTACTCTGACCGAAGCAAGAATTGACGGTATGGCAGAGGGCGTTATGCAGGTTATGGCGCTTGCAGACCCTGTAGGCAAGGTGCTTGGCGGCGGTACTCTTAAAAACGGTCTTTCTATAGTAAAGAAGAGCGTACCCTTAGGCGTTATCGGTATTATTTTCGAATCCCGTCCCAACGTTACCGTAGACGCAGGCGTGCTTTGTCTTAAAGCAGGCAACACCGTTATTTTAAGAGGCGGAAGCGACGCTATAAATTCAAACAAGTGCCTTGTGGGAATTATGAGAAAGGCTGCCGAAAAGCACGGTGTAAACCCTGATATAGTTCAGCTTGTAGAAGACACATCAAGAGAAACCGCAACAGAGCTTATGAAAGCCAACGACTATCTCGACGTACTTATCCCCAGAGGCGGCGGCGGACTTATCAATGCGGTTATAAAGAATGCTACAGTCCCCGTTATCCAGACAGGCGAAGGAAATTGCCATGTCTATGTTGACCGCTTTGCGGATATTGATATGGCGGTAGAAATCACCGATAACGCAAAGACTCAGCGCCCCTCCGTCTGCAATACCATCGAAAATGTTCTGGTTCACAAGAATATCGCTGAAGGCTTTTTAAAGAAGCTCAGTGAGAGATGGAACGGCAAGGTGCAGTTTATCGGCGACAGCCACAGTGCAGAGTATATAACTCTTGCAAAAGAAGCTACCGATGAAGACTACCGCAAGGAGTTCCTCGACTACACCATCGCAGTAAAGGTGGTTGACGATATTGACGAGGCTATAGCGCACATAAACAGATTCGGTACAAAGCACAGCGAATGCATAGTCACCGAGTATATTAAAAACGCCGAAAAATTCCAGAGAGAGGTTGACGCGGCGGCAGTTTATGTAAATGCCAGCACACGTTTCACAGACGGATTTGAATTCGGACTTGGCGCAGAAATAGGAATCTCTACCCAGAAGCTTCACGTAAGAGGACCTATGGGACTTGAAGCGCTTACCACCTTTAAATATCTTGTAAACGGTAACGGTCAGATAAGAGGCTGATACCCTGCGGAAAGGAAAGAAAATGGCTAAAAAGGACAGAATCAGGAAAAAGCACGATGACGGAATTCTGCACGGTCTTGCAGGATCGCTGGAAGAAGCTTTTTCAGAGGATACCAGCGAAATCCAGCAGGATGATATAATCGTAGTCGATGTACCTGAAAGAAATAACAGCAAGAAAAGCAAAAGAATGTTATTCTTTATAGCAGGGCTTACAATAATCATCTTTGCCATACTCGGCGTTATAAGCACCGTAATAACAATATCGGGCATTGCGTCGGATATTGCAAATCAGACCGCCTTTAAAAACGATCTTACGCTATACCTTTATCCTATAGTAGCAACCGACCCGCCAAGCTTTGATAATGTTGAAAACCTTACAAGCCCTACTATTATAAAGGCTTCTATCGCAAGAATAAGACTCACGGGAGATATGTCAAAATATCAGAGAGAGGATGGCGTAATATACATTCCCGAATTTGACGTAGAAACCAGCGCCAAGAGTATTTTCGGCGGTGCCGTGAAATTTGAACACAGAACTGTAGGTCATATCGACGACCTTGCAACCTATATTCCCGATAAAAAGGCATATGCGATAGACGATATGCAGCTTATCCCCAACTACTCATTAAAAATATCATCACTTCAGAACGTAGGCGAAACCTACACCGTAACCGTTGATTATTATCCGCCGGCTATCGATATTCCGGGACTCAACAAGGAGCCGGAAAGTATAAAGACTATGATATACACCATAGTTATGTCGGGCGACAAGAAAAACATCACCTCTCTGAAAATGGCAGATACATCAGACGGTTTATACGGCGACACCGAAAAATAAAAAAATGATATGCATTTTATCCCCTCCGGTATCATTATATATCGGAGGGGATTTTTCCCTTTTCAGCGCACCAATTTATGTCATAAAAGGCGTAATCTATTGACAAATTGTCGGATTTATGCGAAAATAGTATTATAATATTTCACCGAAAGGAGCTTGTATGGGTATAAAGGCTCGTGTCAGGGCGGCAGTCGCTGCCTCTGCATTTATTACAAGTATAATATCTTTACCTGCAGCTGCGGCTATAAACCCATACGACTGGGACGGCAAGTCGCCGCTGTCATCCGACTGGACCTATTACATATCCGATAATGTCACAGTAAGCGGCAGTTTTTCACTACCTGAAAACAGCACGATTCTGCTGAAAGAGGGCGCAAGCATTACTGTTTCAGAAAACAGCAGTCTTGAAACTCTGGGAAAAATATTCGTAGAGGATGGCGCGTCTGTCATAATCAGGGGCGGTATGAATATAGCTGACGGTTCACAGCTTTCGGTAAAGGGCGCTTTTGCGTCATCAGACACCTCACAGCTCTCGGTAAAGGGCGATTTGCTCTGCCACTCGGGTGCGTCTGTCAGTCTTGGCGGTATTACAACAGTAGCACAGACAGCAGACTTTATCACCGACTGCAATCTGCTTTTGCAGGGTAGCTTTGATAACAGAGCAGAAAACAGTATATATAACGGAAATGTTGATATAAAAGGAAGCGCAAACTTTACAGGCCTTACCGTATTCAACAAAAATCTTACCATAAACGAAAACGGCAATGTCACAAACAGCGGCATAATGACTCTTTCCGAAAACTGCCGCTACACTATGGCAGGCTCCTTTAAAAATACTGAAACGGGTAGCGTAAGCGACAAGCGAAGGGTATATGATGAGGATGCTATGTCAGTTTCAAGACTCTCACTCTACACCGGCAAACAGCTTAAAGGCATAGATGTTTCAATATGGCAGGGCGAAATAGACTGGGCAAAGGTAAAGGCTACGGGACTTGTGGATTTCGCAATAATCCGCAGCAGCAGAGGTCCTTTAAGTGCAGAAGAACCTTCCAAGGCTGACGATATGCTTCATCACAATCTCCACGGTGCAATGAAGAACGGCATACCGGCAGGTGTTTACCACTACTGCTATGGCGAAAACATAGAGCAGGTAAAGGAAGAGGCACAGTTCGTCCTTAGTCTTATCGACGGCTACGACATAAGCTATCCCGTAATATTTGACATAGAAGATGAATGGTACATAAACAACAATTACACAAAGGAAACACTCACCGATATGACTATAGCCTTCTGCGAAGAAATAAAGGCGGCAGGATATATGCCTATGGTCTATTCCTACGCATCCTTTTTTGACAGTCATCTGGATTTGGAAAGACTGAAGGAATACCCCGTTTGGGTTGCTCACGTTGACACAGACAAACCTGCTTTTGACGGAAATTATTTCTTGTGGCAGTATTCCTGGGAGGGAAGCATTGACGGAATCGAAGGCGATGTTGATTTGGATTATGCCTATGTGGATTTCGAAAGCTACATAAAGGAGAACAAGCTCAACAGACTCGGATAACTTTTTATAAAAAATCCGCTGTGAAAAAAAACATGGCGGATTTTCGATTTTTCGCTTAACAGAGCCTTTCGCAACCGACGGTTGCATAAAAATTTTTCATTTGAAAGCCAGAATGTATAGCGCAACCGAAGGAAAAATGTTATAGTAAGAGCACAGAGAACGTTCCGAAAAAGACAAAAGCTATGATGACAGAAAGGACATATTTATGAATATTGAAGTGGCAAACAGACTTGTTAATTTAAGAAAGCAGATGGGACTCTCCCAGGAACAGCTGGCAGAAAAGATAGGCGTCAGCAGACAGGCAGTATCAAAATGGGAAAGAAGCGAGGCTTCCCCCGACACCGACAATCTTATACTTCTGGCAAGACTATATAATATATCCCTTGACGACCTGCTCAGCACAGAGGATGAAATACCCACATACGAAGAAGCGACTGAAGAACCCGAAAAGGACACAGAAGAGGATAATGTGTTTGATAACGAAAACAAATATACCGAAAATTCTGACAACAGCTATAACTGGGATAAAAAGGACGGTATAAACGTTCACGCTGATAACGGCGACAGAGTACATATAGGCTTCGACGGAATCCATGTAGTTGACCACAAGGGCTCTACCGTTCACGTGGGACTTGACGGTATCAGGGTAAACGAAAACGCAGGCGAAAACGTAACCGTTGACGGAAACGGCGTATTTATAAACGGAGAAAAACAGGACATAGGGGAGAAAATGAAAAAGCACGCCCTTATCACTCTGCCGATAGTGTCTATCTGCTTTATTGCATTCTTAGGACTGGGTTTTTCAATGAACGGCTGGTGGTACAGCTGGCTGTGCTTACTGCTTATCCCCTTCTTTGACGGTATCACAAAGGCTATCGCCTTCCGTAAGGCAAAGCATCTGCACGAAACGGTAACTCTTGGTTGTGTTATAGTATTTTTAAGCATGGGCTTGTTTATGAACGGCTGGTGGTACAGCTGGCTTACACTTTTACTCATCCCCATACTCACCTCTTTAATTGACGCAATAAGAAAAAGAAAGCCTTTCCACTTTGCTTTCCCCGTACTTGTAGTATTCATTTACCTTGCAATGGGTATGTTTATGGCTCTGTGGCATCCCGGCTGGGTGATATTCTTCTCAATCCCCGTTTACTACTGGATAGCAAATCTTTTTAAAGGTAATAAAAAGCATTGCGATTTTGACGGATGCTGCTGAAATTTGTCGGAGACAAATTTCAGGTAAGAAGTAATAGGTAAAAGGTAATAGGTGATGAATCAATTGCCAAAGGCAATTGATGGATTATAAAAGGCGTTTGATGAACGCCTTTTTTTATTGGGGTTTGTCGGGGAAATGTTTCAAGTAAGAAGTAATAAGTAATAGGTAAGAGATGTTGTATCCGCCTTCGGCGGATGGATTTTAAAAGATGCATTATAAAGCCTTCTCCCTCGGGAGAAGGTGTCACCGTAGGCGACGGATGAGGGGTTTATACACAAATCAATCTCCTCTATAAACAGCAATTTGTCATCAACTTTTTTCGTAAATCGGCAACTTGGCGTTGACATAATTTACATATTATGTTATACTTTCAATATCAAAGCTAAAGCGAACTAACCCTTTACACCGGCAATTCTTATTTATTGCTAAGGAGACGTGTTATGAAAAATATGTGGGAAAAGACTTTTTGCTTTATCGACAGACATCAGAACGCCGTCGCATATTCGTCATTGATTATTACAATAATAAGCGAAATACTATACGTTTACTTTCACACTTACGAATACGGCTATTCCTCCACAATCAGCGAAAATATTCCCAACGCCGTTTTTGTTCCCCTTGTAATAGCAATAACAATCTTTTCAATAAAAAGCAGTAAGCTTGTAAAACGATTTGCCTCCTACGTTTATTGTCTGTTTTTTCTCATCTCTGTGATCAAGCTTATAGGAGCATTGTATTGTATTTTTATAGGCGATTTATCTCCGATTCAGGTTATTATTCTCTCTGTCCCTTTAATAATCGGATTTATATTGCTGTGCGTTTCCTTTTTCAAGCAAAGCGGAATATCTGCAAAAGTGTTTTTGAATCAGATAAAAACAAAATTCGGCTTACACAAATAGTGTTTCTATAAAAAATAGTAATATGTCCATATGCAGTCTGAATTTCGTGTCCTCTATTTTTGGCGACGAGATTGACGCGGATATACAAAAATAACCCGTGAAGATGAAATCTTCACGGGTTACCTGTTTATCTGAGTATTTTTATCGTCGGATTCTTCTCCTTCATAAAGCTTGTGATGTTATCAACATCAATTTCATCCGACCTTTTTACGTAGAAGCCAAGCAGGTTTTCTGCACAGAAAAATAACCAGCTATCCTTTATATAAAGTCTTGTCAGCTGCTCATATTTCGGATATATCGCTATACCTCGTTCTTCGTATATGACCTTTGCGCCGTCATCTATGAAATAGCAGGATGTAATATGCTCCGCTGTTCCGTATTTTTCACGAAGGCTTTTTATATGCTTATTTGTAACGATTAGAGGCTGTATATAGTTATAAGCAATACATATAACCATAAAAGCCGCAAAGCCGACCATTCTCGTTTTGTCGGTACATAGTCCGATAACCACGCACAGTATTGCCGCTATACCCATAAATATACTGCGGATACGCCGTTCACGTTCTCTGGTCCTGTAGACTATACGCTTATATTCCGCCTCAGAAAATTCCGAACGGAAGGAAAAAAGCACTTCATCATCACCGAGGATTTCAGAAATCTCAGAAATTTCCGCCATTCCAACCCCAGTCCTTTGTAGATGAATACTTGACATATATTCTCGAAGGTGATATTTCAAGAATGCTCTCAAGGGCATTACATACCTCGGCTGTCATATTGCTTAAATCTGAGCTTTGTGCTGTGCCTAAGATGTCTACATCCACCATTGCGCAGGGCTCTTCTGTTCCCTTAAAATAAAGAGTCTGACAAGGCTCAATGCCTACCATAAGCCAGGCGTCCGTCTTGCCGGGGATAGCTGTGATAGCCTTTCCCATAGCGTCCTTTACCTGCATTTTCTTTTCATCGGAAATTTGTGTATTTGTCTTGATATTTATAAATGGCATAATTATTACCTTCCTTTTTTATTTTAGTCCGACAAGTCTTTTCTTCTTTGCCGCTTTTGTTATATACATTGATATATCCGCCTCGGATATCAGCTTGTCAATATCAGGCTTTTCGCTCATAGGCGCACTGCAGTAGCCGATACTTGCCGATACCTGATAAGGCTTTTTGCTGTTATCGTTTATCTTTTTAAGCGTTTTGTTGAAATCGGCGGATCTGTCGGCGGCGTTGCCGTTTCTTCCGATACCGATAACGTAGAATTCATCACCGCCAGCTCTTATGCAGACAGAATCCGAATCGGTTATACTCATTGCCGCACTGCATACAGCCGTAATACCGAAGTCGCCGTCGTTATGACCGTAGGTATCGTTTATACCTTTAAGTCCGTCCATATCGATTACGTAAACGTACAGGATATCCTCAGCCGTTGCACTTTTCAGCATAGTGTCAAGCTTTTCATTCATACCTCTGCGGTTATACGCACCCGTCATTTCATCACGGACAGAGGCTACCGTAAGTCTGTGTCTCGTAGAAATCATTTCCAGAGAATTGTTTATAAATCTTATCCAGTTACGGTGAACTACGTTCAGCTTCTTTTTCTGGAGCAGATCGCATTCCAGCGCTACGTAACCATAGGGCTTTTCCTTAAAGTGAAGCGGAGCAAAATAGAATACCGAAGGCTCTTTTCTGTCCTCCCATAATGCAGGAAGCATAAGCTCCGTATCAAATATCACGGAGTCATCCTTCTTGTAAAAGCCTGAATCCTCGACATCACTTGCTCTGACAGCAAGCATCATCCTTTCAGGATAACCCTTTTCTACAACGTCAGGAATATCAAGCCAGTTTTCTCTCAGACACATATAGAAATTCTTGTAAGGTCTTAAATAATAGGTATCACGATGTATAGTGCGAAGGCACTCCTCGGGATTGCTTGCCTCCATCTGTCTTTCGGCAAGATATCCCTCCATAAGCAGGCCTATATTTATATCGTGAAGACTGGTTTCGTCGGTATAATCTATATTCTTGAAATAGAAGGATTCCTTGAATTTTCGTGTAGAATGAAGGAAGTCAGGCTGACAACCACAGCTCATACCTTCGTGTATAAATTTTTTCGAGTCCATCTCATAGGGGATTATTTCACGTCCCGGCTCGATTATGCTGACAAGTCTGTCAACCGCATTTGCCGCCGCCTTCTGGGAATTCGATTCGCAGGAGGTTACCGAAGTCTCGGATAACGCCGCCTCCTGAGTTGCGTCAAAACCGGTTACTATAATATCCTGAGGCACTCTTATTCCGTTTTTCACAAGTGTTTTTACAAGACCTATAGCCATATGATCGCTGGCACATACTACCGCCTCAGGTCTTGGCACCTCGCCACTAGCTATCTTTTCGGCCAGGGCATTACCGCCGCTATACCAGAAATCTCCGTAGAACAGCTTACTGTCATCAAAGGGAATATTATGCTCCGCAAGCGTCTTTTTAAAAGGCTCTTCTCTCTCAAGAGACACGGGATAGTCCTTCATACCGCTTAAAAAGTATATATTCTTACAACCGTGCTGCACTATAACGTGCTCGGTTATCTGCTTTACCATATCGTAGTCGCTGCAACGCTCGACAGGATAATCGCCAAAAGGAAGATAGAGAGAAATTACCGGCTTTGTACACTCCTTACGGAGTCTTTCAAGAACGATATCCTTGACGAACATCGTCTGATCCTCAGTCATAGAAATCGTATCAACAATAACACCGTCAAATTTGTTAAAATCGATAAGTTCATATATATTTATCTCGCCTTCAAGGTATTCCTTATGCTGACTGCATACAGGAAGCATAGAAGAAAATACCGCCACGTCATAGTTGTATTTATAGCATTGTGTAAAAATACCCTCAAAAAGTCTGTGGGCATATATAGACTCAGGAGTTGCCTGAATATAAGCTATCTTTTTTCTAGTGGACATTACGTCACCGCCTTTGGCATTATACATAGTTTTATTGTATCACATCGGAAGAAATATTTCAAGTAGTGAAATAAAAAAATACCTGCAACATTATGCGTTGCAGGTATAAAATTTTATCAGCCGGTAAAGCTCTTCTTGATATCCTCGCCGAACTGCTTCAGCTTATCGAAGAAGCTGCTTCTCTTTTCATAGTTTTCAGCTGTCAGCTCATTTTCAAAGGCCTGGAGCGCCTCCTTCTGCTTCTTTGTGAGCTTTCTGGGGACCTCGATAAATACCTTTACCATCTGGTCGCCTCTGCCCTCGCGTTGGAGCTTCTTTATGCCCTTGCCTTTAAGACGGAATACCGTACCCGCCTGAGTGCCCTCGGGAATGTTATAGGTAACATTTCCGTCAATGGTAGGTACCGTAAGCGTATCACCAAGCACCGCCTGAGTATAGGTGATAGGAATCTCGCACCATACGTCAAAGCCCTTACGCTCAAATAAGGGATCCTTGCGGACTGTGATGCGGACATAAAGGTCACCCTTTGAGCCGCCGTTTGTGCCGCTGTTGCCCTCTCCTCTTACACATAAGGTCTGACCGTCGTCTATACCTGCGGGCACATTGATAACTACCTTTTTGCGCTTATTCACTCTGCCGCCGCTACAATCAGGACAGGGAGTTTCTATTATCTTACCCTTGCCGCCACACTTACTGCAAGGACGGGTGGAGGTCATCATACCGAGAATACTTCTCTGCTGGTATCTCACCTGACCGCTACCCTTGCACTCGGGACAGGTCTTGGGGGTAGTGCCTGCCTTAGCACCGCTACCGTGACAAGAATCACAGGTTTCGCTACGGTTTATCTCCACCTCGTGAGAAAGTCCCTGACAAGCCTCCATAAAGCTGATATCAAGGCTTATGGAAATATCCGCACCCTTTCTCGGAGCATTGGGGTTTGAGCGCTGTCCGCCACCGCCACCGCCGAAAATAGAATCAAAGATATCGCCTAAATCTATACCATCGCCGCCAAAGCCTCCGAAGCCGCCTCCGAAACCGCCATAGCCTGCACCGCTGTAGCCTCCGCCATAGGAAGGATCAACGCCTGCGTGACCGAACTGGTCGTACTTGGCACGCTTCTGGGGATCGGACAGAACCTCATTCGCCTCGTTTACCTCCTTGAACTTTGCCTCCGCCTCAGGGTTATCGGGATTCAGGTCGGGATGGTACTGCTTGGCAAGCTTACGGTATGCCTTTTTTATTTCATCATCAGACGCACCCTTCTGCAATCCGAGGACTTCGTAATAATCTCTTTTTTCTGCCATCTCTTTCTCCAATCGGCATCTCTGCCTTTAATGTACCTTTAGGGCGAATTGCTTCGCCCTAAACTTCTGTTCAATTAGTTAGCTTCTGTGAAGTCAGCGTCAACCACGTTGTCGTCTGTGCCGCCTGCCGCATTTGTGCCTTCACCCTGAACGTCGGTGTTAGCCTGCTGAGCAGCTGCGCCCTGCTCCTTGTATACTCTTTCAGCTACCGCATAGAAAGCCTTCTGAAGTTCTTCCTGTGCATTCTTGATAGCGTCTGTGTCTGTACCCTCGAGAGCCTTTTTAAGCGCTTCAATCTTGGGGTTTACGCTTGCCTTTTCGTCCTCGGTTACCTTATCTCCGAATTCGTTCATAGACTTTTCTGTCTGATATACCATCTGGTCAGCGCTGTTTCTGAGTTCTACTTCTTCCTTACGCTTCTTATCTTCTTCTGCAAAGGCTTCAGCTTCCTTTACTGCCTTATCGATATCATCCTTGCTCATGTTTGTAGAAGCTGTGATAGAAATCTTCTGCTCCTTACCTGTACCTAAATCCTTTGCGGATACATTTACGATACCGTTGGCGTCAATGTCGAAGGTAACTTCGATCTGGGGGATACCACGGGGAGCGGGAGCGATACCGTCAAGTCTGAACATACCGATAGACTTGTTATCCTTAGCGAATTCTCTTTCACCCTGAAGAATGTTGATATCAACTGAGGGCTGATTGTCAGAGTAGGTTGAGAATATCTGGCTGTGCTTTGTGGGGATTGTCTTGTTTCTTTCAATCATTCTTGTGCAAACGCCGCCTGCAGTTTCGATACCGAGAGAGAGGGGTGTTACGTCAAGAAGGAGAAGTCCTGTAACTTCCTTATTGAGTACGCCACCCTGGATAGCCGCACCCATAGCTACACATTCGTCGGGGTTGATGCCCTTGAAGGGTTCCTTGCCTGTGTAGTTCTTTACAGCTTCCTGAACTGCGGGGATTCTTGTAGAACCACCTACTAAGAGAACCTTGTCAATTTCGCTCATAGAAAGGCCGGAATCTGCAATAGCCTGCTTGAAGGGTCCCATTGTAGCTTCTACAAGGTCAGCTGTAAGCTCGTTGAACTTAGCTCTTGTAAGCTGTACGTTCATGTGCTTGGGGCCTGTTGCGTCTGCTGTGATATAGGGGATATTTACTGCTACAGAGGGAGCGTTTGAAAGAGCAATCTTAGCCTTTTCTGCTTCGTCCTTTAATCTCTGCATAGCAAACTTATCGTTTGTTAAATCTACACCGTCGCTCTTCTTGAATTCTGCAACGAGGTGGTTGATTATTCTCTGGTCAAAGTCATCACCGCCGAGGGCGTTGTTACCTGCTGTAGCAAGAACCTCCTGAACGCCGTCACCGATTTCGATAACGGATACGTCGAAGGTACCGCCGCCGAGGTCATATACAACGATTCTCTGTTCGTTTTCCTTATCAATGCCGTAAGCTAAAGCCGCGGCTGTAGGCTCGTTGATGATTCTCTGTACGTTAAGACCTGCAATCTGACCTGCGTCCTTAGTTGCCTGACGCTGAGAGTCTGTAAAGTATGCAGGAACTGTGATAACTGCGTCTGTCACCTTTTCACCGAGGTAGCCTTCTGCTTCTGTCTTCAGCTTCTGAAGGATCATAGCGGAAATTTCCTGGGGTGTGTACTTCTTGCCGTCGATGTCTACCTTGTGGTCGCTACCCATGTGACGCTTTATTGAAATAACCGTCTTGTCAGGGTTTGTTACAGCCTGGTTCTTTGCAAGCTGACCTACAAGTCTTTCGCCGTCCTTTGTGAAAGCTACTACAGAGGGTGTTGTTCTGGAGCCTTCGCTGTTTGTGATTACTGTTGCTTCGCCGCCTTCGATAACGGATACGCAAGAGTTGGTTGTACCTAAGTCAATACCGATTATCTTTCCCATTGTGATTTTCTCCTTTTGTTCTTTTCATTATTTTTTATTTGTTTTCAGTGCGATTACTTTACAACTGTTACCATTGCAAAGCGGAGAACCTTTTCTCCTATCTTGTAGCCCTTCATAAAGGTAGTAGCTACTGTACCCGGTTCCTTGCTGTCATCCTCTACCTGCTGAACAGCCTGGTGGTATGCGGGGTTGAACTGCTCGCCATCTGATTCGATAGCCTCAACGCCCATATTTGTAAGAGCTGTAATAAAGCTCTCGTAGATAAGCTCGACGCCCTTCTTGTAGTTGGGATCACTGCACTCGGTAGCAAGCGCCCTTTCGAGATTATCAATGACGGGCAGAAATTCCGTCAGATTCTTAGCTGTGACCTCTGCGGATATATCCAGCCTTTCCTTGGCAGTTCTCTTTCTGTAGTTATCAAACTCTGCCATATTACGGAGCAGCTTATCCTTTAAATCCGCAATCTCCGCATCCTTGGGGTCGGCTTCGGGAACAACCTCGGCTTCTTCTGTTTCTTCGACAACCTCGGCTTCCTTTACTTCTTCGTTCTGTGCGGGATCATTCAGCTCTTTCTCTTTCTCTTTCTTTTCCTTCTTGCTCAATGCTTAGTCCGCCTCCTCTTCGTTTTGTTTTATTTGTTTTATCTTCTCTTCCTCGGATAACGCCTTCGTTACCTTGGATGAAAAATACTCTATATAGGGGATGACCTTTTTATAATCTATTCTCATAGGCCCTATCACCCCGAAGCTTCCTGCCTTCTTGCCGTCCTTGCTGAAGCTGGAGCCTATGATGCTTGAATTTGTAACTGCAAAGGTGTCGCTGTCCTTACCGAACTTTATCTGAATGCCCGAAAGCGTGTCGTCAAGCAGTCGGCTCAGCTCATCCTTTCTTTCTATTATCTCTACTATCTGCGCATTGGAAAATTCAGAGCAGGTAAGCAGATTCTTTTCGCCTGTCATATCCACGCGATCTCCCGCAAGCTCTGCCGACAGATCAGCCACCGCCTTCAGTAGCGGTGAAAGTGACAGCATATATGTGCCCAGCGATTCGGATATGCGCTCTATAAATTCATCGGAAAGCTCATTGAGATTAAGTCCCTGCAGATGCTCGTTGACAAACTGTGTAAAGAACTGCATCTGTTCATTTGTCAGATCAAAGCTGAGTCTGCAGACTCTGTTCTTTATGTTACCTTCCGAAGTTATCAGTAAAAGAACATACATCCTTTTACCCGTAGGGATAACGTCAACCTTTGTGATTACTGAAAATTTGTTTACCGCATTGGTGGATACTATAGCGCATTTCGTAATGTCCGCCAGCGCTCTGCCTGCATTTTCTATAAGCTCCTCGTTGGTATCCGACGGAATGCTGTCAAATATGCGGTCTATCTCGCTCTTTGCTTCCTCGCTCAGCTCCTCAGGGCTCATAATCTTTTCAAGATACAGCCTAAGTCCCATAAAGGTGGGAAGTCTGCCTGAGCTTGTATGGGTATGCTCTAAATATCCCTGCTGTTCAAGTGCCGCCATTTCATTTCTTATAGTGGCTGAGGAAAATTTGTTATCCAGCTTTTCGGCAATGAACTTTGAGCCTACCGCTTCGCCCGTTCTTATATATTCATCTACTATCGTTTCAAGTATCCTAAGGGTACGGTTTTCCATTTTCCTTGCCCCCTTTTTTATCAGAAATGTGACGCAATCCCTTTGTTCAAAAGGAATTAGCACTCTCATCCAAACAGTGTTAGCACTCAGCCTCTTAGAGTGCTAAACAAACTATACCATAATTTTGCCCGTTTGTCAAGAGTTTATACAGTGAAAAAACGGTGAAAATTAAATATTTATTTTTTCACTTACATATTTTACAATTTTCGCATAGATATGTTAAGATGTACCTATTATAAAAATTGCGAGGTAAATTTATGAAAGAAAGAGTTAAAAGAGCAGTCTGTATATCACTTATGTTTATATTATTCATCACCTCCCTTGCCGCCTGCGATCTTCCGAAGGAGGTCATAGAAAAGATAGAGGGGTATATAGTAAGCATCATAAAAAGCGGCGACATCACAAGTGTATTTATCGGTGACAGCACTGATACAAAGCTTGATTTGTGCGAAAAGCTGGAGCTTTCCGACAAGGTTTGCATAACCGACAAAAGCGGTAATATTCTCCCTGTCGAAGCTATTACAGAGGGCTGCAGAGTGTTCTTCATAACTATAGACGATATGGTAAAGGAGGCTCTGGCGGAGCTTGAAAGTGATTTCAGCCAATATACCCATCTGTTGATAGTCTGCAATTAAAGTGATTTTCACCAATAAACAGACTGTTTTTCCCGATATTTTTGATATTGACAAAAGCCATAAGCTATGTTATACTACAAATGTAGGAATGATTATCATTTGCTGACGGACTTTTGTGATTAAACACAGTGCAAGGATGATCGTTATTAGCCGACCGTCTGGGCAGTCCGAAAGGACTGCCCTTGTTTGTTTTATAGTAAATAAAAGGAAAGAAAAAATTCAATTATCGGAAAGGAAGTATGTAAAATGGGAATTTTATCAGAACGTTTCAAGGAATACTGGGAGGGCTTTAAGGAAGGCTCCTGGCAGGACGGAATCGACACCCGTGACTTTATTATAAAGAACTTTACACCCTACTACGGCGACAGCAGCTTTTTATGCGGCCCTACAGAAAGAACAAAAAAGCTCAACGAAAAGCTGAATGCACTCTTTAAAGAAGAGAGAGAAAAGGGCGGCGTACTGGATATAAACACCGAGGTGGTATCATCACTTTGCAACTACCCTGCCGCATATCTTGATAAGGAAAACGAGCTTATCGTAGGCTATCAGACAGACAAGCCCCTTTGCCGTGGCGTAAACCCCTTCGGCGGTATCCGTATGGCAAGAAGCGCCTGCGAGGCTTACGGCTACAAGCTCTCCGAAAAGGTAGAGGAGCATTTTGAATACCGTACAACTCACAACGACGGCGTATTCAGAGTATATACAGACGAGATGAAGCTTGCCCGTCACGTAGGCATTATCACAGGTCTGCCCGACGCCTACGGCAGAGGCAGAATAATCGGCGACTACCGCAGAGTGGCTCTCTACGGCGTTGATTATCTTATAGAGCAGAAGACTCTCGACAAAAAGAAGATAGGCGAGGATGTAATGGATGTGGAAACTATCCGTTTATCCGAGGAATTATTCCAGCAGATAAGCTTCCTTAAAAAGATGAAGGAAATGGCTATGATGTACGGCTATGACATCAGCATGCCTGCAAGAGATACGAGAGAAGCTATCCAGTGGACTTACTTTGCTTATCTTGCATCTATTAAGGAGCAGAACGGTGCGGCAATGTCCCTTGGCAGAACCTCCACTTTCTTTGATATCTACGTATGCAGAGATATGGAGCGTGGTACTATAACAGAAGAACAGGCACAGGAGCTTATCGATGATTTCGTTATGAAGCTGCGTAGCGCAAGACATCTGCGCACTCCCGAATACAACGAGCTTTTCGGCGGCGATCCCATGTGGATTACAGAAAGCGTCGGCGGTATCACAAAGGATAATATCCCCCTTGTTACAAAGGGCAGCTACCGTATGCTCAACACCCTTTACAATTTAGGAAGCAGTCCCGAGCCTAATCTGACTATTTTATGGTCCGAAAGACTGCCTGAACCCTTCAAGAAATTCTGCGCACAGATTTCAATAGATACAGACTCCATCCAGTACGAAAACGACGACCTTATGAGAATGGAATACGGCGACGATTATGCTATCGCTTGCTGTGTATCCGCTATGAAGGTAGGCAAGCAGATGCAGTTCTTCGGCGCACGCTTCAATCTGCCCAAGCTTCTGCTCCTTGCAATAAACGGCGGCTATGACAATGTATCAGGTATGAAGCTCGGACCTCAGATGGAGGTTATGCAGGACGAATACCTTGATTTCTACAAGGTAAAGGAAAGGCTCAATGTATATCGTAGCTGGTTATGTAAGCTGTACGTAAACACAATGAACGTAATCCACTACATGCATGATAAGTACGCCTACGAAAAAACTCAGATGGCTCTGCACGATACCGAGGTTGACAGAATGATGGCATTCGGCATTGCAGGTCTTTCGGTTATGGCAGACTCCCTCAGCGCTATCAAGTATGCAAAGGTAAAGCCTGTCCGTGACGAAAACGGATATATCGTAGATTTTGATACCGAGGGCGATTTCCCCAAGTTCGGCAACGACGATAACAGAGTTGACAAGATTGCACAGAATATAATCCAGAAGGTTTCCGCCGAGCTGAAATTAAATCCCACCTACAGAAACGCCCGTCACACACTCTCTGCTCTTACTATCACATCAAACGTAGTATATGGCAAGAAGACAGGCTCAACTCCCGACGGCAGAAAGAAGGGCGAGCCCTTTGCTCCCGGTGCAAACCCCATGCACAACCGTGAAACCAACGGTGCAGTAGCTTCCCTTAACTCCGTAGCAAAGCTCCAGTATGATTACTGCCGTGACGGTATCTCCAACACCTTCTCCATAATCCCTGACGCTTTAGGCAGAGACGGTGAGGACAGAGCGGAAAATCTGGTTGCCATCCTTGACGGATATTTCTCAAACTATGCGCATCACCTTAACGTAAACGTATTAAATAAGGAAAAGCTGATGGAGGCTTATGAAAATCCCGAGGCTTATCCCAACCTTACAATCCGTGTATCAGGCTACGCCGTAAACTTCCACAAGCTGTCCAAAGAACAGCAGAGAGAGGTTATCAGCCGTACCTTCCACAGCAGTATATAATATGGCAGAGCTTACTTGCAGATACAGCTCCGTACAGACTATGGGGACTTTAGACGGCCCCGGAGTGAGATTCATATTATTCCTTCAGGGGTGTCCCCTGCATTGCGGTTACTGTCACAATCCCGAAACAAGAGCCTTTGACGGCGGCAAAACCGCCACAGTCACAGAAATTATGGCGATGGTTTCAAGATGTCGCAGTTATTTTGGCAAAAAGGGCGGTATAACCGTTTCCGGTGGCGAGCCTTTAATGCAGGCGGAATTTGTTACAGAGCTTTTTAAGGAATGTAAAAAAGCAGGTATTCACACCTGCATTGATACCTCCGGCTGTATTTTAAACGAAAATATTGATAAAATGCTGGACTATACCGATTTGTGCTTACTTGATATCAAGATGACAAATGACAAGGATTATAAAGAATATATCGGCTGTGATATGTCAGCACCACTGAAATTTCTTGAACGGACTTTTCAGAAAAATATCTCCGTATGGCTTCGTCAGGTGATAGTAAAGGGCATTAACGACGATAAAGATAACGTAAAACGACTGAATGAAATTTCTGAAAGCTATAACAATGTAGCCTATACGGAGCTTCTCCCTTTCAGAAAGCTATGCGAAAGCAAATACGAGGAAATGAACATCCCCTTCCCCTTCGCGAAATTTCCCGAAACGGACAGAGCTACAATCAAGGAGCTTACAAGCCACATCTCAAAGGCTAGTCGCTCTTAAAACTGCAACACCATAAAAAGAAAAACCCACCGCTTAAAAGGCGATAGCCATAAAGAAGTAACTCCAGAGAAGAAAACGTCTTCTCCGGAGTTTATTTTATATTCAGTTCGACAAATTGAAATTTGACGGAGACAAATTTCAAAGTGATGTTTCGTGCTTTGCACGAAGTGATGCACGGCTACGCCGTGTGATGTTCCGACTCCGTCGGAGTGATGTTTCGTGCTACGCACGAAGTTGTGGAATCAATTGCC
>JAGAVH010000044.1 GCA_017942025.1 Ruminiclostridium sp. | reverse complement strand
TAGCTACTATACACTCAACGAGTGTGAAGCCCTTGCGTTTAAGTAATTTCTTCATTGTTAACGCTCCTTTCATTAGTTATAACCGAACTTTCTCCAGGCTCTTGATGTAGAAGATGTAAGGAAATCAATTTCACCTTCCAACGATTCCGACATAAGCCTTTCCATAAAACTTATACGGGTTTCTTCCTGCTTTTCAGGAGTATCTCTGGTATCCACATATCTGCCGTAGTAGTCGTAAGGAATTGTACATATATAGAAGTCTTCCTGTGATGACTGAATGAAGTCAGAAACTATCATACCGCCGAACATACTGTTGTTATCGCCCGGAGTATAAATACCCTCTGAATTATATGTCATATAGGGCGCATATACAAAGGCACTAAGCATATTCTTACCACCGGAGAAGTCCATATCTGCGTTTTTGCCTATTGCAGCAAGGAATACGTTGTTATGGATGTACCATGCGTGGTTTAAGTCAGCATCGGGATTTCCGTACGTGTTCAGAAGCTCCTGATCTATGACGTTTTTTGTGCCCATAGCACTTGTTCCGCAGAGCTGCTTAACCTGAGCTATACTACCAGTTACCATATTCTGCTGTTCAGAGCGGTAGAAGAACTCGCCGTTTTCGTATTTAACTTTTACAGCATTCGTCATTTCGTTGAATATGCCGATATGTCCTACATATCCATTATAAGGCTGGATGTACTTTACGCCATCGGGCACAACAAAGGTAACACTGCCCATACCCCTTGTGAGTACGAATCTTACATTACCTGTAGGATCCCATGTAAAGCAGTCGTAGGTTTTATCAGGAATATCATCGTTGGGGTTATTTGTCTTGATTACTCCGTCTTCAACATAACAGTTAGGCTCAAGATAAATATACATATTCGCATATTTTTCCTTGTTCTTTACCTCGGCAAGGTTATTGTAATCACCCATAAAGGTGTCAAATACGATGGGAGCCTTATCAAAACCGCCTGTTACGCCCTTGAAGACATAATAATCGTTATATGAAGTTGCCTTTATAGCAGGAGAATAACCGTTATTAGAATCGGTAGGCAGAGTAACGGTTAGCACTTTTGCTCGGGGATCAACTACCTTAACGGGCATACCGTCTACCATTTCCGTTGTGTGGAACTTTGCTTCAAGGTCCCAGTTGATATATTCGGGGTTGCCTATCTTTTCGTTGATTCTCTGTCTTACTGTTGCAATATCCTCACAGGTTCCATCGAGAGAGGGCCATACGTTTGCCCATGAATTGCCGGGATTGCCGCAATATTCCTCAATATAATCAAGCTTGTTTCTTATCTGCTCATCTGTTTCGTATTTGCCAGGCTCAGATGATTCAAGCTTGAAATACATTTTGTTTTCATTAAAAGCATCCGGATCAGTACTGATTGCTCCGCTTGTGCCATCATGATAGAATACGGTGTTTGTCTGGAGATTATAGACATTTCCCTTGCAAGAAGCAAGATAACCGCTTGCCAGTCCGTTATCACCACTATAATAAACGTTACCGCCAACTATAAATTTGGGGTCTTCGCTATTGTTTGCCTTGGCATTGTTTGCTTCAAAAAACAAATCTCCGTTTATATATAATTTTTTATCGGGGGGATTCTGTCCTTTGTAAACCATATCTCCGTTTATATAGTTTGCTGTATTGTTAGGCTTATCTCCCATCTGCATATAGAAGTCGCCGAGCACATACATAGTTATATCGCCCTGAAGTGTGCCTGAGGAAGCAAGCCACACTGCGTTACCGCCGATACGTATAAGCGGAGAAGAAAAACCGTTGCTGACATTATAGAAAAATGCGTTATTACCGATTGTAAGCGGGCTGTTCTGTATCATTGAAGGAGCTTCAAATCTTATAGTACCTGCTGTAATTATCTCACAACCGATAGTCTTTACGTTGTGACCTGATCCGCCACCAAACTGTGTATATTCGTTATCAAGATATATGGTTTCGTTTTCACTGTTCATATTCTTGAAGATAACGTCGTTGGGAGCATAACCGGTTGATGTAAAGAATCTGTCAAAGTTATACGCCTTTGACTTTACCTTGAATTCGCCTATTGTGCTTATTGTAGAGTTTTCACCGTTTACATCGATGCTTACTTCAATCTCCAGCACGTGAATTTCATCCGATGCATTTCCCTTGACCTTGTTAACTGTAACCTTGTAGTCGCCAAGACCACCGGCAAGCTCGCTGAAGCCTGAACCATCGTCGCTTTTTGTTACAAGGGACTCGTTCTGATTAAGGTCAATGATGGCCTGTACAAAGGCGTCATCATTCCTGATGTTTATGTAATTTACTATCAGGTCATTGAGGGCTAATGCACTCTGGTACGCCTGCTGGCTGTCATACTTTACTTCTACCTGACGTCTTGCGGTAGACAGAGAATAGTAAAGTGCAGAGGCAAGTATAACCATAACCGACATTATAGCAACTATTAAAAACAGCACGCTACCTTTATTCTTTCTGAGGTTAAAAAGTGCTCTGCCGATTTGCTTTTTATTACTTTTAGCCATCGTCATTCGTCCTTTCGTAATAATCCTCCGATTTTCATAATCGGAAACAAGTGTCTGTTATAGCGGAAAAGCCCTGGCCGAAAACGGCAGGGTTTATCCACTTAAATTGTAATTACTGTGCTGTCTGTGTAGCAAAAGGATCTGCTACGGGCTTGATGCAGAAGAACTGAACTGATAAGCTCATTGAATATCCTTCTTCCTTGTTGCCGTCTGCAGCAGGCTTAGAAGCGTCAGGGTTGCTGTTATCAGCATTGTTGTTATCCTTGTTTTCTGTAGCATCTTCAAGCTGGTATGTTACACCGGCTAAATATGTAGCCTTTTTCTGAGGCTTGCCATCAACACCCTTGATATTTTCATCATAAATTCCATCGTACAGAAGGTCAACAAAATCGTGAAGATTCTGAAGCTTATCTGAATGAGCTGTGAAGGAAACTGAGATGCTACCTACTGTTACAGGCTCAGAAGCAGCAAGAAGCTTTGATGTAAGACTCTTCATATACATCAGACGTTCTCTTGCGTTCATCTTTGTGATATCAATAGCTTCCTCTTCCTGCTGTACTACTGTGTTAGCAAAGTCCTTTAAAGGATATGTAACCTCTGTAGGAGTGAATGTTGAAATTGAAAGGGTTGATGTTGAGAAGGGAGAAATGCTGAGACCATCAATAGTGATGTCTTTGCCTCTTGCAATGAACTGACGCATAATTTCGTCAGCTTCGTATGTTGTAAGGTCATCATAGAATGAGTTTGCAAGGTTCTTACCTTCTTCGTAAGCAGCCTTGATTTCATCATCAATAGTAGCCTCATGTTCGAGCTTCTTCTGAAGCTCTGCGTATCTTGCCTTTGTGCTTGCAAGATTCTTGTTATTTACATCAATGTTGTTGAAATTAGGTAATATGAA
Organism: Ruminiclostridium sp.; assembly: GCA_017942025.1. Classification (GTDB taxonomy): domain Bacteria; phylum Bacillota; class Clostridia; order Oscillospirales; family Ruminococcaceae; genus Ruminiclostridium_E. The sequence continues at coordinate 12,785 of JAGAVH010000044.1, read as the reverse complement.
TACAAAGAAGCCTACACCGATAATTGCAGCAACTATAAAGATGATAATAAAGATCTGTTCCTGTTTACTGATTTTCATAATCGTTTATCCTCTCTTTCTTACTGTGCTGCGGCTTCTTCTTCGCCGGATTCAAGTGCGCTGTTTACTTCATCTTCTGTATAGGTTACATCGTTGCCGGCCTTTAAGAGCATTGAAAGACTAAATGTTACATTTTTCTTGTCTTCGCTACCTGAGGTCTTGTTGTCGGTAGGTGCCGCCTGAACTGAATAACCTGAATAAGTAATATTTTCAAAATAGCCCTGATCGATAAGCGCTCTTACAAACTGTGAAGGCTGTGCTTCGTTTTCGCAAGTGAAGCTTGCTGTTACTGAATAGCCGCTTATTGAAACGCCTCCGGCAATTTTCATACCCTTGAGTGCTTCCTTTATTTTAGCGTCTGTAATCTGTTCAACGCCTTCTTCGTTTGCTGTGAAGGGCTCTCTTAACATTTTATATACATCTGTTGTTGCCTTGGGCATGAAGTTGTACATAATTTCAGCATTTGCAATGGATGACTTGTAGCTTTCAAAGTTAGCAAGTACGCCTTCTTTTCTTGAAAGCTCGTTGAGTCTTGCCTGGAACTCAGCGTCGTTGATCTGAGCATTTACCTTTGCGATGTCTGCCTTGATGCCATCGTTTATCATACCGATAACCATATTAGCACCGAATAATGCGCCTACACTGAGGATAGCCGCTGCACCCATACCGATAAAGAAGGTATTGAGGCCCTTGCTTTCCTTAGCCGCTGTTGTATCGAGAAGGTTGATGTGTTCAAGCTCTTTATCTACCTTGTAGAGAGCGCCGATAGCATTTGCAAACTTTGTAAATTCGTAGTCAGCTCTTGAAGCGATGGTAGTAGGTGTGCTTAAAATGTGACAAGGCACATTGAAGGACTGTACTGCGTTGGAAAGTGCAATAAAGTCAGGAATCTCACCATAGAACATCATTTCCTTGATGGGCTTCATGTCCTTTCTGGACTGGAAGAACTGGAACATTCTGAACAGGTTGTCATATACAGCCTGGTTTACATAGTCAGGTGCATTGTTGTAGTCAGAAGCGTCAATCTTGAAGTAACGTGAGAATGAAAGTACGTTATCTTCATAAAGGTTGATGTTTAAGAATTCCTTGTCTATCTGAACGAGGAGAAGAGGCATATAGTTTGACATCTTCGGTGTGTTCTGGATAAGACGGGAAATAGAGTTGTTGGAGATGTTTACAGCCTTTAAGGAAAGACCGATATGTGTGAACAGCTTTACGTAACCGTCAACAAGTCTCTGGGGGCAGGCTGTAGCCAGTACCTTGATAAGGGGATTCTGGTTTTCGTCCTTGGTTTCGCCTACGATTGTGTAGGAGATGTTGTATTCATTGGAGATACCCATATTGCTACCAATCATAGCTTCGATTGCGGCTGTGTTGGAAAGCTTCTTGGGCTTGGGAAGCATAAGCTCCTTATAGAGAATAGAACTGGAGCTTACTGATACGATGGTATCCTTTTCCTTGATACCTCTTGTGTTGATCATATCAATGATTTCTGCCGCTACCAGCGGAACATCTGCGATGTAACCGTTTGAAACAAGTCCTGCTTCAATTTCACGGAAATCAACTTCGTCAATCTTGATCTTGCTGCCCTGTGCAGAGCCACGAACAAGTTTTATTTGTCTGTCGGTAATATCAATAGATAACATATCCTGAAAAATTCCTTCCTGTTAATTTGGTTTGTAATCCGGACTGCCGGAATAATTATTCTTATCTGATGTGTGTATGTATAAGCAGATTTGCTTATTACATAGCACCCATACCTTCCATACCACCATAGAGAATGGGGAACACGCCCGCCAGGATACAACCTACCATAAGACCCATAAGGATAATCATTACAGGTTCGAGCAGGGATACCATACTTGAAATAGCGGAGTCAGCCTCATCATCGTAATAGTCGGAGGATTTTTCAAGGATCTGGTCAAGTGTACCTGATTCCTCACCTACGTAAACGATAGATACGAACATACCCTCGAATACATTGATTCTGCCTATAGCTACCGAGAGCGCCTCGCCTCGCTTAACGTTCTCGACAACGTCCTCAAAGGATTTGATAATGTATGTGTTTCCAAGCGTACCTACTGATTTTTCGATACAGTCAACCATCTGCAGACCGCTGGCGAAGAGGTTTGACATTGTTCTTGCGAAACGTGCTGTATAAATGGTTCTTAAAAGGCCGCCGACCTTAGGAAGTCTTAACAGCATTTCGTCCCATTTAAGCTTTGTTGACGGAGTAGTCAGTATAATTCTGAATGCGATTACTATAGCAATAAGCGCGATAACTAATATGTACCACTGATTGATAAAGAAGTCACTTATTGCAAACATAGCTGCTGACAGAGGCGGAATTTCGTCACCCTCCATCATAAGTCCACGGAACATCGGCATGATGAAGGTGAACATCGCTACCATCATAACCACAAGAAGAACGAGAAGTACGATAGGATAAATCATAGCGCCCTTGATCTTGTTCTGAGTCTTGCTGTCCTTTGCGTAATGCTCGGATACTCTGTTCATAATCATATCAAGGTTACCGGATGCTTCACCGGCGCCGACCATGCTGACAAACAGTCCCGGAAATACGCCCGGCTTTGTTGCAATAGCCTCTGAGAAGGAACGTCCCTTCTGTACCTCTTCGTAGATGTCGAGCAGTACAGCCTTCATCTTCTTGTTTTCTGTCTGCGATTGCAGGATGTGAAGTGATTTTACAAGACTTACACCTGAAGTCAGCATCGCTGCTAACTGACGGCAGAAGAAGGAAAGATCCTTGGTCTTGAACTTGAACTTGACATCGTTTGCCTTACCTGCGGTAAGGTCCTTATAGCTTGTGCAATATAAGCCTTTCTGCCTGAGCTTGTCTATGAGCTCAGCTGCGTCCTCGGCCATTTCCTTGCCCTTAAGCTTTTTACCGTTGACATCGGTTGCCACATAAGAGAATGTAGTCACTGAGTATCCCCCATTCGTTGTTTTCTGAATCGATAAAATAATCCTTACCCAAAAATAGAGATTATTATCACCATACTAAATTATACCATAATTTTATTCGAATATCAAGAAAAGATTTATGGCATATCAACCAATTTTCGCCATTTGTTTTTATGAAAAATAAACTAAAAACGTCTATTTTTTGAACAAATACTAAAAATTATTTATGTTTCAGACGCCTAAGGCTATCTCTATCATATCAGTAAGAGATTTTTCACGTTCTTCAGGAGTAACATCCTCGCTTCCTGTAAGAGGATTATTCGTTACCGTGAGAATACATAACGCCTTCTTTCCTGCGTGAGCGGCAGTCATATAAAGTGCCGCCGATTCCATCTCTACGGCAAGCACTCCCATTCTGCTCCAGTCGGCAAGGGAGCCTGACGCATCGTAATAAACCTCGCCTGTAAGTACGTTACCCACGTGACAGGTTATATTCTTTGCTTCGGTAAGCTCTACAGCCTTTCTGATAAGTCCGAAGTCCGCAATGGGAGCGTAGGTACCGGGGAGTCGGTACTGTCTGTCGCAGTTACAGTCATGGCAGGCGCCCTGAGCTATAACTATGTCACGGGGTTTTACGTTTTCCATAAGAGCGCCCGCTGTACCTATACGTATTATGCTTTCAACATCATAGAAGTTGTAAAGCTCATAACAATATATGCCTACGGATGAAACGCCCATACCCGAGCCCTGAACGGATACTCGTTCTCCTTTGTAGAGACCTGTAAAGCCCAGCATATTTCTTATTTCGTTATAGCATTTTACATCTGTAAGATAATTTTCGGCAATGAACTTAGCTCTTAAAGGATCGCCCGGGAGGAGTACCTTTGAGGCAATCTCGCCCTTCTGTGCGCCGATGTGGGGGGTAGGTGTGTTTGACATAAATTATTTCCTTTCGACCATGTGTATTTGTAATAAGAACTTTTATCAGGTTACATTTTTGTAATATAAAAGCCTTTTTTACACTCCTATATCATAAATTATACATCAAATGAGGCGAAATGTCCAGTCGATTTTATAAAGTGGCAGATGGATTTTGTTGAAAGATACGAAAATAGCTTCAAAACACGCATAAATTAACTTTTTCTCTTGACCTCGGGTTTGATTTAAGGTATAATATATAAGAAATCTGGAAACGATTTCAACAACATACAGACAGAGATGAGAAAAACTCATCCATCGCAATCCCCACAGAAAGAAAGGAAAACAAAATGAAGAAAGTATTAGCATTAGCAGCAGCTATGGCTATGATTATGGCTATGGCAACAGCTTGCGGCAACGATACAGCAAGCTCTCAGACAGTAGGTAGCTCAACATCCGTATCTGAAACATCATCCAAGTAAATCACAGAAAATGAAGCCGTTCTTCCCCATAGGAACGGCTTCATTCTTTATATACAGGCAAGATCGGTAGCATACGCCAGAAAAGCAAGCATAAGAAATATCGTTATAATGCCTATAACGATAATAGCAACCGCAGTCGCTTTACCATCCTTCAGAATATCACCACCCAGCTATGCTTCAAATATCTTTTTATATTTCTGTCCTTTAATTATTAAAATATACTTAAAATGTAATTAAGTGACTGAAATTATATTGACATATAGTCCTTTAGGATGTATAATTGCAATAGTCCGACAAAATACGAGAAGGGAGCAAAAGCCGATGAAAGAAACAGCACCTGCTGTCAGCGTCATAGTACCTGTTTATAATGTAGAAAAATATATCGGCCGTTGCCTGAATTCTCTTATAAATCAGACCTGCTCCTGCAATTATGAAATAGTTGTGGTAAATGACGGAACGCAGGACAACTCAATGGATATCGTAAACAGATACGCAAAAAATTATGATTTTATAAAGATTGTAAATCAGGAAAACAAGGGCATCTCGGGAGCAAGAAACACAGGTATCCTGAATTCCTCAGGCGAGTATATAGCCTTCGTCGATAGTGATGATTATGTATCGAAAAATTACATAAAGCTGCTGTATGATTCCGCTACCGAAAACAACTCTGATGTGGTATGCTGTAATTACAGAAATGTCACCGGGCAGAACGGAAAAGGTATAGATAACTTTCTTGTACATACAAAGGGCGTTTACGACGGCAGAAAAATAATGAGAGAAGCTCTCCACGATATAACCGTAAGAAGCTATCTGTGGAACAAGCTGTATCGAAGAAGTCTTTTCACCGACCACAACATAACCTTCCCCGAAGGTATAAGCTTTGAGGATTTTGCGGTTATGCCCCAGCTTTTTTATCACTCAGAACGCGTCAGCTTTATCCCCGAAACCTTGTATTTCTACGTTCACAGATCGACAAGTATGATGGGGAATATAAGCAAGAAGGATATAAAGAACTATATCGAGGCTTATGCCATATTAAGAAAATTTTTAGAAGACAACGATATTTTCAAGGATTACAAGCTTACCTATTCCATACTGGGAAAGAAAATATCAGCAACTATCTTCGGTATGCTTGTCCGTTGCTGGTGGAAAGAACCTGCAACCGCCCGTGTTATTAAAAATTATTCACGAACCTGTAAATATCTTAAACTGTATTCAGGCGAGGAATACTATGTTGCTCCCATGTCAGAACTGGAAATCAAGATAATATAACGAAAGAACGACGGCATACGCCGTCGTTCTTTATTACTTCTTGTTTTTCTTGATATTCATCACAATAAACATTACAACAGCTGCCGCTAATGCCGCTCCGCAGATTGCAAAGGGTACCCAGTTGAGAGATACGCCTGTAGGAGGGTTTCCGCTGCTGTCACCTATAGTTTCAGCAAAGCAAGGAATACTCATCACAAGTGATAATGCCATAATACTTAAAAAAGATAATAATTTTTTCATTTTTTTCGCCTTTCTTTTTCATATTCGCAGTTACGGATTTGTTTACTTCTTTACTATACACTATTCTCTGCATATTTTCAATAGTTTATTACTATATTTTTATAAAGCCAATAAAAAACTCCCCCCGATTAACTCGGAGGGAGTCTGGTATTTCAAGATTTAAATTAAGTAATTAAATTACTTGCTTCTCTTCTTAAGAACGATACCGGATGTAGCGAGAGCTGCTGCTGCGAGAGCTGCAGGAACTACTACTAAAACAACACCTGTGTCAGGGTTTGTGGGTTCGCCGGAAGATTCGCCGGGAACTACGGGTTCATTTTCAATTGTTGCATTGATCATGATTTCGTCGATTGTGATTGTGGGGATTGCATCGCCTTCAGCAGCTTTGAGGTTTGTGCAAACTGCGATGAATTCCATAGCATCGATAACCTGATCAAGTGTAGCTGTGATTACGTATGTGCCATCCTTTTCAATCTTAACGATTGTAGAAGAGCCACCTACGTTGTCCTTGTTGCCTTCGCCCCAGAACTGGCAAGCCCATGAGCTGTCAGCGAATGAGAGCCAAGCGTCAAATGCTTCTGTAACGCCTGTTACTGTGAACTTAACAGAAACAAGGTTAGCACCAGCAAAAGCTTCCTTTTCAACGATTACGCAGTCAGGATCGTTTGCCCAAGCGTTGATGATATTTGTTCTAACAAGACCAGCATCGATAACTGTCTTACCGCCGTTAGCGAGTTCAACCTTAGCGGGAGCAGCGGGTTCCTTTTCAGGAGTTTCTTCAGATTCGCCTACTGTTTCAGAATCGCCGAGTGTATCGTCGCCTTCGTCATCATCAGCGGGAGCTTCTACGATTGTAGCAGCCTTGATGAGGTCAGCCATGTTGAACATTACGTTGTTACCGGAAAGGCCCCATTCTTCCTGCTTACCAAGGAGATCGCCTGCAACTGCAAATTCAGGAAGTTCCATTGTAGAACCATCTGTAAATGTAATTACAACGCCTGTAACCTTAGCGTCAACCTTACCTGTAGCACCAACTTCTGTGATACCGTCAGAACCAACCTGGATACCGAAAGCGGGGTAAGATTCCCATTCTGCAGCGGGTTCCTTGAGCTTGGAGATAGAAACTGAACCAGCTGTCTTTGTGATTACAGACTGTACATTATCCCACTTAACTTCGTACTCGCCAGCGCCTGTGATCTTAACTGTAGGATCTTCGTTAACGTCTGCTGTAGCTTCATCGTCTGCGCCTGCAAGCCAAGCCCAGTCGCCGCCCTGGTTCTGCATATAGAATGCAGCAAAACCGTCAGCTGTGTCAGGAGCAAGTTCGTTAACTGTGAGCTTTGCGGAAACAGATGCAACAGTCTTGATGAGCTCAAAGTACTCTTCATCTGTTCTTACAGTAGCTTCTTCTGCAGATGCAACAACTGCGAGAGAAGAAACTGCCATAGCTGCTGCTGTGATAGCAGCAAAAGTTCTTCTAAACTTCATTTTGAGTGTCCTCCATTTAATTTTTTAGCCATTATAGCTATTATAATGATACTACATAACTGTACTGATTTCAACTGTCATTTTTCACAAAAAAAACCGCAGAAACTTGTTGAAACTTTTTAGAAGTAATTGCTTACTTCTTAAAGCCTGTCAAAGCCGTTTTTCCGTTTAAAACTCGGAATTTACCGTCGGAACAGAAACTTTGTATCTCTGCATTGCGGATTTTTACCGCATCTGCGTTACTCTAATATAATACATCATCGGAGCTAAAAAATCAATCGGCAATTTTGCACAATATTATGCTATTCAAAATTATTTTTTTGTGCCTTATATCAAACAGTAATAGCATAATACACTAAAAACACACAAGATTATGTATAGTTTCACTAAAAAAATGATTGTTTATAAAAATATAAAGCATTGAAACGCACTTTTTTATATGTTTTTTCAATAAAATGTACAAAAAAATTTTTAAAGGATGTAAATCGGGGTTTGACGTTCCGCTGGGGTTATTGTAGCCCCCAACCCCCAGACCCCCTTCCCCCTTAGGGAAGGGGGAAAATAGAGGGGCTCGCCGCCCCTTTGCCCTGCTTGGGGCTTCGCCCCAACCCCGTTTATATCGATGTTTGTGGGCAGTCTTATCAAAACGTTTTAATTTACGATTGTAGGGGGCAGCAAGCAGTCCGAGAGGACTGCGGCACCCTTCAGGGTATGTCCCCTGACGCCCCGCCGCCGTAGGCGGAATTGGGAGCGGCAGCAGTATGAAAGACTGCGACGGTCTTTAGACCAATGACCTCTGCTTGGGGCTACGCTCCAGCTGTCCAAAGGACAGCGGCGCCCTTCAGGACAATGAAACGTCCCGTTTATATCGGCATTTGTGGGCGATTTAACAAATTGAAACAACCACAAATGTTTACCCCCGCCGTCAACGAGGTTACGCCGACCACAAACATATTTAAAGGCGGAATTGCCCACGGCGGCACGCCGTCAAATTTCAATCTCACTTACACCAACAAAAATGGCGTTCAGAAAATCTGAACGCCTTTCAATATCCATCAATCGCCACAGCGATTGATACCATAACCGCTCCGAAGGAGCGATATCACCAAATCTGAAGGATTTGATATCACCGAAACCGATGGTTTCGATATCACCGTGCCAACGGCACGATATCACTGCACCGAAGGTGCTGTATTACCACAGATATTCGTTGTCTCCTACTTCGATAACGTAGATGTCAACGTACTGAAGTCCCCATTCGCAGGAATCGATAAAATGATCCTCGCAGTTACCCATATATAAGTCAACAGGGATACTGCCATCCATCATTCCGTCGCCTGTATCAGCCGCAATGGCATATCCGTAGCACACATTGTCATTCTGACCTACGATATAAAGCTTTGATCCGTAAGGAATAACGTTGGGGTTTACTGCGCAAGTACCTATCTCAGCAAGTCTTCCACTGGCTGTGTATGCACCCTTGGGGGCAGTATAAGCTGTAGCCTTACCCGATACGATGTATTCGTAATTTACGGGACGACCGTTTTCTAAAACGATAGAAGGATCATCAATTTTGCAGTAGGGCTCTACTACAGATGTACCCTCAGCGATAACCTCGTCAACCTTCTTCTGAAGAACTACCGTGTTCTTGGAAACATCCACCTTTATGCCGTCAATATATGTTGTTGTGGTTACTATTCTGATTCTTCCGGTTACGCCCTTTGTACGAATCTCGCTGTCGCCTATCGCCATAGCTATGCTGGGCACCTTTACTGTTTCGTAGGGAATTGTCTGTTCTTCGTTCTCTTCTACGATTTCAACTCTTGATACCTTGATATCACAGCTTTCTGTTACAACCTTGTCAAGCTCCTCGGATACCATATCATCCTTATCAAGGGTAACACCTGCTCTTTCAAGAAGCTCAGCTACCGTGTTATTGTAGCAACCTACTGTGGTAACCTTACCATCTGCCTTGATGTTTACATCATAAGCTCTTGTGATTTCAATCTTGTCACCCTGCTTTACTGTTTCGTTTCTTGCAGGTTTAACTAAGTCATATTGACCAAATTCTACGCCAAAGTCCTTTAAAAGTGTTTCCACATTGCTGTCAACCGTGTAGACGTCTGCAAGCTTTTCGCCGTCGGCATAAACCTCTACAGCAAAAGCACGCTTTACGATAAGCTCTGCTGTTTCGCCTCTTTCACCAAAGCCACCGAACTCAATCTTGTCATATGCGCCAAGACTGATGTGGTTTTCTCTTAAAATAGCTCTGGGATCCTCGCTGACAGTATATACAATACGCTGTGTATCACCATCTGTTATTCTTACGTCATTTCTGAAATAAAGAAGACCGGTCATTGTAAATACCGCAAAAACACTTGCACAGATAAGCGCCAGTCGTAAAAGCGTATTCTTGGTTGCCATTATCGTCAGCTTCGATTTCTTAATTCTGGTAATCATAATAAACCTTTCTTTCCGTTGTTTTTTCTGATTTACATTTCCTTTTTACTATACGATTTTCTTTTCCATTTTAGCCTTTTCCTAAAGGTCTTAAACATTATATTAAGGTTTTTTGGAAATGTCAAATAAAAAACTTAGCTGTTTTTTGTAGAAAATGCACAAGAAAGTGGGTTTTGATTTCAAAATTCGATTTTCAATATGTAATTTTATGGGTTTGTTTTACATATTCTGTAATTTATTTTAGGCGAAACCCCGAATTTGAAAGTCGGTTTCCTCTTCGCATTATGTACGAAAGTAACAAACAAAGATGTGTTTTAATAGTAATATTGCACAACAAATTACTTTATCGCAGTAACACAAAAAATGCCGTTTATGGCTTTATGATAAGGCTTACAGGGCATTGGCACATCCGATAAAAACAAAGGGAGCGACATCGGTTTTACGATGTCGCTCTTATATATATTATAAAATAGTATATTAACCTTCGTATTCGCTGAACTTGGGAGCATTGGCAATTACATCAGCTTCAAGAGCCTGAGGTAACTGGTCATAACGTTCAAAGGTTGATGTGAAATAACCCATACCTCTTGTTATCTGACGGATAACTGTTGCAAGGTCGGTTATTTCTGCCTGGGGCATTGTAGCCTCAAGTACGGTCATACCCTTTTCTGTTTCAGAGGGATTCATACCGAGAACTGTACCTCTGCGCTTGTTTACTACTGTCATAACGTCGCCTGTGCTTGCATCGTCAAGAACGATATTTACATGGCATACAGGTTCAAGTAAGCAAGGAGAAGCATTGGGAAGTCCCTGCTTGAACGCTAAGTGAGCCGCCATCTTGAATGCCTGCTCGGAGCTGTCTACATCGTGGTATGAACCGTCGAAGAGAGTAGCCTTTAAGTTTACAACGGGATAACCTGCAAGTACGCCGTGAGCCATACTTTCCTGAAGTCCCTTTTCAACCGCCGGGAAGAAGTTCTTGGGAACGCTACCGCCAAATACTCTTTCTTCAAAGATAAGTGTTTCGCTGTCGCAGGGCTCAAATTCAATCTTTACATGACCGTACTGACCGTGACCGCCTGACTGTTTCTTGTGCTTACCTTCAGCAGAAACCTTTTTACGGATAGATTCACGATAAGCGATGACAGGCTCGGAAACCTCTACGTCTACACCGAATTTAACCTTCATCTTGGAGATGACTGCATCAAGATGCTGTTCACCAAGACCGCCTAAAATTCTCTGATGTGTTTCGTGGTTGTGGATGTATGAAAGTGTAAGGTCTTCTTCTATCATTCTCTTGATAGCGTTGCTGATCTTACCTTCGTCGTTCTTATTCTTAGCGGAAACCGCCTTGTAGAAGCAAGCCTCGGGGAATACCTCTCTTGCAAATTCTACACCGAGTCCGGAAGCTGTAAGAGTATCGCCTGTGTTTGCGCCAAGCTTTGTAACAGCAATGATATCGCCTGCATAGGCTTCTATCATTTCCTCAGACTTCTTACCCTGGAGAGCGAGAAGCTTACCAAGTCTTTCGGTTTCGCCTGTTCTCTGGTTATACACGCTTGCACCTGCCGCAAGTGTTCCGTTTACTACCTTTACATAGCTCATCTTACCTACGAAGGGATCGGCTACAGTCTTGAATACCTTTACCGCAAGAGGCTTTGTTTCGTCATAGGGTATCTTGTCGCCGTTTACAGAAAGCTCGCCGCCTCTTTCGTCAGGGCTGGGGAGCATATAAACGATAGTGTTGAGCATCATATCAACGCCTGCTAACGTATCGCCCGAGCAGCATACAACGGGAGTGATGTAGCCCTTATCGATACCGTCGTGAAGTCCCTTGATAAGCTCGGCTTCTGTGAAGTCCTCACCCTCGTTTTCGAAGAAGCGCATCATAAGCTCTTCGTCAGTTTCTGCAACCGCTTCTGCCATTGCAGCACGAAGACCTTTAAGACGATTTTCTGATGCCGGCATTTCTACCTCTGTAGGTACGCCGTTGTCGTATGTATAAGCCTTCATTTCAAGAAGGTTGATATAGCTTTCTACTGTTCCGTACTTGTCAAAGGGAACAACGATAGGACAGATAGAGGGACCGAATTCTGTCTTTAATTCTTCAAGGCACTTATAGAAGTTGGAGTTTTCCTCTTCCATTCTTGTTACTACGAACATTGTAGCCTTGCCGTGCTTTACAGCCTCTCTGTAAGCCTTGATTGTACCGACCTGTACGCCATCCTTTGCAGGAAGTGTGATAACTGCACTTTCAGCGGCGCTGAGGCCCTCGTACATACCTGCCGCAAAGTCAAACTGACCGGGAGTATCGAGTATATTGATCTTTACATCCTTCCACTGGCAGTAAGCAAGAGATGTGCCGAGAGAAATCTTTCTCTTGATTTCTTCAGGATCATAGTCACATACTGAGCTACCGTCAGATACCTTTCCCATTCTCTCGATTTCACCGCACTTGTAAAGCAGACCTTCAATTACAGAAGTCTTTCCGCTTCCGCCGTGTCCTAAGAGAGCAATGTTACGGATGTTTTTGCATTTGTAAGTTTTCATATTGTTTTTCGTCCTTTCGTAATAAATTTTACGGGATGTTTAAATTATATACGAAAATCAAAAAAATTACAATAGTTTTTTAGTGAAAAATGAATTACGGATGTAGAAATCTTATAATTATTTTTGTGCAATATCACTAATCAGCTGTAAAAATAGGGTATTTTATGGCAAAATTTGATGTCTTAAAGATGGATAGAAGGCGTAGTAATATCGATAAACAATCCGCATATGCAAATTGAAATTTGTCGGAGACAAATTTCAAAGTGATGTTTCGTGCTTTGCACGAAGTGATGCACGTCTACGCCGTGTGATGTTCCGACTCCGTCGGAGTGATGTTTCGTGCTACGCACGAAGTTGTGGAATCAATTGCCT
>JAGAVH010000043.1 GCA_017942025.1 Ruminiclostridium sp. | reverse complement strand
GTGGCGGAAAAAGGGAGCATTCGAAGGGAAGAAATAAGGAGAAGTGCGACGGCGACTGCCGAGCAATACGACTATATTTCTGACCGTATATGAGCAGGTCGCCGACCTGCATACACAAAACTAAAATAATAATTAAATATGCCCCAGTAGCACAGGTGGTAGTGCAGCTCATTTGCTGAGAATGCGACCGCCGCCGGTGGCGGAAAAAGGGAGCATTCGAAGGGAAGAAATAAGGAGAAGTGCGACGGCGACTGCCGAGCAATGCGACTATATTTCTGACCGTATATGAGCAGGTCGCCGACCTGCATACACAAAAAGTTTATAAAAAATTTAATATGCTTGTGTAGCACAGATGGTAGTGCAGCTCATTCGTAATGAGCAGGTCGCAGGTTCGAGCCCTGTCACAAGCACCAAAGCCCTCTGTCGGGTTTGTTATCAGTAATGTAAGAAAAAAATATGACAAAACCCGATATCTGAAAACAAAAGAAAGGATATATAAAAATGAAAATTTACGACGAGCTTATTGAAAGAGGACTCATCGCACAGGTTACAGACGAAAAAGAAATCCGTGAGATGATAGACAACGGAAAAGCAACCTTCTACATTGGCTTTGACCCTACAGCAGATTCTTTACACGTAGGTCACTTTATGGCGCTTTGCCTTATGAAGAGATTACAGATGGCAGGCAATAAGCCTATTGCTCTTCTCGGCGGCGGTACAGGTATGATAGGCGATCCTTCGGGCAAGACCGATATGAGAAAGATGCTCACAAAGGAGGATATCGACCACAACATCGAATGCTTCAAGAAGCAGATGAGCCGTTTTATTGACTTTTCCGAAGGTAAGGCAATGCTTGTAAACAACGCTGACTGGCTTTTAGATTTAAACTATGTTGAGGTACTGCGTGAGGTAGGCGCTTGCTTCTCAGTAAACAAGATGCTTACAGCAGAGTGCTACAAGCAGAGAATGGAAAAGGGACTTTCCTTCCTCGAATTCAACTACATGATTATGCAGAGCTATGACTTCTACAAGCTGTACAAGGACTACGGCTGTAATATGCAGTTCGGCGGCGACGACCAGTGGAGCAATATGCTGGGCGGTACTGAGCTTATCAGAAAGAAGCTGGGCAAGGATGCTTACGCTATGACCATCACACTTCTTTTAAACTCCGAAGGCAAGAAGATGGGTAAAACAGAAAAGGGTGCTGTATGGCTTGACGCAGAAAAGACAAGTCCTTTCGAGTTCTTCCAGTACTGGAGAAACGTAGCGGACGCCGATGTTATGAAGTGCATCAAGATGCTGACCTTCTTACCTTTAGAAGAAATCAGAGCTATGGAGAGCTGGGAAGGCGCACAGCTCAACAAGGCAAAGGAAATTCTCGCTTTTGAGCTTACAAAGCTTGTACACGGCGAAGAAGAAGCTAACAAGGCACTTGACGCGGCAAAGGCGCTCTTCGGCGGTGCAGGCGTCAGCGGTGATATGCCTACAACAGTAATCCCTGCCGAAATGGTACAGGATGGCAAGGTGGGTATTCTTGACGCTCTTGTTGCAACAAAGCTCTGCCCCTCAAAGAGAGATGCAAGAACAAACGTTACCGGCGGCGGCGTATCTGTAAACGATGAAAAGATAACCGATCCTATGGCGATGATTGAAATCGGCGAATACGCAGTTATCAAGAAGGGTAAGAAGAATTACCACAAGATAACATTATAAAAAACGAATAAAACCCGCCTTCAACGGCGGGTTTTAATTCATCTGTAGTTTATCGGCTTTTGTCCGAACTTCAGCAGAATTTTTGAATAAAGCTCCATATCTATGCTGTAAAAGGGTGTTGAGCTTTTTCTGATATCATTTTCGTAAAGCTCAAAATTCATAAATATCTCGCTGTAATCGTCATTGTGATAGAACACACACTGATAATAGCGGTTCTTTTCCGCATAATAATTGACAGGCGTTAAGGTGAGAACGCTTGCTGTATCCTCTTCAAGTTGTGTTGTAAGCTCCTGAAGCTTCAGGTAGCAGAACTGCACCTTCTTGGTATAGGGCATAGCCTTTGCTTTTTTGGCAAGAGGCGGATCGGCAAGGGCTTTGCTTTTTTTCAGAAATCCGAACATGGCATTATCTCCTTTTACAAAAGATAGCTCTTTTTTAAAAGTATAACATAGCTGTCATAAAAAGTCCACATTTATTTTACTTTTTTAATCCAATTATTTATCTAATTTCTATCGGTTTTCACGATATTTTCACATAGCAGGGATATACTTTAAGCATAGAATAAAACGACTGATGAGAAAGGATGCTTTTTGTGAACGAGAATAACTTCAACAACGGATATAACAGCGGTTACAATAACGGCTATAATCAGAATTATAATCAGCCCTACGGCGTCAACAATTATAGTGAGCCTGTTATGAATCAGCCTCAGCCTCAGCCCAAAAAGGAGAGCAAGGCAGGCTTTGTGGCAGGTATCATAGCAACTGCTCTTGTGGTAGGCGGTGTTGCAGGCTTTGCAGGTTCTGTAATAGGAAACAATATCGGTACGGTTTCATTACCTGTAATAAGCGGAAACGAAGTTCCCGGCGAAAACAAGGAGGATAGCAATTCCGCTACCGAAAGCAATATCCCAAGACCTGAAACCACTATAGATACATCAAAGAATTCAGACCCCAGACCTCTTGATGAAACAAAGATAAACGACGCAAACAACAGCTATCTTCTGAATGCTGAGGAGCTTTACGCAAAGGTAAAGGATACAGTCGTACTTCTTTATAACTATCAGGATGTGCAGGGCTATAAGGAGCCGGTGCTTTCGGGCTCGGCAAGCGGCGTTGTCTTTACAGCAGACGGATATATAGTAACCAATGCACACGTAGTAGCAAACGCGTCAAAAATGACAGCGGTAGTATATGATTACGAAAATGACGAGATAACTCACGAGTATGAGGCTACCATTATCGGAAGCGATACCTCCACCGACCTTGCGGTAATCAAGATAACCCGTGACGAGCCTTTCAAGTATGCTTTGCTCGGCGATTCCGGAAATGTAAGAGTAGGTCAGGATATATGCGTACTCGGTAACCCCAAATCTCTTGTAAGCACTCTTACAAAGGGTATCGTATCAGGACTTGGCAGAGCGGCATACTCAGGCAGTGGATACGGCTGTAGCAGTATTCAGATTGACGCGGCTATAAACTCAGGTAACAGCGGCGGCGCACTTTTTGATATGTACGGCAACGTAATCGGAATTATTGACTACAAGCTTGTTTCTACAGGCGGAACGGCAAGCGTCGAAAATATCGGCTTCGCTATTTCCATTGACGAGGCAAAGCCTGTTATAAACGACCTTATGGTGCATGGTTATGTTACAAATCGTCCCGGACTTGGAATAAACGGTCAGGATATCAGCGAATATAACGCACAGCGCGAGGGTATCCCCCATGCAGGCGTATATGTTTCCTACATTGCAGAGGATAAACCCGTTGCAAAGAGCGGTCTTAAAGAAGGCGATGTGATAGTGGCAGTAAACGGCGTGCTCACTCCCACAATAAATGCTATCCAGACAGAGGTGGTAAAGAATAATGTGGGCGATACGGTAGAGCTTACTGTATATCGTGCAAACATCACAGGTAAGTATAAGGAAACAAAAATAACGGTAGAGCTTTCAGAGCTTAACCTTCAGTAATGCGTACAAGAAACTTTCATAAAATAACTCCCAAAACGGAAAAGACGGCGAAAGCCGTCTTTTCTGTTTATATGTAATGGTAAAATTGTCGGCGGTCACCGACCGCAAAACTACAATTTGTCGCTCCGCTCGGGTTATTGTAGCCCCAATCCCCCTAACCCCCTTTCCCCTGAGGAAAGGGGGAAAAATCGGGGGCTACCGCCCCTGCGACCTTGTTTGGGGCTTCGCCCCAAGCCCCGTGTAATACGGAGATTGCGAGCCTTTTATTATTTTGAATTACCTCAAGAATTTATAGGGAAAATGTAGGGGCGACGTCCCCGACGCCCCGCATAAATTACCGCATTTTTGATGGTGCAACCCGCCGACAAATTTCAATTTATTATTTTCCCCTCATCCGTCACCTGCGGTGACACCTTCTCCCGAGGGAGAAGGCTTTGAGACGCAACCAATATGTGAAACCGCCGTCCACGAGGTTACGCCGACCACAAACATATTTAAAGGCGGAACCGTCAGCGGTCACCGACCGCAGGCGGAATTGTCAGCGGTCACCGACCGCTATTGCTGTATAATGCTCAGCAGCTTTGACATATTGCCGTTGGTCTGGGCAAGTATCGCCTGGCTTGCCTGCGCCAGTATGTTGTTTTTAGTATATTCAACCATCTCAGTCGCCATATCGGTATCTCTTATCTGGCTTTCTGAGGCGGTTGTATTTTCTGCCGTATTCACAAGATTGCTTACGGTATGTTCAAGACAGTTGGTGATAGCTCCGTAGGTACTGCGCATCATCGACACTCTCTTTACCATTCCGTCAACCTTATCAATAGTATCGTTTGCGGCAGGACGGGTGGAAATATCCAGTTCTCCCATTTTCAGCGCTTTTGCCGAGAAATAGAACTGAGGCACCACAAATATATTTTCGCTGTATGCGCCTATCTGCAGTATTATTCCCTTGCATGCTGCCGACTGTTCTTTTTCGGGAACAGGATTCGGGACAGGCTTTCCGGGATAGTCGGGGGGCACAACACCGTCAGAGTATTCGGGCTTTTCTGCATCGGGAGGTGCAGGCTCGCCTCTTAATTTCCATACGCCTGCGCCGGGATGGAATACAAGGTCGAGAGTAGCTGTATTGCCGTTTGCGTCGGTTACTTCGAGAATATGATCCTCGCCGTTCATCCAGATATATACGGCGTCCTCGTCCATATGCTTCAGAGCATCCCAGCTAAAGCTCATACCTGTGGTTGTCTGAGCAGATACGGGGAAGGTGAAGCCGTCGGGAAGAAGTGACGAATCCAGCTTGAAGCTGAATATAGGTGTTCCGTCGGGTGAAACCGCACCCGTTGTATTGTAAAGACCTTCGCCGCTTTCGCCTGCCTTTATCGTAAGACCGGGAGCTATCTCAAGAGGCGCCGCCTCCGGCGGAGCACTTTTGTCTGCCTGAGGCAGATACGCGCCTATATTACCGCCGCCGTTGGTCAGACCACCTGTAGCGGTTACTGTTCCGCCGTTTATGTATATTCCTGTATTTGACGCACCACGTCCACTGCCTATACCTGCGGCGTCGGTTGCGCCGGTAGCGGTAACAGTACCGCCGTTTATTATAATATCTCCTCCGGTTGCGTCCAGACCTGAGCCTATACCTGCGCCCTTTCTGCCGCCTGTAGCGGTTACTGTGCCACCGTCTATGGTGATGGTACCTGCTTTTCCTTCCCAGCTGGCACCGATAGCCGCACCTTCGTGACCGCCCAGCGCAACAACTACGGTATCGTCACCGCTTATGGTGATATCGCCTACTGTACCACGACAGCCGCCGCCGATACCTGTGCCGTGCTCTACGCCTGAGGCAAGTATGTTGCCGCCTGTTATGGTGATGTTGCCTATATTTGACGGGGTCCAGCCACCGCCGATACCTGCGCCGTGATGGTCGGCAACGGCTGTAATATCGCCGCCGTTTATGGTTATATCGCCGAGGTTACTTCTTTCTGCGGCACCTATAGCCGCCGCACCATATCCGCCTTCGGCGTTTATTGTTCCGCTGTTTATGATAATGTTATTGCCATAGCCACCCTTACCGTAGCTGTTTCCGATAGCGGCACCGCCGTAAAAGCTTTCGCTTCCACCGTGAGCATTCAGTTCGCCGTTGCCGTTTATGACAAGAGTTGTGCCTGCTCCACCCTCTGAAAGCTGAATACCTGCGGCTCTTCCGCCGCCCATTACGGTAGAGGTACTGCCGTCTTTAAGGGTAAGATTTACATTGTTTCCGTCACCTGTATAGATACCCGAGTGAGTGCCATCCTCCATTGTCATATCAATATTTACTTCGTCAAGAGTAATATTTACATCTCCGATATTGTCGGCAATTACTATCCTGCCGAAATATGTGCCGTCCTTTGAGCCGCCTGAAATGGTCATATCGGTGCCGGTCAGGATATTAAGAACGCCCGTAGCCGTATCAAATTTCCAGTCTACGCCTTCTGTACCGCCGGTTACCGTAAATATGTCGATAGGATACATAATCGTCGGAACGTCCTCGTCGGGAGGATCCAGCGAATCTATCGGCGGTACGCCGCCGTCTATAGCGGAGCCGCCTGAAAAAATATTTACATCATCGGGGTAAAAGTTCTTTACCGTCTGATTGTCGGGGTTCAGCTCAAACAGCTTTATTCCTGTCAGATCGTTATTGGGTACGGGGTTTGTATCGGCAAGGTCGCCACTTATAAGTCCGCCCTTTCCGTCTGCGGTATATTTCAGAAGCTCCTGAATGAACTGTATTACATCATCATCGTTTGCAAAGCCTGATTCAAAATCGCTCAGAGAAGCGTAGTCTGTATATTTTGCTATAGTATCGCTTAAAGAATTGCCTGCGGTAATATCGAAAAGTATCCTTGAAACGCCGGTCGATATAGCAGAAGCCGATAAAGAGGGACTGTCCATATTTACCGTTCCGCCGTCGGAGGTGTATGCCTTATAGCCAAGATACATAGAGGCAAGATAGCCTGTGCCGTACTGTGCCAGGGTAGACGAAGCGCTGAGAGAAAGTCTGGCGTCTGACTGAGCCAGAGCCGCAGATATATCAGCGGCTGTGGAGCTTTCGTCCAGTCCGAGACCGTATTCTACCCAGTTGCCGGGGCCTGAAGCCGTCTGCGCCATACCCTCAATAAACCACATAGGAAAACGTGTTACAGAAGCGCCGTCGTCGGCAACGCCGAACATACCCGAAGCCATCGCCTCGTCCATAAAGGCGTGTACCATTTCGTGGGCTATTGTACGTTCAAGGTCGCTTCTGCCTGCTTCTGTGGACAAATCAACCTTTGCTGTATTAACCGCCAGCTGATAATGTTTAAAGCCTGTACCTGCGCTTATTCCCGCGCCTGCACGTACATATGCCAGAGTGCTGCTTGACGCGTCGCTGTACAGATTAAGACCGATACCGAGATTTGTACCGTTGAGATAGCTGAAGGCAGGATAGCGGGACACAATACTGCTTACTACGTTCGGCACTATTGACGCCTTGAGCGTGTCCGCCAGAGTCTTGTCTGTTCCTGTAAAGCTGTTACTGCCGTCAGGCTGTTGCGTAGTGGTAAAATCGTGTATAATTTCGGTATATATAATATTGGTTTCGCCGGGCTTTGTCTGACTGAGTAAGGTCTGCAGAGGTGTTTCCATATACCTTGTACTGCTGTATATGTCGTCAAACATGGTGTTGAATCTGCTCCAGTATCCCGTAAGCTCATATTCGGAATCATAGCCCTCATCCTGAAAGAGCTTTATTCCGTTGAATTCGGTTGAGCCCGCAATTCTGTCAACCTCATAGCGCAGAGCGTCCAGCTCGGACTGTAAAGCTTCTCTGTCCACCTCGTCCATATAAGTGGCGTTGGCAGACTGCACCGCCATTTCCCTGATTCGTTGCAGGATGCTATGTACCTCGCCCAATGCACCCTCGCCTACGTTTACAAGGTCGATACCCTCGTTTGTGTTATCGTGGGACTGATTGAGGCCACGAATAATAGAGCGCATCTTTTCAGAAATAGCAAGGCCTGCGGCGTTATCAGCACTTTTGTTTATCTGTAACCCGCTTGCAAGCTTTTCTGTATTTTTACAAACCCTGAAGTTTGTCTTTTTTATCGAATTATTCGCCTTTACCGACGAAAGACTGTCAAGTCGCATTGTTTATTGCTCCATTAAACCTGATTTTAATCCCACAGGCCGATTTCTTCTACCTTTATCGGCTGTCCACATACGGTACATACCGACTTGTTATCGGTGCTTATTATCTTTTTCTTAAAGGAGCTGCAGGAGGGGCATCTGCTCCATATAATCTTCTTTTCTCCTTCAAGAATATAGCTTACTTTATTTGCTGTATAAAAGCTGTTGCAGGACTGACATATACAAGGGACTCTGTTTATGCTGAATCGCACAGCGCCCAGATGCTTTGCCTCCCACAGATTATCCTTCTGCAGGTTGCTCATACCCGATATGACGGTTTCGAAATTGCAGTCTGAAAAGCCGCCGCCTATATAAAGCTCTTCGCTTTTGTCACATTTTTCACAGCTAACCCTTACAATCTGTCCCATCAGCCCGCTCCTTATAAAATATAATTATACATATGTTATATCGGCAGAAAAAAAGTAAAATGAAGTAAAAAAATAACTTCTGAAAAAATTTTTTCTTCATATTTCTTCATAAAAGTGACATATAGCTTTTTTCTGACTTTGTTGCGCTTTTTTATTGACGAAAGAGGTAAAGATATGGTAAAATTAAGATATATGTATATAGTTTGTCTGATACACATACATTTCACAAAAAACACAATAATTTTCACTTTATGATAAACTGTTCATAAACTGAACAATGTAAAATATAAAGGCTGAAGGGAGGCGGAAAAGTGAATATTTTCAAACGGCACGAGCTTAAATATCTCATTACAGCCGAGCAAAGAGAATATATCGAAAGGGCGATATGTGAATATATGACGCCTGACGAATACGGTGAAAGTACCATATGTAACATCTACTATGATACCGATAACTACAGACTTATCCGCCGCTCGATAGAAAAGCCGATGTATAAGGAAAAATTAAGACTACGAAGCTACGGAAAGTCCGCAGATGACAAAACGGTATTTTTAGAGCTTAAAAAGAAATACGACGGGGTAGTGTACAAGAGGAGAATTTCTCTGCCCTGCAAGGATGCGGTAGACTTTATGGAGGGCAAGACCGATTTAAAGGAAGATACCCAGATAGGCAGAGAGATAAAGTATTTTATAAAATACTACGAGACCTTAAAACCGAGAGTTTATCTGTGCTATGACAGAACAGCATATTTTTCCGCTACCGACAGGGATCTTAGAATCACCTTCGACAGAAATATTCTCTGGCGAAGAGAAGAGCTTGATTTAAGGCATGACCATTACGGCACCGACATTTTAAAGGAAGGTCAGTCGCTGATGGAGATAAAATCAGGTACGGCAATGCCGCTATGGCTTGTGGATATAATCAATAAATCGGGCGTTAAAAGGTCGAGCTTTTCAAAGTACGGCAACGCCTACACATCAATACTTAAAGACGAATTAACAGAAAGACGAGGACTTTGCAATGGACGAGTTATTTAACGCATTATTTACAACGGGACTGGGTACTATATCTGTACCGAACTTCCTTATAGGTGTGGCAAGCGCCTTAGGACTTGGCGTAGTGCTGGCACTTATCTATATGTTCAAATCCGTTTATACAAAGAGCTTTGTGGTAACTCTTGCCATACTTCCTGCGGTTGTAGCTATAGTTATTATGATGGTAAGCGGCTCTCTCGGTGCCGGCGTTGCGGCGGCAGGTACCTTCTCACTTGTACGCTTCCGTAGTATCCCCGGTACAGCAAAGGAGATAGGCGTTATCTTCCTTGCTATGGCGGTAGGTCTTGTATGCGGTATGGGTTATCCCATCTACGGACTTTTATTCGTTGTAGTAGTAGGCGGCGCTTTCTTACTGCTCAATGCCATCGGCTTCGGCGAGGGTAAGAATTCCACTCTGCGCAAGGTACTTCGTATCACAGTACCCGAGGATTTAGAATATAACAGTATGTTCGACGATCTTTTTGAAAAGTACACAACAAAGCACGAGCTGTCCCAGGTAAAGACTACAAACCTCGGTAGCTTAAACAGACTTACATATAACATAACACTTAAAAAATCAGGTGAGGAAAAGCAGTTTATTGACGAGCTCAGATGCCGTAACGGAAATCTTGAGGTAAATCTTATGTCTATGAATGCAGATAGCAGAGAGCTTCTGTAAGAAAGGAAAGCTGATGAAAAGAAAGATACTGACAGCGGCAATAATAACAGCACTTATGCTGTCCTCCCTTACCGCCTGCGGCGGAGATAACGTAAGTCTGCCCACAGGCTCAGATACCACACAGAGTAGTGTGACCGAAACAGAAAGCAAGGACAGCAACACAGACAGCAGTACAGAAACAAGTACTACCGAAAGCAATACTGAAAGCAGTACCCCCGAAAGCAATACACCTTCCAACGACAGCTCTCCTGCCGTAGATGTAATAGCTGACGGAATGTTTACCGAAAGAGATATGAGAAGCACCTACGAGGGCGCACTCACAGTAGAGCTTGCGGATAACAATATAAAGACTACCGCAAACGGCGTTGCGGTAAACGGAAACACAGTCACCATCGCAAGAGAGGGCGTGTATCTCTTTAAGGGAAGCCTTTCCGACGGTCAGATAATAGTTGCGGCAGGTAGCAATGACAAGGTTCAGATAGTTCTTGACAATGTAAATATAACCAAAAACGGCGGTGCGGCAATTCAGGTAAAGACTGCCGACAAGGTATTCGTTACTACAAAGGAGGGCACACAGAACAGTCTTTCATCAAAGGGCGATTTTGGTGTGACTGAAGATAACGTAGACGGCACGATATTCTCAAAATCTGACGTTGTGCTGAACGGTGCAGGCAGTCTTAAAGTAGACTGTGAAACAGCTCACGGTGTAATCTCCAAGGACAATCTGAAGATTGCAGGCGGCAGTTATGAAATAAGCGGTGCAAAGCGTGGACTTTCAGGTAACGACAGTATAAGAATAGCAGGGGGCAACATTACCGTAAACAGCGGCAAGGACGCTCTCCATAGCGAAAATACAGAGGACACCTCAAAAGGCTATATCTATATCGCAGGCGGTAATATAAAGCTCAACAGCACCACCGATTCTATCGACGCATCAGGCAAGATAGATATCAAGGGCGGCACACTGGATATTACATCAGGCGGCGGCGCAGATAAGAGTGCGAGTCAGGATTCCTGCAAGGGCATAAAGGCTGACGGAGTTATAACCATCAGCGGCGGCAATATAAATATGAACTGCCTTGACGATGCAATTCACGGGGCGGCTGATGTCAATGTATCAGGCGGCACTATAGAAATAAAGACCGGCGACGACGCTGTACACAGCGATCTTGCAGTAAATATTTCGGGCGGTACTATAAACGGAACCGACTGCTACGAGGGTATTGAGGGTCTTACCATAACCATTTCAGGCGGCGACACAAGAGTAGTAACCGGCGATGACGGACTCAATGCGGCAGGCGGCAACGACGGCTCGGGTATGGGAGGCAACTTCGATCCTGATAACTTCGGCGGCGGCTTCAGACCTGGCGGCGGTATGGAAAATGATCCTAATGCAGGCATTACCATTACAGGCGGTAAGCTTCAGGTAATCGCCAGAGGCGACGGAGTAGACAGTAACGGAAATATCACCATTTCAGGCGGCGAGGTATATGTAAGCGGTCCCGAGAATGGCGGCAACGGCTCTCTCGACTACGGCGGAAACGCCACAATTACAGGCGGTATATTTATTGCCGCAGGTAGTAACGGTATGGCACAGAGCTTTTCCAATACCTCTACCCAGGGCGTTATTATGATAAATGCAAACGGCAATGCAGGTGATGAGATAAGCCTGGAGGACAGCACAGGCAAGGTGTTGGCGTCATACGTTTCAGAAATGAAATATCAGATAATAGTAATATCTGCTCCCGGTATGGAGGTCGGCGGTACCTACACTCTGAAATACGGCGGACAGAATCAGCAGATTACACTTGATACACTCCTTTACGGTGGTAGCGGAAACGGCTTCGGCGGTGGCGGCGGTCACAAGCCCGGTAGAGGCGAAGACTTTATACCGACATGGTGATTGAAATTTGTCGGAGACAAATTTCAAAGTGATGTTTCGTGCTTTGCACGAAGTGATGTACGGCTACGCCGAGTGATGTACCGACTACGTCGGAGTGATGTTTCGTGCTACGCACGAAGTTGTGGAATCAATTGCCTTTGGCAATTGATAGATTATAAAAGGAAAAGCGTTCAGAAATCTGAACGCTTCAGCGTGTAGACAAATTCTTTGTCTACACGCTGTCAGACGATGAAAAACGCACGTCAGCCATTGATTTTGACCCGTTCGGTCAAAATCGTCAACCGCCCCGACAGGCGTACGAACGGCAAGGATGCCGTAAAGTGAACACACAAAGTGCGTCAGGACGACGCACAGCAAAGTGTTCACATAAGGTACGGTAGGCGTCAGTTGACGAAGTAAGCAAAAATGCTTTAGGGAAGCCGTTTTCGGCTTCCCTAAACTTTTGTATCAACATTTTTATTTGTCCGTATGATAAGTATAAATTTTTTCGCATTTTTGCGGTGCGTGAGTTTGTCTTCAGTCTGAAGCGTTCAGGTTACCTGAACGCTTTTCATTTTTATTTTATACCATTTCTTCGGTTTCCTCGGTCTGCTCTGTTTCAGGAGCTTCCGTTATTTCGGGAGTTTCTTCGGTCACGGGCGTTTCCTCGGTCACGGGCGTTTCCTCTGACTCCTCTGCGATATCCTCTTCAGCCTCTTCGGGATTTTCGCCCTTCAGCTTGAAGTTTGATACAAGCTCGTTGAGAGCCGCTGCCTGAGCGGAAAGCTCTTCGCTTGCTGCAGCACTTTCTTCGCTTGTTGCGGAGTTTGTCTGTACAACGCCGTTGATCTGATCAAGGCCAACGTTAAGCATAGCGAAGGATTCTGCCTGCTTTTCCGACTGCTTTGCTATATCGTCTACTCTGCCCTTTACGTTATTTGCAAGCTCTACTACCTCTTCAAGGCTCTGTGCGGTTTCGGCAACGATAGAATTACCGTTGTTAACCGCCGCTACCGTATCGGCGATAAGAGCATTGGTCGTATTAGCCGCCTCAGCACTCTTTGATGCGAGGTTTCTTACTTCGTCGGCAACGACTGCAAAGCCCTTGCCCGCTTCTCCCGCTCTTGCCGCTTCTACCGCCGCATTGAGAGCAAGAATGTTCGTCTGGAAGGCTATATCCTCAATCGTCTTGATAATGTTGCTTATTTCATCCGACTTGTCGGAAATTGCGTCCATTGCAACGGTTACCTCGTTCATCTTTTCACGTGATGCAAGTATTTCCGCTACAGTATCGTCTGTTTCCTTGTGGGCAGAAGCGGCGCTTTCCGCATTCTTTTTAGCCTGTGCGGTAAGCTCTGTGATAGTTGCCGCAAGCTCTTCTATAGAGGATGCCTGCTGTGTTGCGCCGATGGACAGCGCATTTGCACCACTGGATACCTGCTTTGCTCCGTTGGATACCTGATCCGCATTTTCGTTTATCTGCTTTAATGTGCGGCTGAGAGATTCCGTAATAGCCTCAATGGAGGTTTTTATCTTACTGAAATCGCCCTTATATTCTGCCGTTACTTCAAGCGCAAAGTTGCCCTTTGCCATTTCTCCGAGGTTGTCTGAAACGTCACCGATAACCGCATTAAGCTCCTCGGTAACCTTCTTCATATCTCTCATAAGACCGCCGATCTCGTCCTTTGTCGTTGCGACGGGAACAGGCGAGGAAAGGTCGCCCTCGGCAAGCTTCTGCAGTCTGCCTGCACATAAGGTTATAGGCTTTGCTATCTTATTGGCAAATATTATTGATACAAAGGCTACAATTACCAGAACGGCAAGTGCAACTATAATATTTATAACAAGGGATACGTATACGCCGCCTAAAAATTCCTGCTGTTCAACGTTTATACCGATGGACCAGCCTACCGTGTTTGCAATGGGAGCATAGGCTATATATTCTGTTTTTCCACCGAAGGTGTAGGTGGAAAATCCCGGCTCGCCCTCCATCATCTTCTTTTCAACCTCGGCACGGCTCTTGTGAGAGGCGTCTTCTAAGGCAAGCTCCTGGGAGTTCACCCCGACTAAATCGGCATTTACGTTGCACATTGTGATACCTGTTCCTGAAAGGAGGTATGCGTTACCCTGCTCTCCTACCTTTATAGAAGTTGCCAGCTCTTCAAAGAATGTTGCGGATGGTACTATATATACTACACCGATAATGGAGGTACCTGCAACGCCGCCCTTCCAGATAGGTGCCGCAATTACTGCCGTATTGTAAATCTTCAGCGGACTTTCAAGGGCAAAATCGGATATATTCGCCTTACCGTTGAGCGCCTTTTTGAAGAATTCCTCCTCGGAGCAATCCGCACCTGTTGCTATATTCTTACCGTCTGCGCCCAGAACACCGCCTGAGCTGAGATCGTATCTTGCCACTCTGTCCTCGATTGCGGAGGCTCTTTTGAGACTACCGCCCTCCTCGTCGGCTACCGAAGCGGTACAGCCAAGTTCTGTAGCTATCGTCAGGTAAAGCTGAAGCTCCTTCTCCACTCTTGACGCCGCAACCTTTGCCGTTTCGGTAAGGGATTTGCCCATAACGTCATTTGCAGAAGAGGTGTTGAGCATTGTTCCTGCAATTCCAAGAAGAACCGATGATAAAAGACCTATTGCTATCATTGCTGCCATGATTTTTATACTGATACTTTTCATTATGGTTATACCTCCCGTTTGTAGCCGAATACTATAAAACGATTGTACCATAAATTAACTGTTAAGTAAAGTAAGAAAAAGAATTTTATACAATTAAATACAAATAAAGTGTGCGCTTTTGTGTAAAATGACAACAAAACAAGCCGCTTGCAGATTTCAAAGAGTGTAATATGGTAATTTTATCGTATTATCCACAGCAAGCGACATTTTTTTATTACTTTGTTTTTAACAGCATTTTCTTTTATTGTTTAATACAGGAATACTCTGCCGCTATATTTTACAAATAGCAGACTGTAAAAAAGGGCGGAATCGGGAGCGGCTACAAGCCGCAACAAAAAGCGTTCAGAAATCTGAACGCTTTTCCTTTTATAATCCATCAATCGCCCTAAAGTGAGTAGTTATTGCCTATGGCAATAACTACGGCAGTTGACAAAATCAAAGATTTTGTCAACATATGATTTCCACAACATCGTGCAAAGCACGATATATCACTCCGACGAAGTCGGAATATCACCAAAGCCGAAGGCTTTGATATCACCGTGCCAACGGCACGATATCACTGAAATAATCGGTCACCGACCGATTATTTCTAACGTCTTGCTTCGCCACGGATTACTATGCCTAAGGTGTGAGGGCCTGTATTTGAGGATACAGCCGCGCCTGCATAGCTTATCATTGCAGGGGGATAGCCTACCTTTGCGGTGTACTGCTTTATAAATTCGTCCTCGTTTTCTGTTTCGGTGGTACGTAAGAACTGCCAGGGTGTGCCGGGCTTTGCTCTGCTTGCTATGTATTCCACAGCATCAGCTATAGCCTTCTTGTCGCCACGACTCTTCTTTACTACCGCACTTTCTCCGTCAATAAGGGAGATGATGGGTTTAAGTCCCATAAGCTCGCCTAAGAATGCCGCCGCCGCATTGATTCTGCCTGACTTTTTCATATGTCTTAATTCAAAGCCTATAAGGTAGGTTTCAACACAGTTAAACATATCGTTGAGATATGCTATTACCATATCAAGAGTCTGACCTGCCTTTATCTTCTTGCAGGCTTCTACAACGGGGTAGGCATAACCTACGGAATAGCAATGGGTATCTACTATCTCAATTCTCATAGACGCCATTTCGGGACGGTCAGCAAGAACCTTTTCCTTTGCCATTATTGCATTGTTGTAGGTCTGTGAGCCGGTGGAGTTTATAAGAACGCATACAACCGCCTCGTAGCCCTCTTCGTAATACTGTTCGAACTTTTCTTCGAAACGGTAGGATACTACCTGAGAGGTCTTGGGCAGATGCTCTGATTTATCTATAAGTGTTAAAAATTCCTGAGGAGTAAGGTCTACACGTTCTCTGATACTTCTTTCTCCGAGAGTTATATCGAAGGAAAGTATATCTATACCATACTTTTCCTCATCCTCGTAGGTCAAGTCGCTACAGCTGTCGGTGAGAAATTTTACTTTCATCGTTTTTTCCTTTCTATTATATTACAATACTTTACTTTTCTTTATATCAACACAAAAGTGTGTTTTATCTCAGTTTATGCTGTCCCAGTCAAATTTTGTAAGATTACCCTTATTCTGAAGCTTCGGAAAGCCCCAATGTCTTAGTACCTCGTAAGCGCCGATTGCAACGCTGTTTGAAAGGTTGAGACTTCTCATATTATCGCCCATAGGTATTCTTACGCAGTGCTCCTTATTCTTAAATAAAAGCTCCTCGGGGAGTCCTTTGTCCTCTCTGCCGAATACGATATAGGTCTTATCCTTGTACTCTGCGTCGCAGTAGGTGTTTCTGCCCTTTGTGGTGAAGTAGAAGAATTCTCCGTCGGGGTTTCTCTCAAAGAAATCCGTCATACTATCATAATAGGTTATATCAAGATAATGCCAGTAATCAAGTCCTGCGTGCTTCAGCTTTTTATCGTCTATCTGAAAGCCCATAGGCTTAACAATATGTAATCTTGCGCCCGTTACTGCACAGGTGCGGGCAATATTTCCCGTGTTCTGCGGTATCTGCGGCTCAACAAGAACAATGTTAAGTTCCATATCAAATTTCCTTTTCAGTATATATTATATATTATATTTGTTGCAAAATCAACCGTTTTACGAAATTTTGTTGAAATTTCAACAAAACTTTTAAAAAACGATGTAATATAACCCTGCAAGGTCATCATTTTGCATATCCTGTTATACCGTTTGCGGTGGTATTTATAAGAGAGCCGCCAAAGGCGGTGGCTAATTTCCTGCCGAAATTCTGTCTTACGCTGTCAGAAATGCTATCGGCAAAATAAACATTTACCGAGCCTTCACGTTCCAGTATGCTTTTTGCATTGTTTACGGAATTGTCATCGTCGCCCATAGCTATAACATCTGCTTTCTGAGATGTTCTGCTGTCGGGACATACAGGGAGATCGCCCTTGAAATCCTCTTCCGACTGAAAATATGATGAAAGCTGTTTGGCGGAAAGCGCATAGTAAAAGCCTGATTTAAAGCCGTTTTCATATACGTTTGCATCGTTGGTGGGATCGAAATAATAATGCTGTCCCTCAAGCTCTGCACAGACTACCACGTGACCTGTATTCTTGTTATTGATACCCTCAACGGTAAAGCATTCTATATCTGCAAGATTAAAAAGCAGGATGAGTGTATCTGCAAAGCCGTCACATATGGTTTCCCTGCCGCCTATAAGCGCGTCGTATATCGGTACTGTATCGTAGCTGTAGCCGTTGACGTTTTTAATATACTTTACATTGGTTGCTACATAGTCGTAAAGATAATCCATCTTCTGCTTTTTGGTGATAAGTCCCACAGGGATATTGTCAACTATTTCCTTTGCCTTTTCATAGGCAAGGTTCTTTTCGTTTGTAAATATTGTGCTGTTTCTGGGCAGACTGAAGCTGTAGCTTTTGCTTGTTGCCGATTGGTTTTCAGTTAGTCTGAAGGTGCCGTCCTGAGTGTAGTTGTGCTCTAAAAAAGGGCTGTCACAGCTGTAGAAGGTGATAGCCTTTGTATAGCCTTCGGGAGTAGAAGAGCCGTATTCTGACGGTATCTCGATCTGAGTATAGCCATTATCTACCGCATAGCTTACAGCATTGTAGATATAAAGCTCATTGCCTGACAGTCGTGATTTGAAGTAATCCCCCACAGCGTCAGGTCGTGAAGGGGTATAGGATAATATCTCTTCTACGGTAATGCTTACCGCATCCTTGCCGACAGAAGAAAACCGAAAGCCCTGCTCACCATTTAAAAAGCCGCAACCCGAAAAAGCCGTGACGATAAACACAGCAGATAATATGAGACAACATAGTCTCTTCACGTTCATTCCCTCCTTGCCGGTAAAATATATGTTCTTTTTTAATCTATCCTGTATTTTGATATCTCTGATTTCAAAATACAGGATTCCACAACATCGTGCTAAGCACGATATATCACTCCGACGAAGTCGGAATATCACCAAAGCCGAAGGCTTTGATATCACCGAAACCGAAGGTTTCAATATAACTGAGGTGTAACCTTCAGGTTATACCTCCGCCTCTGCATGTCTTGTTACGTGACAGCCGATATTGACCGCCACGGGCAGTCCTGCAATGTGGGTAGGGTATCGCTCTATATTTACGTATAGAGCCGTCACAGTACCACCAAAGCCCTGGGAGCCTATACCGAGCTTATTTATCTTCTCCAGCATCTTTTCTTCCATATCGGCATAAAGCTTATTTTCATTGCGCTTATTTAAATCTCTGCAAAGCGCCTTCTTTGCAAGGATTGCGGCATACTCAAAATCGCCGCCGATACCGACTCCGACAGTTATCGGAGGACAGGGGTTACTACCTGCTCTTGATACCGTATCGGTAACAAAGTCTATAATATCCTCGGCTGTGGCAGAGGGAGTGAACATTTTCATACTGCTCATATTTTCACTGCCAAAGCCCTTGGGTGCAACCATAATATGCACCTTGTCGCCGTCTACTATTCTTGTGTGTATAATGGCAGGAGTGTTGTTGTCGGTGTTCTTTCTCATAAGAGGGTCTTCAACAACCGAAAGGCGGAGCTTTCCCTCTACGTAGCCCTTTGCTACGCCCTCGTTTATTGCCTTTTCAAGACTGCCGCCCGTAAAATGTACATCCTGACCGATATCTATAAAGATTACCGCCATACCCGTATCCTGACAGATGGGCACTTCCATTTCCTTTGCACAGTCGATATTTCTTACTATATCCGATAAGACTTCCTTGCAGAGCTGACTTTTTTCACAGCCTATGCAGGAGCTTATTTTTTCCTTCATACCTTCGGGGAGATATAAATTCGCCTTTATACAAAGCTCGCTGATTTTTTCTGTTATTACCTTTACGTCAATTTCACGCATAGCTTTTCCTTTCAGCTTCAGATAATTTTTCCGTCAATTATGACCATATAAGGCTCATTTGTGGCAGATAAGGGGTTGCCCTCAAATATTACTAAATCCGCATCCTTGCCGACTGCTATACTACCTGTTCTGTCAGCAATGCCGCCTATCTCTGCCGCATTTATCGTGATAGCCTTTAAAGCCTCTTCCTCTGACAGTCCGCCTCTTACGGCAAGCGCCGCCGATAAGGGGAGATACTGCTGGGGTACTACGGGATGATCGTTGCAGATTGCAATTTTTATGCCTGCCTCAGAAAGTGCCGAGGCGGTTTCTATAGTATGGTTACGTAGCTCAGGCTTGCTCCTGTCACATAGGATGGGGCCTACTACCGCTACCGCATTTTCTTCCTTTAGTTCGTCTGCTATAAGGTGACCTTCGGTGCAGTGGATAAGCACATAGTCTATATCAAATTCCTTTGAAATTCTTATAGCGGTGAATATATCATCCGCTCTGTGACAATGGAAATGTGCGGGAATCTCCTTCTTTAAAAGCGGAATAAGCGCCTCGCACTTGGCGTCATAATCGGGCATATCCACTTCGTCGTCAGTTCCCTGAAGGCGCTCATACTCCTCCATATCTGAAAGGTATCTTTTCGCTTTATAGAGGTTTTCTCTTATGATTGCCGCTGTTGCCATTCTTGTTATAGGGGCTGTGTCCTTGTCCTTATATACCGATTTCGGGTTTTCGCCAAGGGCAAATTTCATGGCAACGGGATTTTTTATTATTCTCTTATCTATATTTTTAGAGCCTGCGGTCTTCATAGCTAAAAAAGTGCCGCCGATAGCATTGGCGCTACCCATACCGCTGATTACCGAGGTGATACCTGCCTTTGCCGCTTCGTCAAAGCATCTGTCAAGAGGGTTTATCATATCGATAGCTCTTAAATGAGGTGTTGCAGGATCGGTCTCTTCGTTGCCGTCGTCACCCTCAAAGCCCAGTCCGTCCTCCCATACGCCTATATGACTGTGTATGTCGATAAAACCGGGATAAACGGTTTTTCCGCAAAGGTCTGTGTATTCATCGGTCTGCTTCGGCATATTTTCCATACCACCAAGATTATATATCTTTCCGTCACGGATTTCTATAAAGCCGTTTTCGATATTTTCTCCCGACATAGTCACTATACGGGCATTATAAAGTATCATATGTTATATCCTTCCCTTTTCTCTGAGAATACCGATTATATCCCCTGCTATTTCCTTGTCGGTTCTTTCACCGTCAATGGCGTAATCGCTGTTCTTCTTATAAACAGGAAAACGCTTATCAAAGATTTTGCATAACTGTTCCTTGCTGTTGTTTACGACAAGAGGGCGGTTTTTGTCATTCTTTATTCTGCTATAGCAGGTGTCAAAGCTGACATCTAAAAAGAATACCGTACCAACTTCTCTCGCAAACTGTGCTGTCTCGTCACGGAGCATAGCGCCGCCGCCGGTGGCAACGATAGTCCTGCCGCTGAAATTCTTTATAAACCTTGCTTCAATATCCCTGAAATAAGGCTCTCCCTTTTTTTCGAATATTTCGGGGATGGTCATGCCCTC
Organism: Ruminiclostridium sp.; assembly: GCA_017942025.1. Taxonomy (GTDB): domain Bacteria; phylum Bacillota; class Clostridia; order Oscillospirales; family Ruminococcaceae; genus Ruminiclostridium_E. The sequence continues at coordinate 18,363 of JAGAVH010000043.1, read as the reverse complement.
GTTATCTACAATATATCTGTCCAGATCGACAAATTTTGCTTTAAGCTCCCTTGCAAGCAGTCTGCCGATGTGACTTTTGCCGCAGCCCATAAATCCGCATAAGTAAACAGGCTTCATTATACCAGCTCCTTCATATCTTCAATGAGCTTCTTTATATCCTTTTCGTCATATTCTGAGCCGTCCCAGATAGTATGAGCGGCAACCGCCTGCCATACCAGCATATCCATACCGCCCGAAACATTTACGCCCTTAGCCCGCATATTTGACATCAGCTTTGTTTCAAGGGGATTATATATAACGTCAAAGAAATGCTTTGTGGTGATATTGCAAAGAGCCTCCTCGGATATGGGGGAAAACTCAGTTTTAGGATACATGCCTACGGGAGTAGCATTGACAACGAGAGAATAGTCGCCCTTTATTTCGCCTAAAAGACAGTAGTCTGCCTTTACGTCGCTGCGGAAGTTTTTAAGCTCCTCACACATCTTCTTTGCTGTTTCAATATCCTCTTCTCTTACAGCTATAGTAATATCTCCGCCGCTTCTCACGGTTTCAATGGCAATCATTCTGCCTACGCCGCCGCAACCCAGCATAAGAGTCTTTTCTGAAAGGGTAGCTCCCATAGCCTTTATAGAAAGTGTAAAGCCTACGCAATCGGTATTGTAGCCTGTGACCTTTCCGTCCTTTATATCAACACAGTTTACGCTGGTATAACGCTTTGCGGTATCGTCAAGACTGTCGCACATATCGATAATGCCTATCTTGTGGGGAATAGTAATATTAAAGCCGTTTGTACCTTTCAGCATTTCGAAATTTGCTTTAAGCTCCTCGGCAGGAATTTCAAAAATCTTATATTCCGCCTTTACGCCTGATAAAGCGAAAAGTCTTTCGTGTATCTGGGGAGAAAGGCTGTGTCCTAAAGGATAGCCTAAAATTCCGTAGGTCTTCATGTCAGTTATTCTCTCTTTTCTTTTTGAATTTTTCGGTTATTCTGTCTGATATCGGCTGATAGAATTTATTCACAAGCACCATACCTATAACGGCACAGAGTATTCCTACAAGCATACCCGCCATTACGTCGGTGGGATAATGCACGTACATATAAAGCCTTGAAAATGCTATCAGAAACGCCCAGATAAGCGCCGCTATGCCAAGCTTTTTATGATAGATGAACAGTCCTACAGCGGCGGCAAAGCTGGAGGCGGTATGCCCCGAGGGGAAGGAAAAATCCTTCGGAGCGGCAATGATAAGCTCTATACCTTCTTTAAGGGAAAAAGGTCTTGGTCGGGCGATTATCGGCTTTAAGGTAAGGTTACAGATAAGCAGCACCAGTATCATGGCAATAGCCATACATACTCCCGCTTTTCGTGTCTTTTTAAAGATAAGACAGAGGAGTGCCGCCGCTATCCATATAAGCCCTGCGTCACCGCTACCTGTTATTATTTTCATAATAACATCCAGCACGGGATTTGCGATATTCTCTCTTATAAAATCAAGAACAGCAAAATCAAAACCGAGTATAGCCTCCATTAAAGCTCAGCCGCCTTTTCAAGTGTCTTTAAGTTTTCTACGTTAAGAGCGTTTACGCCGTCGAGAGTTTTCTTTACAAGTCCTGTAAGCACCTTGCCGGGGCCAAGCTCGATATAGTTTTCGTAGCCGTCAGCCTTTATGCAATTAAGCTCGTCTGTAAATCTTACGGGTGAGCAGATGTGCTTTGCAAGATAGGAGGGCATATCGGAAAAGTCGGTAAGTCTGTTGCCGTAAACGTTGCAGTAGAACGCCTTTTCGGGAACGTTAAACTTTATATCCTTTGCCTTTTCCTTGAATTCTTCTGATGCGGATACCATAAGCTCTGAATGAAATGCCGCTGAAACTGCAAGTCTTACTATTCTCTTTGCGCCCTTTGCGGAGAGTGCCTCCTCTGCTTTTGCAAGAGCCTCTACAGTACCTGCGATAACAGTCTGTGCAGGAGAGTTGTAGTTTACGGGAGTGATGTAGTTTCCGCCGTCGGCAATCTGCTTGCAGACTTCTTCTATATCAGATGCGGAAAGACCTAAAACCGCCGCCATACCGCCGGGGTTTGCGTTTGCCGCTTTTTCCATAGCCTCGCTACGGTACTTTATTGCTCTGAAGGCTTCTTCGTAACTTAACATTCCACTGGCCGCCATAGCCGCATACTCACCAAGGGAGTGACCTGCAACGGCAGAGGCACCGATACCCTTTGTCTTTACCGCTTCAAGCGCCATAAGGGACATGGAAAGAATTGCGGGCTGGGATACTACTGTACGGGAAAGCTCGCTTTCTTCACCATTAAAAATTATATCGGCAAGAGGCATTGAAAGAACGCTCTGTGCTGTTTCGAGTACCTTTCTGCACTCGGGAATGTTATCATATAATTCTTTGCCCATTTCTTTATACTGTGAGCCCTGACCTGAAAATAAAAATATTGTTTTGGAATTATCTGCCATTTTTTACGCTCCTTTTTTAGTAAAAAAATTTAAATTTTTCAGAAATTTCGCTTTTTTACCCTATTTTTTGTTGATTTTTCAATTTCTCGCTTGTTTTTTATTGACAAGCCCGTTTAAATTGGGGTAAAATAAATAGTGTAGTATTTTTTATGCTATGCTTATTATAACGAAAATCTGTCTGTGACGGATTTATTATACAACAAATTCGGATTAAAATCAATATTAAATATAAATAAAGAAGAAAAACCGCCATAGCGGTACGGAAAGGAAAAAATATGAACGGAATTACCATCCTCGGAGCAGGTAGCTATACTCCCTCCTTCGCAGTTTCAAACGATATGCTTACGGAGTTTATTGATACCTCTGACGAGTGGATAAGCTCAAGAACGGGTATAAGAAACCGCTATATGAGTCCTGACAAGGCAAACTACGAAATGGCGGCTGAGGCGGCAAAGGCGGCTCTCAAAAACGCAGGCAAGACAGCACAGGATATTGACTTTATAATAGTTTCCACCTGCTCGCCTGATTTCTACTATCCTAATATGGCGTGCCTTGTACAAAAGCAGATAGGCGCAGAAAACTGTCCCTGCATTGATATAAATTCTGCCTGCACAGGCTTTATAAATTCTCTTGACGTGGCAAGAAACTACCTTGCAACGGGAGATTATAAGACTATTCTTATAGTCTCCAGCGAAAGACTTTCTCCCCAGATCGATTTCAACGACAGAGGAAGCTGTATCCTTTTCGGTGACGGCGCAGGCGCAGTAGTTGTAGAATACGGCGAAAACAAGCCTTACTATTCTATTCTCGGTGCCGAGGGCGATATGTTCGGGGCTTTATACTGCAAGGCAAACTACAAGCCTAATTTCCCGAAATTTGACGGCAACGAGATTTTTAAGGAGCTTTGCAATACTCCCGAAAAGGAGTGCTATTTACAGATGGATGGCAAGGCGGTATATAAATTTGCCGTTGACGCTATGGCTTCTGCCGTTGATAAGGTGCTGACAAAGGCAGGCTGTACTATTGACGATATTGATATCGTAGTACCCCATCAGGCAAATATCCGTATAATCCAGTCAGCTCTCAAAAAGATGAAGGTTGACGACAGCAAGGTACTTATAAACCTTCAGGATCACGGCAACACATCAAGCGCCTGCATCCCCGTGGCATTAGCCGAGCTTATGGCACAGGGCAGACTTGAAAGAGGTATGAAGGTATGTCTTGTAGGCTTCGGCGCAGGTCTTACCTATGGTGCATGTATATTTGAATACTAATCTGAAAGGAATTTAACGATATGACAACAAGAATAACCGAGCTTTTAGGAATAAAGTACCCCGTTTTTCAGGGCGGTATGGCGTGGATTGCAGAAAGCACATTAGCGGCGGCAGTTTCCAACGCAGGCGGCGTGGGACTTATCGCAGGCGGCTCTGCTCCCATTGATTATTTAAGAGATCAGATAAGACGTTGCAAGGAGCTTACAGATAAGCCCTTCGGCGTAAACATTATGCTTATGTCACCCAACGCCGAGGATTTAGCCCAGCTTGTTATCGACGAAAAGGTACCCGTTATCACAACAGGCGCAGGCAATCCTGGTAAGTTTATGGAAGGCTGGAACAATGCAGGCGTTAAGGTTATCCCCGTAGTACCAAGCGTTGCCCTTGCAAAGAGAATGGAAAGAAGCGGTGCGGCGGCAGTTATTGCAGAAGGTACCGAGTCAGGCGGTCACATCGGTGAAAATACCACTATGTGTCTTGTTCCCCAGGTAGTAGACGCAGTAAGCATCCCCGTAATTGCCGCAGGCGGTATCGCAGACGGCAGAGGTATTGCCGCAAGCTTTATGCTCGGTGCTGAGGGCGTACAGATAGGTACACGCTTCTTAGCCGCAGAAGAATGTCAGATTCACCCCACATATAAACAACTTGTAGTTGATGCAAAGGACACAGACAGCATCGTAACAGGCAGATACACAGGTCACCCCTGCAGAAATGTAAAGACAAAGTTCTCAAAGAGACTTGCCAGCGGCGAAGCAAACGGCTCTATCACTCCCGACGAGTTCGAGCAGATTACCTTAGGCTCACTCCGTAAGGCAGTTCAGGACGGCAACCTTGAAGAAGGCTCCTTCCTCTGCGGCGCTATTGCAGGTATGGTAAAGAAGATTCAGCCCGCAGGCGAAATGATTGAAGAAATGTTTGCCGAAGCTGAAAAGCTCCTGGGCAGATAAGATGGTAAAGAATGGCCTTTGCCTATCCCGATATGAATGACTACGACACACTTTTAGAGCTTATAAAGCAAAGAGCGGTTTAGTAAGGAGGGTACTGATATGAAAAAGCAGAAAAAATGGAAGGCTGTGATAGTTACATCAGCGGACTATAACAGCGACGGCTACTATCTTATCAGAATCCCCGTACACAGCTTTGAAACTCCCCTTTGCGAGGATGAAAAGGCAACCGTATATGGCATGGCTGTAAAGGAAACACTGCAGGACGTGGTACAGAAGAGGGGCAGGATAACCCTGATTTATTACCTCTTAAAGCCCCGCTACACAGAGCTTATGTTATATGCAAAGCATAAGGAAACAGTAAAGGACAGAAATGCAGGTAACAAGACCGTGCAGTCCTTTATGAATATATTTAAAAGGCGTACCGAAGAAAAGGCACAAACAAGGTTGTGGCAGGAAAGTTATTTTTGTCATCGCATAAAGAGAGGAAAAGAGCTTTCTGATATTCTGGCACAGCTTTGATGCATAAATTATTTATTCAAAGGCACACAATTACTACCAGAAAGGAATTTACACTATGAAAAAGACATCTTTAAAAAGAATCATCAGTGGTTCTCTGGCAACATTCTTAGCGGCACTTACAGTAACAACAAACGCATATGCGGAAGAAGCTCAGACTCTTCCCGAAAAATACGACCTGAGAGATTACGGCTACGTAACTCCCGTAAAGAATCAGGACCCCTGGGGCACCTGCTGGAGCTTTTCGGCTATTGCATCAGTAGAAACAAGTATTCTTTCAGAGCTCGGATATACCTATGAGGAATATCCCCTTGACCTTTCAGAACGTCATCTGGCATGGTTTTCGCTGAATCCCATCCCCGAGGACAGCGGTCATTCACAGGCAGGCGAGGGTATATACAATATGAGCGGTCAACAGATGACAGGTGCTACGCAGTATCTTGCAACCTCCCTCTACGGCACGAATATAGGACCTCTTTATGAACAGACAGTACCCTATAACGGCATAGATGAAAACGGAAATCCTTCCAGATCTCCGAACGCTGACTGGTCAGTAGACGAGGAGCTTCGCTCCTACTACAACTACGTACTCCAGAACAGTAACGTTCTTCCGAGTACGGCTACCTACGATCAGGACGGAAATTATGTGTTTGACGCACAGGCACTTGAAGACCTGAAGGCAGAGCTTATGGCAGGACATGGCATATCCATATCCTTCTGTGCGGATTCTTACCTGCCCGGTCAGACGGAAAAAAATGCACGGTATATAAATACAGATACCTGGGCGCATTTTACATATGAAAAGGTAGGCGTAAACCACGGTGTTACCATCATAGGCTGGGATGACAACTATCCCAAGGAAAACTTCCTTTCCGAAATCACTGACGATGAAGGAAATCCCGTAAGCGTACCTCAGCCCGAGGGTGACGGTGCATGGATAGTAAAGAACAGCTGGGGCTGCACCGATTATGACAAGGACAATCCCAACTACCGTGACTGGGGTTATGAGGGTTCCGGTTATTTCTACCTTTCATATTATGACAGAACTATTACCAATCTCGAAACCTTTGATTTCGATGTAGAATCAACCGATACCGCTACAGGCATACTTGCATACGATTATCTGCCTTCATTCAGCGCTAAAAGCTCAATGGGCTTTAACGACGGCTCTGCTATCAGATATGCAAATGTATTCAACCCTAAAGAGGATGTAAATCTTTTTGAGGTATCCTTTGAAACAAATAATCTTAATACAGTAACTGACGTAAGCATTTATCTTCTTGACAATGGATATGAGAATCCCGAGGATGGAGAGCTTATCTGCGAGCGCTCCTACACCTTTGATTATCCCGGCTTCCATCGTGTATCTCTCGGTGAAGAATATTTCATTCCCGAAGGCAAGCTTGTTTCTATCGTTATCCATCAGCATACCGACGTTTACACCGCAGTTCTTCCGGTAAAGCTGATAGAAAACCAGGCGTATTATGAGTTTGCGGTGGCAAACGGAATAGAAATGCCCTTATACGGTAAGGCTGTAGTAAATGAAGGCGAAAGCTTTGTTATGTACGATGATGCATGGCACGACTGGGCAACAGAGGACGAGGGCGACGGAATACTTGTCCATATTCTTGGCGCACTGGTTGATTACAGAGATTGTGACAACCATTCTATAAAGGCATATGTACGTAAGCCTGAGCAGGAACCCACACCCGGCGAATCCACCGATATACCCGAGGACGACGAGCCTGATACAGAGCCTGCCCCCGGAGATACAACCACACCTGATGAAGAACCCGACAAGGATGAAGAGCCCGACAAGGATGAAGAGCCGGATATTGACGGAACCAACCCTCCGACAGGTGTAAAGACAAGCGGATTTATCTGTGCTGTACTGAGCTTAGGCGTAGCTTCAGCGGCACTTATACACAAAAAGAAGGCAAAATAAAACAGTTATAGTCAAAAGAAAGGAAAACAACTATGGCAGCAGCAATTATTACAGGCTCCGCAAGAGGTATCGGAGCGGCAATCGCTTTAAGACTTGCAAAGGACGGCTACGATATCGCACTTAACGATATTTCCGAGGCTATGTTTGAAGACAACAGCATTATGGAGGATATCAAGGCGCTTGGCGTACAGTGTGAAAAGTATATTGCAGACGTATCCGACCATCAGCAGTGCTCTGATATGGTCAAGGCTGTAAAGGAACGCTTCGGCAGTATCGACGTACTGGTAAACAATGCAGGTATCACCCGTGACGGCTTGCTTGCAAGAATGAGCGAGGAAAACTTCGACCTTGTTATTGCGGTAAACCAGAAGAGCGTATTCAATATGACAAAATTTGCGGGCTCTGTAATGATGAAGCAGAGAAGCGGCAGAATCATCAACCTTTCCTCTGTTGCAGGTCTTTACGGCAACGCAGGACAGATGAACTATTCTGCAAGTAAGGCGGCTATAATAGGTATGACAAAGACCACCGCAAAGGAGCTTGGCTCCCGTGGTATCACCTGCAATGCGGTAGCACCCGGATTCATCAGCACACCTATGACGGATAAGCTTTCCGACGAAGTTAAAAACTCCATTTTAAGTATGATCGCTATGAAGAGATACGGCGAAGTAAACGAGATTGCAGGCGTTGTATCCTTCCTCGCATCTCCTGACGCAAGCTACGTAACAGGTCAGGTAATCGAGATAAGCGGCGGACTTTCAATGTAAGAAAAGTGAGGACAAAAGAAATGAGCAGAGTAGTTATAACAGGTCTTGGAGTAGTAAGCCCCATCGGTAACACAGTAGAAGAATTCTGGGACAGCCTTATGGCAGGTAAGCACGGCTTCACACTTGAAGAGTGGTTTCCCGGTCAGACCGAAGAAAAGAACGTAAAGGCGCTTGTAAAGGACTTCAGTGCAGAAGAATACTTTGATAAGAAGGAGCTTCGCCGTACAGATATAATCACCCAGTATGCCGTATATGCGGCAAAGAAGGCAATCGAAGACGCAGGTACAGATTTCAGCGACCTCGATCCCTTCAGATGCGGTGTTCTTATCGGTAGCGGTATCGGTGGTATTGAAACAACTCAGGAAGAGCTTCTTGCATATCACAACAAGGGCAACAAGAGAGTTTCCGTATTCACAATCCCCAAGATGATAGGCAATATGCCTGCAGGTACCGTTGCTATCAAAACCGGCTTCAAGGGTGCAAACTTCTGTGCAGTATCAGCCTGCGCCAGCGGCACACACGCCATTGGTGAAGCCTTCCACGCAATAAAGCACGGCTATATGGACTGCGCTATTGCAGGCGGTACAGAAAAGGCGTCTATCGGCTTTGCATACGCAGGCTTCAACAATATGCACGCTGTAACAAGGTCTACAGACCCCGACAAGGCAAGTATTCCCTTTGACGCAGAAAGAAACGGCTTTGTTTTAGGCGATGGATGCGGTATTGTAATTTTAGAAGAATACGAGCACGCAAAGGCAAGAGGCGCTAAAATCTATGCAGAAGTAATCGGCTACGGTGCAACCTGCGACGCCTACCACGAAACCAGCCCCGACCCTGAGGGCAGAGGCGGTGCAAAGGCTATGGAATTTGCAGTAGCAGAATCAGGCAGAAATGCTGATACCTTCAACTATATCAATGCTCACGGCACATCAACACCTATGAACGATAAAACAGAAACAGCGGCAATCAAGATATGCTTCGGCGACCACGCAAAGAATATCGCAATAAACTCCACCAAGTCCATGACAGGTCACCTTTTAGGTGCGGCAGGCGGTGTTGAGGCGGTTGCTACTGCTTTACAGATAAAGAATCAGACAGTTCATCAGACGCTCGGCTACAAGACAGCCGACCCCGAATGCGATCTCGACTACGTACCCGACGCACCCAGAAAGATGAAGATAACAGGTGCGCTCAGCAACTCCTTAGGCTTCGGCGGCCACAATGCCTGCGTAGCCTTTGCACCCGTTGAGGACTGATTTACACAACTGAAAGGAAACAATGAAATGCAGTTTGAAAAGAACGAGCTTATATCCGCAGTAAAGGAACTCATCGGAGTGATGAAGGAAAGCGGACTCGGTTATATAAGCGTAAAGAACGATAAATTTGAATTGGAGCTGGGACAGAAGTACCCCGAGCCCCGTCCCCTTCCTCCTATGCCCGTTATGCCTCCTATGGCTATGGGTATGCAGGCTGCTCCCACTACTACACAAGCGGCAGCTGAAGCTGCTCCCACAGCAGGCAAGAGCATCACAAGTCCCATCGTAGGCACATTCTACGCTGCTCCTGCACCTGATAAGGCTCCCTTTGTAAAGGTGGGCGACAGCGTTAACGAAGGCGACGTAGTATGCATCGTTGAAAGTATGAAGGTTATGAACGAGGTACTTGCTGATAAGTCAGGCGTTGTTACAGCTATTGCTGTAAAGGACGGCGAAGCGGTAGAATTCGGTCAGCCCATCATTTTACTCTCCTGAGAAAGGAATAAAGATTATGCCTTTAATGAATAAAGAACAGATAATGGAGATAATCCCCCACAGAGACCCCTTTATGCTCATCGATACCATTGAAGAAATGGTACCCGGCGTCAGCGTAGTAGCTACAAAGTATATGAGCGAGGACGAATTCTGGTTCAAGGGACATTTCCCCGACTACCCCGTAGTTCCCGGTGTACTTATGCTTGAAATGCTTGCTCAGGCAGGCGCAGTAGCAATGCTCTCCCTTCCTGAAAACAAGGGTAAGATAGGCTTTTTCGGTGGCGTCAAGGAAGCTAAATTCCGCAGACAGGTAGTTCCGGGAGATCTTTTAAAGCTTGAAGTTGAGATAATCAAGATAAAGGGCCCCGTAGGTGTTGGCAAGGCGCTTGCTACAGTAAACGGAGAAAAGGCGGTTTCCGCTGAAATTTCCTTTGCGTTAAAATAATTACATAAAGCTGAAAGGTAACCTGAATGTTTAACAAGATTTTAATTGCAAACCGTGGCGAAATCGCTATACGAATAATAAGAGCCTGCCGTGAGCTTGGCGTAAAGACGGTAGCGGTGTATTCAACTGCCGATCGTTCCGCCCTTCACGCACAGATTGCCGATGAAGCAATCTGCATAGGCCCTGCCTTATCAAAGGACAGCTATCTGAATAGCAAGGCACTTCTTGCCGCTTGTGAGGTAACAGGCGCAGAGGCTATACATCCCGGTTTCGGCTTTTTATCCGAAAACAGCCAGTTTGTAAGACTGTGCGACAAGTGTGGTATAAAATTCATCGGACCTTCTGCCGACGCTATGGACGCTATGGGCGACAAGGCGAATGCCAAGAAGACTATGATAGAAAACAACGTACCCGTTGTTCCCGGCTCTGACGGTGTTATAGAAAGCATCGAAGAGGCAAAGGAGATTGCTGATAAGATTGGCTATCCCATAATGGTAAAGGCGAGTGCAGGCGGTGGCGGCAGAGGTATCAGAAGGGTTGATACTCCCGATGAGCTGGAGGCGGCTATAACCGCCGCAAAGCAGGAGGCAAAGCAGTTCTTTGCAAACGATGATATCTATATCGAAAAGTTTATTGTAGACCCCCGTCACGTTGAAATACAGCTTCTTGCCGACGAGCAGGGCAACGTCATTTATCTTGGCGAGCGTGACTGCTCACTCCAGAGAAGAAATCAGAAGGTGCTTGAAGAAAGCCCCAGTCCTATTATGACGGAGGAGCTTCGTAAGGCTATGGGCGAAGCGGCGGTAAGAGCGGCAAAGGCCTGCGGCTATGCCAATGCAGGTACTGTAGAATTCCTTGTGGACAAGGACAGAAATTTCTACTTTATGGAGATGAATGCGAGAATTCAGGTAGAGCATCCAGTAACCGAAATGGTTACAGGTGTTGACCTTGTAAAGGCGCAGATAAAGATTGCCGACGGACAGCCTCTTGAATACGTTCAGGATGATATAAAAATAAACGGCCACGTTATCGAATGCCGTATCAATGCGGAAGAGCCTAAAAACAACTTCCGTCCCTGCCCCGGTAAGATAAAGTCAATTCATATGCCTGGCGGCTTCGGGGTAAGAATCGATACCGCTGTATATCAGGGCTATGAAATCCCTCCCTACTATGACAGTATGATAGCAAAGGTACTGGTAAAGGGAAGAAACAGAAAGGAAGCCATTCAGAAGATGAAGGTAGCCTTATCCGAGTTTCTTATTGAGGGAATCAATACTAATATAGATTTCCAGCTTAACCTTCTTCGTGACGAAGACGTGGAAAGCGGAAACGTAGATATCGGCTTTTTAAGTCGTAAGGATCTGACTTAAAGGAGGTGCTTTTCGTTGTTAGAAGATTTATTCAAAACGGTTAAAGACCGTTTCAATGCAGAAAAAAGTGAAACAGAAAAGGTAAAAGCACCTGAAATTCCGAAGGACCTGCTTTTCAAATGTCCCAGATGCCAGAGCGTTATCTTTATGGACGAGTTTGAAAAGCGCAGAAAGACCTGTCCCTCCTGTAATTATCACGCAAGACTCTCCTGGAAGGAAAGACTTGAAATTACAGCGGATAAGGACAGCTTCGAGCCCTTTGACGAAAAGATGAATTCTTTGAATCCCATCGGCTTCCCTGAATACGAAAAGAAGATAAAGAGCCTTCAGGAAGCGAACGACATAAACGACGCCATTGCAACAGGCGTTTGCACTATAAGAGGCTATAAGACGGTTATCGGCATTATGGATTCAAACTTTATGATGGCGAGTATGGGTAGTGTAGTGGGTGAAAAGATTACCCGTGCCTTTGAGTATGCCACAGAAAATAAGCTCCCTGTGATACTATTTACAGCCTCAGGCGGTGCAAGAATGCAGGAGGGTATAGTTTCCCTTATGCAGATGGCAAAGACCTCGGGCGCAGTAAAGCGCCACAGCGATGCAGGCGGACTTTATATCACCGTTATGACCGATCCCACAACGGGAGGCGTTACAGCATCCTTTGCAAGCCTTGGAGATATTATTCTGGCAGAGCCTAAGGTACTTATCGGCTTTGCAGGCAGAAGAGTTATCCAGGATACCATAAAGCAGAAGCTCCCCGACGATTTCCAGTCGGCAGAATTCTTACTGCAGAGCGGCTTTGTGGACGCTATTGTAGAGCGCAAGGGTATGAGAAAGGCGCTTTCCAATATTTTAAGACTTCACAACTATAAAAAACAGAGCGACAGCTGGCAGCACGGCTGATAAAGAAAGGAAGAGAATATGACGCTTTCAGCAACACAGCGCCTTGAAATCATAAGAGAAAAAACAAGGCCTACTGTAAATGATTATATTCCTGCTATTTTCAATCACTTTACCGAGCTGCACGGTGACAGACTCTACGGTGACGATGCGGCAATATTAAGCGGTATTGCAACTATAGACGGTACACCCGTAACGGTTATCGCACAGGTAAAGGGCAGAAATTTAGAGGAAAACAAGAAGAGTAATTTCTCAATGCCTCATCCGGAGGGCTACAGAAAGGCTTTACGCCTTGCAAAGCAGGCGGAAAAATTCCACCGTCCCGTTATCTGCCTTGTGGACACTCCCGGTGCATTCTGCGGAGTAGAGGCGGAAAAAAGAGGTCAGGGAGAGGCTATCGCAAAGAACATAGCAGAGTTTATGACTCTTAAAACTCCCGTTATATCAGTGGTTCTCGGCGAGGGCGGTTCAGGCGGTGCGCTGGCACTTGCAGTATGCGATGAGCTGGCAATGCTTGAAAATGCACTCTACTCGGTAATTTCACCAAGAGGCTTTGCATCGATTCTCTGGAAGGACCCTGCAAGAGAAAAGGAAGCCGCAGAGCTTATGAAGATAACAGCCGAGAATCTGGTGGAATTCGGCGTATGCGATAAGATAATAGCAGAGCCTGTGGGCGGTGCACATAACGACCCCTCTGCTACAGCGGAAAATATCTCCGATTATCTTATTGAAGCTATCGGAAGACTTACAAAAATCGACATCGACACCCTTCTTGAAAACAGATATCAGAAGTTCAGAAAGATAGGTATGTTTACAGAAGAATAAAAATTTACCGTTCTTCAGTAACAGGTATTGCATAATTCCGGTTTTGTGTAAAATGATGAATTTTCGCTGTCTTTTTAGTGCAAGTTTATTTAAGATTTGGCGAAAAACAGACTTGATTATTTCGGCGTAATGCCGTATAATAGTTTATAAGAAAAAACAATTCTTTTTTAAAAAAACGGAGGAAAGTACAATGGTATTCGAAAAAGTAAAAGAAATCATCGTTGACCAGCTCGACGTAGATGAAAAGGACGTAACAGAAGCAGCTAACATTCAGGAAGATTTAGGCGCTGACTCTTTAGACATCGTTGACCTCGTAATGAGCTTCGAAGAAGAGTTCGATCTTGAAATCCCTGATGATCAGGTTGAAAAGATCAAGACTGTTGGCGACATCGTTAAGTTCATCGAAGAAAATTCCTGATTAGTCGGAACAAATAGTTGAAATTAAAGCCGTATCCAAAACCGGATACGGCTTATTTTCTTTTAACTGCACTTAAAGGAGGAAGTCATTATGACGTCAGCTTGTTTTACCGGACACCGAAATATTACCGAGTCGGATAACATTCAGCTGAAGACCCTGCTTGATAAAACAATCTGCGCCCTTGTAAGGAAAGGAGTTACCGATTTTTATTGCGGCGGTGCTCTTGGCTGGGATACGATGTGTGCTAATATGGTGCTTTATCTGAAAAAACGCAAGCAGCTTGATATCAGGCTTCATCTTGTTTTACCCTGCCGCAATGAGGAGCAGACAAAAAAGTGGAGCGATGAAGACAAGCATATCTTCTATACTATCCTTATGCACGCAGATTCGATTGAATATATAGGTAGCGATTACACAAAGGACTGTATGAAAAAACGCAATGCAAGGCTTGTAGAGCTTGCTGACTGCTGTGTATGCTACTATAATATAAATGATTTTCGCAGCGGGACGGGACAGACGGTGCGAATGGCGGAAAGTAAAGGGATAGAAGTTATAAATGTCCTTGAGCTTGTGAAGTGAATACGATAATCTCCGATGTGCTGAAGGTGTATCGGGGATTTTTTGTAATAAAATGTCGGAGTTAAAGTAAAATGAGTATTTATAACAACCGGGTGGAATATTTTAATTGCTGACACCGTGTTTGTTTGAAAATGAATGTAATAAGTCGTTGTAATGCGAGTTTACTGTGTGTAAATAATAATGTTACAGCGGCTTTGTATTAATTTTAGGGTGAAGCAAATACACCTTTTTATAAAACAAGGTGTAATTATTTTAAATTTCCCCTTGACAATTGTGTGGAAACAGTGTATAATGTTAATCAAAAGGAGGGGGTTTGTGATGAGTACTACAAAATTTTGCCCTGTATGTAATGGCGAGCTACGAATATCTGCGTTAGAGTGTAAATATTGTAGCCGAGAGATCAAGCCGGATATCAAATGTTCGGATTACAAGCAGTCCGTTATCAATGGACTAAGTGAAGAGCAATATGATTTTCTGATAAAATTTCTCGAGTGCCAAGGAAATTTTAAAAAACAAGGCGTAGCATATTCTCACGGTAAAAAAATGATTGCAGAGATTTTAAAAATACTTAACCCGACAAAAAGCGAAATGTTGCAGGAGGAAGATACTATGAGTAACACAAAGAGTAAAACAAACAGTCTGGCTTCGGATACTATAAAGGCACTGTTGATCTCTTCAGGCGGAAGAGCGACCATTAAATCGTTGACTGGTAAAACCTATGAGCTTTGTGCCTTACAGGATGATAAGTTTTACTGTGCTGAACTTGAATCCTCTCCGAGATATAATTATAAGGTGTTTGATGAGATTGTGGAAGGCGCAAAGACAATGCCTGATTATAAATTGCCGAAAGGTGATGGCAGAGGAAAGAAATTCGGGGAACTCGGCTGCGATGAAAACACTGTTGTTGGTCGTATAGCAATGTATGCAGGGAAAATTTTAGGTGAGTCGGTTGACGATCCTGTTTCTGTTTTTGCTGCCATACTTGATTGGGCAGGAATTGCAGAAAATAAGAGAGGTTATATTCAGCTTACAGAAGAATTTCTGGAGGGTTACATGTCAGAGCAGAGCGAATACGGCAAAAGTGAAGAATTGTATTTAAAACAGCTCGAAGAAAAGTTTAAGGATGAACTTATTGAAAATGCTGAAAGAGGCAAAATTTTATACGGATACAATCCTAAAGAATATATCCGTATGATTAAACAGTACGGTGCTGTAGCGGCAGTAAAGAGACTTATAGCAATAACAAAATCAGGGAAACTTCCTGATGGATTTTTGAAGTTGGTCGAATGTAATGCGCTCGAGCTAACAATGGAAGCGTCTGTTTGCAATCCAAAATATCAGTCGCTTTTTTCAGCGGAAGAAATCCGTTTCTGCAAGGACTTAATGGCGATGCACAAAGACTAAAAATAAAGACGATTTCATTCGCCGTTTTATTGCAATTTTGCCCGTCTATAATGTAGCGATAAATTGTTGTTTGCAGGTTGCACCTGCGGGCAATTCCGCCTTCGGCGGCGGGGCGTCCGGGAGGTCGCCCCCTACAATCGTAAATTAAAACGATTTGATAAGACCGCCCACAAACATCGATATAAACGGGGGGTTGGGGCGGTAGCCCCAAAGGGTTCCAAGGGGCGGTAGCCCCTCTATTTTCCCCCTTCCCTAAGGGGGAAGGGGGTCTGGGGGTTGGGGGCTACAATGACCCAAGCGGAGCGATAAACTACAATTTATCTTACAACCAATATGTAACCCCTGCCGTTCTCGTGGTTGCAGATATCAGCATCATATTTAAAGGCAGCAGTCCGCAGGACTGCGACCATTTTTGAAATTTTTGATTTCAAAAATATAGGAACAGTCCGCGGCAGCAGTATGAAATACTGCGGCGCCCTTCAGGGCAATGACACGCCGCCAAAAAAATTCAGCCCGAGTTTTCTCGGGCTGATTGTTTTTTATTTTGCATAGTCGATAGCACGGCTCTCTCTGATGAGATGAACCTTTATCTGACCGGGATATTCCATTTCGTTTTCGATACGCTGTGAAATCTCTCTTGCGAGCACTATCATCTTGTCGTCGTTTACCTGTTCGGGCTTGATCATAATTCTTACTTCTCTACCTGCCTGAATAGCAAAGGACTTATCAACACCTGTGTAGGAGCAGCAGATTTCTTCAAGCTTCTGTAATCTCTTGATGTAGTTTTCGTAGTTTTCGCTTCTTGCCGCAGGTCTTGCCGCGCTGATTGCGTCAGCCGCCTGAACGAGAGCCGCGATAACTAAGTGAATTTCAACATCGCCGTGGTGTGCCTCAATAGCGTGGATAACCTCGGCATTTTCCTTGTACTTGCGGCATACGTCAACACCGATCTGTACGTGGGAGCCTTCGATTTCGTGGTTGAGCGCCTTACCGATATCGTGGAGCAGACCTGCTCTTCTTGCTAAAGTAGCGTCAACACCAAGCTCGCTTGCCATAATGCCTGCGAGATGTGCAACCTCGATAGAGTGATTGAGTACGTTCTGTCTGTAGGAGGTACGGTAGTAAAGACGGCCGATAAGCTTTACAAGCTCAGGATGCAGACCGTTTACATTGGTATCCATTGCGGCTCTTTCGCCCTCCTGCTTTATCTTCTGCTCAATCTCACGACGAGCCTTGTCTACAGTTTCTTCGATTCTTGTGGGGTGGATACGTCCATCCTGAATGAGTCTTTCAAGGGAGATTCTTGCAATCTCTCTTCTTACGTGATCGTGACATGAAAGTGTGATTGCCTCGGGTGTATCGTCAATGATAAGGTCAACACCTGTAAGCTGTTCTAATGTGCGGATATTTCTACCCTCTCTACCGATGATTCTGCCCTTCATTTCATCATTGGGAAGGGGAACAACCGATACAGCCGCCTCTGATACGGTATCAGCGGCAAGTCTTGAAATAGCAAGGGATATGTACTGTCTTGCCTTTTCATCGCATTCATCCTTGAGCTTCTGTTCGTAGGATGTAATCTTGAGCGCCTTTTCGTGGGATAATTCGCTGTCAAGCATTGTAAGGAGATGTTCCTTTGCCTGTTCAAGAGTAAAGCCTGAAATCTTTTCTAAGATATCCATCTGGCTCTTCTTGATAGCCTCTGCCTCAGCGAGTTTTTCTTCTGCCTTCTTGTTTTTGCTCTGGAGAGATTCTTCAAGTCGTTCAATCTTGTCGTTCTTCTTGTCTAAGTTCTCTTCCTTCTGCTGAAGTCTGCGTTCTGAACGGGTGATTTCCGCTCTGCGCTCCTTCAGTTCTCTGTCTGTTTCACTTTTCTGTTTCTGGATTTCCTTTTCATTCGCTTCTTTCAGTCTGAAAATTTCATCCTTTGCTTCCACTAATGCGGTTTTCTTTGTTGACTGAGCCTTTTCATTAGCCTCAGCTACTATACGCTGAGCCTCTTTTTCCGCTGACTCTATCTGAGCCTCTGCGGTCTTTTTTCTGTGCGAAATACCGGCTCTGAACATTATAAAGCCGAATATCGCTGCACCAACAACAAACGCTACCGCAATGAGTGTGACTGCAAGCCACAGTTCCATTGTAGCGTCCTCCTTAAATTAAAATTGCTCATACCTTTATATATAGGTATGACGGAGATTTTACATTAAACAACATAAAGAATTCTATTGTTTGTATGTATGTAAAATCGTGGGCAGACCATTGTCACAGAGTATAAAACCACCGATATCAAAGGGTGTTCCTGTAACAAAAAATATACCCCGAGTTTAAATTAAAAATTACTCTATTTAATTTTACGGCATTTTGACTAAATTGTCAAGGGTTTTTTATAAATTTATACTGAAATATTTTGAAATTTTGATAAAATCTATTGACAACGCCTATAAGCTGTGATATAATAATCAAATCGAAACAGCTGTAAAGCAAAATTAGTTGACACAAAAACCGAATATTCGCCGGCATGATGGAATGGCAGACGTGGCGGACTCAAAATCCGCTGGTAGCAATACCGTGTGGGTTCAAGTCCCACTGCCGGCACCAGAAAAAACCACCCGTGAGGGTGGTTTTTTCAATGAAATAAATCCCTTGCGGGATTTGTGAAATAACGCTTCGCGTTATGAAATAGCTGACGCTATGAAATACGCTGCGGCGTATGAGGGATTTATTTTATTTCACATTTTGCCGTAAGGCAAAATATTT
>JAGAVH010000042.1 GCA_017942025.1 Ruminiclostridium sp. | reverse complement strand
CACCTCTGCATATTTGTCATTCCCGACAACACCAAGAAGTGTAACATTAATACTCCTAAAGCGTGATGCATGTGCAGCAAAATTCAGTGCTTCTCCTCCTGGTCTGATTATATCAGTACCATCAAAGACATCTACACATAAACAGGGAAGTGCTGTTAGTTTTATTTTTTTCATAACAAGCCT
The DNA here is from genome assembly GCA_017942025.1 of Ruminiclostridium sp. GTDB lineage: Bacteria > Bacillota > Clostridia > Oscillospirales > Ruminococcaceae > Ruminiclostridium_E. The sequence goes on along the minus strand of JAGAVH010000042.1, from coordinate 4,416 downwards.
CTTTCAAATTGTAGTTTTGCGGCAGCAGTATGAAATACTGCGGCGCCCTTTAGGGCAATGGTACGCCGCCGAATGTCATCTTTTCCCCAGCTGCCAGAAGGCAACGGCGCTTGCCGCCGCCACGTTCAGCGAATCTACTCCGTGGGACATCGGAATTTTAACGGTATAATCACTCTTATCAATAGTGCTTTGCTTTAAGCCGTTACCCTCTGTGCCGAGGATTATAGCAAGTCTTTCTTCCTTTGCTACGTTCTTATCATCAATGCTGACGGAATTATCTGTAAGCGCCATTGCGGCTGTCTTAAAGCCGTATTCCTGAAGTACGGAAACGTAGTTTTCATTAGTCGGCAGAAAGCTCCAGGGAATCTGAAAGACCGTCCCCATACTCACCCTTACCGCTCTTCTGTATAAGGGATCGCTACAGTCGGGAGTCAGTAATACCGCATCCATATTGAGAGCGGCGGCACTACGGAAAATAGCGCCTATGTTGGTGGAATTCATTATATTTTCCATTACCGCAACTCTTTTTGCATTTTTTATGATTTCGGAAAATTCAGGTCTAGGGGGGCGCTTCATAGCGCATAATGCACCCCTTGCAAGAGAATATCCCGTAAGCTGTGTAAGTACCGCAGAATCGGAGGTAAAAACGGGTATATCGGGGCATCTTGCTATTATACCCTTCATCTGTGTTTCAATATGTTTTCTTTCAAGAAGCAGGGATATAGGCTCGTAGCCGGCGTCTAAAGCCCTTGTTATAACCTTGGGACTTTCGACTATGAATATACCGCCTTCAGGCTCATACAAATGCAGAAGCTCCGCTTCGGTAAGTCTTGCATATACATCAAGCTCTTTTGCATTGAAATCAGTAATTTCTATTATCTGTGACATTTTTTCACCTTCAGAATTTGTATATATAGTCGTTGAGATTTTCGGGTTCTTCGTTATCGCTGAATACGCCATCCCATACACCTTTATATTCACCTGCTTGTACAGAGATACGAGCTTTGTTCATATCCGGTATAATTGTTATTTCTACAATGGGAAAGCCGCTGAATTTTGACACTTTTTCTGCTGTATATACAGTGAAATTGCCGTTATCACCAAAGACTACTCCAACTAATTTATATTCTTCTTCTCCCAATTTTACAGTGCCTTTTACTCTGTTTGCGTTTCCGATAAGATTTCTTGTTACAGCGCAGTCTATCGTAAATTCGGCTTTCTCTTTTTCCTGTTTGTTATCGTCAGCTGTATCGGTGTACATAATGCCCGATAAAACGAAATCACCGGATAAATATATCTCTTGTGTGGTCGGCAAAAAGACTACCAGAAATGCCGAAACAAGAATACCGACAACAGCTGCTGTTATTATAATTCTTCTGACTATCGTTTTCATATCTGATTGTTCCTTTTTATACTTGTATTCATATTGATACATTTATGATTATATCATTAAACATCGGATAAATCAATGGTTTTATTTTTATATATACCATATATATAACATACTAAGGGCTAAAAAGTTTTAAATTTTCTTCGGTTTTCTATTGACAAAGGCAGAAAAATGTGTATAATAGTATAGGTGGGTGTAAACCAAAATTGCATTACACCACCTGAAGTACGGATTTAAAGGGATTTACGGATTTAAGGAGCAGCTTATGTCAAAGAATCTGGATATGGCACTCTTGCTTGATATGTATGGCGATATGCTTACAGAAAAGCAGAAGGATACACTTACTCTTTACTATGACGAAGACCTTTCTCTTTCCGAGATAGCAGAAAATACAGGCATTACCCGTCAGGGTGTACACAAGTGTATCAGAAGCGCAGAGGATTATCTTATTCAGCTTGAGGATACTCTTGAATATGCCGCAAAATCCCATATGATAAACGAAATTCTTACCAAGATGAAGAATATTATAGAAAACAGCGGACACGGCGACAGCGAGGAATATAAAAAGCTGTTATCCTGTGTAAAAGAGATAGAAGAAATAATATAAAGGAGGCGTACCTATGGCATTCGAAGGACTTTCCGATAAGCTCGGCAAGGTGTTCAGCAAGCTTAAAAATCACGGTAAGCTCAGCGAAAAGGATGTTAAAGAGGCAATGCGAGAGGTCAAGATGGCACTTCTCGAGGCGGACGTAAGCTTCCCCGTTGTAAAGGCATTTGTAGGCAAGGTCAGCGAAAGAGCTGTCGGCGCCGAGGTTATGAACAGCCTTACCCCTGCACAGCAGGTTATTGATATAGTACACGAGGAGCTTATCTCTCTTATGGGTGATAGCGCCGCAAGGATAGATTTTCCTTCAAAGCCCCCTTGTGTTATTATGATGTGCGGATTACAGGGTGCAGGTAAAACAACCCACTCCGCAAAGCTTGCAAAGTATCTGCGTGGTCAGAACAGACGTCCCTTGCTGGTAGCCTGCGACGTTTATCGTCCTGCGGCTATAGACCAGCTCAAGGTTGTCGGTGAAAAGGCAGAGGCAAGAGTATTTGAGATGGGACAGATAAACCCTGTAACCATCGCAAAGGAAGGTATAAAGTACGCAAAGGACAATGGCTTCGACGTAGTTATCCTCGATACCGCAGGTCGTCTGCATATTGACGAAGCCCTGATGGACGAGCTTAAAAATGTCAAGGCAGAGGTAAACCCCAACGAAATCCTCTTAGTAGTTGACTCTATGACAGGTCAGGATGCAGTAAATGTAGCAAAGACCTTCAACGAGGCGCTGGAAATCACAGGTGTTATCCTTACAAAGCTTGACGGTGATACAAGAGGCGGTGCGGCGTTATCCGTTCTGCACGTTACAGGAAAGCCGATAAAGTTTGCGGGTGTCGGTGAAAAGATTGACGATCTCGAACAGTTCCATCCCAATCGTATGGCTGACCGAATCCTCGGTATGGGCGACGTACTTTCACTTATCGAAAAGGCTAAGGATACCTTTGATGAAAAGGAAGCCGAAAAGCTTGCCAGAAAGCTTCAGGAAAACAAGTTCGATATGAACGACCTTTACGCCCAGTTTGAACAGATTGAAAAAATGGGCAGTATATCATCTCTTTTAAAGATGATTCCCGGTGTAAGCGGTAAGATAAAGGAAGAGGATATCGACGAGCGTAAGATGTATCGTACCAAGGCTATTATTTCTTCAATGACCAAGAAGGAAAGAGAAAAGCCCTCAATAATCGACGCCAAGAGAAAACGCAGAATTGCCGCAGGCTCAGGCACAAAGGTCGAGGATGTAAATCAGCTGTTAAAGCAGTATGATATGATGTCCAAGATGATGAAGCAGATGGGCGGCAAGGGCAAGAAAAGGCGTATGCCTAAATTCCCCATGGGTATGGGCGGTATGAATGGCATGGGCGGTTTCCCGATGTAAAACAGTAATTCATGGTGTTAATACACTTTGATATAAAATTTATTTAACATAACAACAGAGGCAATGCCTCACAGAGAAAGGAAAACAGAACAATGGTAAAAATCAGATTAAGACGTATGGGTGCTAAGAAGACTCCCTTCTACAGAATCGTAGTTGCAGATTCACGTTATCCCAGAGATGGCCGTTTCATCGAAGAAATCGGCTACTATGATCCCACAAAGGAACCCTCTGTAATCAAGGTAGATACAGAAGCAGCCAACAAGTGGATCGCTAACGGCGCACAGCCCACAGACACAGTTAAGAAGCTCCTCAAGATTGCAGCTGAAAACTAATTGTAAGAATATCAATGCTCAGAGAATAAGGAAAATCAGTCACCGCTGATTTTCTTTTCTCATATTCTGAAAGGAAAAAACAATGGAAAAATTGCTTATCACTATGGTGGAAGACCTTGTAGATGACAAGTCCGCCATCCAGGTAACAGTTGACGAGCCTAAAGAGGACGGAACTGTTGTATATCATCTGCACGTTGCCCCCGACGATATGGGCCGTGTAATAGGCAAGCAGGGCAGAATTGCCAAGGCTATCCGTACCATTATGCGTGCAGGCGCGGTTAAGTACAACCAGAAGGTAATGGTTGAGATCGACTGATAGGTATAAATCTGTCGATGACGCATAAATTAATTATGTATCAAGGAGGACCTTAATATGTACGAATGTGTATGCGGATATGTATATGATCCTGCTGTAGGCGATCCCGATAGTGGTATTGCCCCCGGCACAGCTTTTGAGGATATCCCTGAGGACTGGGTATGCCCTGTCTGCGGACTTTCCAAGGCTGATTTTATGAAAAAAGACTGATTTTTTATTCCCTGAAGTATATCTTCGGGGAATTTTTTATTTGCAAAAAATATACTGTGTGATATAATAAAAAGAAGGAATGCAAAAAAATTTCAAGTTTCAGGACAGATGACCCTGCTCAATTGTAATATATATAGAAAGACAAAAACGGGAGGGATTTTAATGGTACCTAAAAATCACACCGAT
>JAGAVH010000001.1 GCA_017942025.1 Ruminiclostridium sp. | reverse complement strand
CGGAGCTGCAGAAGAGCAGAAGAAACTACATATACAATTCCGCATTTCTGTACGGCTCGGACGGATGGGTGCTTGATACAAACTGCGCTGTGGATAAAACCAGGCTGTATAACTGTCATCCTACAGTAAAGCTCAATCAGATGGGACTTTCTGCGGCGGCGTATAACGGCGTATCTTCTACGGCTCTGCCGATAAAGGACAAGTCGGAAATGAAGTCGGGAGAGCTTTGGAACTTCAGTTGTAAATACTATGTCGAGGATATAAGCACCATAGACCAACCGATTCTCTTTCAGATTCAAGGCATAGCAGAAGGAGCTACGGCACTTTCGGTAATTGCACAGCGTTCTGTGGCGGCAGACGGTATAACCGCAGGAGAATGGCAGGAAATGAGCTTCAGTTTTACGCCTGCACAGAATTATTCAGCCTGTTTGGTAAACTGCTTCCTGATTCAGAACGGTGTGATGTGGTTTGCAGATTTCAAGCTTGAAAAGAACAATAAATCCACAGAATGGATTCCTGCTTATGAGGATGCAGGGGCGATGGCGGAACTATTTGATAAAGTGGGAATGATGACATTTAATAATAATTAAAGGAGGTATGTAAGTGAAGGATAAGGAAAAGAAAAGCAAAGAGCAGGTTATAAATTATACCGACGCAATAAAGCAGAATCTTTCCGATATTATCAGCCGCAGGGATTTCAGCTATAATCCTGAAAATGACGCCGTTTTCAGTAAATATAAACAGCTCTACACCGATCAGGGTAAAAGAGCTATGCAGGATACTATGGGCAATGCGGCGCTTATGACGGGTGGTTACGGAAATTCTTACGGCACCTATGCAGGTCAGCAGGCATATAATAGTTATATGCAGGCTCTGTCTGAAAAGTCGCTTGAGCTGGAGCAAAAGGCGTATGACAGGTATCGTGAAGAAGAAAACAGCGCCTATAAAAGACTCAACACCCTTATGGGTTACTACAACGATGACCGAGAGTTTCAGTATAAGAAGGAGCAGGACAGATTAGCTCAGGAAAATCTTCTGTATGACAGAAACAGAGAGGCATATGAAAGCGACAGAAAATACGAGCTTGACAGGATAAAGCTCAACGCAACTCTTCAGAATGCTGTGGATAAGGAGCAGGGGGTTGTCGGGGAGGAAAGCTTCAACCCTGAAGAAGCATACAAGTTTATCGTAAAATACAATAACAAGATATACAGCGATGAGGAATTTGCTGAAACCCTTTATCAGCTCTATGGAGACAAAAAGGGCTTCTATGACTGGCTCAGGACTCTGAAGGTCCCGGGAAGTGTAAGTGGCAGAACCTATCTTAAAGTGCTTTACGAGATTCATCCCGAGTTACAGGATGACTGAAAAGAAAGGAGGCGTAAATGACAAAATTACAGATTATTGTTGACAGTATCGCTGGCGCTGTTGGGGCGTTAGTCGGCTTTTTGTTCGGAGAAGTGACAGGACTTTTCTGGGCGTTACTCGCCTTTATGACAATGGACTACATAAGCGGAGTAATAATAGCTGTTATAGCACACAAGCTTTCCAGCGAGACAGGCTTTGCAGGACTTGCTAAAAAGCTTTTTATACTCTGCTTTGTGGCAATGGGGCATTTAATCGATGCTTACGTTGTCAAAAGCTCCTCAGTTTTTATGACGGCGGTGATACTATTCTATACAGCAAACGAGGGGATATCCCTTCTTGAAAATGCTTCTGTGCTCGGACTTCCCGTACCCGAAAAGCTGAAGGAGGTATTACTGCAGATAAAAAGAAAGGGGGAAGAAAAAAATGAGTGATCTCAATATAAAGGGTGTAGATATTTCCTATGTTCAGGAGGGAATAAGCAAAGAGGCTCTTTCTGATAGTGGTGTACGCTTTGCAATAATCCGATTGGGACTTTCTGAAACAGAGGATGTAACAGCGTCAGAACATATTCGCAGTTGTACAGAAAACGGTATTGACTACGGCTTTTACTGGTACAGCTACGCAATGAGTGTGGCAGACGCAGTAAAAGAAGCGGATGCCTGCCTTAAAGCGCTGAAAAAGTACGCCAGACCATCCTACCCCGTATTTTTCGATATGGAGGAAAAGCATCAGATAGATTTTCTTGATAAGGTTATCCGTACAGAAATGGCGGCGACCTTCTGTGACAGAATAATAAAGGGTGGTTACCCCTGCGGAATCTATGCAAATCCGTCCTGGATGGAAAACTATTACGATAAAAGAAATCTTATCGGTAAGTATGATATATGGCTTGCCCATTGGACGGGTAGCCCCGACAGAAAAAGCCGATATGATTACGGTCAGACTATGTGGCAATGGGGAATTGATAAGATAGGCGGCTATGAAACAGATGGTGATATCTGCTTTGTGGATTATCCCGTAATAACAAAGGCTTTTTATGATAAATTGCCCGAAAAGCCCGTAGCGGAAATACTCCGTAAGGGTGACAGGGTACTGCTGATAAATACTCCTCTTTATATTTCTGCTTCTGCCAGAAATAAATCCACAACCATTTCAGGTTATTATTATATTCATAGTGATGGTATAATAAATAACCGCATCAGGATAACCACACCTAAAGGTAATCCCGACGTTACCGGCTGGGTTAATGTGGACAGTATTAAAAAGCAGGAAGTGACGGGAGTCAGCTTTAACGTGGGTGACAGGGTAAGAGTAAAGCAGGGCGCACTTTCTTATTCGGGAACAAGACTTGCAGGCTTTGTATATACTGCGGTATTCGATGTTATTCAGGCAGGTATAAACGGCTATCCCGATTATATCGTGATAGGAATGAACGGTGACGTTACCGCCGCAATGCACGCAGACGATCTCATAAAGGTATAATAAAAAAACCGCTGAGGATAAAACCTCAGCGGTTAATTTGTTTATTTGTAGGTTGTAAATTCCTGCACCCAGTAATAGTGATAATAATCATTTGCCTCGTGGAAGGCTATTGCAATATTTTCAAAGTCGGGGTTCAGGATATTTTTGCGGTGGCTTGATGAATTCATCCAGGAATCAACTACATCCTTGGCGGTATGCTGACCTGATGCGATGTTCTCACCGATGTGACTGAAAATGTGGAAAGGCTCTTCACCTTCGCCATATACGGAGTAGCAACGGGTACCGTCTGCACGGTAGTGTCCCCAGCAGGTGACTATTTCCTTTACCCTTGTCTTTGCTGCCGCATACGCGGTGGGGTCCCATTTCAGCTTTTTAACACCATTCTGTACTCTGATATCGTTGATAAGATTGAAGACCTCAATTTCAAGTGCGTTACAGCTGCTTGGCGGATTGGCTGTTATTCCTTCGCCAAAGCCCGAGGGGAGCTGGGATGGCGTGTCGCTCTGCTGTCCCTTTGTCGTAGTGGTTGTAGTGGTAGCTGGCGGAGTGGTTGTGGTAGTTTCAGCAGGCTTTGAGCTGCTTAAATAATCGTTATGTACAAAAGAGCCGTCAGAAAGCTTACTGTAGCTTGTATTGGTGGTTGCAACCACCTTTACCTTTGTGCCATAGTTAAGAAGTGAAACTGTAGCCGAGCCGGGGACAGCCTCTTTTCTTGAATAGCAGGAAACTGTGATATACATTTCCTTACTGCACTCTGTTTCGTTCCATAAAGGCTTCGGAGCTTCGGTAACAGTAGTAGTGGTAGTGGTTGTCACCGTTGTAGTGGTTGTAGTCTGCTCGGTTTCGGGATCGGGAGTAACAGGCTTTGTTGTAGTGGTGGTCTGCTCAGTTTCGGGAGCGGGTGTGGACTGCTCTTCCGACCTCGGGGTTCCGGTAGCTTCTGCACTACTGCCTGATGTGCTTGTTTCTGTTTTGCTTGTGTCGGGTTTTTCTGTCGCCGATGAATTTTCATCAGGCTTTTCTGTTCCGGAGGCTTCGTCATTACTTACCTCCGAGTTTATGGAGGTGTTACCGCTGCTTTGTGAGCTGTTTCCTTCCGCTGTGCCAAACCAGGAAAAACGGCTTGACAATATGCATAGTGCGATAACGGCGATTATGCCGAGTATGATGATAATTACCTTCAGAACAGGATTTTTCTTCTTTTCTTCCATAATTATTTATCCTTAAATGTTCTGAAATGATTTGAAACTATACTTTCCGATTTTATATATAAAATAATTTTATCACAATTTTTTACATCTGTCAATAAAAAGAGCTTGCCTTGTTATAAATATGTTACCATTGCACAAAAAATGAAGATTAAAATTTACGATTAGAGCAACTGTAAACCCCATCGGAAAACCAATGGGGTTTCAGACTGAAGACAAACCCACGCACCGCAAAAATGCTGGTACCTTGTAACGAATTTGTGGATATACACGAAATAGTGATATAAAAGTTTTAGAGAGCCTTAAACGGCTCTCTAAAAGCATTTTTGCTTACTTCGTCATAATCCCCTCAACTATACCTTATGTGAACACTTTGTTGTGCATCGTCGTGATGCACTTTTGGTGTTCGCTTTACGGCGTCCTTGCCGTATGTATGCCTGTCGGGGCGGTTGACGATTTTGACCGAACAGGTCAAAATCAATGGCTGACGTGCGTTTTTCATCGTCT
>JAGAVH010000041.1 GCA_017942025.1 Ruminiclostridium sp. | reverse complement strand
GCAAAAACTGTATGCTCGCTCTCTGTTGTTATCATTGAGAGCAAGCATATGACTTGTCTATACACTTCATCAATTTTGCGACCTGCTCTTTTTCAATTTCAGATGAGAGCAAGCATCGCCTGTGTATAGACACAATCAGTTTTTTGTAAACTATGCTTTCTGCAACTTCGTTGACAGCAAGCATAGCATTTGTGGCCACACTCCCTTATTTTCAGAGAAAATCCGTGCGCCGACAAATACAAAAAACTTGTTGGGAGAACCCAAACCCCTTGATCGATTTTCTGAAAAATCTGCGTCATCCCATAAGGGACTTGACAAAAATATTCTATTCGTGTATAATCGCTTTAAAGCGTTAAAATCTTTGAATCTGGAGGATATAAAAATGACAAGAAATAATTATTTTGATATAAGCACACTCGACAGAAACCGCACTCGCACCGTTGTTTTCTACGGACGAGTTTCCACAGAACACGAAGCACAGCTCTCTGCTCTCGAAAACCAGATGCAGTGGTATTCAGACCAAGCGAAATATCACCCGAACTGGAATGTAATCGACAAGTATATCGACGAGGGTATAACAGGAACTCAGGCAAAGAAGCGTCCATCCTTCCTCAGAATGATTGAGGACGCAAAGAGTGGAAAATTTGATTTGATTGTAACCCGTGAAGTGTGCAGATTTGCGAGAAATACTGTTGATACTCTTAACTATACCCGTACCCGGCGGAAAAATATCGGATACGGGATTTTTGTTTTGTCAGGTCGACACACGTATGTCCATTTGGCGTGTTATAATTAAAGTGTAAGCACAATTACACAAAAAATGTGTCTATAGTTATTCCTTTTTGTTGACTTTCGACAAAAAGTGTGCTATAATAAGGAAAATTATCCGAATAACAGGGGGACTATATTATGGCAAAAACTATTAAATTCAATCTTATATGTGATGGCAATCCGATAAGAAATCTGGAGGATTTACAGAATAATTTTTCTGTTGAAGATGTTCTTGGTTATTACAACAATAAACTTCTTCATCGTTGGCTGAAGGTTCGTGGTTACGAAAGAGAGCTTGGGTTTGTTAACGAAATTACAGACGAGGAGCCCATCAATATAGTGAAAAAGCTTATTTCAATCTTTGATGTTTCAGCTGATGAAAAATACATAGATGAGTGCACATATATGCTTGAATATATTAAGGAAAGAAAAGAACTATACAGTATATATGAACAGGACGGATTCAAAGCCAAAAGCATTCTTGACGATTACCAGGTAGGATATCGTCAGCTTATTGATACCATAATAGAGAATAATTCAGATATCACAAAAATTAAATCTGCGATTTCCGAGATGCTTGAAAATTATTACGATATTTTCAAAACCACTTACAGAGCGTTATTTTATACACTTTATCACCGTGCACCGATGGCAGTATTTGTTCTTCTTACGTTTGATAAAGCACGAATGTTTTACCTTCCTTTAAAGGTCAGAATTCGGGAAGCTGATAGCGGTGAGGAACGTGAAATTGATGACATCGAGTGTCCGTATCCGGCAGAAGCGGGAGTGTTTATGGCGGATAAAAAACAAATGTACATCGCAATCTGCAATATGATAAAAAAATCAGAAAGCATTCTTGGCGAAAATATCCGAACTTTTTCAGGAGTAACCGACGGATACTGGAAAGACCTTGAAGAAAAGGGCAAAAAGTATATGATACTCAGCATGAATGCAGGAGATTATATTCGTTCTGCAGGAGAAAAAGACGGTGATCTGAACAGCGCGGATATTAAAGAACGTTTTGTTATCCTTGACGGAATTGATTATAAAAGCAATAACTCTGCACACACTCTTTGTTATATGGAGGTTTAATAAATGAAACGTACTACAGTTGATATTTTATCCTCCTACGTTGACGCACTACACCCGATAATTTACATCAATCATTTCGATTTCAAGGTGATTGATGATGCGATAAAGCAGATAGGCACAAATGCCAGAATAGTAGAATACAACAATGCATTGGGACTGATTGATTTTTATAACAAGAGTCCGATGCAGGAGTGTGACCTGGAAAAATTCCTTAAACTGACGCTTGACGATGGTTTTGAACAAGAGACCTTTCTTGTGCTGAAAGATATACATAAGGAGCTTGATAACCCGAAAATTATTTCGCTTCTGAAAAGAATTTCCGAGGATAATCTGTATAAAGAGAATTATCATGCCACAATATTCATTATCTCTGATACAGTCGTAATTCCCACGGAACTCGAAAACTATATTACGGTATTTGATATTCCGTTACCCTCAACAACAGAAATCCTTGATATTATAAACGAATTTACGGCAGACCTTGAAATTGAGGTTGAGCAGGACATTATCAGTGATATTGCGCTTTCCTTCAAAGGACTTAACGAATTTCAGATAAAGCAGATACTGAATCTCGCCTATCAGGATGGCGGATGTATAGATAAAGAGGACAAACTGCTTATTTTAAAGGAAAAAGAGCAGTTTATCAAAAAAGCAGGTATGCTTGAAATTGTCAGCTTCTCTGAAACAATAGATGATATCGGCGGCCTTGAAAACCTGAAGGACTGGCTGCATCGAAAGGCTAAAATTTTTGCCAATCTTGATAAAGCAATCAAATTCGGTGTTGATGTTCCTAAGGGTATTATGATTATCGGTATGCCTGGATGCGGAAAGAGTCTTACTGCAAAAGCTACTGCAAGTCTTTTTGAAATTCCTCTTGTACGTCTTGACGTAGGACGCCTTTTAGGTAAATATGTCGGAGAATCAGAAAATAATATGCGCAAGGCATTAAAGCTGTCAGAGGCAATCAGCCCCTGCGTGTTGTGGATTGACGAAATAGAAAAAGCCTTTGCAGGCGTCGGAAGCGAAGGTGGTAACGAGGTCACAACACGTTTATTCGGACAGTTCCTTACCTGGATGCAGGAAAAGGAAAACACGGTATTTATAGTTGCAACCGCAAACGACATATCACGTATGCCTCCTGAGTTTATGCGTAAGGGTCGTTTTGATGAATTATTCTTTGTAGACCTGCCGAATGGTGAAGAGAGAAGGAAAATCATTGATATTCATCTGAAAAAACGCAAGAAATGGAATAAGAACATCGATTCCATTGCCTTGATTAACGAAACAAACGGATTTAATGGAGCAGATATCGAGGCTGTCGTTAAAGATACCATCGAAAGGGCATTTATCGACGGAAAAATCACTATCACAACAGAAGACCTGATTGAATCCGTAAGAGACACAAAATCTATTTCCAGTACGCTTAAAGATAAAATCAGTATGATTAAAGCCACGATAGAAAAAATCGATATAAAGCCTGCCAGTCGTGAAGATTCAGGTGTACATCAATATAAAAACGTATAAAAGGAGAGGTTATTATGCTGAATGAAAGTTACAATGTTCTTGCAATAGACGAAGAACATCATCCTATTATTATTGAGGAAGAGTGTAAAGAATTAAAACCGATAGTAAGAGATTTTATTAAGGCGTACACCGATAATTCAGCTGTTTCCACTGAAGTCTGGCTCAGTGCGAAAATGAAGGAATATCTTCCCGAGAAGTCGGACAAGGAAATAAGTGATATTACTGAAGAAATTATCACGTCGCTGAAGATAAATGAGGAAAAAATAAAGTCCCTGGACGAAGCTGTGAACAACGGACGTAGTAAGGAGAGCTGGTTTGCCTCTGAGATGAAGAATGCGACCTCAGGTATGACCACACAGCAATCTGCCGCATATCTTGCAGGACTGGATTCTGCACTCAATACAGCTAATGAATCCTTATACCGTACAATAACAACGCAGTCAGGAATTATCAGCCAGAATCCCAGATTGGATGGTTTTATAGCTGAGCAGTATCACGCTCAGACCTTTAATATGAACGCCCAGGCGACGGGAAGCGAATACAGAGCTAAGGTGCTTGAACCCAATGGACAAGGGTATGCGAAGAACTCTGTTGATATTGTCATTGTTGACGGCAACGGCAAGGTTGTAAAACGCTATCAGTCCAAATACTGCAAGGACGCTAACGCAACAGCACAGGCATTTGAAAACGGCGATTACAGAGGACAGCAGAAGCTGGTTCCCGAGGGGCAGGAGGGAGCTATTGATAAAAAGTGCACAACCGTGCTTGAAGCACCCGACGGTACCACAAGTAATCCTTTATCCAAGGAAAGAGCTGAGCAAATGCGTGACGAAGCGCAGAGCGGCAAATGGAACGACCTTAACTGGAATGAATATAAAGCCAAGGACCTTGCTTTAGGTATAGGAAAACAGGCAGGATGTGCCGCATTGCAGGGAGCCGCTATAGGAGTTGGCTTCGACATAGCTCAGAAGCTATGGAACGGTGAAGAAATCGAAGGCGAAGAAGTTGTTGTAAAAGCGCTGGAGAGCGGACTTGATTCAGGTGTAAAGGCTGCGGCGGCAGGTGCTCTGAAGGTGGGAGTTGAGAAGAACATTATTTCGGTTATTCCCAAGGGAACTTCTGCAGGTACGATCGCCAATATAGCTTGTGTTGCTATCGAAGATATCAAGGTTATCGGTAAAATGGTAACGGGTAAGCTTACTTTTAAAGAGGGTGTGGAAAAATTAGAGCAAACGACTGTTGCTACCGCAGCAGGACTTGCCGCAATGGGCAAGGGTTATGCTTTAGGTGCCAGCATCGGAACTGTTTTCGGACCTGTCGGCATAGCAATCGGTGGATTTGTCGGTGGAACAGTAGGCTATCTTGCCGGCTCTAAGGTAGGCGAAACCATAGTTAAAGGAGTTCAGAAATTCCGTAGCAAAGCGATGGAGGTTGTTAAATCCATAGGTGATGGAGTCAAAAATGTTGCAAGTGGAATCGTAAACGGAGTAAAGAGCTTCTTCAGCGGCATAAAAAGCCTCTTCAGCTGGTAATCATTATTAAATATCCACATAACAGTCCGTGTGCAACCGCACACGGACTGCCTTTGTTTTGTATCCTGATATATATTATTTCACCATACAGATATTCTTTTATTGCAGTTTATTTGACATAACGACGATACTTGTGTTAAAATTTTTTGTAACAGAAACAAAACTTTAACATTTAAGTGTTATAATAAGAAAAAATCATCGGAGGTAAGGCGATGTTTAATATACTGGTGGTTGATGATGACCGAGAGATAAACAGAACGGTATGCACCTTTCTTAATCATAACGGATATGAAGCTACAGGCTGTCTGTCGGCAGATGAAGCCTATGATGCTATGTACGAAACTGTGTTTGACCTGATTGTATCTGATGTTATGATGCCCGGGACAGACGGCTTTGAATTTACTAAAACGGTGCGTTCGCTGAATGATGAAATTCCGATTTTATTTGTGACGGCAAGGGATGATTTTGCTTCTAAACAGCGAGGTTATCGTGTGGGAATTGACGATTATATGGTAAAGCCCGTTGACCTGGACGAGCTTTTCCTGCGTATAGGCGCATTGCTTCGCCGTGCGAAGATTGCTTCAAGCCGCAAGCTTGAAATAGGGAATTTTACTATGGACGCAGATGAGCATACCGCCTATCTTGCAGGAGAGGAAATCCCTATGACAAACAGAGAGTTTTCCATATTATATAAGCTTTTGTCATATCCGAAAAAGACCTTTACCCGTTCTCAGCTTATGGATGAGTTCTGGGATGCCGACACCGAAACCGCACCCCGTGCCGTTGATGTATATATGACAAAGCTTCGTAGCAAGCTCTCAGGGTGTCAGGATTTTGAGATAGTTACCGTTCACGGACTTGGTTATAAGGCGGTGCTGAAATGAAAAAGACCGACTTCAGAAAAATCCTTTTCGGAATAAGCAACTGGTGTGTATTTTTCCTGCTTGCGGCATTCGTGGTAACCTGCTGTATGATTTTATTCCTCAATATAATGTCAGATACGCTTGGCATCACCTTTACCGAAGAAAATATCTCAACAGCCGCAAAGCTGACCTTTGCAAATGTAATTGTAATCAGCCTGCTTTTCACAGCTATAGATACAATCCGCAGAAAGGTAATGGTTGACCGACCTACAAAGCGGATTACAGACGCAGGAAAAAAGCTGACAGACGGAGATTTTTCCGTCCGCATAAAAAAGCTTGGCGATAACCACGCGTATGAAAGCTTTAACAGCATTATTGATTGCTTCAACAAAATGGCTGAGGAGCTTGGCAGTGTTGAAACTCTGCGAAGCGACTTTATTTCAAATGTTTCTCACGAGCTGAAAACACCCCTTGCAGTTATACAGAATTACGGAACTATGCTTCAATCACATGAGCTTAGCGAGGAAAAACGCATTGAGTATGCTAAGGGCGTTACCGATAATTCACGCAGACTTGCAAGTCTTATCACAAATATCCTGAAGCTGAATAAGCTTGAAAATCAGCAGATATTTCCTGCAAACGAGCGGTTCGATTTAGGTGAACAGTTATGCGAAAATCTATTGCAGTTTGAAGATATATGGGAGCAGAAAAATATCGGAATAGAAACAAAAATCGAGGACGATATTTATATTTACTCCGATACAGAACTGCTTTCGCTGGTATGGGGCAATCTGCTTTCAAATGCCTTCAAATTTACGGAAAGCGGCGGCAGGGTAGGCGTTTCGCTGACTGCGGATGAAAAGTATGCGGTTGTCAGAATTTCAGATACAGGTTGTGGAATTTCTGCCGAAACCGGCAGTCACATATTCGAAAAATTCTATCAGGGAGATACCTCCCACGCTACGCAGGGTAACGGGCTGGGACTGGCACTGGTAAAGCGTGTAGTGGATATTATGCAGGGCGAAATTTCTGTTGAAAGCGAAGTGGGAAAAGGCAGTACATTTACTGTAAAGCTCAGAAGAGGTGAAGGCGTTGGAATGGAAAAAGCTGATTAAGCTGCTTTATCCGCCGTTATGGGTTATCATAGTTCTTGTGCCGATATGTGCGGCGGCTCTTATAGTAATATTTGCGGGTGGATATGAAACTCGTCCACTGGCTTATGCAGGCTATGTATTGTCGTTTTACACTCTGACGGTAGTTACGGTAAAATGCATAAAGGTGATACCCGTAAGCTACAGACAAGCTAAAAAAACAGTTTACAGCAATCCGACAGGAAACAGGCTTATGACGGATATGAAATTCCGTACACATGTCCTTTTATACGGCTCGCTGGCGGTAAATCTTCTGTATGCCGTATTTAATGCAGTATCGGGCTTTATGTATCACACCGCCTGGTTTCTGGTTTTTGCATTCTATTATACTATTCTTGCCGTGGTGAGATTCCTGCTTGTGCGTTTTGTAAATCGTATCGGTATCGGCAACAATCGCTTTAAGGAGCTTCGCCGTTCACGTCTGTGCGGATTCATTCTGCTTACGATAAATCTTGTGCTTTCGGGTGCGGTATTGATGATTCTGTACCAGAACAAGGGTTATCATTATAACGGAATACTGATTTATGTTATGGCGGCTTATACCTTCTGGATAACGGTTGTTGCAATCAAGAATCTTTTGGTTTTCCGCAAGCTTGGCAGTCCCGTTATGTCAATGGCTAAGATTATCAATATGGCGGCGGCTCTTGTTTCGATGCTGTCGCTGGAAACTGCAATGTTTTCTCAGTTCGGCGGTGAGATGCCTGCCGAGGATAAGAAGCTTATGATTATGCTGACAGGTGCAGGAGTAAGCATAGTTATCATCACAATGTCAGTTTACAGTATTATAAAAAACACAAACGAAATGAAAAAGATAACGGAGAACAAAAATGAACAAGGAAACCTTTAGCTATACTTATTCTGCTAATGAGCAGGAGGAAATAAGAAGAATAAGAGAAAAATATCAGCCCGGGGAGGCTGATAAGATGGAACAGCTTCGCAGACTTGATGAAAGCACTACTCGCAAGGGTACTGCGGTTTCCGTCTGGATGGGAATTATCGGAACGCTTCTGTTGGGATTCGGAATGTCCTGTTGTATGGTACTGACCGATTTGTTTATACCCGGAATCATAGTGGGCGTGATAGGAATTATCACCTTATCTCTTGCTTATCCCATTTATAATTATATAACAAAAAAGGAAAGGGAAAGAATTGCTCCCGAGATAATAAGACTTACTGATGAATTACTGAAATGAAATAACCGTGCTGAAATTTTTCAGCACGGTTATCTTATCTTATTATATTTTAACAGACTCCTCCGCCCTGGCAACCCTTTCGTTCGCCTTAGCTATCTGAGCTTTACGCTCTGCCTTCATTTTTTCCTTTGTGTACAAAGGGTCTGACATAGCCTTTGCTTTTGCAAACTGCTCTTTTGATTCAGCCTTTGCGGCGGCAAAATTCGCTTTATCAACCTCGTGCTGTTCCTTTGCGCTCTCCTTCATATCCTGAAAGGCGTTTTTAAAAAATTCTGTTACCTTACCCGTCATATTATTCCTCTCCCTTCATGATTTTTTCGCTGAGCTCAATAATCTTGTCAGCACATTTTTCTCTGCGTGAGGAGAGGATTTTTCTATAAATCGGGTAGTTTATAATTGCCATTATCATTCCCACAACGCCTACTGCAATACCAACAGGCATAGTAGCGGATATGCCGAGCTGTGCACCGATATCAGTCATTACAAGGCTCATACCTGCTCCCATAATGATTGCTCCTATACTGCCGAAAACATAACCGAAAACGTTTGCAGGGCGCTTTACCTGTGCGTCAAGCTCACGGAGCTTATCAAGATTTTTCTCGCCTGCTTCCTTCTCCATGTACTGGGTGCGGATTTTCTCCACCATAAATTCTGTGTCGTTTCTGTTCATAATAAAACCTCCTGTAAATTTTTTTGTTTTTTACTATGGCTTTATTATACAGAGCAGGTGTTTGCGAGTTGTTTTTGAAATGTTTAAATAATGTTAAATTTAAAAATTAACGGCAGAATTTTAAAAAATCAGAAAACCACCGATAACATAACTCTTTCTATAACAGCACCGGCTGCAGCTGTCTGCCCTCCAGAGCCATTTCCATAGCGGCAGGAATAAGAGAAAAATCCGACACCATGGAATTTTGTTTTTTAACATAGTCATCCTGACCAAAGGGCACGAAAAAGTAGTTTTTATAATTCATAAGCGCCGCAATGTTCTTATATGCTCCTGCGAGTGCGTCATTGGTGGCAGGCGCTATAACTACCGGCTTTCCTGCTCTCAGATGACTTTTGACGGCAAGACATACAGGCGTATCAATAATGCCTGTTGCAAGCTTTGCCATAGTATTTCCGGTGCAGGGAGCAACCAGCATTATATCTGTCATATTGGCAGGACCTATAGGTTCTGCGTCTGCTATTGTACTGATTATTTTTTTGCCGCATATTCCTTCAATTTTCTCTCTGTGCTCCTTTGCCGTGCCGAAACGGGTATCTGTTACATATGCGTTATATGACATTACGGGTAATATATCACAACCCATTCCGGCAAGATGCTCCATCATTGACAGAGCCTTTTCATAAGTACAGAAGGAGGCAGTAATGCAAAAGCCCACCTTCAGCTTGTCAAAATATTCTCTCATACTATACTCCTATATGCTTATCAAGTATTCCTATAACCGATTCTGCTATTATTTCGCCTGCTGTTTTCGGCGCAGTCTTTGCAGGAAGTCCTCCGCCGTTCACATGGTTTATTCCGTATTTTCTGCAAAGCTCACAGTCTGCGCCGGACTTCGAAGCAAGCTCTATGAATACCGCATTGCGGCTGATTTCAGATATTGCCCTTTCGTCAAAAACCTCGTAGGGTACTGTGTTGTATATAAGGGATTTTCCCCTGACAGCATTGCCAAGCTCCGGGAAATCTACTGCTCTGCATCCGTTTATCTGTGCCAGCACCCTCTTTTCCTCTCTTCTGGCGACTATAGTTACGTCAGCGCCCATTGCTAAAAGATATTTTGCGAGAAGAGAGGCGATTCTGCCATAGCCCGTTATAAGTATATCAGCACCCATTATAGTTTCTGCGGTCATATTTATACCAAGTGCCAGAGCGCCCTCGGCTGAGGGTACGGCATTTTTTAAAATCACCGTTTCGTTCTTGTAATAATCCTCACAGATTATTTTTTTCTTTTCACATATACCGTACAGCTTTTCTGGTATCATACCGCCTGTTATCAGACCCTTGTCATCAGTGACTTCTACAAGCGCTTCAAGAGGGAATTTTTCAACTGATAACGGTATATTTATATTCTCCTTGTCAAGACTGCAAGGAATACCAAGCACTATTGCCTTGTACCTTTTCCCTGTATTGTTTATCACTCTGCGGCAGTCGGCAGGACATATTTCTGTGGTATATCTCTTACTGAGTATGTCGGCGGCATACTGCAGTCTTTTGTCACCGCCGAGTATAAGTATATCTGTCATATTTACGGTTTATGCTCCTTTGGTTTTTTACATACTATATGACTGATTTCTGTTTTTTGTGAAGAAGTTCAAAAAATTGCCGTAGAGTCTTGTATTTTTATTAAAAATATGGTATTATAAACTATAAGGATATTTATTTCCGTAAAAATCTGTATAAATCAGACAGAATTATGTGCGAAGTCAGAAAGGATAATACCATGGCTGCTAAAAAGACAACAAAAACAGAAGCAATAGTTACTGCTCCCGAGGCAGAAGTAAAGGCAGAGGCTGTCAAGAAGCCTGCCGCAAAGAAAACTACAGCAAAGCCCGCTGCAAAAAAGCCTGCGGCAAAGAAGACTACAGCAAAAACTACAGCCGCTAAA
Source organism: Ruminiclostridium sp. (assembly GCA_017942025.1). Taxonomy (GTDB): domain Bacteria; phylum Bacillota; class Clostridia; order Oscillospirales; family Ruminococcaceae; genus Ruminiclostridium_E. Next base: position 71,445 of record JAGAVH010000041.1, on the reverse strand, counting down.
AAGCCTGCGGCAAAGAAAGCTGTCAAGAAGCAGCCCGACATTGTTGCGCTTGCTGATATGCTCAGAAAAGCAGTAGTAAACAAGGATGTTTCTGCTATAAATGAAAAGATTGCAGTTCAGATAAAGGTTTACGGCGAGTACGAAGGATATATGTACATTCTCGTGGACAATGGTACAGTATCTGTAGAGCCCTACGGCTATATCGACAATGATATTCACGTAGATATGCCTATCGATGACGTAATAAGCATTGTAAAGGGTAAGTATGATTTCAAGGCAAAGGCGCTTTCAGGCGATCTTTATGCTTTAGGAAGCCTTACAAAGATGCTCAAGATAAAGGAAGCATTATTCTGATAAAAATAAATTAAAGAAAAGGATAAATTAAAATGGCAAAAGTAACAAAAGCAGTCATTCTTGCGGCAGGTTACGGCACACGTGTTCTTCCTGCAAGTAAGGCTATTCCCAAGGAGATGCTCAACATCGTTGACAAGCCTGCTATTCAGTATAGCGTTGAAGAGGCGCTGAAGTCAGGTATTACAGATATACTTGTTGTATTATCAAGAGGCAAGCAGGATATCGAGGATCACTTCGACCGCAAGCCCGACCTTGAATTACAGCTGAAGAACAGCGGCAAGGAAGAGGCGTACCAGGTTGTATGCGAGATTGCCGAAATGGGTAAGAGAATAAGCTATATCCGTCAGCAGACCCAGAACGGTACAGGCGGCGCAGTTATGTATGCAAAGCAGTTTGTTGGCAACGATCCCTTCGTAGTAATGTACGGCGACGACGTTATCATCGGCGAAGATCCCTGTACAGCACAGTGCTGTCGTGCATACGAAAAGTACGGCAAGGCAGTAGTATGTATGAAGGAAGTTCCCTTTGAAATGGTTCTCAAATACTGCACACTTGATGTAAAGCACGCGGAGGGTAACGATTACTACCTTACAAATATGATAGAAAAGCCCAAGCCCGAAGAGGTTATCACAAACTTCGCAATTCTCGGCAGATGTGTTCTGCCCGCAAAGATTTTTGATATTCTTGAAACACTTCCCACAGGTGCAGGCGGCGAATATCAGCTCACCGACGCTATGAAACAGCTTGCTGTTACAGAGGGCATGATCGGTGTTGATTTTACAGGTACACGTTACGATATGGGTAATAAGCTTGGTATTATGAAGGCGTGCGTAGAAGTGGCATTAAATCACCCCGAAATCGGCGAAGGCTTTAAGGAATACTTAAAGACACTTGAAATCTAATCAATTTATAAAAATTACAAGGGTAAATCAGGAGGGTTAAGTAATGGAAGAGATAAAGAAATCTATGAGCGGAGATATGCCGTGGATAATATTCAATCTTTGCCAGAATAAATTTGCTGTATGCAGTGATATGATATCGGGTATGACCGAATTACCCTCCGAAATAGTACCTGTTCCGACATCCAATAAGGCTCTTCAGGGCGTGGGAGTTATCAGAGGACAGATAGTGCCGCTGATAAATCTCCGTGAGTTCTTCAATATGCGTTCGCTTGACGATGAATACGAAGAATTCAAGGAAATGATGGAGCAGCGCAAGCAGGAACATATAAACTGGTCAAACGAGCTTAAAAGATGCCTTGAAACAGGCGAAAAGTTCACTCTTGCAACCGACCCCCACGAATGTAAATTCGGTAAGTGGATCGATAGCTACAGCAGTAACAGAAACGATCTCAACGCTCACGTTGCTCATATTTCAAAGCCCCACAGCAAGCTACATAAAGTTGCCGAAGAAATATTCAGAGATGATATTTCTGATACTGATAAGGAAGAACTGCTTTACGAAGCGGATATCTTCTATCTGCCAAAGATCCTTGATCTGATAGATGAAGGCGAGGAGCTTTTTAAAAGCAATTTCAGAGGAATAGTTCTGCTTGTACAGCCTAAGGGCAGCGACAAGATGATGGGTCTTGTATGTGATGAGGTATATTCGGTAGAAGAGGTTGAAATTGTATTACAGGGCAATATGTTAAGAAGAATTTATTCTTCTCCCTATATCTGCGGTATTGCTCATACAGAAAGAGTAGACGGCGAGATAGTTATGCTTGACGCCAAGAAAATGATGAATCTGTATCCTGATATTGAGTTTGATATTCCCGAAAACAGGGAAGAGGAGCTTCAGGCGGCAAAGGATTCCATCAAGGAGGCTATTGCTGAGGTATTCAAGCAGGATAACGACTCAGCTGAAGTTGCCGAAGCGGTTGCAGAAGCCGAAGAAGTAAATGCTGAAGTTGCCGAAGCGGTTGCAGAAGCCGAAGAAGTAAAGGCTGAAGTTGCCGAAGCGGTTGCAGAAGCTGAAGAAGTAAAGACTGAGGTTGCCGAAGCAGTTGCAGAAGCCGAAGAAGTAAAGACCGAGGTTGCAGAAGCCGAAGAAGTAAAGGCTGAAGTTGCCGAAGCGGTTGCAGAAGCCGAAGAAGTAAAGACTGAGGTTGCCGAAGCAGTTGCAGAAGCCGAAGAAGTAAAGACCGAGGTTGCCGAAGCGGTTGCAGAAGCCGAAGAAGTAAAGGCTGAAGTTGCCGAAGCAGTTGCAGAAGCCGAAGAAGTAAAGACTGAGGTTGCCGAAGCAGTTGCAGAAGCTGAGGAGATCAAGGAAGAAGTTGCAGAAGCACCTGCCAAGGAAATGAAGGCGGCAGACAAGCTCAAGCAGACCAGAAACCAGAAAAACTCTAAAAGAGGCAAAAAGAAAAAATAATTGATTTCAAGGGGACTGTAAAACTTTGTTTTACATCCCCTTTATTGTGAGAAAAAAATAAAAGGGAGAATCAAAATGTCAGAAGAAAGATTACCCACTATAGACGAGGTAAGAGAATTTTTTAAAAAGGATCGTTTTGCAACGGAAAACGGAGCGGTCATAGATGAGATAGGAGATAATTATGCAGTATGCTCTATAGAGTTATGCGAAAGACATCTCAATGCGATGGGCTCGCTTATGGGCGCAGTACCCTTTACTCTGTCGGATTTTGCTTTTGCTGTAGCGGCAAACTGGAAAAAGCCCTCTACCGTTTCTATAACCTCGAATATTTCTCTTATGGGTACTCCCAAGGGAAAGAAGATAACAGCTGTTGCAAGCTGTGTAAAGGACGGCAGAAGTACCTGCACCTATCTTGTAACGGTAAAGGATGAGCTGGAAAATCTTATATCCCAGACTACTATTACGGGGTATAAGCTCAGTAAGTAAAGGCAGAAAATAAAAAGGCGTTCAGATTTTCTGAACGCCTTTTAAATTTGAACGCGTGGCGTTCAATCCAAGTTCCTATATTTTTGAAATCAAAGATTTCAAAAATGGTCGCAGTCCTACGGACTGCTGCCTACGGCGGCGGGGCGTCCGGGAGGTCGCCCCCTACAATCGTAAATTAAAACGTTTTGATAAGACTGCCCACAAACATTGATATAAACGGGGTTTGGGGCGGTAGCCCCAAAGGGTCACAAGGGGCGGTAGCCCCTCTATTTTCCCCCTTTCCTCAGGGGAAAGGGGGTTAGGGGGATTGGGGCTACAATAACCCTGAGCGGAGCGATAAACTACAATTTATTTCATAAACACAAAGCTCTGAAGCTCGAACAGGTGTCTGTCCTTATACCAGTCCACAAACCAGCCTTCGTAGTTGTGGTCTATCTTAAAGAATACCGAATGTCTGCCGGTTACGTTCTTTACTATTGCGGTGTAGGTGCCGCTTGCCGCACCGATAACGCATTTTCCGATTTCCGTTCCGTCTTCGCCATCAATGAGAATGGTTATAGTTGAGTTACAACCTGTGCCGTTTGCCTTTACGGCAAATTCCATAGTTCCGGAGCTGAAATCCTCACCAAAATCAAAATACTTGTACCCGATTACTGCGCCCGGCTTTATTGCTGTTATCACTCTTGTAAAGCAGTCAAGCTCGGTTATAAAGCAACCGCCTTTAAGTACGCAGGCAATATCAGAGCTTGTAATCTTGTAAGGATTAAGGGATTCCTCAAAGCCGAGAGAAGTCATTTCAACCTGGGGGATCGTGCCGTCGGGTAGAATCTCTATCTTCTCAACGCAGGCTCTTCTTGATGTAATTGTGGCATTGGTCATGCGATGATAGAATATATACCATTGTCCGTTTATATTACAGATAGAGCCGTGATTGTTTCCGGCGGGATAATCAATTCCGTTATCAACGATGGTGCCACGGTAGGTAAAAGGTCCTGACGGAGAATCTGAGGTCATATATTCAAGTCTGTTGCCCTTGTTGGGAGAATATATGAGATAGTAGGTATTTCCCACCTTACGCATAGAGCAAGCCTCGAAAAAGCCTTTTTCACTTTCTTTGTCGGCAGGGATGATATCGGGTATATAGCTTTCTGATATAACCTCGTACATATTACTTTTAAGCTCCGCCATGTAGGATTTTTCAAAGCCGCAGTAGATATATACTCTTCCGTCATCGTCAACCAGCACGCCCGGATCAACAAATACGCCATCCTCTACACAGTTATCGGGCAGGTCATATTTGTACTGTGATAACAGCTTGAAGGGGCCTTCGGGTTTATCTGCAACCGCTACGCAACCCTTGTTCCAGAGGATATAGCAGTAAAGATAGTATTTGCCGTCCTTTTCTACAACGTCGGGAGCGTATAGGGGATAGTCTGTCCAATCTGTATCGGAGGGATGATCACGGTCAGGCCTTGTGTGGAAAATATCGCCGTGACAGGTCCAGTTGTTAAGGTCGTTAACGGGCGCGGACCACACCTTCAGCTTGTAGTCGCAAAAGCTGTCAGAGCCTGCATTATCGTGTGAGCCGTAAATATATACTCTGTCGCCGAATACTCTCGGCTCGCCATCGGGAATGTATTCCCAACCTGGTAAAATAGGATTAGCCATATTAAAATCTCCTTGATTAGTCTGATTAAGGCAAATTTAAACCGCCTGATTGTATTATAGCACAGTAAAATATTCTTTTCAATGAAGATTGTGGCTATATGATATCGGAATGCACGTACGATGTCGTTTTTGTGCTATGGTGTTGATTTCTTTTAGTGACTTATTTGATAATCTTGAGCAGGAGATAAAGTGATTATTATACTGAAAATTGAAATTTGACACCCATCCTGACACCCATCTTTTCACCAAAAAACACAAAAACACGCTATTTTTTGAGTAATCAATAACAGAAAAACAGGCAATAGAAAACCGCTGAAACCCTCTTGTAGAAAGGCTTCAGCGGCATTTTGTTATAAAATTTTACAACTATATTTCTTCTCCAATCGCCCATGTGTAAAATATAGCTCCCAGTCCGTTTTCACAGGCTTCATCGTAGCACTCAAGAGAATCGGGCTTATCGGTATATATGCTTCTTTGCGCTACGGATATTTCTTCGGCTTTTATAAATTGCCATTCGACTTTGTCTATATAGCTTTTGGCTTTTTTGAGTGCTTCATTCTTTGTCGTAGCCTTTACCCACAAGTTTATGAAAGCACCGCCGAATTCTTTTGATTCAGGGTTGCTCTGCTTTGGAACAGCTTCAACCATTAAGTAAAATATGCTCATTTTAAGTTCTCCTTTGCGGTATTGATAGAAGATATGAGCATTACACGAATGCTTGTACAAACTGAATCAAGTGCTTTGTAGTCAGCTTCAGATAAATAATCCGTTTTGAACAATAGTTCTAACCAATAACCTGTTTCGTTTGCTTCTTTAAGAGCAATTTGTAACTTGGCAATAAAGTCTGCCCTTCCATGAGCATATTGGGCTTCACGAATATTTGCACCGATAGAAGTGCCGCTTCTGCCGATTTGGTTGGAAATTATAGATTCTCGCATTGCTTTAAGCCGTTTAACAAGATTAATAATAGATATTGCAAAATCCATAGATTGCGTTCTTAATTTGCTTTCAGACATAAAGATACCTCCAATAATCTGTGATTATATAGCGTAAGGCGGTTGAAAGAGTAATATCGTGTGAAGTACGGCTTCGCCGTGTGAAGCAGTGGTAAAACCACTGTGAAGTATTGTGCCTATGGCACAAAGTGAAGTTAAGTGTTCCGTGCATCGTGCCGAAGGCACACTTCACAAGCGAAGCAACTTCACAAGCAAAGCGACTTCACGTTCCGCTTGCGGAACACTTAGTTAAAAACTCACTTGCAAATGCAAGTGAGTTTTTGGCGCGCCTAACGGGATTCGAACCCACGGCACACAGCGTCGGAGGCTGTTGCTCTATCCAGCTGAGCTACAGGCGCATATTATTAAATATATTCAAAGCGGATAGATTTTACTATCCGCTTTATTATTATATCATATTTTTCCTGCTATTTCAAGCTTACTTTAAAAGTGCTTCGCAAGCCGCAAGCTTTACTGCTACACAGAACACTTCCATAGCCATTGCAAGCTCTTCTGTTGTGGGATATGTGGGAGCGATTCTGATGTTCTTATCCTCGGGGTCAATGCCATAAGGGTATGTCGCACCTGCACCTGTCAGTACAACGCCTGCTTCCTTGCAGAGTGCTACTGTTCTCTTTGCAGTACCAGCAAGACCGTTGAAGGATATGAAATAGCCGCCGTTGGGCTTATGCCACTTGCCAAAGTCAAGAGGAGCAATTTCCTTTTCGAGAGCTTCAAGTACAATATCAAACTTGGGAGCGATTATCTCTCTGTGCTTTAACATATGAGCCTTGATACCGTCAAAATCCTTGAAAAATCTTGCGTGTCTTAACTGATTCAGCTTATCAAAGCCGATAGTCTGATATGTCATCTGGCTCTTGATGAATTCGATATTAGCCGCACTTGCACCGATTACTGCAAGACCGCCGCCGGGGAAGGAAATCTTTGATGTGGATGTGAACATAAACACCATATTTTCCTTGCCTGTCTTCTTTGCTTCATCTAAAAGATTTAAAAGTGTATCGGGTGTATCTGTAAGGTGATGTACGCAGTAAGCGTTATCCCAGAAGATTCTGAAATCCTTAGCCGCAGGGTTAAGATTTGCAAATCTCTTTACCACTTCATCAGAATATGTGATACCCTCGGGGTTGCTGTACATAGGTACGCACCAGATACCCTTGATAAGCTCATCTTCTGCAACCAGCTTTTCTACTATATCCATATCGGGACCGTCAGCCTTGTAGGGTACTGTAATCATCTCAATGCCGAGGCTCTGGCAGATTGCAAAGTGTCTGTCATAGCCGGGAGCAGGGCAGAGGAATTTAACCTTCTCGTTCTTGCTCCAGGGCTTGTCGCCGCCAAGAACGCCCAGCAGCATAGCTCTTGTTATTGTATCATACATAAGCTGAAGGCTGGAGTTACCGCCGATTATGATTTCATCCTCACCTACGCCAAGCATAGGCATACATAAATCCTTTGCCTCCTTGATACCGTCAAGAACGCCGTAGTTTCGGCAGTCTGTTCCGTTTTCGGAGATGCATTCGCCGTCAAGACAATGTGTAAGCATATCAAGTGTCAGGTCAAGCTGATCGGGTGCAGGCTTGCCTCTTGACATATCAAGCTTTAAGCCCTTTGCCTGAAGCTCCTTGTACTGTGCTTCAGCCTGCTGCTTTATTACTTCAATCTCTTTTCTTTCCATTGTGAAACCTACCTAAATTTAATAATTTTACTCTGTGTACTATTATATTACATATGCGAGGATTTTGCAAGTGGTTTTTTTAAAACTTGCAAAATTTATGCAAATTGGGCAGAAACTACGCCATTTTCAAGGGTGAATATGACATCTACGATTAAAGTTTGTTCATTTATACCCGAAAGATTGAGTGGAGCGCTGTTTTTTACGTCATAAGTCCATTCAAAAGTAACAACAGAACTGGTCTTTCCGTCAAGAAATGCAAGATTAAGATCAAAGGTGGTTGTTTTGTCACACTTGATAGTAGCTGAAAGTCCGTCATCCGAAATAACAGGGAGAGTAACAAACATTTCTTTAAGCTCTGTGGGCATTATGCTTCTTGCTGATAATATCTGGCTATTGCCATCTGTATAGAGATTAAGGGTAAGATTGTGGCAGAAGAAGCCCACCTGCTGTTGTCCGGGGAGCTGTTCGTCCATAGCTTCGCCCATAACCCTGAAATAATCCGTTCCGTTATCCATCATATTTATAAAGAAGGTAGGATTGAATACGGGCGTACCCTTTGCAAGTATAGCGTCATAGGCTGTCTGTGCACCCTCAACGCCCTCTTCCATATCCATAAGGGCAGTGTCAACCTCTTCTTTAGCCAGTCCGGCATAGTATTTATTGCTTACGCATATCGACTGACCTTCATATACTACCGCTTTTTCACTTCCTGCAAAAACGGGATTTGTCTTTGTAAACTGCATATAGAGTATAAGCCCGATGCCGAGTGTTACAAGTATTATAAGTAAAATAAGTACTGCTTTTTTCATTTTATACTTCCTTTCAGGGACTTAAATGCAGTAAAGATTCATATCCCAGGCAGGGATATACGGGTGCTGTCTTAGATAGAATTTATAATCGCTTCTCATCTGCTTTATTTTGAGAGGCAGAGCAAACATATCCTCTGTTCTGTGATAAAGAGAAACTATAAGCTTTGGCTTGTATTTTGTAATTGTTCCCCTTGAACCGTCAATAGCTTCGTTTTCACTACCCTCAACATCGTATTTTACAAGGGTTGCAGGATTTCCGCCGAGGATGCTGTCAAGACTTCTCATCTCGATATTGCGGAGCATAGAAGGGTTTATCGGTTTACCCTTTTCATAAGGGATAAGCGAAGAATTTCTTCCGCCTTTCTGTACAAACTGCTTTACACAGTCCTCGCTCCATGCGCCTGCATTATAGGTGTAGAAATCATAAGGACTTAATTTATAGTGATTTCTTTTCATCTTTGCATAATTTCTTGCGTCAGGCTCAACCGCATAAATTCTTCCGAATTTATAGTTTGTCACATTTAAAAACTCTGAAACGGTATCACCCGTATATGCACCGAGATCGGCATATATTTCATCCTCTGTGAGGTTTAAAAGCTCATATGCTTCTGCCTTGCAGGTCTGATTGTCAAGCAGGAAATTTATTCTTCCCGTAAGTCTGTAATTCAGCCAGCCCTCGAAAACCTCTTTTGATTTATCGTCGGCTAACATCTCATACACTTCGTTTATTTTATCTTCGTTTTCAGAAAAATAATCCTTGTCGAAAAGTCCGCCGCCGATAACGGGAACATCAGGAGCATAAAGCTCATGCTTTACCGAGATTTCCTTTATACGCTCAATAACCTCAGGGATAGAAGTACCGAAAGCTACAAGAATGGTAACCGCACCGAATTCCTTTTCGATATCAGAAAGCTTCTTTACTTCAAATCCTGCAAAGCTGTGACCTCTGACAAACTCGTCGCTTGCCATAAAGCCGGAGGGCTTTATACCCTTCTGCTCCATAACATTCAGTATCTTCTGAGCGCCGTCGCCCATTCCGTAAAGAATGACAGGCTTTGTTGATATTTTCAGTCTGTCCCATAAGGGCAGATAGGGTGCAGTGTTCAGCATTTCGGACTTCCTTTCGGTTTTATTCTACAGTAACTGATTTTGCTAAGTTTCTGGGGTGGTCTACATCGCAGTTTTTCAGCACTGCTGTGTAATATGCGATAAGCTGTAAGGGTACTACTGCCACAAGAGGCATAAGCAGGTCTCTTGCAACAGGCAGATATACGGGGTAGTCGACTCCGCATCCGCTGATATCCATATCTTCTTTACATACAAGGACAACAGTAGCGCCACGGGATTTTACTTCCTTTACGTTGCTTAGTGTCTTGTCAAGCAGATTTCCCTGAGTTGCAACGGCAATAACAGGCATACCCTCGTCAATGAGCGAGATTGTACCGTGCTTTAATTCGCCTGCCGCATAGCTTTCAGAGTGGATATAGGATATCTCCTTTAATTTGAGACTTCCTTCCATACTGAGCGCATAGTCGAGACCTCTGCCGATATAAAGCAGACTGTCTGCGCTGATAAGTCTTGAAGCTACCTTCTGGTACTGCTCCTGATTGTCAACACAGCTCTGTACCTTGGCAGGAATCTCCAGCATTTCAGCTACAAGCTGTTTGCAGGTTGCTTCATCTATTCTGCTTCTTGCATAAGCTACTCTGAAGGCAAGCAGGTACATAAACGCCGCCTGCACCATATACGCCTTTGTGGAGCATACAGAAATTTCAGGGCCTGCAAGGGTGTACATTACCATTTTAGCCTCTCTTGCAATGGAAGAGCCTACAACGTTTACTATGGCGAGAGTGTCAGCGCCTATGTCGTTTGCAAGCTTCAGCGCCGCCTTTGTGTCGGCGGTTTCACCCGACTGGGAGATTATAACCACTAAATCGTCGGGAGTCAGCAGAGGACTTCTGTACTTGAATTCAGACGCAATATCAACTATTACGGGGGTACGTGCAAGGGATTCTATAACATACTTGCCGACAATACCTGCGTGCATAGCAGAGCCGCATCCGACTATATAGATATGATGATATTTTCTGAGCTTGTCGTCTGTAAGACAGCATTCGGTAAAGTCAGGCATACCATCCTTTATTCTCGGGTGAATTGTGTTTTTGAGTGCTGTAGGCTGTTCTGTTATTTCCTTTAACATAAAGTGAGCATAACCGCCCTTTTCTGCGGCGGAAACATCCCAGTCAGCCACCTGGATTTCCTTTTCGATAGGATTCTTATGCACATCATAGAACTTTACGCCGTCCTTTGTGATGTCCGCAATTTCGCCCTGCTCTAAAAGGTAATATTCCTTTGTATGCTCAATTATCGCAGTAACGTCAGAGGCAATGAACATTTCGCCCTCGCCCTTACCTACGATAAGGGGACTTTCCTTTCTTACTGCATAGATATGCTCCTTATGCTCTCTGAAAATGATACCCAGAGCATAAGCGCCCTCGATATCTGCTATAGTCTTGATAATAGTGTCAAGAGGATTACCGCTGTAGTTGTAGTCAAGGAGCTTTGCTACAGTTTCGGTATCGGTTTCACTTTCAAAGCCGTAGCCCTTGTCTGTTAAGAATTCCTTCACCTTGCGGTAGTTTTCAATAATTCCGTTATGAACGATACATACTCTGCCGTTTCCGATAGGATGAGAGTTTATATCGCTGGGCTCTCCGTGAGTTGCCCATCTTGTGTGACCTATACCTGTGGTAGCGGCATAGGGACCCTCGCTTTTAAGACGCTCTATAAGACCCTCTGCAATCTTGCCCTTTGCCTTTATTGTCTTTATTCTGTCATTGCTGAAAACAGCTATACCTGCAGAGTCATAGCCTCTGTATTCAAGCTTCTGTAAAGCTCCTACAAGAATATCCGTACACTGTTTTTCGCCAACATAACCAACGATTCCGCACATAAGTAAAAATTCCTTTCTTCTCATTTTGCCGACATAGCGGCAATATATTTATAATTATTCGTTTTTTCCTATAATAATTCAGAATACTTATAATGATTATACCATATTTTTTTCTTTATATCAATAGTTCGCCTTAATTTTCTGTTGACATGATATAATCTTTGTGATAAAATTAAAGCAGATTTCAAGACGCCAAGAGAAAGGATATTTTACTATGAATAACGCATATTTTGAACATTACGGCGGATATGTCGCCATACCCTTTGTTACGACCATTGTCTGTGCCGCGGCGGCTGCGCTGGCTATTATTACCCTGATACTTGCAATATGCCTTTTCGGAAAGAAGAACAGGGGACTGTATGTAATAAATAAAACACTTTCTATAATAGTTCTGGTAGCAAGCATACTGATGACAGTAGTCTACATCATTACGATGGGACTTATCACCGTCAGCACAGAGCTTATGGCGTATCAGGGTGGGGGAGTCATCGGAGCAATAAGAGACCTCACCTGCGGTATTTTCTTAGCTCCGTCAAAGTTCGGTATGAGCATTGATCCTGCGTCAATAAATACGACATTTATCTATATATTCTATACAGTATGTATGTTTTTGTGGGCATTTTTCGGATATGTTACCGTTATCGTTTCCTGCTTTGCAAGAAGAAGCTCCAGAAAAGCAAGAAATAAAGCGGTGGCAGAGGCTGTTATCCCCGATAACACCGCACCGATAAACAATATTCCTGCAAATGCGGCTGTAAACACAGTACAGCCTGCACCGGAGCCTGTTCCTGCTCCTATGCCTGCTCCCGTACCTGTTCCTATGCCTGAGCCTGCTCCCGTACCTGTTCCTATGCCTGAACCTGTTCAGACTGTTCAGGACGATACGCCTATAGACGACGCTCCTATCCGTAAGCTTGTTCCCGACAATGCAGAAGCTGATGAAAAAGCAGAAGAATCTGATTTCACAGCAACGGAAGAAGCTGTGGCAGAAACATCACAAGCCGAGGAAACGTCGCAAGCACCCGAAGAAGAAACCGCACAGACAGCAGAATCTTCTGAAGAAGCGCCCACAGAAAGCTCTCCTGAGCCTGTAACAGAAGAAAAGCCTGAAGAAAAGCCCATCGACGAAGGAAAGATACTTGACTTAGTATCCGCACCTCCTGCAGAAAACACAGTAGCAAATGACAAGCCTCTGTTCTGCATAAACTGCGGCACAGCCCTCAGCGGCGGAGCATTCTGTATGAATTGCGGACTTCCTGTAAGAACACAGAACAAAACCTGCAAAAACTGCAATGCAGAGCTTGGCGACGATGCCCGCTTCTGTATGGTATGCGGTACAAAGGTAGAATAAAAAACAAAACCTGACATTATTACAATGTCAGGTTTTTTGTATTGGTAGCTTCTCCCTAGGGCTATTATTTTGCCAAAATTGGTCGCAATTCTGCGAATTGCTGAAGATGGCACCGCAGGTGACGGATGAGGGGTGATTACATTGATACACCTCATCAGTCGCTTTCAGCGACAGCTTCTCCTCAAGTATAAGCCTTTTTCGTGCATCGATTCAAAGCCTTCTCCCTCGGGAGAAGGTGGCACCGCAAGGTGACGGATGAGGGGTTATGCACCCCCTTTTCTTTATTTATTACGTCTGCGCCAGCTGTCCTATAAAGATTGCAGGTGAGGTGCCCACTACAAGACCGTCATCGGTGATTCCGCTGTTTTCACCATTCCAGGTGCATAATTTTCTTTCCCAGTCAACTGTAGATGTGGCAACAAGATTACCCTCACTGTTAAAGACGGTTTCAAGCTGTGCTTGCGCAGAGCCCTCTTCGTTGAAGTAAGCGGCTCTTACAAAGCCTCCTGATACAGCAAACCAAGCGTGACCGCTTGTTAATTCAGGAAAATAGTTCATAAGCTCCAAGGAGATGAGATTCTGCGGTATATTGGCGTTATCAACAAAGGTATCTGACGAGCTTACGCCGGTACCGGCTACAGTCCAGTCGATGTCGTTCTGGTTTATAAAACTGTTTGTATCCGATACGGTGGTTTTCCACTTGATAGTATCCGAATCAGAGTATATATCTACCGTTATTATTGCAGTGGCGCCCTGAGTCGGCTTCATTCCGTAACCTTCTGTATCAAACTTAGTCAGAGTCTGCGAGATTGCCTCGCTCATTTCGTTTGCCGCCTTGTTGGCTGTTGTTATCTGCGAATCACGCACAAAGCCCATCATAGTGGGAATAAGTATTGCAGAAAGTACGCCGATGATAGCTATTACAACGATAAGCTCTACAAGAGTAAAGCCCTTTTTGCCCATATGTTTTTTCATAATTTCCTCCGTCAGATAAGTTTAAGTAACTTAATAAACTTATAATAACACAATATGTAAAAAATTGCAATAGCTTTTAAAAAAAAGGCAAAAATAAACCCCCGACCGGTCGGTCGGGGGAAATGTTATACATTTTTTATGTAATCTTTAGCAACTTAAAGCTTTAGATTAGGATGTAGCACCGAGTGCGAGAGCGGGAGATGTACCAACTGTTAAACCTGTATCAGAGATACCAGCTGTCTTCTGATCCCACTGAGCTGTCTTTTTGCCCCAGTTAACGCCGTTGCCGGAAAGAGCACCGCCGTTACCGTATGTAGCAGATGCAACTGTACCGATAGCACCCTTTGCAGCACCGAGGTTTGCGTATGCATTACCATCTGCTGTGTAAACGAGAGCTTCTACGTTACCAGCCTTTACCCAAGCGATAACTGTACCCTGCTGAAGATCAGGGAAGAGAGACATAAGCTTGATGGACATAAGGTCTGTAGCATTTGCAGACTTAGCAATAGCTGTGTCAGCAGAAGTGATGGCTGTACCAGCCTTCCATTCAGTTGAGCTGTTCTTCTTGAAAGAACCAAGTGTGTCAACTGTTGTTGTCCACTTGTTGGGCTGGATGTCGATCCAGATTGTTGCTGTGCTTGTGTTACCGCTCTTCATACCGTAGCCCTTTGTATCGCAGTCTGTTAAGAACTGTTCGATCTGGTCTTCAAAGGAAGCTGCAGTAGAGTTAGCTGATGTTACTCTTGAAGAAGTAACAAAGCCCATCATTGTAGGAACTAAGATTGCTGCTAATACGCCGATGATAGCGATAACAACGATAAGTTCTACGAGAGTAAAGCCTTTCTTGGCTTTAAGCTGCTGTAATTTCTTTATCATGGAAATTACCTCCTTAAAAAAATAGAATAAAAATTTGTTTATGTTTAACAGTCTGCGCTGTTAAATCCTTGTCAATATAGCATATAACATATACTAATAATTGTTGTAACTATAGAATACCATAACTAAAAGTAAAATGCAATACTTTTTACCAAAAATTTGTCTATTTTTTTAAAATTAGTGAAAAATATATAGTCGAAAAATCCCTTGGATGTGCATATTGCACAGTTTTATGTAACGGATTACACTAAATTTGATAAAATTTAGCTGTTTTGCTTACAGTAAATGGATAGATACAGGGTGCGTAATGCCTTTGAAATTGGCAAACAGAGCTTATATTTATATATAAATTGTATATTATTGCGAGCCTGCTCTATATGAATGTGAATGTACGTATTATCCGTTTTGTTTTACCTGTATGCCGCCTCTTAAATTTTTATTGACAAAATCAGCTGTTTATTATATTATTATAGGTATGTTGTAAATATGACAAGCTTATACGAAAGGCAGTGGTGATATTTGGAGAAAAAGCTGAAGCTCTACGGCTTTAACAATCTGACCAAAACTCTCAGCTTCAATATCTATGATGTGTGCTATGCAAAAAGCGCAAGAGAACAGAGAGATTATATAGACTACATAGACGAGCAGTATAATTCCGAGCGACTTACGGGAATACTCTGCGATGTCACAGATATAATAGGTGCTAATGTGCTTAATATCTCAAAGCAGGATTATGACCCCCAGGGCGCAAGCGTTACTCTGCTTATCTCCGAAAAGGCTACAGCAGGCACAGAAATAGACCCGAGCTGTAACAAGGGTATGGTAAAGGGCGAGCCGCTTAATCCCCGTATGCAGAAGAGGAGCGAAACGGTAGTAGCCCACCTCGACAAATCCCATGTTACCGTACACACCTATCCCGAATATCATCCGAATAACAGCATTTCGACCTTCAGAGTAGATATAGACGTTTCCACCTGCGGAGAGATTTCGCCGCTTAATGCTCTTGACTACCTCATAGGCAGCTTTGATTCGGATATTATCACGATAGACTACCGTGTAAGAGGCTTTACAAGGGATATGGGCGGACATAAGCTGTACCTGGACCACGATATAACCTCCATTCAGGATTTTATAAACGATTATACCCTTACAAAATACGACGCAACGGATATAAATGTATATCAGGCGAATATCTTCCATACAAGGCTTATGATAAGAGAAATGGATTTAAAGAATTACCTTTTCAATTCGGATATCTACGATATACCCCCAAAGGAAAGACTCCGTATTACCGAGAGCCTGCGCCGTGAAATGATAGAAATATATTCGGGAATGAATATATATTAAGACGTTATTCGTAGTAGGGGGCGACGTCCTCGACGCCCCGTTCAGCGACGTCTCCGACGCCCCGTTCAGCGACGTCCCCGACGCCCCGTTCAGCGGTGTCCCCGAAAATTTGATATAAACAAGGATAAAATATATGGAAAATCAGAACAAAGCGCCCATTTACGAGGCGCTGAAAACCTACAGACAAAAGAGAATAGTCCCCTTTGATGTCCCCGGACACAAGATGGGCAGAGGCAACCCCGAGCTTACAGATTTCTTAGGCAAGGAATGTATGACCGTTGACGTCAATTCCTCAAAACCCCTTGACAATCTCTGTCATCCCGTTTCCGTTATAAAGGAAGCAGAGCAGATTGCCGCCGACGCCTTCGGCTGTAAGAATGCATTCTTTATAGTAAACGGAACTACAGCGGCGGTGCAGGCAATGGTGCTTGCAGTCGCAAAGCGTGGGGAAAAGATAATTATGCCCCGAAATGTACACCGCAGCGCAATTAACGCTCTCATTTTAGGCGGAGCTGTGCCTGTTTATGTAAATCCCGGCGTTAATAAAGAGCTTGGAATTCCTCTTGGTATGAGATACGAGGATGTGGAAAAGGCGATAAAGGAAAATCCCGACGCTAAAGCGGTGTTTGTGAATAATCCCACCTATTACGGCGTATGCTCCGATATAAAGCGTATTGCCGACCTTGCCCACGAAAACGGAATGTATCTGCTTGCCGATGAGGCACACGGCACACATTTCTATTTTGCCGACGGAATGCCCGTTGCAGGTATGCACGCAGGCGCTGATATGGCGGCTGTAAGTATGCATAAAAGCGGCGGATCGCTTACTCAGAGTAGTTTTCTTTTAACGAGTGATACTGTAAACGAGGGCTACATAAGACAGATAATAAACCTTATGCAGACTACAAGCGGCAGTTATCTTTTAATGTCCAGTCTCGATATATCAAGAAGAAATCTTGCTCTTCACGGCAAGGAGATTTTTGAAAAGGTAAAGAGCTATGCAGAATATATGCGTAGCGAGATAAACGATATCGGCGGTTACTACGCCTTTTCAAAGGAGCTTTGCGACGGCGGCGCATTCTATGACTTTGATGTTACAAAGCTGTCTATCCACACAAGAGATATCGGACTTGCAGGAATTGAGGTATATGATATCCTCCGTGACAGCTACGGCATACAGATAGAATTCGGTGATATCGGAAATATCTTAGCCTATGTTTCAATAGGCGACAGAGAGCTTTACCTTGACCGACTGATAGGTGCGCTTAACGATATCAAGCGGATTTATCAGAAGGATAAGACGGGTATGCTTGACCACGAATATATAAACCCCATTGTAAAGATGTCGCCCCAGGAGGCATTCTACGGCAACAAGAAATCCGTACCTATAGAAAAGAGTGCAGGAAAGATAAGTGGCGAATTTGTAATGTGCTATCCACCGGGTATTCCTATACTTGCTCCCGGCGAGCAGATAACCGAGGAAATTTTAGCGTATATAAAGTATGCAGGAGAGAAGGGCTGCTTCCTTACAGGTACAGAGGATCTTGAAATTAAGAATATAATGATTCTTGAAAATTAGAAAGGCGAAAAAATGGAATTATGGTTTACCGAAAATCATAGCGACAGCGTAAGATTTTCAATAAGAGTAGATGAACATTTATACACGGCAGAAACTGATTATCAGAGGATAGATGTATTTCAGTCGCTGGAGTTCGGAAAGCTCCTCGCCCTTGACGGCTATGTGATGATAACCGAAAAGGATGAATTCATCTATCACGATATGATAGTTCACGTTCCTATGGCAGTAAAGAAGGATGTAAAGAATGTTCTTGTTATCGGCGCAGGCGACGGCGGCACGATAAGAGAGCTTTGCCGCTACAATACGATAGAGCATATTGACTTAGTGGAGATAGATGAAAAGGTGGTAGAGGTGTGCAAAGAATATTTCCCCTCTATGACAGTATCCCTTGACGATAAGAGAGTGGATATTCACTATGCCGACGGACTCCGCTTTGTAAGAAGAAAAATCAACGAATACGATCTTATAATAGTTGACTCCACCGATCCCTTCGGACCGGGCGAGGGGCTCTTTACAAAGGAATTCTACGGCAACTGCTACAATGCGCTTACCGAAAACGGCGTGCTTGTAAATCAGCACGAAAGCCCCTTTTATATAAATGACGCCAAGGCGATGTGTGCGGCGCACGAGAGAATAAGCTCGGTATTCCCTTTACACAGGGTGTATCAGGCACATATCCCCACCTATGCCAGCGGTCACTGGCTATTCGGCTTTGCAAGTAAGGGACTTGACCCGTTAAAGGACCTGGACGAGGACTACTGGAACAATCTCGGTATCAGAACAAAATATTATAACACAGAGCTTCATAAAGGGTGCTTTGCATTACCCAATTATGTTATAGATATGATTAAAAACGGTCTGGAGGGCGAATACTGATGGCTATGACAAATGAATTCAGGACTGCCTGCAGAAAGGCAGGACTTGCACTCGGAATACTTCTTATATTCAGACTTGTGGCAGAGGGTGCAACCCTTCTTATGAGCCTGTTGCTAAAGGAGTTTGACCCTACCGCAAGATACATTATAGTTACCGTTGTATCGATAATTTTCCTTTACATATGCCCGATGGCTGTCACAATGAAGGTTTTCGGATATAAAAAAAGCGACAACAGAATATATTATAAAAAGAGCAGCCGACTCGGTAAGGCTGTATCCTGGGTTCTGCCCTGCTACGGACTCGGACAGATGATAAACATTTTAGTTCTTGTGATATCCTTTCTGCTTGCCAATAATAAAAACGCAGTAGAGGAAACCTATGCTCCCCTGACAGGCGGAGCAACCGTAACCTCTGCAGTAACCGCAATAGTTCTTGCGGTACAGTTTATTGTTATTGCACCTCTTTTCGAAGAATTCTGGTTCAGAGGTATAATACAGACAGGACTTACCCCCTACGGAAACGGCTTTGCCATACTGATATCAGCTCTGCTTTTCGGACTTGCTCACGGAAACGTACATCAGTTCTGCTTCACCTTTGTGGTAGGAATCGTACTGGGATATGTGAGATACGCCTCCGACAGCCTCATACCTACTATGATAATACACGCAATACTAAACTCCGTTTCGGCGGTGATTCTTCTTCTGATTACCAGCGACCCTGTGGTTTCGGGCTTTGCCAAAAGTCAGAAGGGCGAAGAGCTGAACAATCTTGAAAACACTATGATTGTAATTCTCGGAATAGTGTTCGTGCTGGTTCTCTTATTTATGTTTGCAGGAATAATAAGCGCAATATCAAAGCTGAAGAACAACAGACTTTACCGTCCCACAAACAACTATCCCGAAATGACAAAGAGGGAAAAGTTCATAACACTCATAAAAGAACCCGTATTTATTATAAGTGTCGTTCTGAGTCTGGCATTTATGATAGTGATGATTTTCATAGGGTAAATAAAGGAGTTCTATGCAGGAAACAAACATTATAGACAAAATCAAAGAACGCTATACCCAGTATAATTTAAGCAGGGTAGAAAGCCTTGATATGCTTCGCCCGTCGGATTTAAGAAGGCTCTGCTTTGATGTGGGTGCGTCGCTTATCATAGTGGTATTTTTAGAGATACTGATAAAAAACACTGCCTTCTACTTTATGGCGTACATCGTAAACGCTTTTTTTGGCGAGTCGTCCCCGGCAGTCGCAACCGCAATAACTCACTTTTTTGCAAGCATCGTATCCTATGCTCCCAAGTTCATTGTGTTCGGAGTGCTTTATAAAAAGTACAGCAAGCTGGGACATCTTCTGCCCACCTACACGAATAATCCCACTTATCCCGTAGTAATGCTGCTTGCAACCTTTTCCTTCGGTATGTGCGGTTCTCAGGTTACCAATCTTATAAGCAGTATATGTCAGCTCCTTTTCGGCACAGAGGAAATACCGAACATTATGGAGCAGACAGCCCCCGTCAATAGCTCTGCGGGACTTGTAATGCTCATATTCTCAGCTATTGTAGCACCAATATGCGAGGAGCTTATATACAGAAAGCTGTTACTCGGTTCAATGCGACCTATGGGAGATACGCCTGCAATATTAGTTTCCTCGCTTATCTTCGGCCTTGCCCACGGCAATTTCGACCAGTTTGCCTACGCCACGCTCAGCGGTCTGGTGTTCGGCATAATTGCGGTAAGATACAAGAGTATAGTACCTACGATATTACTCCATATAGCAAATAATCTGCTGGTCAGCGTATCTGTATATCAGGATATACTGCTTACGGAAAACAAGATTGTTGACGCCGTTATAATTGCGGTAAGTACGGTAGCAACTATCGTTACCAATATTGCATATCTCGGTATGCCCCTTATTATCCTTGTCGTTGCTCTTTGCGGAATTGCACGACTCAAACCGGTAACGGGAGAGGATAAGAAGGAAAAGCTGATGACGGTATTCTGCCCCGTACTTATACTTGGATTATTTATAATGCTGATGAAGTTTATATAACGAAAGGCTGAAGAAGGAGCTGCTCAATGCAGCTCTCAGACTGAAGACAAACTCACGCACCGCAAAAATGCGTAAAATTTGCACTTATCTTGCGAGTATATAAAAACGTTGATACAAAAGTTTAGGGAAGCCGAAAATGGCTTCCCTAAAGCATTTTTGCTTACTTCGTCAACTGACGCTTACCATACAACCCGTATGCCGACAGCGTCAGTTTCCTCGTCTGCGTGCGTTTTTCATCGTCCGACAGCGTGTAGACAAGAATTTGTCTACACGCTGGGAGCTGCTCAA
Source organism: Ruminiclostridium sp. (assembly GCA_017942025.1). Taxonomy (GTDB): domain Bacteria; phylum Bacillota; class Clostridia; order Oscillospirales; family Ruminococcaceae; genus Ruminiclostridium_E. The sequence goes on along the minus strand of JAGAVH010000041.1, from coordinate 50,767 downwards.
TGCAGCTCTTGTTTTTTGTCGCAATTTATAAAAAGCTGTCGCATTTTGTGATGAAAAAAATGCTGTTTATAGCACTTAAATGTTGATTTTTCAAACAAAGTGTGTTACAATAATAACAAACTGGCGGAATAGCTGTATAAATGACAGATTACAACGCATTTCCGACAAGTAACGGATATAAAACGAAAGGACTGAAAACAATGGAAATATCAACCGCATCTGCAAAAAAGCTTCCGAACATTCTTGCCATAGACGATAACGTTCTTCTGCTCAGAACAGTAAAGGAAATGCTTTACGGCAAATATAATGTGGCAATCGCAACCTCAGGCAATCAGGCATTTGACCAGCTTGCCATAAAAACCCCCGACCTTATACTTCTCGATTATGAAATGCCATATCAGAACGGCGGAGATCTTTTCAAGAAATTCAAAGAGGATTTTACTACCAGAGATATTCCTATAATATTCTTTACAGGCAGCTCCGACCTCGAAACAGTTTCAAAGCTCCTGTCCTTAAAGCCCGACGGATATATGTTAAAGCCTCCCAGCAAGGCTAAGCTGGTGGCTCTTATCGAAAAAACTCTTAACAAAAATCACGAAGTATCAGAATAAGCTGTATAGCTTCAAGGGGAATAAAGATGATACATATATTTATAATCAATCCCTTCGCAGGACAGCAGACCTTTGCGGATAATCTCCGTACGAAGCTGAGTTCTTATAAAAATCTTGATTATTTCGTATTCAATACACGTCAGGAAGGCTATGAAACAGAGCTTGTAAAGAAAATACAGCATATATTTGAAGGCGAAAAGCTTCGTTTTTACTGTTGCGGAGGCTCAGGCACAATGCGACATATGCTTAACGGTATCAATGATTTGTCTGATGTGGAGATAGCCTTCTATCCCTGCGGACTCACTAACGACTTTTTAAAGGTGTTCGGTGAAAACGAAGAAAAATTCCGCAATATTGATGAGCTTATAGATGGTGAAGTCATAGATATAGACTACATAAGAACTGAGCATGGCATCGCTCTGAACACACTTTCGACAGGTCTTGACAGTAACTGTCAGACAAAGATGAACGAGCTTCGTTCGCTTCGTTTTATAAGTGATAAGATTCCTTATATGCTGGCGGTTATATATTCCTTGTTCGTTTCCAAAACAAGAGAATATGAAATAAAGCTTGACAATGATGTGCATACAGGATATTTTTCCGAAATATATTTCGGAAACGGTCACGTACTCGGCGGCAATATCTTTTTTGCCGATAATGCATGCGCTACCGACGGACTCGGCATCACAAGAATTGCTACGGTAAAAAAGCGCGGCTTTCCTCTGGCAATGGTTCTGCTTGACCTTATGAATAAAAAATATTCAAGAGTAAGTAAAAAGATGAAGTTCTGCTTATCAAAGACTATAGAGATAAAACGTGCTGACGGTAAGCCCTTTACCATAAATCAGGACGGCGAGCTTATCCACGGTGTTACCTCCTGCAAGGGGGAAATGGTAAAAAAAGGACTTCGTTTTGTTGTGCCGAAGGGGGTGCGCTTATGAGACCTACCTATAAATTCGGTTCTACTCTTAATATTGCTTTCTTTTTTACAAAGGTTATAATTGCAACAATTGTGGGCATTATAATCGGAAAATATCCCACATATCTTATGCTGGCTTTTTTCGGTGTTACAACGGCAACGGCGGTTTTTATTGTTATTTGTGTGAAAAAACAGCGAATATCCGAGAAATTTCACAAGAATATGCTCTCCATCTCCTTTACCGTGGTCGATTTGTTTGTCGGCTTTGCCTTTGACTCGGCTCAGGTTATGCTGTATTCAATGATACTGACGTCGGTGACATTGTTTACCTTCATAGATGACAGATTGTTGAAATTCCATGCGGTACATACCTATATCTTTCAGGTTATAAGCGTTCTGCTCGTCCATATAATTCTTGGTTCACCACAGTCCGTACTTGAGATGAATGTAGGTATTATAACAAACGTTGTTGCTAACTGGGTATTTATCGGTATGATATACATGATAGTATTCAAGAACAGGCAATATTCCGAGCAGGAGCGAAGTCTGGACGATCTTCTGGCGCTTGTAGAGGCAAAATGTGATGACGCCAGAGCGGCAACAAAGGCAAAGAGCAGCTTCCTTGCTACTATGTCCCACGAGATAAGAACCCCGATAAACGCTATTATGGGTATGAACGAAACTATACTCCGTGACAGCAAGGACGAGCAGATAAAGGAATATGCCATAGAAACAAAGACGGCGGCAGAATCTCTGCTTGGTATTGTAAACGACATCCTTGATATAACTAAAATTGAGGAAAGAAAGATAAAGATAATTAAAGCAAGATACTCTCTTGCGGCAATGATTACCGATATATACAACCTCATAAAATTCAGGGCACAAACCAAAAATCTTGAACTTATACTGAACATCGACGATAACCTTCCGACCGAGGTTATGGGAGATGATGTAAGATTGAAGCAGATTCTTGTAAACCTTATGACAAATGCAGTGAAATATACCCACGAGGGTACAGTTACCTTTACTGTCAAAAGAGTAGATGAGGATATGTTCTTCTTCAGTGTAAAGGATACAGGTATAGGTATAAAACCCGAGAGTATGGCAACACTCTTCGATTCCTTTGCAAGAATGGATGAGGAGAAGAACCGCCATATAGAGGGTACGGGCCTGGGACTCAATATTGCAGTATCGCTTTTAAAAATGCAGGACAGCGAGCTTAAAGTAAAGAGCGAATACGGAAAGGGTTCAGAATTCTACTTTACAATAAAGCAGATGGTAACAGATAATACCTCTATCGGCAAATACGATCCCAGTGTTCACGGACACGTGTATAAGGAGTTTGTCAACGAGTTTATCGCTCCCGGTGCTAAAATACTTTTAGTGGATGACAACGCAATCAACCGTAAGGTATTTATAAATCTTCTGAAGCCTATGCAGATGGAAATAACTGAGGCTGGCAGCGGTAAGGCGTGCATCGAGCTTGTAAAACAGCATCGCTATGATATCATATTTATGGATCATATGATGCCTGAGCTGGACGGACTTGACACCTTTGAAATAATGAAGGCAATGCCTGATAACAAGTCAAAGGATACACCTGTCGTAATGCTTACTGCAAACGCAATGACCGGAGCCAACGAAATCTATAAAAAAGCAGGCTTCAAGAGTATGCTGACAAAGCCGCTCAACCCGTCAAAGCTTGAAAAGAAGATATTATCTCTGCTTCCGCCCTCCTATGTAAAGCAGGCAGAAAAAGCTCACAAAGAAGAAGCAGTTGCAGAAGCAGAGCTTCCGATAATAAACGGCGTTGACTGGCGTGTGGCAAAGCTTACTTTAGGCGATAACGATTCTGTATTAAGCACAGTTAAGATGTTTGTACCTGCTATGAGCTCTGATGCGGACGAGCTGAACGGATACTACACCGATATGATTCAGCAGTCGGATGACAGCGCTATGAGCAGTTATCGTGTAAAGGTACACAGTATGAAAAGCTCTGCTATGCTGATAGGCATAATACCCCTTTCAGGTATGGCAATGCGACTTGAACAAGCGGCGGCGGAGCTGGACAACGATACAATCATATCACTTCATCCTGTGTTTATTGATAGCTGGCTTTCATATAAAAAGCCCCTTTCTGAGCTTATCGGCGTTGCCGAAACTGACAAGGAAATGGCTGATATGACAGTAGTCAGAGAAATTGTCGAAGAGATAAGAAAGGCGGCTGCCGTACTTGATGTAGACGCTCTCGATGAGCTTTCGGCAAAGCTTGATAGCTTCAGCTATGACGACGAAACAAAACCCCGGATAGAAGAAATAAGAACAGCTGTCTTTAATTTTGAAACGGACAAGCTGAAAAATATTTCTATATAAAAAGATTCACCGACTGTCGTCGGTGAATCCCGGTTATTCTTCTATTACGCAGTTATCGATGCCATATTGCAGCATTATACCGATTATCTCGTTTCTGGAGCGGTTTGTTCTTGCACATATATCATCCAGCTGCTGAACGGTACTGTCCTTTATACGGACGGAAAATACCTTGTAGCCGTCCTCACCCTTCAGACCGTTTCTTTTTGTGAGTCTGAGCTTTTCACTCATATTTTATGCACACCTTTCGTAATTTTTTGAAAAATAATATTTTAACATAATTATATATTGCAAATCTGATATAAAATATGTTATAATTTATGTTACTGGCTATGTTATATAATCGGAAAGGAAGAACATATGATTTGTACTATAGCAACAAACGGCTCTGAGTTTGCCGCAGGCATTCTCAATGAAAACGAAGAGCCTGTCATATCCATAAAGGCGGCACTCAGAAATAATATATGGAAGCTTTTTACGATGGGGTATGACGAATTTTATTCGAATACAGAAATGGGTGTACCGCTGTGGGCAGGCGCTGTGGCTACGGCACTGAGGCTGTTTAATCCTATAAAATTTCATGCGGTGATTCCTTATGAGGAGCAGACTACCTCCTGGCCCGAATTGCAGAGAGATATGTATTATTCTGTTCACGAAAAGTCAGAAACAGCAATAATGCTTCATACTCATTTCGAGGCTGACTGCTATATTCACACAGATGAATATATGATAGATTCAAGCGATGCCCTGCTTTATTTCGGAAAGGCGGACGATGACAGCCATATACTGAAATATGCCAGAGAAAACGGAGTAAAAATATTCATCTTCAACGAGGATAATTTAGAAATTCAGTAACAGTAATAAAACGACTTTTGGTTTATCCAAAAGTCGTTTTGTGCATTTTCACAAAAAAGATGTCTGTTTCAACGAAAATACAGTTAAAATGTTGACAAAACGGCGCTGATATAGTAATATAGAATTAAATAACTGTACTATATTTTAAATATAAAATCCAAGATGAAAGGGGCTGATTCTGTGGAGCAGGTATATTTTGCAAGACAACCGATATTTGACCTGAACAACAAGACATACGGATATGAATTGCTTTACAGAAATCAACCGGGAGTCAATGTATATACAGGCGACAACGGCGACGTCAGTACAGCCGATGTAATAAATAACGCATTTCTTGTGGATAGTATGACTTCCTTTCTTGACGGTAAAAAAGCGTTTGTCAATTTTACCGGCAATCTTATAAAACGCAGTGTACCGACAATGATATCAAAGGATATACTGGTAGTAGAGCTTCTTGAAAGCGTCCTTTGTGATATGGACGTTGTAAGGCGCTGTGCAGAGCTTAAAGATATGGGCTACACTATTGCTCTTGACGATTATGAATATTCACCTGCAACCGATGCACTCTTCAGACTTGCGGACATTGTCAAGATTGATTTCAGAGGTCCTCGTGACGCTATGGAAAAGACAGCGGAGATGTGTCTGAGAAAAAATAAGATAATGCTTGCAGAAAAGGTAGAAAGTCAGCTTGAGGTGGAGTATGCCAAGAATATGGGCTGCTCATACATGCAGGGCTTCTATTTTGCAAAGCCGCTTCTTATAACGCAGAAAACAAACAGTCCTATGGCAAAGACCTTTCTTCACGTGCTCGGACTTGTCTATTCGCCTGAGCCTGACTATGAGGAAATAGCCGCGGTTATTTCTACAGACGCCGTACTTGCAATAAGACTGCTCAGACTTATAAACATTATGTACGCCAACACAGGTAACAAGATATCCACCATACATCAGGCACTCGTATTGCTCGGCTTTGACAAGCTGAAGGAGTGGATTTATCTTGTGGGGTTACAGCGACTTCAGAAGGATACTCCCGACGAGCTTATAAAGCTGGCGCTTTTCAGAGCAAAGTTCTGTGAAAGCATCTCAAAGATTGTTCCCGGCGCCTATCCACACAGAAAAGAGCTTTATCTTATGGGACTTATGTCCATAGTTGTAGGCACAGCAAATAAAGCAGAGATAGAGAATGTCCTGAAAGAATTGCCGGTAACGGATAACATAAAAAATGGTCTTTTCGGAGATGAGGGACTGTTTGGTGATATATTCAGATTTGTCAAGGATTATGAGCGGGCGGACTGGGTAAAGGTAGACGAGTTTGTGGAAAAATATCACGCAGATTCACAGCTTATCGCCAGCGAATACGTACATTGCCTGAAGTTTATGCAGCAGTTCTACATAAAATAATCGCAGGAAGGTCAGAAACAGCGTATAAAGGCTTGCCTTGTGCGAGCCTTTAATCTTTGTCAGGAATTTACATAGAATCGGAGAGTCGATATGGAAGAAAAAATACAAAACACCAGTTTGTCGCATCTTCACGGCAGACTTAAAAAAGAATATGCCTGGCACAAGGCGGGCGATATCCTGCTTGACAGCCTTGAGGATGGTATTGCACTGCTTGAAATGAAAAACGAGGGCGTGAGAATAATCTATCACAATCGCGCCTTGTGCTCCGTTATGGGTTATGACGAGGATACGGTCATTACGGATATCGTTGAAATGCTCTGTCCCAGAGATCGTATGGCACTTGTTGTTTTGTCCGAGCAGACTGTTCGTAAAGGTAAGCCTATGTCCATAGAGGTGCTCGGTATGGACAAAAACGGTAAGGAAAACTGGATTCACGTCAGTGCCAAGCCTGTTGATTTTATTGTAACGGACGGAGTAGCCGTTCTGGCGATGATTACCAATATCACACACGATAAGCAAAAGAATCTTGAAAGTACCATAAATTATGAGCGTTGTATGATGCTGCAAGAGGCTATGAATAAATCCGTTTACTTTGAATATGACAATATATCGGATACCATGACCTTGAATTACCGCAGTGCTGACGGTGGAGTTGACCCTGTAGAGGTGCGTAACTATTCAGCCTATGCGAAGAAGATGCACCTCATACATCCCGAGGACAGAGAGCTGTTCTTCGGCACTCTTGCGAGAGCCTGCAGTAAGGCAATGAAGGGAAGCCTGAGATACCGCACAACCGTTATCGACCAGCAAAGCTATAAGTGGGCAAACAACATATACATCAGTATTGCCGACAGTAACGGAAGAGTAGTAAGGATAATAGGCAGAATTGATGATATAGACGATGAGCAGAAGGAAAAAGTAAGAACAACAAAGCTTATCGAGTATGATTCCACGACAGGCGTATATAATAAGCTTACAGCCGCTACCAAGATACAGCAGGCGATAGAAAACAACAAGGGTAAAAGAGAGTTTTTTGCCATTGTTGACCTTGATGATTTCAAGGAGTACAACGATACCTACGGTCACTCCTTTGGTGACGAGGTGCTGAAATCAGTGGCAAGCGATCTGGTTGCATCCTTCCCCGACGGTATAGTAGGACGCTTCGGAGGAGATGAATTCATCCTTTACGTTACAGGCTATGACGAAAAAAAGGTAGAGGAAAAATTCGAATCCTACCTTAAAAAGCTTGAGCATACATTGATAAGAGGCGAAAACCACGAAATCAGATGCTGTGTCGGTGTTGTCTGGTCAGACAGTACCGACAGCTATGCAGAGTTTTTTGACGGTGCTGACGCACTTTTATATAAGGCAAAAAACAGCGGCAAGAACAAGGTATTATGTCAGAAGCTGTGATTTTCTTTGAAATCGGTGAAAAATTTGCATAAACCCTTGACAAAACCGCATTTAACGTGGTATAATTCTAAGGTAGAATATTTTAGGCTAAAGACTGAGTTCATCTCGGTCTTTAGTTTATATATGGGCTTTTTAAAAAAGGAGGCAGTTAATTGGCTAAGGAAAAAGGCGGAAAGAAGAATCAGGCGGAATATGTGGAAAAGCTCACACTTGACGCAGTAGCACCGATAGTAGAAAGCTACGGCTACGAGCTGTGGGACGTCATCTTTGAAAAAGAGGGCGCGATGTGGTCGCTTAAAATACTTTTTGATAAAGAGGACGGCGGCATAGATGATACACAGTGCGAGGAGATAACCGCACCGCTTAACGAGGCTGTGGATAAGCTACCGTGCCTGGAGCTTATTGACATACTGGAGGTCGGCTCACCGGGACTTGACAGAGTGCTGAGAAAGCCCTTCCATTTCGAAAAAATGGCAGACCAGCCGATAAAAGTCACCGTAAGGGACGAAAACGGCAAGACGGTATATTACAGCGGAACTTTAAGCTCTTATGATGGAAGTACGGGCGACTTCACCCTGCAGACCGAAAATGAAGAGATGACCTTCAACACGGCAAAATGCAGAAGAATAGCTCTTAATTTGTAAACAAGTATTTATAAAGGTTAAATCAGAAAATTACATGGAGGAAAAACGCAAAAATGGCAAACAGCAACACAACAGAACTTTTTGAAGCACTGACACTGCTTGCAAAGGAAAAGGGCATGGAGCCTTCTGTACTCATTGAAAAGATTCAGACAGCTCTTATGAACGCCATCAAGAAGGATTTTCAGGGTTGTGAAAATGTAAACTTTGACATCGATCTTGAAAAGAACAAATTTGATGTATCTATCCGTAAGGAGGTTTCCGAGGTAGTAGAGGACCCTGCAAACCAGATAACACTTGAAGAGGCTTCAAAGCACACCCGTAAAAAACTCAAGTACGGCGATATGGTGACAATCAAGGTTGATACAAAGCATTTCGCACGTATCACAGCTCAGTCTGCAAAGCAGATTATCAAGCAGGGTATCAAGGAAGTAGAAAGAGAACAGCTTGTAGAACAGTGGGGCGGTCTTCAGGATGAGGCGGTTACAGTATCCGTTGTTCGCACAGATCCCAAGACAGGCAATGTTACAGTTGACCTTCAGGGCAACGAGGTTCCCTTATTCAAGAAAGAACAGATTCCCGGCGAGGTGCTGAATGTGGGCGATATGGTAAAGGTTTATGTTTTCGGCGTATCCAAGACAGACCACAAGCCTGCACTCAAGATTTCACGAATCAGAAAAGAGCTTGTAAAGCGCTTATTCGAAACAGAAGTACCCGAGATATTTGACGGTACGGTAGAAATAAAGGCAATCAGCAGAGAGCCCGGTATGCGCTCCAAGGTTGCGGTTATCAGCAACAATCCTGACGTTGACGCTCTCGGCGCCTGCATAGGACCCGGCAGACAGAGAATCAGCAAGGTATGCGAGGAGCTTGCAGGCGAAAAGATGGATGTGGTATTCTACAGCGAGGACCCCGCAGAATTCATCAAGCAGGCATTAAAGCCCAGCGATGTTATCAGCGTAGAAATTCCCGATATGGAAGTAAAGAGCTGTACAGCTATCGTGCCCGATAATCAGCTTTCTCTTGCTATCGGCAACAAGGGACAGAACGCAAAGCTTGCGGCTAAGCTTACAGGATATAAGATAGATATCCGTCCCGAAAGCGGCTTCTTCGAAGGCGAAGAGGATTCCGAGTAATAACGGATAAAATAACGGCATTTAATATATAATGAAAGGAAGTGTCGCTTTGGCTGTCAGAAAAATTCCTATGAGAAAATGTGCAGGCTGTGACGAGATGAAGGAGAAAAAACAGCTTATAAGAGTTGTTCACACTCCCGAAAACGAAATATGCATAGACTTCTCAGGCAAAAAGTCAGGCAGAGGTGTTTACGTATGTCACAGTAAGGAATGTTTAGAGCTTGCACAGAAAAGAAAAGGGCTTGAACGCTCTCTTAAATGTGCAGTACCCGAAGAGATATATCTTGATTTATTGAAACAGCTTGAAAAGGGCGAATAAGAAAGGATGCACATTATGACAAGATTTTTAAGCACCCTGGGACTGTGCCGCAGGGCAGGAAAGCTGATATACGGCTTTGATCCGGTGTGCGAAGAAGTAAAAAGCGCAAGGTCGAAGGTGTGCGGAGTCGCTGTTGCGAAAGATATTTCAGACAAAACGTTGAAGGAGATAACCTTCGTGTGTGAGAAATACAATACAGCGCTGTTTCAGTCTGATGCCGGTATGGACGAAATAAAAGCCGTTCTCGGAAAAAGAACGGGCATCATTGCAATCTTAGATGAAGGCTTATTCAGAAGCCTCACTATGTTGAAATAGAAAACTTAATATTTGACCTAAAAAGGGGATTAGTTAATGGATAAAAAATATCGTGTAAACGAGCTTGCAAAAGATCTTAACGTACCTGTTGCAGACATTACCGCAACAGTACAGGAATATTTTGATGTACAGAAAAAGGCACAGGCGTCTCTCACAGAGGAGGAGCTTACAATAGTGCTTGAAAAGTACACTCAGGGCAATCAGGTAAAGGATTTCAACAGCTACTTTGCCTCTGCTTCCGCTAAAAAGGAAGAGCCTAAGGCAGAAAAGCCTGCAAAGAAGGAAGAGCCCAAGGCAGAAAAGCCTGCAAAGAAGGAAGAGCCCAAGGCAGAAAAGCCTGCAAAGAAGGAAGAACCCAAGGCGGAAAAGCCTGTAAAGAAGGAAGAACCCAAGGCGGAAAAGCCTGTAAAGAAGGAAGAGCCTAAGGCGGAAAAGCCTGCTAAGACAGAAAAAACAGACAGAAAGCCTCAGACCGACAGACCTGCAAGACAGGACGGCAAGTTTGAAAAGACCGATAGAAAGCCTATGGGCGAAAAGTCTGACAGAAAGTTTGACAAGGGCGACAGAAAGTTCGACAAGAACGACAGAAGCGACAGACGTGACGCCAAGCCTGCAAGACAGGAAGCAAAGCCTGTTCAGCCTGTTATCGATCTTGCAAACATCAAGACAAACGCACCTCCTACAAAGCACGTAAAGGGCGAAGCCGTACAGAGAGGCGAACAGGTTACAAAGCATGTTGATACAAGAGGCAGCTATGTAAACCTCGACAAGTACAACGAAAAGTATGAGTCCATCGCAAGCCACGAGGGCGGCAGACAGCAGAATGACAACTATTCAAGAAAGCAGAAGATAAACCAGAAATCCCAGAAGGGCAAGCAGCAGCAGTTCAGCAAGAAAAAGGAAACTGAAGCACAGAAGATGAAGCGTCTTGAGCTTGAAAGAGCAAGAAAGAAGCAGCTTGAAGTGCAGATTCCTGATGAAATTGTTGTGTCCGAGCTTGCTATGCGCTTAAAGGTAACAGCGGCTGAAGTTATCAAGAAGCTCTTCGGTCTTGGAGTAATGGTTACAATCAACCAGACTATTGACTTTGATACAGCCTGCATCGTAGCAGAAGAACTTGGCGCAAAGGTAGAGAAGGAAGTAGTTGTCACAATCGAAGAAAGACTCTTCGAAGAGATAGAGGATACCGATGACAACCTCCAGCCCCGTTCACCCGTAGTTGTTGTAATGGGACACGTTGACCACGGTAAGACTTCACTCCTTGACAGAATAAGAAATGCTCACGTTACCGCAGGAGAAGCAGGCGGCATCACACAGCATATCGGTGCTTACAGAGTAAAGGCGGGCGGCAGAGACATCACCTTCCTTGATACTCCCGGTCACGAAGCATTTACAGCAATGCGTGCAAGAGGCGCTTTAGCTACTGATATCGCAATCCTTGTAGTTGCGGCTGACGACGGCATCATGCCCCAGACAGTAGAAGCTATAAACCACGCAAAGGCGGCAAATCTTCAGATTATCGTAGCAATAAACAAGATGGATAAGCCTACAGCTAACCCTGAAAAGGTTAAGCAGGAGCTTACCGAACACGGCCTTGTATGTGAAGAATGGGGCGGCGATATCATCTGTGTTCCCGTATCTGCAAAGACAGGCGAGGGTATGGATGACCTTCTCGAAATGGTAAACCTTACAGCAGACGTACTTGAACTCAAGGCTAATCCCGACAAGCTTGCAAAGGGTGTAGTTATCGAAGCTAAGATTGACAAGGGCAGAGGTGCGGTTGCAACTATCCTTGTACAGTCAGGTACACTCCACTCAGGCGATATCATCATTGCAGGTACAGCACTTGGTCGTGTCAGAGTTATGAGAGATGACAAGGGCAGATCAGTAAAGGTGGCAGGACCTTCCGTTCCTGTTGAAATTATGGGACTTTCAGAGGTTCCCAGCGCAGGCGACGACTTTGCGGTAGTTGAAGACGAAAGACTTGCAAGAGAGCTTGTTGAAAAGAGAAAGTTCGAAGCTAAGGAAGAACAGTTCAAGCTTTATAAGAAGGTAAGCCTTGATAACCTCTTCTCACAGATTGAAGAAGGCTCTATGAAGAAGCTTCCCATCATCGTAAAGGCTGACGTTCAGGGCTCTGTAGAGGCAGTTTCACAGTCTCTTGCAAAGCTCACGAACGAAGAGGTAAGAGTTGAAATTATTCACAGTGCCGCAGGTGCCGTAACAGAAAGTGACGTTATGCTTGCCCGTGCGTCTGATGCTATCATCGTAGGCTTTAACGTAAGACCTCATCCCGCAGCGGCAGAAAACGCAAAGCGTGACGGTGTTGATATAAGACTTTACAGAGTAATTTACGATGCAATAGAAGAAATCGAAACAGCTATGAAGGGTATGCTTGCTCCCAAGTACAGAGAAGTAGATACAGGCCGCGTAGAAGTAAGACAGGTAATGAAGCTGTCCAGCGTCGGTATCGTTGCAGGTTCTTATGTACTTGACGGTAAGGTACAGAGAAACGGCGAAGTAAGAGTTGTCCGTGACGGTATCATTCTTGCAGTTGATAAGATTGCAGGTCTGCGCCGTTTCAAGGATGACGTCAAGGAAGTAGCTGCAGGCTACGAATGTGGTATTACCCTTGAAAAGTACACCGATATCAAGGAAGGCGACATCTTCGAGGCATTTATCACAGAAGAATACAGAGATTAAAACCTGACAGTAGTTTTCACGGCTGTCCTGAATAAATCGGGACAGCAGGGAAAACACAGTAAAGAGGTGTTTAAATGGCAAATTTCAATATCAGCAGATTATCGGAGGATATAAAACGTGAGATATCCGTTGCCCTCCGTGATATAAAGGACGGCCGTATAGCAAACGGACTTGTAAGCGTTTCACATTGTGAGCTTACAAACGATCTGTCCTACTGCAAGGTCTACATCTCCTCTCTTGAAGGCGGAGAAAAGACAACTGACGCTGTAGACTGTCTTAAAGCGGCTCAGGGCTTCTTTAAGAAAAGAATCAATCAGCGTATAAAAATGAGAAAGCTACCTGAGCTTATCTTTCTGCCTGACAACTCGTTGGATTATTACGATCATATAAGCGAGGTGCTGAACAAGCTCCCTAAAAGGAAATCGGATGATACGGCAGAAGAATAACCGAAACAGGAAGGAAATTTAGCGGATGTTGACAGACAAGAAAAAAGCGGCACAGATACTGCTTGAAAACGATGATTTTCTTATTCTGTGTCATGCAAATCCTGATGGCGATACGCTCGGATGCGGATATGGCCTTTGCGGAATACTGCAGAAGATGGGCAAAAGAGCAAAGGTGCTCTGCGCCGATCCGGTTGTAAGCCGTATGCAGTATCTTAAAGACTCGGTCGTTCAGCAGGAGTTTGATGAAAAAACAATAGTCAGCGTAGATGTGGCAGATACAAAGCTTCTCGGCTCCCTTGAAGAGCTGTATGCGGACAGGATTCTGCTTGCTATAGACCATCACGAGTCCCGTAAGGAGTTTGCACAGTACACTTTTGTAGACCCGGATGCGGCAGCTGCCTGCGAGCTTATCTATGAAATAGCTCTTGAAATGGGCGCAGAGCTTGACGGCAGAATAGCTTCCTGCTTATATACAGGCATCGCTACTGATACAGGCTGTTTCAAGTTTACCAATACAACCTCCCGTACCCACAGAATAGCAGGGGAGCTTATGGCATATGATTTTCCTCACGGCGAAATCAACTATCAGCTTTTTGACCTTAAATCAAAGGGCAGAATAGAGCTTGAGCAGAGAATACTCCGTGATATTGAGTTTGCAGGCGATGACAGAATAGCTATTGTCTGGCTGACTCTTGATATTGTGAATGAATTCAGCGACAGAGTGGATACAGAGGATTTCAACGGACTTGCAAGCCTTCCCCGTCAGATTGAGGGTGTTGTTCTCGGCGTTACTGTAAAGCAGAAGGGTGAAAATCTCTTCAAGGTATCAATGAGAAGCACCGAGCCGATAAATGCCGCAGAGGTATGCGGAGTATTCGGCGGTGGTGGTCACGCAAGAGCGGCAGGCTGCACTATAGAGGGCAATCTGCAGTTTGTAAGGGCAAAGCTTCTCCCCGTCCTTGAAAAAGCGGTAGAACAGATATGAGCAGGATAGATAATCCCAACAATCTCTGCGGAGTTATCTGTATAAACAAGCCCCGGGACTTCACCTCCTTTGATGTTATAGCCATAACAAGAAGGGCGGCAGGTACACGAAAGATAGGTCATGGCGGAACTCTCGATCCGATGGCGACAGGGGTACTTCCCGTATTTATCGGCAGAGCGGCAAAGACTGCCGACCTGATACCTTCTCTTGATAAGAGATATGTGGCAGGCTTTAAGCTTGGACTCACCTCCGAAACAGAGGATATATGGGGCAAACTGCTGACAGAGAATGATAAGTCAGTCAGCAGGGACGAGCTGATGACTGCGGTGAATTCCATGCAGGGAAACATTATGCAGATACCCCCTATGTATTCCGCTGTAAAGGTAGGCGGAAAAAAGCTCTACGAGCTTGCAAGACAGGGAATAGAGATAGAAAGAGAAGCAAGACCGATAACCGTTCATTCAATAGAGCTTCTGTCCTATGATGAAAAGGAAAGGACAGGCGTTCTTGATATCCATTGCTCAAAGGGTACTTATATCCGCACAATAATAAGTGATATCGGAGCAAAGCTTGGTACAGGCGCAGTTATGACAAGCCTGCAGAGAACACTCTCAAACGGCTTTACTCTTGACGACTGCACAGAGCTTGAAGCTGTCCGCAGTATGACGCCGGATGATATAGAAAAGCTCATTATCCCCACAGAAAGACTGTTTTCGGGATATGAAAAAATCACCCTTAACGCTAAGCAAAGAAAAATGTTTATGAACGGTGTTGTGCTTGACACGGCAAGAATGAATCTGAGCTATCCCGAAAATACCGATATTTCGGTTTATGACGAAGATGGTACGTTTTTAGGAACTGCGGTTATTGACGCAGAAAAAGGCATAAGAATAAAATACCTTAACGTACTGAATTGATTTAAAGCTTTTTGAAAAGAGGCAGAGCATTGATAGATATTACCGAAAATTTAATACCGCTACCTCCTACGGCAGTTGCTCTGGGCTTTTTTGACGGGCTTCATTTAGGACATATTCAGGTGGTGCTGGAAACCTTTCATAAAGAGGGACTTCACTCTGCTATGTTCACCTTTCACAGCGACACCGCACTGCCGAAAAGAGAAAAGATAGAAAATCTGCTTTCAAACGATATGAAGCTGAGCCTTCTTGATATGGCAGGTGTGGAATATATCTATTCTCCCGATTTTGATACGGTAAAAAACTACACAGGCGAGGATTTTGTAGCAAAGATTCTCATTAAGATAATGAACGCAAAGCTTGTAGTGTATGGTTTTGATTTCAGACTCGGAGCAGGAGCAGGCTGTGACGCCGCAGGCTTCAGAAAAATCTGCGAAAAGCACGGAATAGATGTTATAATAATCCCTCCCTTCAGCAGCGACGGTTGCATAGTACATTCCACCGTTATAAAGAATCTCATAAAAACCGGAGAGATAGAAAAAGCAAACAAGCTTTTAGGTTATGAGTTCTCGATATTTGAGGAGGTTGTAAGCGGAAACCGACTCGGCAGAACTCTCGGCTATCCCACAATAAATCAGATATATCCCGAAAATATGGTTACACCTCTTTTCGGCGCATATAAAAGCATCACCTTTATAGGTGACAGGGTTTATCATTCTATTACAAATATAGGAGTAAAGCCCACAGTTAATTATAAGAATAAACCTCTTGCAGAAACTCACATACTGGGTTATGAGGGAGATTTATACGGGCAGAAAATAAAGGTTAGTCTGCTGTCGTTTATCCGTCCCGAAAGAAAGTTCGATGATATCGAAGCTCTTAAAGAACAGCTTCACAGGGATAAGATTACAGCACAGCAATAAAACACCTTACTGTCACATAGGTTTCACCTTGACAGTTTAAACTTATAAGGATAAAATGCCCGGTATGGGCAGAACCTTAATTCAAGGAGCAGTTAAATGATCGAAGTTAAAAATCTAACAAAGCGCTACGGCTCAAAAACTGCAGTAGATAGTGTATCCTTTGCAGCAGAAGACGGTGAGATACTCGGCTTCTTAGGTCCTAACGGCGCCGGCAAATCGACAACAATGAATATCCTTACAGGCTACCTTTCCAGTACAGAGGGACAGGCGCTCATAAACGGTATCGATATTCTTGAGGATCCTGTAAAAGCTAAGAAGCTTATCGGCTATCTTCCCGAACAGCCTCCTCTTTATCTTGATATGACTGTAATGGAATATTTAAAGTTTGTTTACAGCCTCAAAAAGTGCAAGCTTCCGATTAAGTCCCACTTAGGTGAGATATGCGAGCTTGTAAAGATAACAGAGGTAAAGAACCGTGTTATCAAGAACCTTTCAAAGGGTTATAAGCAGCGTGTAGGTCTTGCTCAGGCACTTGTCGGCAATCCTCCCGTGCTAATCCTTGACGAGCCTACAGTAGGTCTTGACCCCAAGCAGATAATTGAAATACGTTCTCTTATCAAGAAGCTTGGTAAAAATCACACGGTTATTTTATCAAGCCACATTCTCCCTGAAGTTCAGGCGGTATGCGACAGAATAGTAATCATCAACCGCGGTAAGCTTGTAGCCAACGATACATCCGATAAGCTTGTACAGAATCTTTCGGGAGATCACAAGCTTATTGTAAGAGCAGAGGGCAACCCTGCCGAAATCAGAAAGCTGTTATCAACCATCCCCAATATGCAGGATGTACGCATAAACAGAGAAAATATAGAGCCGGGCGTAAGTGAGTTCTACCTTAATGCAAAAGAGGGTAACGACATCAGACGAGAGGTTTCAAAACGTCTTGCGTCAAGAAACTATCCCTTACTTATGATGAAGTCCAGCGAGCTTACTCTTGAAGAGATATTCTTAAAGATAACCACCGGCGATATCTATGGCAACATAGACGATGAAAACAAAAAGAGCAAGAAAAAGTAATCAGAAAGGAGAAACAGAATGCTTGCAATATTTAAAAGAGAACTGAGAGCATATTTCACATCTCCTTTAGGATATGTGTTCCTTGCTATCTTTTATGCCTTTTCAGGCGTATTCTTCTGGATGTTCTCCCTTGAAATGGGAACAACAGATATGTCAAATGTATTTCTTCTGATGTTTATTGTACTTATGGTATTTGTACCCTTACTTACAATGAGACTTTTATCAGAGGATAAGAAACAGAAGACAGACCAGCTGACCTTAACAGCACCCATAAGCCTTTTCAGCATAGTTATGGGCAAATTCTTAGCCGCATACGCTATCTTTGCGGCAGGCGTTGCGGTAATGCCGGTATATGGCTTTGTAATGTCAACCTTCGCAAAGGTTTCCTGGCTTCCTATATGGGGCAACACATTAGGTATCCTGCTGCTTGGCGGTATCTTCGTATCAGGCGGACTTTTCATTTCCGCACTTACAGAAAACCAGATGATAGCGGCAATAGGAAGCTTCTTTATAAACCTCATGGTACTCCTTCTTGATACCCTTATCGGAATGGTACCTACAGGTATTGTGAGAACAATTCTCGGAAGTATCTCAATCTATTCAAGATATGCAGAAATCACAAGCGGAATATTCAGTTTATCAAGTGTTATCTTCTTTTTAAGCGTAACCTTTATATTCTTATTCCTCACCGTCAGAGTGCTTGAGAAAAAGCGCTGGGCGTAATTCAAGGAAAGGAGTAGCACAATGAGTAAAAACGAAAAAAACAATATTTCAAAAGAAGCTGAAAAGAAAGAAAACGCAGAAACAAAAACTGAACAGGCTGTAAAGGCAGAAAAAAAGCCTAAGAGCAAGAAAACTCTCAACCCCTTCAAGAACAAGAAGCTGAAGTACGGTGGATTATCCGTATTATTCACAGTTATCTGCATTGCTATGGTGGTACTTATAAATGTAGTAATCACCTTACTCGGCGAAAGATTCTCGGTACAGGCAGACCTTACCGATTCCGGACTCTATACCATCGAAAACAGCTCTATAGAGTTTCTTTCAAAGCTTGATGACGATATAGTTATCACAGTAACAAGCGATGAGAATGAATTCTCAGGCGCAGGCGAGTATTTCTATCAGACAAACGAAATTCTGAAGAAGATTGCAAACTGCAACGACAGAATAACACTTAAATATGTGGATATCATCGCAAATCCGGGCTTCCAGGCAAACTATAAGGAAACTATCTCCAGTGGCGAAATAGTTGTAGAAAGCAAAAGCACAAAGCGTGTAAAGGTATTAAGCCAGGACGACTTCCTTTCTATCACCTATAACCAGCAGTATTTACAGTACGGCTACTATCAGATAGACAAGGTAGAGGCAAACTGCGAGCAGGCAACTGTATCTGCTATTATGAACGTTTCTGATAAGAACCCCATCAAGGTAGCTGTACTTACAGGCTATGGAGAAACAAAGAACCAGGTGCTTGAAGAGCTTCTCAAGATGAACAGCTATATTGTAGAAGAAATAGACATCACACTTACCGACAAGATTGCTGAGGATTACACCTTTGTGCTCAGCTTCGGTCCTACCAAGGATTATTCTGTTGAAGTAATCAACAAGATTGATACATGGCTTGACAATAACGGTAAGTTCGGCAAGAACTTTGTTTATGCTTCAAATCCCAAGCTTGGCGAATCTCCCAATATCGACGGACTTCTTGACGACTGGGGACTGAAGGTAGAAAAGGGACTGCTCTATCAGACTGATGACAAGTATGCTTATCAGACAAGAAGAACCTATCAGGTGTTAAAGCTTGAAAGCACAGATTTCGATGCTCTTACAAACGATTCTCCTATCCATGGCGATAATATGGGAGCAGTAATCCCCAAGTGGGAGGGCTACGGCAATATGCAGACTCAGATTCTTCTTTCCACTCAGGCAGGCGCTGTTATCAAGCCTCAGGATGCAGGTGATAACTGGGAGCCCGGTGAAAACGACGAAAAGAAGTCATACGGCGTAGTTGTACAGTCAGCAAAGACGAGATTCGAGGGTGGTATTACCCCTGTATCAAGCCGTATATTTGCCATTGGCGGTATGGAGCTTTTAAACGTATCCTTCCTTACATCACCTCAGGTAAACAACGCACAGTTTATTATGAATGTTTTCAACGTAAGCTGTGATAAGGAAGAGGGCATTACACTTACCCCCAAGTCATACCAGTCAACCACATACGAAATTACAGAAGCACAGAAAACAACTCTCGTAGTTATTTTTATAGTAATTCTTCCCCTTGCACTTATTATTGCAGGTATAATTATCTGGGCAAGAAGAATCCACAAGTAATATTAAGAGGATAATAAATGAAAAAGAATGCAAAAATTCTTATAGCCTCGGCGGCAGGAATTGCGGTACTCGGTGCCGCAACCCTTGCACTGGTGCTGACAAATCCGGTGGATAATACCACAAGCGGCACATCCTCCGAGGAGTCGAAAAAGGTATCGGTATTCTCCTACAAAAAGGATGATATCCTTTCCCTTACAATAAAGAATGAAACAGACGAGTTCACTATTGACCGTTTAGGCAGTGAAAAGTGGGGTACAGACGGCATCCCCACAGAATTGGCAAATAACACAGCTTATGGCGGTACAATGGAGGATGCAGGCGTAATCGAAGCCAAAATGAAGGTGGAGGACGATGCACAGGACCTCGCAAAGTACGGCTTCAACGAGCCTACGGCAACCATTTCAATGACCTTCAAGGATGATAAGTTTGAGCCTGTAAAGTGCGTGATCGGTATGAAGAACCTGGGTGAAAATGCCTGGTACTTCAAGACGGAGGACAGCAATGCTGTATATCTGGTATCCGATAGCAAGCTTAAATTTGCCTTCACAGAAGAGCTTGACTATGTTCAGCTTTCAGGCTTTATGCCGGCATACGATTCACAGAATGACTCAGTAGACCGTGTTCGTATCGAAAGACCTGATTTTGACAAGGATTTAGTTCTTGATAAGCTCCCCGAACAGACCGACAAGGAATTCGTTTCAGTTTATGTAGGCTATGCAATGTCAAGCCACAACAACGTTCTTGCAGATGACGAGGCGGATATGGATATCGTTTATGGTATGTTCGAGCTTTCCGCTATTGATGCAGTAGCTGTAAAGCCTACAGATGAGGATAAGAAGAAGTACGGTATTGATTCTCCCTCATGCACAGTTACAATGGTAAAGAACGAAAAGGAAGTTACCAAGCTCTATATAGGCGATGCGCTCTATCATACCGAAAAGGACGAAGAAACAGGCAAGGAATCAAAAACCGTAATAGGCTATTATGGTATGCTTTCAGGCAGGGATGCAATATATGTATTTGCTCCCGACAGTCTGCCCTGGCTTACAATACAGCCTGAGGATATTCTCTACAGACTTTTCCTTACTCCCTACATTTATTATGTAGATGATGTAACAGTAAAGGATGCTGAGGGTAAGGAATACGAGTTCAAGATAATCGGCGACGCAGATAAAAACCACATTGAACACAACGGAAAAACCGTTGAAAGAGCTAAGTTCACAAGCTTCTATCAGTATCTTTTATCCGCATATGCCGAGGAAATCTATAACGATCCCCTTACTCCCGATAATAAGTTTATAGGTGGTTTCACCTATGATTATCGTGAGGATGACGAGGGTGAGGATGTAGTAGAATTCTATTCCTCTGAGCAGGACAGAACCTGCATAATTGTTGTAAACGGAGATGTAAGATATAAGGTACGCCAGATGTACGGCACAAGACTTATGCAGAATCTTGAAGCATTACTTAACGGCGGAGAAATCTATATGGATTTCTGATACGGCATTTCTTAAAATCCGACCTAAATAAGCGCACAGGGATCGGAGCTTTTATACACCGTTTGTGCGGCGGTGGAGGTTATATATGACACAGCAGGAATTTTTCAGCTATAAGGGATTTCCCCTTGTCAGAAAAGGTAACGAGCTTTATTTCGGCAATATGTCTGATAAGTTTGTAGCTATGCTGACAATCTTATCTACACATAAGGTAAAGGACCTTGAAATTGCAGACAAGACAAGAGTTCAGCTCATGCACACAGACCCCACAGTACCTGTAACTGAGCTTATTGCAAAGACCAGTGAAAGAGGAAGCCTCTACGAGGCTCTCGACGTTGCAAGCATCTGGCTTGAAAAGTATAACTGATAAATTAAGAAGACCGCCCACGAAAAATCGTGGGCGGTTTTATCTGATAGGTAATCAGATTAAGGTTTTCCTTGCACAACGTTATTTTTTATGATATAATAACCACAAACGGATAAAAAAGAGGTGAGACACATTACACAGCAGGAAATGAATATCCTTGTTCCGGAAAAGCTGAAGGAAATAGAAAAGAATGAAAATATAAAGATATTATATGCAGTAGAATCAGGTAGCAGGGCATGGGGCTTTGCTTCTCCCGATAGCGACTATGACGTACGTTTTATCTACAAACGCCGCAGACGTGATTATCTGCAACTGAATGAACAACGTGACGTGATAGAATTGCCTATCGACGATACCTGGGACGTGAACGGGTGGGATCTTGATAAGACATTAAGACTTCTTTACTGCTCAAACCCGACTCTCTTTGAATGGCTCGGCTCACCGATATGCTATTACGATGCAGATTTCAAAAATAAGCTGGCTCCTCTTATGAAGGAATATTTTTCGGTAAAAAAGGGTATGTGCCACTATCTCGGTATGGCGAAGAAAAATATAAAAGTATTCCTTCAGGGTGAAGAGGTGATACCGAAAAAGTATTTCTACGCCTTAAGACCTGTCTTGGCGTGTATGTGGATGTACGAAAAACAGACTCCGCCACCGGTACTTTTTGACGAGCTGGCAAGGGCAGTACTGCCTGAATATCTGAAGCCGTCTGTGAACCGACTACTTGATATAAAGATGAATATGCCTGAAAAGGGCATTATAAAGCCGATAAAGGAGATAGATGATTTTCTTGATGAGGCTGTAATCAGGTTTGAAGAAATTGCGAAGGATATCCCCGACGAACGTAAAAGCTGGGATATGCTGAACAAGTTCTTCTATGAACAAACGGAAAAGGACTTTAGTTAAACTGGAGGTATTCTTATGAAAAAGAGACTAAGCTTTGTGCTTATTTCCTTGCTTTGCCTTGGTATGCTTACCGCTTGTAATCAGGGCTTTTATTGTAATCATTGCGGCGCTGATAAGCTTATATCGGGAGAAGGAAACAGAATGATTATTGGCTCTGTGGATATTGATCTTTGCGACAAGCACAAGAGCGAATTTCTCGAAGGTACGGAAAGTATCTCCGTCGATGATCTGCTTGGCAGACTTGATACAAACAAGGCTGTGAAAGTAAGAACTGTAGGTGGCGACACAGATATAATCAAAACAGAGGACGGGTATAAAGTCGGGGATACGATTATTGATAGCAGGGAAGAACTGAAGGAGTTTCTGGAAAGAAGCTACAGTACCAGCGGAAAAATTTTATCTGTCACAGCTTAAAGCGGTTTGCTTTCCGGAGTGTTTTGAGAAAAGTTGCAGACCAATCGCCTTGGGCGGTTAATAGGTTTTAAAAGGCGTTCAATGAACGCCTTTTTTGTTGTTGAATTGAAATTTGACGGCGTGCCATTGCCCTAAAGGGCGCCGCAGTATTTCATACTGCTGCCGCTCCCAATTCCGCCTTCGGCGGCGGGGCGTCCGGGAGGCCGCCCCCTACATTTCCCCCCTTTAAAATCTTGTGCAATTCAAATTTAATAAAAGGGTTGCAAACCCTGTATTGCACGGGGCTTGGGGCGTAGCCCCAAAGGGTCACAAGGGGCGGTAGCCCCTCTATTTTCCCCCTTTCCTCAGGGGAAAGGGGGTCAGGGGGATTGGGGCTACAATAACCCGAGCGGAGCGTCAAATTTCAATTTGAAATACAACCAACGTGTGAAACCGCCGTTTCGCTATCTTCATATAGATACCTGATATAAAAAGGCGGAATTTGGATTGAACGCCACGCGTTCAAATTTCAATTTGTACAATATATTTTTAAAATAGTAAATTTCTATCTTCTTTCATTCCGCCTATTGACGATAACGATTACATGTGTTAAACTAAAGCTACGATTTAAAAACGCTCCCAATAATACCGAAAGGAATTTTACTATTATGGAAAAATGGAAAAATACTGCACTTTCAATGGAAGAACGTACAAGAGCGCTCATAAAGGAGCTTACTATCGATGAAAAGATAGGACTCCTCTCAACTCATCAGCTTCCCGTTGAAAGACTTGGAATAAAGGAATGGTTTGTAGGCGCAGAGGTTGCAAGAGGCTACGTTTCAAGAAACCCTGAGGAGCCTACCACGGTTTTCCCTCAGCCTATCGGTATGTCAGGGATGTTTGATGATAAGCTGATGTATAAACTGGGCGAAATCGCAGGTAAGGAAGCACGGGTTTTAAACAAACGTCATCCCAGCGGTCACCTTAATCTATGGGGACCTACCGTTGATATGTGCCGCAATCCCTTATGGGGCAGAAACGAAGAAGCCTACGGCGAGGACCCCTACCTCACAGGCAGAATGTCAGCCGAATATACAAAGGGTATGGCAGGAGCAAGAGGCGAATACCTGATGTCTATCCCTACGTTAAAGCACTTCTGCGCCAATAATAACGAAGAGGGCAGAGGTAACTGCGATGCCAACATAGAACCGAGAACCAAGCACGAGTATTATTATCAGGCATTCAAGCCTGCCATAACCGAGGGCGGAGCCTACGGCATTATGACTGCCTATAACGAGCTGTCAGGCGTACCGGGTATGATAAACCCCGATGTGGAAAATATCCTGAAAAAAGACTGGGGACTGGGGCTTGTTGTAACCGACGGCGGCGACTTTTCACAGAATGTAACCAGCCACAGATACGGCAAATGCCATGCGGAAACTCTGGCGCTTGCCTTCCGTAACGGTACAGACCTTATGACAGATGATTATAAGCTGGCGGTAGCGGCGGCACATTACGGACTTGAAAACGGCATACTTACCGAAGATGATATCGATAAGAGTGTATATAACAGCTTGCTAGCCCGTTTCAGATTAGGCGAATTCGACGAGGTGAATCCCTATGACGATATAGACGAAAGCATTATGGAATGCGACGAACATAAGGCACTCAATCACGAGGCAGCTTTAAAGCAGATGGTACTGCTTAAAAACAATGGCATACTCCCCTTTGAAAAGGGAAAGAGCATTGCAGTTATCGGTATCAACGGCAATGAAAATCTTATGGACTGGTACACAGGTCACGTAAGCTACAAAACCAACATCCTTGACGGCGTAAGAAGTATATACCCCGATGCTCAGTATGACGACGGTTGTGACCTGGTTGCGATAAAATCAAAGCTGACAGGAAAATATATCGGTGTAGATGATGAGGGTAACGTTGCCGCAGTCTATGACGAAGTGAATCCTCATACAATATTTAAAAAGAGTGAATACGGACATAATGAGGTCACCTACCGCAGTATGTACAATAATATGTTCTTTACGGCGGCAAGCTATAAGGCTGACAGCGAGGGTACCTACAGATGGTTCTCCCAGGAGATATTAAAGCCTGAAAAATGCGGTGACTACGTAAAGTTCAACACCTATTTCAAAAAGCTGCTTGAAATCAGCGAGGATGGTAAAATCGGTGGTGGCAGACCCTTTGGCATTTCCGATGGCAAGCTCTTTACCGAGGAGCTTATCGAGGATGGTATCACAAGAGCGAGAGATGTGGCTAAAAAGGCTGATTACGTAATAATCTGCACAGGTAACGATCCTATGATAGTTGCCCGTGAAATGTACGACAGAAAAACTCTCCGCCTTCCCGAAAGACAGTCTGAGCTTGTAAAGGCTTGCTATGTAGCAAATCAGAATGCGGTTATGACTCTTGTATCAAGCTATCCATATTCTATAAACGAAGAAAACGAATATCTTCCTGCCATAATCTATACCACCCACGCAGGTCCTGAGCTTGGCAACGCCTTTGCAAAGGTAATCAGCGGCGAATATAACCCGGCAGGCAGACTTGCACAGACCTGGTACAAGAGCGAGGAGGAGCTCCCTCCCATCCTTGATTATGATATCATCGAAAACGATATGACCTATCTTTACTATAAGGGAACACCGCTCTACCCCTTCGGCTACGGTATAAGCTACAGCAAATTCGGGTACACCGATATGAAGGCAGAGCAGAAGGGAAATAAGGTTACAGTATCCCTTAAAGTAAAGAATATCTCCGATACCGACGGCGATGAGGTTGTGCAGATTTATTTCCGCCCCGATGCTCCCAGAGTAAAGCGCCCCTTAAAACAGCTCTGCGCCTTTGAAAGACGCTTTATAAAGGCAGGCGAAACCGCAGATTTCACTTTTGATATAGAGCTGAAGCGCTTTGAGTTCTATGATGTTACAAGAGAAAAGCTCTGTACCGAAAGCGGAGCTTACACTATTTTCGCAGGCGCTTCCTCCTCTGATATAAGACAGGAAACAAGCCTTTATATAAAGGGCGAGGAGATTCCTGCAAGAGATATGACAAAGCTCACAAAGGCAATAAACTACGATAATAAGTTCGGCACAAAGATGAAGTATTCCAAAAAGGATGAGGAACATTATATGCTCGGCGGCGGACTTGTTTTCAAGGACTGCGATTTAGGCGACAGCGATAAGGTACGTCTTATCTGCGGAAGTGTCGTTGGTGAGGGAAAAATCACAGCAGAGCTTGACGGAGAGATTATTGCAGAGGTGACAGTGCCTCCCAGCGTAAATGTAGAACGATTCTTTGATATTACCGAAGCCATAACCACAGAAAAGAAAAAGGGAAATCTGACGGTTTCTCTTACAGGTAATACCACCTTAAAGGCGTTACAGTTTGTGAAATAAACAGTATAGAACAGAGGTTTTTACACCTCTGTCAGACTGAAGACAAACTCACGCACCGCAAAAATGCAAGCAATTTGCATTGATTTAGGTGTATAAATAAAATTTGCAGCATATTATTTTAGTGGAGCCACAAACGGCTCCACTAAAGCATTTTTGCTTACTTCGTCAACAGCCATCTACCGTACCACCGTACGCCGACGATGGCTGTTTCCTCGTCTGCATGCGTTTTTCATCGTCTGACAGTGTGTAGACAAATACTTTGTCTACACACTGAACAGAGGTTTTCACACCTCTGTTCTTTTTCTTTAAAAAAATTCTGAAAACTATAGAAAATTCATTCGTATTGTGCTATAATTAAATATATATACATCTAATTTTCAGAGCGGGAGGGTATAAGATGTCCTTTTACAATCTTTCAGGTCAGATAATGCAGGATGACGACGGCACCTCGTACATTATTTCAGATGTCTTTTCGGTAGTGCCTGCCGACGGAGAAAATCCCTTTGTCTGCAACTGGGGAGATATAGACTCCATACGCATAGGAGACAGCATAATTACAATAAACGTTGATGACAGGGTATTTACTATAAAGCCTGAATTTTTTGAAGACAGAAAGCAGTTTTTAAGCGCCAAGGCGATAGCCTCTTCCTGCGCTTCAAAGCAGGGAGTTCCCGTACATAATGCCGTTGAGCTCTTGCCGGAAAAAAGTCTTTACGTAGATTACGATATTCCCGATTTTGCCGTATTTGCAAAAGGCGAATACAATACCAAGGAGATAAAATCTTCACTGCTTCTCCTGCTTATAGGAAAAACAGCACGCATACTATGGACAGTCGGAATTTTAGGCGGTGTTGCGGCACTCATCTTTTTCCACCTGCTGATAGGCTTCGACGAGCTTAACTGGTGGTACCTTTCGATAGGCTCCTTCTTCTGTGGCGTAGGCGTGGTAGCTGTTACATATCTGTTTATGCTTATTGCATCAAGAATAAAATACGCAGGCATTCTTAAACAATATCAGAAATATGATGACACGGTCACCTTTGCAATATGTGACGATGGATTTTCTGCCTGCGAAAGCGTAATTTACAGTCCCTGCAACATCATAAAGTGGGGAAATCGCGACACCTATATGGAAACCGGCTCAATGTTTATTGTACTGAGAAGAAACAAGCCCGTATTATGGGTACCCAAGGTACTGCTGAATGACCATCAGTACAAGAGAGTGCAGGAGATATTTGCGCTCAATATGTCTGAAAAATAACTATAAATCTATTGAAAGAAGTGATATACTGTGGCTAACCGTCAGACTGAGGTTACGGCAAAGCATATAAATACAGACGACGGCGATATACTTATATTCACCGTAAAAAACAGTTCAAACAGAATAGGTACCTGCCGTTTCAGTTCTGCCAAGGACGATATGTATTGTCTTTACGCCTATGACGATCCTGTAGTTGTCTACTCGGGAAATTCGGGTAACAAATACGCAGATAGGGTAGTGTGTGAGCTTGGACCTATGACTCAGACCTCCATTATAAATTCGGCGGTAAAAGAGGTTTATGACCAGCTATGTTCGGGTGCGGCATTTGAATATTGTCTGCCTTCATTGCTCAGAATGATGCCGGACGGACTGTATGCGGTTTCCTGGCAGAAGTGTTATCCCACAACAGGCGAAAATATGTTTTTCTGGTCGGGCTATGGCGTATCAAAGCAGCTCAAATGCAGCAGCAGATATATAAAGCTGATAGATGAAAACAAGACCTTCAGCGCACCCTTTCTTATTCCTACCGCAAGACCGGTTATGTTCGAAACCTCAGGCGTTATGGAGGCGTCACAGAATTGCAGGAGAGGAGACGAGCTTTTCGGACTTTCTCTTCATCTGACAGGCTTCTATTCGGTGCTGATTAAGGGACACCATGCGGCTTGTGCGGCGGTGGTAAATGACGAGCCCTTCTACACGGTACAGATTCAGCAGGTAAGGGATATCTGGAGGGAAGAAAACGAGGAGGGTGAAATGCAGACTCTGGGACTTTGCTCCGAATCCTTTAAAATTCCTTTCTCTGCGCTTGATCCCACAGAGATAAGCACAGTGCTTGCAACCAGAAACTGTCGTATCCCTGACACATATCCTGCTCTGAGAAAGAAGATAAATTCTCCTAAATCGGTAAAATCAAAGGGCATTCCGTCTCAGTATAACGTATTCTGCGAGGGCTACCCCGATGCAGATATGATAGCGAGCGCACAGGGTATAGACGAGCTGACGCCGCCTATGCTGGAGGCACTGCTTATGGGACAGACTACGCTTGATGAAAAGATTATAATATCTGAAAACTACTATTCAAGTGTAACAGCTGCCTGCAACTATTTAAGATATCACAATACAAATGATTTTCTTACCTTCTCGCTCAATATAATGAAAAATCCTGAGCTTTCTGCTACCTATTCATATGTGGCAACCTGTATGGCTAAATTACATGATAAGAGAGTAAAGGACTTCTTTACAGAGGTAATAGCTTCTAACGATCCCGGTTATTCAAGCATTTTAAGTATAGCTAAAAGCTATCTTCAGAGTTATGAACAGCGCCAGGAAATATCACGAGAGGATTATGCCAAATCACTCCCAAAAGCGCCTGAAAAGTTTGACAGGAGGAACTTTGTATCCCTTTCAGGCGTCAGCGAGCAGATCAAGAGCGGCCAGGGCGCAGAGCTTCTTGCAATGCATATCGGCAGTACGGGAAAAACGGGCGAGGGCGCAGAGCTTATTGCAAAGCATATTTCCAGTATGGTTTCCGAGGATACCAAGAAATAAAAGCAAAATAAAAATACCAGCAAGGTTTTCCTTGCTGGTATCAGATTTTAATTTTAAGAATTACGCATTCTTGTCAAGACCTGCAACTTCAAGTGTATCACGTGCGATAAGCAGTTCTTCGTTTGTGGGGATTACCCATACCTGAACCTTGCTGTCCTCTGTGGATATCTTGCGGATTTCGCCTCTTACATTGTTTAAGTCAGCGTCAACCTTGATACCGAACACTTCCATATCGTCGCAAACGCTCTTTCTTACTTCAGGAGCATTTTCGCCGATACCACCTGTGAAGATGATGGCGTCAAGACCGTTCATAGCAGCTGCATAAGAGCCGATGTACTTCTTGATGCCGTAGGTGAGCATCTCAGATACGAGCTTGCACTTTTCGTTGCCTTCTGCAACACCTGCTGTGATAGCTCTGTTATCACTGGAAACACCTGAAAGACCGAGGAAGCCGGACTTCTTGTTGAGGTAGTCGCTCATCTGGTCGGGTGTAAGACCAAGCTTCTTCTGAACGTATGTAACAGCGGAGGGATCAACAGCACCTGAACGTGTACCCATGATGATACCGTCAAGGGGAGTAAAGCCCATGGATGTGTCGACAGACTTGCCGTCCTTGATAGCTGTGATGGAAGAGCCGTTACCGAGGTGGCAGGAAACAACGCTCTTGCCTTCGAGACTGCCGCCGAGAAGTTCAGCGAGCTTCATGGATACGAAGCGGTGTGAAGTACCATGGAAGCCGTACTTTCTTACGTGGAAATCTTCATATACTTCATAGGGCATACCGTACATGAACGCCTTCTGAGGAATTGTCTGGTGGAATGCAGTATCAAATACTACTACCTGAGGTACTTCAGCAGGCATAACCTTCTTGCAAGCCCATAAAGCTAATGCGTGGGGGTGGTTATGTACGGGAGCAAGCTCCTGAAGATCGTCGATCTTCTGAATTACTTCGTCAGTTACGATAACTGCCTTGGGGAATACTTCGGCACCCTGCACGATTCTGTGACCTACTGCACCGATTTCGCTCATATCCTTGATAACAGCGCCTTCGCCTGTTGTCAGAACCTCAACGAGCTTTTCAAATGCTTCTGTGTGAGAAGGGAAATGGCACATTTCTTCGTACTTCTTGCCATCGCCGTAGTTGTGGGTGATCTTACCGCCCTCCATGTTGATGCATTCGCAGTTGCCCTTTGCGATTACTTCTTCATTGCTCATATCAATAAGCTGATACTTGAGTGATGAGCTGCCTGCGTTTACAACGAGAACTTTCATATTTTTCATTTCCTTTCGTGAAATATAATTTTACTAATCTATTGTAAACCAAATTGAACGAAAAATCAACCCTTTTAAATAAAACCTGCGAAAATTTTCCGTTTTTATCTGTTTTGTACAAAATTTCGTTAAGAAAATAACGTATACTGAATAAAAATCCTCTTAAAAAATATATCAAGGAGACAATATGAAAACAGCCGCTATAATCTGTGAATACAATCCCTTCCATAACGGACATAAATACCATATCGAGCAGACGAGAAAACAGCATGGTGCTACCCATATAGTCTGTGTTATGACGGGCAATTTTACCCAGCGCGGAGATGTGGCGCTATGTGATAAATACGAAAGAGCAAGGGCGGCTCTTATGTCGGGAGCTGACCTTGTATTAGAGCTACCCGTAGCCTTCAGCCTTGCCAGTGCAGAATATTTTGCAAGAGGTGCCGTGCATATAATAAAATCCCTTGGATGTGTTGATATGCTGAGCTTCGGCAGTGAAACAGGAGACAGCAGTATTTTAAAGGAGGCGGCAGGCGCTGTGCATTTTGCTCTTGACAGCGACGCCTTTCTTGATTATATGAAAAAAGGAATGTCTTATCCCGCCGCTCTTAAAGCAACGGTAGAGGAATATTATACCTCTGATGTAGTAGATATACTTACAGGCCCCAATAATATTCTTGGGGTAGAGTATATAAGAGCTTTGGATATGGCAGGCGGCACTATAGAGCCTGTGACGGTCAAGCGCTACGGAGCCGCTCACGACAGCGAGGAGATATCCCGTACAGTAAGCGCCTCAAAGCTCAGAAAAATGATAAGAAACGGCGAGGATGTTTCTCTTTATACCGAGTTTTCGGGTTATGAAAACTACGCCTGTATAGAAAGACTTGAAGCCGCAATTTTAGCAAAGCTCCGCACAATGACAAGGAGCGATTTTGAAAAGCTCCCAAACGGTGGAGGCGGCATTGAAAACCGTATGGTAAAAGCGGTAAAAACAGCCACCTCACTACCACAGCTTATGCTGATGATAAAATCAAAGAACTTTACAATGTCAAGAGTAAGACGTCTTATTCTCTGCGCGTTTTTAGGCATAACAAAGAACGATTTAAAAACCATGCCGTCATATATACGGATACTTGGTATGAATGACAAGGGCAAGGAGATACTTGCCGCGTCAAAGGACTGTCCGCTTCCGATAGATACCAGCCTTTCTGCATTGTCAAAGACCTCAGATACAGCGGCAAAGCAGGTAAGACTTGAAGAAAGAGCAGGCAATATGTATGCTCTGGCGCTTGAAAAAAGAAGGCCCTGCGGCACAGAATTTACCGCAAAGCCGATAATCATAAAGGAGAACAACTGATATGCATACCTATAACGAACTGAGAGAGCTTCATAAGGAGTTTATATATCATAGCTACAATATAACTCCCGACGGCTTTTCCTTTCATTTTTCAATAGACGATTTTCATTTCTACCCCTACTGGAAATGCGAAGAGGGGTTGCTCGAAAATCCCACCCCCTTTGCACAGTATATAATCTTCAATATCGGTATGGCAGAGCTTGTAAGCTACTGGAAGTGCGCCTGCCCGAAAAAAGTAATAGTAAAAACGGGTATGCTGACAAAGGAACAGTGTCTGTGGTGGAAAAAGCTCTACTTCAACGGACTGGGTGAGTTTTTCTACAAGAATAATATAAATGCCGATATAGATAGCTTTATGGAGATTATCCCCGACAATACCGACAAGCCTGTGTTTAAATCCGAAAAGAAGCAGGACGGCTTTTTCATTCCTATAGGCGGCGGCAAGGACAGTATAGTTACCGCTGAGCTTTTAAGACCTTATCGTGATAAGACAATGTGCTATATCATAAATCCCAGAGGCGCAACCCTCGGCTGTGCAAAAACAGCAGACTTTGAGGAAAGCAGTATTGTCGGCGTCCGCCGCACCATTGACAAGGAGCTTTTAAACAGAAATGCTGACGGCTATCTGAACGGTCATACTCCATTTTCTGCGGTGGTTGCCTTTTCAGCTTATCTCTTTGCTTATCTTAAAGGACTTAAATATATCGCCCTTTCCAATGAGAGTAGCGCCAACGAGTCCAACGTACAGGGTACTGAGATAAATCACCAGTACAGCAAAAGCACCGAGTTTGAGCGTGATTTCAGAAATTACGTATCAGAATACCTTGACGACAGCATACAGTATTTCAGTATGCTCAGGTGCTGGAGCGAATGGCAGATTGCCAAGAAGTTTGTACAGTATCCGGAATATTTCAGCGTGTTCCAGAGCTGTAATTTAGGCTCTAAAACAGACAGCTGGTGCGGCAAATGTGCAAAATGCCTTTATGTGTATATTCTTCTTTCCGCTTTTCTTGACGATAAAACCCTTGTAGGTATTTTCGGACTCGATATGATGGATGTGGCAGATTTCAGACCTATGTTTGAGGGACTTATCTACGAGGATGTTGACAAGCCCTTTGAGTGTGTAGGCACAAAGGAAGAAATCCGTCTTGCTCTTTACACAGCGGCAAAGAAAAGAGGAGAAAAACTTCCTCTCCTGCTTAAAGAATATATGGATAAAAACCCCACAGAGCCTATGACTCTTGATAACTATTATGACGAGGATAATTTTATTCCCGAGGAGCTTAAAGGACTCCTTAAAATATAAATTAAGAAGGTTACTTATGTATAATAAAATCAAAAGCTTTTTTGAAGGAAAAAAAGTAGTAATATTAGGCTACGGCAGAGAGGGTATAAGCACCCTGAAGCTTATCTCGGATATGGGATGTAAAAGCATAACCATAGCCGATAAGAACAAAGATGTGAAAAATCAGATAGAGAATGCGGAAAGGTATAATTTCTGCCTGGGCGAAGACTATCTTTCCTGCCTTGACGACTGTGATATAATAATGAAGGCTCCCGGTATCGGTCTTAAAAACACGGTATCCGATGAAATAAAGAAAAAGATAACCTCCCAGACGGATATATTTTTGCAGACCTGCGAAAGCAAAATCATTGGTATTACAGGCACAAAGGGTAAATCCACCACCTCAAGCCTTATATATCACATCTTAAAGGAAAGCGGAAGGGACACCATGCTTATCGGCAATATCGGTGTACCGCCCCTTGAAAGAATGAAGGATTTCAAATCCGATACGGTAATAGTCTGCGAGATGTCCTGCCATCAGCTTGAATATGTCAAGGCGTCCCCGGATATTTCGGTATTACTTAACATTTATCCTGAGCATCTTGACCACTATGAGGATTTTGACGCTTATGCGAATGCAAAGCTTAACATCTTTAAGTTTCAAAAGGAAAATGATACTCTTATCATAGGTGATGAGGTAAAGGAAAAGGCTGATACGAAGGCTGATATAATCGTAGCAGGCTTTGGCTGTGGCAATATAGGTACAAGGGATAATGGTATTTTTATAAATAATGAATTTATATCCGCTGACAGAATCGACACAAGGCTCAAGGGCGAGCATAATCTTTACAATATCTCTATAGCCTTTTGTGCTGCTATAGAGGCAGGCTGTACTATAGAGGAGTGCCTTGCCGCCCTTCCTTCCTTTGCGGGATTGCCCCACAGACTTGAATTTGTAGGCGTGGTAAACGGAGCAGAATATATAAACGACAGCATCAGCACCGCACCCCAGACAGCAATAGCCGCCCTGAAGGCATACCCTGATACAGATACCCTGATAATCGGCGGTATGGACAGAGGAATTTCCTATGACGAACTGGCAGAATTCCTGAATGGAAAAACCTCTGTCAGAAATCTCATAATACTCCCCGACAGCGGCAAAAGAGCGGCAAAGGATGTAATAAATCCCGATATAGAAAAGCTTTATGCCGATGATATGGCGATGGCGGTAGAAATCGCAAAGCAGGTAACAAGGATAAGATGCATACTGTCCCCTGCCGCCGCAAGCTACGGCTTCTACAAGAATTTTGAAGAGCGAGGCAGTCATTTTAAGGCATTGCTTGGATTTTAATGCAGTAACCGTGGCAGTAAAAAGCACTTGAAAAAACACCTCACGTATAGTATAATAAAAAGAGGCAATAAATCTGACATAAAACAGATAGATATATACAGTGTAGAAATAAATAAAGAAAGGAAGAAATAATATGGCAAACAACAAGATACAGCTTCCTGCTATAAGACTTCGCAGTTTAGTGGTATTCCCGGGTATGATTCTCCATTTCGATATTGCAAGAGAAGAATCCATAAATGCAGTTAATGCGGCGATAGAGGACGACCACAGAGTATTTCTCATTACCGAAAGAGAGCAGACCGTTCAGGGCGATATGCTTATGTCTATACCTTATACGGTGGGCGTTATAGCCGAAGTAAGACAAAAGCTGAACACTCCCGATGGTTCTGTAAGAGTACTCGTTCAGGGACTTCAGCGTGCAAAGCTTAACAAAACAGTCAGCACAGACCCTTACAGCATTATGGAGGTAACACCCACAGCGGCTTTAACCGACAGGATGTCCGACGGTACAAAGCAGGCGTACACAAGAGCAATCACAGAATGCTTTAAAAACTACGCCGAGGTATCTCCCAAAATGCCTCCCGAGCTGTACAACGGTATAATAAACGAAAAAAATCTTGAAAAGCTTATAGATATGGTTATATTCAATGTCTTTTTAAAGGCAGAGGATAAACAAGCACTGCTGGAATGCGGTACTCTGAAGCAGAGAGCAGAGCTGCTTATAAAGCTTTTGAGCCAGGAAACAGAAATAGTTCTCCTTGAACAGAATATAAACGACGAAGTAAAAATGGCGGTTGACAGAAATCACCGTGAATTTTATCTGCGTGAGCAGATGCGCATAATTGCCCGTCAGCTTGGCGACTACGACAGTCCCCAGGAAGAATCGATGGAATACATCGAGGCAATAGAAGCAATAGGCTTTGACGAGGATACCGAAGAAAAGCTTATAAAAGAAGCTGAAAAGCTGATGCATATGTCACCCACCTCCCAGGAGGCGGCAGTAATCCGTACATATCTTGATGCTGTTCTTGAAATGCCCTGGAATAACTATACCACCGCAAAGGCGGATATAGGCAAGGCAGAAAAACAGCTTGACAAGGATCATTACGGACTTGAAAAGGTAAAGGAAAGAATCCTTGAAATAGTAGCGATAAACGCCTGGGAAGAAGCAGACAAGAAGGGACAGATTATCTGTCTTGTAGGTCCTCCCGGTGTAGGTAAGACCTCTGTTGCAAAATCCGTTGCGGCGTCCCTTGGCAGAAATTATGCCAGAGTATCCCTCGGCGGTGTCCGTGATGAAGCGGATATAAGAGGCCACAGAAAGACCTATGTAGGCGCAATGCCCGGTAGAATAATCAATGCTCTGAGACAGGCAAAGTCAATGAATCCCGTTATTCTCTTTGATGAAATAGACAAGATGGGCAATGACTACAGAGGCGATCCCGCATCCGCTATGCTGGAGGTGCTCGACAGCGAGCAGAACGTGGCATTCCGTGACCATTATCTCGAAATCCCCGTGGATTTAAGCGAGGTATTATTCATAACCACAGCAAACACTCTTGATACTATCCCTGCTCCCTTACTTGACAGAATGGATGTAATAGAGCTTGGCAGCTATACAAGAGAGGAAAAATTCAATATTGCAAAGAAGCATCTTATCCCCAAGCAGATGAAAAAGCACGGACTTAAAGCGTCCTTATTCAAGCTTGATGATAAGGCACTTTACGAGGTTATCGACAGCTATACAAAGGAGGCAGGCGTCAGAAAGCTTGAAAGAGCTATCGCAAAGCTCTGTCGCAAGGGACTGAAAAAGCTTGCCGACGAAACCGCAAAGAAGGTTACAATAAAGAAGACTGATTTAGAGGACTATCTCGGCGTTGCGAAATACCGTGAGGATGATGTGTCAAAGCAGGATGAGGTAGGCGCAGTAAACGGTCTTGCCTGGACTTCGGCAGGCGGTGTGCTTATGCCTCTTGAGGTGCTTATTATGGAAGGTACCGGCAAGATAGAAACCACAGGCTCGCTGGGTGACGTTATGAAGGAATCTGCAAAGATTGCAGTCAGCCTTGTACGTTCTCTTGCAGGTAAATATGAGATAAATCCCGAGTTCTACAAGGATAAGGATATCCATATTCATGCCCCCGAGGGTGCAGTGCCCAAGGACGGCCCCTCTGCGGGTGTTACTATGACAACAGCGCTGGTATCAGCTCTGTCAGGTATCCCCGTAAGACACGATGTGGCAATGACTGGCGAAATTACCCTTCGCGGCAAGGTGCTCCCCATAGGCGGACTGCGTGAAAAGACTATGGCGGCATACAAGGCAGGAATAAAGACAGTTATCATCCCTAAAGCAAACGAGCCTGATATCAGCGAACTTGACAAGGTGATAACCGAAAACCTCAGATTCGTTATTGCTGAAAGAATAGAAACTGTTCTCGAAAACGCTCTTGCAAAGCCCAATGCACTAATATCCACAGCAAAGGACAGCAAGAAGGAAAGAGCTGTGAAGAAATCTGCAAAGGCAGACGAAATTACAGCTATCGTATAAGACAAGGAAAGAAAAAATATGAATTTCAACAAAGCGGAATTTTATACCTCCTACGGTCTGTTCAAGCAGATACCGAAATCCGAAAAGGTGGAGATAGCCTTTTCAGGCCGTTCAAACGTAGGAAAATCATCGCTTATAAATAAGATACTGAACAGAAAATCTCTGGCAAGAGTAAGCTCTATGCCCGGCAAGACCGTAACCATAAACTTTTATAGTGTAGATGGCATTTACTTTGCCGATCTCCCCGGCTACGGCTATGCCAAGGTCAGCAAGAGCGAAAAACAGCGCTGGGCAGGACTTGTAGAGGGTTATCTTGCCGACGACAGAAATCTTCAGCTTGTTTTCCAGCTGGTGGATTTCCGTCATCCCCCCACCGCAGACGACCTTATGATGATAGATTTTCTTATCGACAACGAAATCCCTTTTGTAGTAGTTCTTACAAAGGCGGATAAGCTTTCAAAGAACGAAAGAAAAAAGCGCAGAGAATCTCTGCTCACAGAGCTCCCTTGCGCTGAGGATATCCACATTATAGAGTTTTCGGCAATGAACGGAGAGGGCGTAGAGGAAATACGCTCCATAATAGAAGAGATAGAAGAGGAAACAGAGTGACATCAATTTATTCGCTGACACCCATAAAAGCGGCGGAATATCTTTTATCAAACGGTTTCAAAGCGTCGCAGGCAGATAATATCTTTAAGGATATATACGCCTTCGGCGCTTGTTCCTTTGATGAGATGAAAAACACCGCAAAGGAGCTTGTAGCGGCTCTCAGTAAGGATTTTTACTTTGAAAAATTCGTATGTGAAGAAATCTGCGACAGCGAAAGTACGGCAAAGTACCTTTTTAAGCTGTCCGACGGAAATTATATAGAAACAGTTCTTATGCGGCAGGAATTCGGCAACGCCCTTTGCATATCAACACAAAGCGGCTGTAATATGGGCTGTAGGTTCTGCTGCAGCGGAAAGCTGAAAAAGCTCCGTGACCTGACTATATCCGAAATGATAATGCAGGTGCTTTATATCGAAAGAGCAGAAAAGATAAAAATATCAAATATAACCGTTATGGGCATAGGCGAGCCCTTTGATAACTATGATAATCTGTGCGGCTTTCTGGATATTGCCTCCTACGGCTACGGACTGGGTATGGGTACAAAGCACATAACCGTTTCCACCTGCGGAATAGTACCGAAAATTTACGAATTTGCAGACAGGGACAATAACTGCAATTTAGCGATAAGCCTGCATGCTCCCGATAACAAAACAAGAGATACTCTTATGCCTGTAAATAAGAAATATCCCATAGAGGAGCTTATAAAAGCGGCAAAATATTTCAGCGAAAAATGTAACCGCAAGGTACTTCTTGAATACATTATGCTTAAAGGGATAAACGACAGCAGAGAACAGGCGGAAAAGCTTTCAGAGCTTATAGGCGATTCACGTCTTTTTGTCAATCTGATACCCTATAATCCGTCAAAGGAGGACGACTTCAGACGGAGCGATGAGCAGACGATAAGAGCCTTTTACGACGTTCTCAAAAAGAAGAATATCGGTGTTACAAGAAGAAGAGAGTTCGGCGGAGATCTGAATGCCGCCTGCGGACAGCTCAGAAGCGACAGAATAAAGAAGGAAGAAGTATAATGCAAGGGTATAACCTTATAGTAGTTTTTGATAAGAGCTTTTCTAAAATGCTGATGTGTAAGCGGTTAAAAGAGCCTTATCTCGGACTTATGAATTTTGTGGGCGGCAAGATAGAAAAAGGTGAAAGCAGCGTTGACGCCGCCTACCGTGAGCTTTTTGAAGAAGCCGCCATAGAAAGAAAAAGTATAGATTTAATACATCTTATGGACTTTTCCTATCCTTTAGATCCCTGCTATGTAGAAGTATATGCAGGCAGACTGAAAGAGGATGTCACCGTCAGCGGAGATGAAAACACACTCTTCTGGCAGGAGGATATGGAGGATAACTTCTTCGATATGTCAAAGTATGCAGGAGAAGGAAATATAGGTCATATCCTGGAGCATATAAAGCTTAATAAGAAAAAATTCCTTTAAACTGACAGAAATATCCCCGATACTGATTAGTAAGTATCGGGGATTTCAGCGTGTAGACAAAGTCTTTGTCTACACGCTGTCAGACGATGAAAAACGCACGTCAGCCATTGATTTTGACCTGTTCGGTCAAAATCGTCAACTGCGCCGTCGGCGTACGAACGGCAAGGATGCCGTATAGCGAACACACAAAGTGCGTCAGGACGACGCACGACAAGGTGTTCGCATAAGGTACGTTAGGCGTCAGTTGACGAAGTAAGCAAAAATGCTTTTAGAGAGCCGTTTAAGGCTCTCTAAAACTTTTATATCACTATTTCGTGTATATCCACAAATTCGTTACAAGTTACCAGCATTTTTGCGGTGCGTGAGTTTGTCTTCAGTCTGGGCTCCGGTTGAAAACCGGAGCTTAATTTAGTAAAGTCTATCTATCTCTTCTCTTGTAATCTCTCTTGCCTTACCCGGACTGAGAGCCTCGTCAAGCTTAATTCCACCTATGCGGATTCGCTTTAAATGTGTTACCTTGTTGCCTACAGCCTGCATCATACGTTTTACCTGATGATATTTTCCTTCATGCAGTATAAGTCTTACTACCTTGTTGTCGTCGGTAAAAATGATCGTGGCAGGCATGCATTTTTCTCCTCCGTCTATCGTAACACCGTTTGCAAAAATATCCTTGTACTTTTCTTCATAAGGCTTTTCAAGGGTTACTATATATTCCTTTTCTACGTGGCTTTTAGGAGAGAGCATCTTATGTGCCAGGGCTCCGTCGTCGGTGATGAATACAAAGCCTTCGGTATCCTTGTCAAGTCTGCCGGCAGGGAACAGTCCCTTTCTGATAAGCTCAGGGGGGAGTAGCTGTAAAACGGTCTCGCTTAATTCGTCACGGGTGGCGCATACCACTCCGTCGGGTTTATTGAGCATTATATACATAAACTCCCTGTAGATAAGCTCTTTTCCGTTGTAGGCTACGATATCCTTTTCGGTATCCAGCTTTAAGTTTGCTGATTTTACTATATTTCCGTTTATTGTGACCTGCTTTTTCTTTATTGCCGTCTTTGCTTCGGAACGGGTGATACCCGCCTGCTCTGAAACAAACTTATCTATTCTTATATTCATTATGGATTTGCCTTTCGTTTATGCGGTCAGGTGATTCAAAGAGCCTTTATCTGTCTTTTGCATACCACTTTTTGATGATGTTTTCGGTTTTCTTTCCGACTATCGAAAATCCCATTTCAGGTGTTCTTGTGGGTAATTTTGTGTACCAGTCCCACCAGAAAAAACCTGCAAACCAGGGCTCATCCCACATTGAGATAAGGCAGGATTCGTAGAAATTAGCCTGCTCGTCCTCGTCATAGGGGAACTCTCTGTGGCTGAAATCATAGGGCATCATAGCACAGCCTCTGGCACTGCGACAGCCTATTTCCATAAAGATTATCTGCTTGCCGCCGTTTACACGGGAAAGCTCTGCCAGACGCTCTTTCTGATTATTCCATACTTCAATCATATTTTCGAGAGTATCTCCGGGTACCTTGCCCACTCCGTAATAGGCGGAGGTGCCGATATAATCCACCGCATCCCACCATTTCACACCGAATTCCTTGCCGTGATTGGTGTTGTAGGTGATAGGGCCGTGATATACCTTTCTCACTTCCTCGATAGCCTTACGCCAGTATTCCTCTTTATGCTCTGTACCAAGCATTTCACAGCCAACGCAGAACATTTCACAGCCCGTTTCCTCGGCTATTTCCGCATAGTGACATAAAAATGCTGTGTAGGAGGAAAACCAGTCCTTCCAGTAATCAACGTTCCCATATTCAGGCTCGGGGAAACGGATATGCGCTCTCCATACACCGTCAGCGCTGTTGACTATAGGCTTCATGCAGACCTTCAGCCCAAGGGAATGAAGCTTGTCCGCCGCAGTAATTACGTCCTTATCTGTAACGGTATATCTGTAGTCGGGACGGATAACGGTAGAGCAGAAGCTATCCTGCCTTACCACAAAGGCAAGCGCCGCCCAGTCACCGCCAAGACCTGCCAGCCTTTCCATAGACTGTGCCGCCTGCTCGGTGCGATAATCTCCTCTTTTTCCGTCAAAGCCGTAAGTAAATCCTTTTATAAACATTTTTTCTGTCCTTCTTATACGTAATATTTATCTTTTAACAGTATAGCATATTGCACCGCTTTTAGCAATACGGATTTTTTGGACATTTTTTGTTGTGGGGTAGTTTTTAATAATCCGATTCCGCTTTGTAAGGCAAAGAGAAAAAACGACAATCTTCTTTCGAAAATTGTCGTTTCAGGGGGATGCAAAACTAATCCCAGTCAAAACTTGGAAACCCTTGTGATGCGATTTCGTTTAGAACCTCAATCCAGAACTTTTTCTGACTCGGATCTGCATAAAAAGTAATTTGGGGATTGGTGTAAAAGATGAGCTTCCATCCTTCTGCTTTTGTTCGGTCACAAATGTATTTTGGTTTTGATTTCTTTATGTTTTTACTTTTGCACCAACCTTTGTAGGCGTCATAATAACGGATATTTGCTGAGTTCCCCTCATTATCCAAATAAAGAATTCCTGCTTCATCTACTTCTTGAATATTAGTTAATGGAATCGTTATTGGTGGAATTATTGCATCAATCTCTGTGCTTTTTTTCTTAAAAAACAAAATCGTAATGAGAGCAAAAGTTAAAGTGGATATTGCAGAAACGATAATGATTGAGAGAGGCAGGATGGCTATTTGCCAATCATCGTGAGTATACTCTGAAAATTCTTTATCACCCAACAAGCCATCTGTAGCAAAAAAAAACGATAAGCAGAATCGCTAAGCTGATTAACATTCCTACGAAACAAATTTTCGATTTTTTGTCTTTAAAATCAGACATATCCACCACCACCTTGATTTTATTATATCATATCTATCAATCTGATTCAATGTATGTATAGCAGAATTTTATCTTTTCTCCGGAAACGACAATTTGAGAGAAGAGAGAAGGACGAAAAGAGAAAAGCGAAAAGAACAAAAAGAACAGTAGATTTGATACAATTTGCCCTAATTCATGTTTAGGGGGTGCAAATCTGCAAAAGGGGGTGCAAATTCTTGACAAGTCCAATCATACGTTCTTAAACCATACAAGATACGAATCGTTATCTGTGATAAATTCAGCACTGCAATCCGCACCGTATTCTTCTTCACCGTTTATAAGAACGTCGTCATCTTCCAGAAGCTCGTTATATAAATCGAAATCCTTTGAAAGTGCTATGATATGTACGATTTCCATTTCAACAAGCTCTTCATCAAGATGTGAATACATATACGCCTTGCTACCAATGTCGCAATTATC
The DNA here is from genome assembly GCA_017942025.1 of Ruminiclostridium sp. Classification (GTDB taxonomy): domain Bacteria; phylum Bacillota; class Clostridia; order Oscillospirales; family Ruminococcaceae; genus Ruminiclostridium_E. Next base: position 8,819 of record JAGAVH010000041.1, on the reverse strand, counting down.
CTCGTCAATGTAATAATCGATCTGACACATTGTGTCCTCGTCGTAGGATGATACTGCCCAGTTTTCTTCTAAAAATTCTCTTGTCATTGTTTTTTCCTCCTGTAGTAAATGTATTTATTGTTTATTGAATTTGCTTATCCGTGAATGGCTGAGCAATAAAACTGCCGTGCCTTATTCCTCTTCGCAGCTTACGCTTAAATCGGCGGAAACGAAACCGGTATTTGGTTTAACCTCAAAAGACTCGTCAGACTGGTTGCAGGAATCACAAAGCGGCACGATATACCCTTCGGGATAATTTTCACTTACGATATGACCGCCTACTGTTGCTCTGTTTGTGCATCCTTTAGCAGAGCAATTCTGCTCTTTAAGCTCCATGCCTATAAAGTTTTCCCAATGTGCCTTGCACGAGCCGCATTGACAGAAGCGCTTGCCCGTTACCTTCTTGCTTGTCCACATTTCTTTGTATAAATCCATCATAGTTTTTTCCTCCTGTTATGTATGTTTTTGTTGTTTTAAACGAACTAAAGCCTTGCAACAACCTTAATCCATTTCAAATACGAACTTCTCGTATTCTTTTGTATAATGGATGTTAACATCTTTAAGCCTTAATGCGATCGGACATTTATCATCAAGCACGGTCGTAAATTTTTTCATTCCGTTTTTAAAAACGATCTCGCCCGGATATTCCGTGCCACCATGAATAACCTTAAACTTTAAGACGGTATTAAAGTCATCCCACTCTCTTGTCGCATCTATTCGTTCAGATTCCTTTCTGAAGTCATCGATATTCAACAGTTCAAGCTCTGTATTCTCACTCAGCTTTACTCTGGTGCACTTAGCGACGTCTATTACATAAGTTACTTTTTCGGGAAGAGTTACAGTAAAGGTTGTATCAAAGGGTTCCAGACCATATCCTGCCCAATATACACCACCGTCACCCGTCCAGTGTACAGTCAGCTCATTCCCGTTCACATCAAGAATTTCTATTGTGGACTTCATAACAGACTCATATTCCACAGTATTCAGACAGCCTGCATTTATTCCGTCTTCGTTAAATTCGTTTTCCCAGACGTATTTTTTGCCTTTGAGCTCTTCGTAGCATGTAACATGAGTATTGAAGTTGTTATCGTGAAACAGCTGCAGATCGCTCAGATAGCTTTTATCGCCTCTTTTGCATTTAACTCTGAAAGAAGCATAAACATCCAAAGCTAAATAAAGCTCCATATTCTGATTTTCCACGAATGCCCTTGTTTCATAGACGTCATAAAAAAGATCCCCTAAGGTAAGTGTTCCTTTTGTCATTGTATTTTTCTCCTGTTGTAAATGTTTTTATTTGTCGGTTTAATCCCACCAGAGATTCCATATCCTTGATTCCTTAAGCTCAAGTGCAAGAGCACTGTAGGTCTCACAGCCCTGCTCTACAATATCGAAGCAGTATGTACCAACTTCATTTGCCAGCTTTTCAAGGTCTTCTACGGGCTTTTCTACCGCATAATCGATAGTGTCATAAGAAAGTGCGGCAGGATAAGCGCCATACTGTTCGTACCAGTACTTTGATACCGCCATGTGTTCTGTAACCTTCGGGCAGGCATTCCAGCCGCCGTAGGGCAGATATGCCCAGATACGCCAAGGCTCGGTAACGGGAACTTTCACAATGTAACCACCTCTTGTAAAGTGTTCCTCCGCCTCATATTCATCATCTTCCAGTTCTGCTTCATCCCATTCGGCTTCAATATGATTCTTTTCAAGATAAGCCTTGCCGTCTTCTACAGGCATCGCTAACATCTTTTCGTGGTATTCCTCTACGATTTCCTTGATTTTAGATATAGAGCGCTCACCCTCGCAGTTCAAAAGAATTTCAAGCTGTTCAAAGAATATATCGTCCGTTGCAACGAGAACGGGAATATAGCCTTCTTTCTTGCCCTGCTCACGATACTTGAAATAATTTTCAACCGAACTGCCAAACTCGCATTCACATCCTGTGAGAACACCCAGCTTCTCATAGTCATTAAGCAGGTCGAAATCATCCTCATCGTCTATATTTAAGTCAGCCTGATCAGCTATCTTTTCGTTATCCTGAACATCTGTCTTTTCGGTGGGCAGGTCTTCGGTTTTCGCTTTAGACTTGCCTCCTTTCTGACATGTTATGCTCAGATCAGCAGAAACAAAAAGGGCACCATATTTAATCTTAATCGGCTCATCGGATTGGTTGCAGTAATCGCAAAGCGGCACGATATATCCTTCGGGAAAATTTTCGCTCACGATATGACCGCCTACTGTCGCTTTATTTGCACACCCACAAGCGGTACAAGGATACGCAGCAAGATTCAACATTATATGGTTTTGCCAATGCTTTCCCGCCGAGCCGCAACAACAGAAATTGTCGCCTGTTATCTTTTTACTTGTCCACATTTCCTGATATAGATCCATCATAGTTTTTCCTCCTGTTGTAAATGTTTCGTTTGTCGGTTTAATCCCACCAGAGATTCCATATCCTTGAATCCTTAAGCTCAAGCGCAAGAGCGCTGTAGGTTTCACAGCCCTGCTCTACAATATCGAAGCAGTACGTACCAATTTCATTTGCCAGCTTTTCAAGGTCTTCTACAGGCTTTTCTACCGCATAATCAATAGTGTTATAAGAGAGTGCGGCAGGGTATGCGCCATACTGCTCATACCAGTACTTTGATACCGCCATGTGCTCTGTAACCTTAGGACAAGCATTCCAGCCGCCGTAGGGCAGATATGCCCAGATACGCCAAGGCTCGGTAACAGGCACTTTCACGATGTAGCCGCCTTTTGTAAAGTGTTCCTCCGCTTCGTAGTCATCGTATTCAAGCTCCGATTCATCCCATTCGGCTTCAATATGATTCTTTTCAAGATAAGCCTTGCCGTCTTCTACAGGCATCGCTAACATCTTCTTATGGTATTCCTCTACGATTTCCTTGATCTTACTGATAGAGCTTTTGCCATCGCATTTCAGAAGTGCTTCAAGCTGTTCAAAGAATATATCGTCCGTTGCAACGAGAACGGGAATATAGCCCTCTTTCTTGCCTATCTCACGATACTTGAAATAATTTTCAACCGAGCCGTCGAAATCTTCACATTCACATCCGGTGAGAACCTGCAGCTTTTCTATTTCCGAAAGCTCGTCAAAAATCGGTGTATCGGACAGATAGTAGCACTTCCAGATTTCTTGTTTGTCATTTACGTGTGAAGAATAATCCATAAGCATAGACATCATTGTCATGTCCACAGTGTTTGAAGCGATAGCTGTTTGACTGTATTCTGCAATTTTTTTCATTACATCGGCTGCGTCCATAAGAGCATACTGCAAGCATACATACAGTTTTCCGTCATTTAAAATTGCAGAGTTTTGATAATATTCAGCATAGGCAGGTGCTTTTTTTCTGCTGAGTATCACTTTTTTGTTTATGTCAACTACTATTATTTCATTTTTACTAATTGCGTATAGGATTTCGCCATCTAAAATATATTTATATCTTTCCAATTCGGTGTCAAAATCTGATACTGTTATTTTTCTGGCTTTGTCGTTATCCGAAATACAATATGTATGTGCTTTGCCGTTTGACGGATTTATTTCAAACATTACTGTTACAAGCTCACCGTTGTCTTTGCAATGGAACACACCACGCATCAGACCGTCGTTGCACTTTGCACCTGTAAACAGGAGAGGGTGGTTGTCTTTACGGTACCAGTTAACTTCACCGTTCGGTACGTTAAAGCAAACCGTATAAATATTATCTCCTTTTTGGATTTTTATGATAATTCCGTCGCTCTCAAGGTCAATATTTGCAGTGTCGATATCATAGAAAAAACTTTCTTCGAAACGATCACCCTTAATTAACTCTAAACTCCATAATTCCTCTCCTGTTTTTGAGAAGAAACGAAGTTTCGGAATGAATGTTTCCATAAAAAACAAAACGCCCGACTTAGCAAAATAGTAGTATTCAGAAAGCGGACTCTTGAATTTATACTCAAATGAATACTCTTTTCCATGGTCGTTTAAGGCTATGTGCTGAGTAGAATTTTGTGTATCAGTTAATATAGAGCAGTAAATTTCAGGTGAAAAATAATCGTTGTGATTTTTGTATTTACATTCTTTCAGTACAAATTTTTCACCGTCATATACATAAAAATTTTCACTGTCTGTATATGTAAGCACGTCGTTTTCACAATAATAACGGTTTTCATTTTCAGCAGGAAGTGCTTTTTCTCCAATCACAATCTTGTCAGAAAAGATTTTCACCAGTTCACCTTTGTAAGACAGGATATTTATGATATTGCTTTCGATTTCAAAAGGATTAATAAACATCTCATCTTCGGAATTGTATTGAAATTCCGATTCTGTGCTGTTATCAGAGTCATCAATAACAACCTTGCTGACATCCTCGCTAAACCCATAGTTTATCTCTTCCGATACAAAACTATCCGGTAATTTAACTTCTTCTGATAACGGACAATCAGTAAACGCCATATCTCCTATTCGTGTCAGAGTTTGCGGAAGTTCAATGTATTTTAACGATAAACATCCCTTAAATGCTCCTTCACCCAAGGACTCCAATCCAAAAGGCAAATTTACTGTGCTTAATTTTTCACATCCATAGAAAGCGTAGTCAGCGATTGTCTTAACTGCGTCGGAAATTTCTATACTTTCCAATGACTTACACTCATAAAAGAAAGTATTGCTAATAGTTGTAAGACTGCTTGGCAGTTTTACTTTTTTCAGTTTTTCGCAACCATAAAAAACAGACTCGCCAAGTTTTTTTACGGAATCAGGAATCTTAACCGTTTCTATAAACTTACAATAAACAAAAACAGAATCTCCCATTGCATCAAGTCCGTCAGGAAGATTGACACTCTCCAGATACGTACACCCCATAAATGCCTGGTCTTCAATCTCGGTTATTCCCGAAGGTAATTCAATACTTGTTAAATTAGAACAACTGAAAGAATCCTTACCTATTACAGTAACTCTATACTGTTTTCCTTCGATTGTTACCTCGTCAGGTATAATCACTTTGACAAGCCAACCTTTATAGCCGACAACCTTACATGTTGTCTCAGATGTAATCTCATATTTGATATTATCTATTAAGCTTTGTTTAGATTCATCCATTATAACACTTTTCCTTTCTTCATTATCGCTTTGTTATGGTAAGTAACGGACAATCGTCAAAGCATTCGTCTCCAAGTTCGATGTCTCCGCCCGGTATGCTGACGGATTCTAAGGAATCGCAACATGCAAATGCAATCTCATCTATAAAGGTTACCGAATCGGGAATGTATACGCTCTTTAAGAAGCGACAACCCTGAAACGCTCCTCTGTCTATACGGGTAACAGTATCAGGTATGGTCACAGCTTCTATATAGTCATTATCCCAAAAGCCCTCTTCAAATATTTCATTGACATAGTATGTATTCCCCTCGATTTCAACACTGGCAGGTATGTCAAGATGCAGATTTTCATTCGTTACATCTTTAATGCCATTAACAGCACAGGTCTTTGGGGATTTAAGCATATATATCATAGTGTATTCGGGATATGATACATACGCTGTCTTGTAAAACGGATATTCGTTTTCTTTTTCAAACTCTGCTAAGCTTTCATTGGTCATCATAACACTTTTCCTTTCTTGCTTTCAGTTATACATTCTTGAACCATACAAGATAAGAGTCGTTATCTGTGATAAATTCAGCACTGCAGTCTGCACCGTATTCTTCTTCACCGTTTACAAGAACGTCGTCATCTTCCAGAAGCTCGTTATACAGATCGAAATCCTTTGAAAGTGCTATGATATGTACTATTTCCATTTCAACAAGCTCTTCATCAAGATGTGAATACATATACGCCTTGCTACCAACGTCGCAATTATCCTCATCAATGTAATAATCAATCTGACACATTGTGTCCTCGTCGTAGGATGATACTGCCCAGTTTTCTTCTAAAAATTCTCTTGTCATTGTTTTTTCCTCCTGAATTAATTTTTACTTTATTATAATCGTTACACTTAATTTTGGTATTCATTCTCGTAGATTTTCATTTAGTTCCTCTTGTTTTCGATTAGTTTTAACCCGATTCTTAAAGTGCTTATGCATTCGTATCTTATCAGCTATTATCAACATCGGATAACCCAGCAGGATAGCTACTATCACATACACCGCTTCAAATAGAATTACGAATATGAAAAACGGCTTTAGTCCCGGTTTTAAATCTTTTATTTTCATATTGCCGTCCTTTTCCGTTTTATCTCTGGCAAAAGCATCTTCTAAAGATATCCGTTAGTCAAAATCCACGTTCAATCTGTATTTTCCGCAATGAAGGCATCTGAACAGATATCCCGCAGGAGAGCCGCCTTTCTCCAAGTCTTCGTTATCGAAATCCGCATCCTCTTCTTCTTTGAATTCATCAATCAGATGTATGAGATTCATTTCTTCAAGCTCGGCATAGCCTACGTCGCCCAGATACTCGCAGTAATCATCACAGCAGGCAAGCCAGTTCTCGCCCTGCCAGGAAACATATCCGGGCGTTCTTTTGAACAGCTCGTCGATCTTCTCCTTATCAAGAGCCTTTTCCGCGTCCTGTACAAAGCCGCCGCCGAATTTTTCGACAGCCTTGCCGCTCGCCACACACTCCATGCAGATACATTCAATTCTCTCCCTGCAATACATTGTTGTAACGTAAACCTCTGTTTTGTTACCACAGCACTGGCAGGTGTTCTCACCGAATGTAACCGCATCTAAGACCTTATCCGTATCATAAATATTGGGGTGATACTTGAACTTTGGTAACTTTGAAATCTTGCTTTCCATAACTGAATTCCTCCTTAAAATGTATTCAAACTCATTCTCAAACCTTTAGCAAAGCACCATACTTATACTCTGCTTTGCCAAATATTCATCTGCCATTTCTATTCACCACATTCACCAAAATACTTCTCCAGATTTTTCTGAGCATCAGCATTTCCGCAGCGTGCAGCTTTCTCAAAATATTTACGGGCAAGCTCAACATTATTTTTATTTGTAAGGATTCCTTCCATCAGCATCTCACCGAGGCGGTTTATTGCACGATACTCCTTATACCAAGAAGCTTCCCTATACCATTCCACTGCCTTTCTGATGTCTTTTTCCACTACAATTCCATTCTCATAGCACCGTGCTAAATTATATTGGCCTCTTCCATCTTCATGTTCTGCGGCATCCATATAATAATCGACAGCAGTTTTCATATCCTGAGGCACACCCTCGCCTTTTTCATACATCTCGCCCAAAAGTGTCAGTGCTCTGCTCTCTTTGGATTCTGCCGCTAATTTTAGCCACTTAAGTGCTTCTTCATAATTCTTTTCGACTTCATAATAAATACGACCTGCATTATACGCACAATATTTATTTGCCGAGGCTTTCTTATACCATTTGAGAGCTTGCTGATAGTCCTGTTTGACAATCTTTCCTTCTGCATAACAATCTGCCAAATCATATTGTGCATGCGGATGACCCGATTCTGCCGCTTTTGTCAGCCAGTAAATCGCTTTAGAATTGTCTTCTTCCGTAGAACCTTTGTAAAGATATATACACCCAAGAGATTCTTGTGCTTCGGCGAAATTTTGCATAGCTGCCTTTTCATACCACTCTATTGCTTTATGGTAATCTTCTTCAAGACCATATCGTCCTACTTGATAGGAAAATCCCAGAGTCATCTGTGACTCGATCTCTCCTGCATCAGCCGCTTTACGATACCACTCCACAGCCTTCTTTTCATCCTCTTCAACACCATTCCCGTAAATATAGTGATATCCCATATAAAACATGGCAATCGCATTCCCGTCCTCTGCCAGCTTTTGTAATTGTTCTATACCTTCTCCCACTTTTCCTGACATCATCAACTCGTTGGCTGCCTTTACAGGTTCATAATCCCACTTTGCAAATGGGAGAACACCAAATTTTTCGTATCCTTTTATATCCATAATCATTACTCCTGAAAATGTTTTTAAACCCACTCGTCATCCTTTAACAAGGCACCATACTCATGCCACAAGATCCATTCGCCGTCCTTTTTAAGATAAACAATCTCAGGGCAGGTGAAAGGGAGATCCTCCACAGGCTCTCGCTGTTCATAAATATCCGTAACCTCAGACACATCAACATACGTTTCATAATAACGCATGCATTTGTCATTGTAGTCAATCCAAGGCTCAATGCCTAACGCCTTACCTTGTTTCTCATCACCAACCATTATGTATATCTTGCCTGTATCCTTTTGATAATCTGCGACCCGCACCCGTACCCCTTTGTAGATACCGTAATTACATTTCACCCGATAAGCCGATTCTATCTCGCTCTTATCTACCGCTCGGCTATACTCGCGGTACGTCGGGGCTTCCTCATGGTGTTCAAACCCAAGCCCTTCCAGCTCAGGTGAATATCCATAAATGGTATTTTTGATGTACATATATTCACGGTTCTTTATTCTTACTATTGGAGTTATACCGTTTCTGAAGTTTTTCATACTAAAGATTTACCTCTCTTTTCGCTTAATAGAGTTCTGTTATCTCGATTTTGCCGTCTGTGAACTCGAAACCAAGCACCTCTCCGTCCGGATTCGCAATCGGACACTCGCCAAGGAAACAGCCTCCACCGTCTTCGTAAAAATGTATTCTGCTGAATTTTATGATTTTCAGCACCTTATCCCTTGTTACATTCTCTTTTTCAAATTCTTTTGGCACGTTGAAATTCGCTTCTACATCATCATAGATGCAAAGGTAATAATCCAACATCTTATCCTTCATATCTTCCCAATACTT
>JAGAVH010000040.1 GCA_017942025.1 Ruminiclostridium sp. | reverse complement strand
GTGGTGTCACCCTAACCCCCTAACCCCCTTCCCCTCAAGGGGAAGGGGGAATACATGGGGGCTCGCCGCCCCTGTGCCCTGCTTGGGGCTACGCCCCAAACCCCGTTTATATCGATGTTTGCGGGTGATTTAACAAATTGAAATAACCACAATTGTTTATCCCCGCCGTTAACGAGGTCACACCTACCGCAAACATATTTAAAGGCGGAATTGCCCACGGCGGCACGCCGTCAAATTCCAATTTATCGAATAGATAATCTTTTTTTGAAAAAAATAATAAAAATCATTAATTTTAGCTCTTTTTTCAAAAACAAAGTGGCATCTAAATGGTTCGGAACAGCCAACAAAAAGAGCTTTTGTTTGCAAAAGCTCTTTTTGTTTATCCAAGCCGCAGGCTTGGTATATCATCGACGCACAAAGTACGGCGCATATCATCAAGGGCGGCTTAATGCCGCCCTTGTATCTTATCACGCGTCAGCGTGTATATTCCTGCGGCTTGATGATATACAACACTTCGTGTTGATGATATGCCGCAACAAGTTGCGGATGATATACAAGGCTTCGCCTTGATTTATTCGCTTCGCAAACGAAGAGCATCCGCCAAACATTCTTCACTTTCCACGCTCCTTTGCGCAACAAAACAGAATATCACTTGAATCCTCAATCCTCCTGACTCAGATACATTTCTTCTGCATCAGCCTGAAGCTCTTTTAAAAGAAGAACACAATCTGCATTTGTAGTGCTTACGTCAGATTTTTCCGCCTTCTCAATAATATCAGTTATTCCGTTAAATAGAAAGCTGTATAGCGCTTTATAATCTATCATATAATACTCCTTTCTTTTATTACTACATATATAGTAACACTATATATGTATATTGTCAAGATGTAACTTCGATAATAGAATTGAAGTTAAGGAAGTGATAATATGAACGGTTCAAAAACTATAATTTCAATAAAGGAATATGGCAGGATTGAATTAAGGCTTAATGAAATTCTGGAACAGCGGGGTATCAAGCGATATTATCTTGCAAAAGCCACGAATACACGTTTTGAAGTAATAGACAAATGGTGCAAGAACAACGTTGAAAAGCTCGACCTTGACGTACTCGCCCGTATATGCTATGCTCTTGATTGTACGCCGTCGGATATTATAAAGCATATAGGTAACGATGAAGAATAGCAAAAGACAGGTGAATATATGAAAACAAAGCTCCGCATAATCTACGCTATCACATTTCTTGCCGTATTACTTATAGAGATATGCATTTCGTTATTTATACACGACGATTTCATCCGCCCTTACGTGGGGGATGTGCTTGTGATGGTACTTATCTGTGCATTGCTCAGAATATTCATCCCCGAAGAGGTAAAGCTATTACCTGCTTACGTCTTTATCTTTGCGGCGGCGGTAGAAATAGCCCAGTATTTTGATATAGTGAAGCTGCTTGGATTTGAGGACAATGCATTTTTATCCACCATCATCGGCAGAACCTTTTCACTGCACGATATTCTGTGCTACGGAGCGGGATGTATTTTGTTCTTTGTGGCAAAACTGCTGATTAAACGACTTTGTCGCAAAGAGAGTAACTGAATCAGAGCAAGTCCGGGGGTTAATCCCCGGATTTTTGTTTAATTGACTTTCAATATGCGGTGTGCTATAATAAAAACAACAATAAACTAACGGGAGATATAATATGAAAAAATTTGTTTCTTTTCTGCTTGCCGCAGTTTTAGTTCTATCCCTTGCAGGCTGTAAATTCGTTACCTACGAGGATACTAACGGAGATGAGGATTTTTCTCTGCAGACTCTTACAACTGCGGATATCACATCCAATGCCAATACCTGCTCACAGATTATGAGTACAAAGTCAGTGATAAACAACGTAACCACTTGTACCGCTAAGGAAATATCAGGAGTAATCAAGCTATACGAGACAAGACTTCGAAATCAGGATTTTGAAATTCAGGTGTCAAGCGAGGTCAGCAAGGGTAATGCTCGTCTGGTGCTGATTGTTGACAATACCATTGTACATGATTTTATGCTGAACAAAAAAGAACAGACGTTTTCTTTAAAAAAATATTCAGGAAATATACGCCTTAAGCTAGCCGGCGAAAGCGCTAAGTACAAGATAACCTACACAATAAATTAAACAGAGTATCCTGTAAGGTGAAAAGATGAAAATATCCCCAAAAGCAAAGACTCTCATAATAAGATATATTACTATAGCAGGCGTTATCACCCTTTATATAGTAGTTATGAATCTTATTTTCGGTGGCTCCTGTCTGATAAAGAATCTCCTGCATATCCCCTGCCCCTTCTGTGGTATGACAAGGGCGCATATATCGGCGTTAAGCCTTGATTTTGTTACCGCCTTCAGATATCATCCTCTGTTCTTTTTAGGAATCCCCTTTATTATAGTAATGGTGGCGGAGGAAAACTTTACAGGCAAACTCAAAAAGATAACGAATATAGCCGTTACGGGAACAGGTGTTCTGTTCCTTGTGGTCTATATTATAAGGCTTATACTCGGAGATCCATTTCTGTTCAATTAAAAAATGCTGTAAAATATGATTTTTCGTTCAAATATTGGTTTACGGCGTGCCTATAACACCTCATCCGTCAAATGACGTTAAAACGTCATTTGCCACCTTCTCCTGAAGGAGAAGGCTTTAAAGGTGCTTCCGCTCTATAAAGTGGAAATTAAAGGCTTCTCCCTCGGGAGAAGCTGTCACCGAAGGTGACTGATGAGGGGTATGTTCCCAAATTCAAACCACCCGCAAAAAACCAATTTGTTCCAAAAATTAAGAGGCTGTAAAAAAATTCATTTTTACAACCTCTTTTGTTATTTATCATCAGGTTCGGGCTTTTGTACCGTTACGCCGTTCTTTATTATAGTACCCTTTTTAGCATAAGGATTATTCACCTGCTTTGACTTCTGCGGCAGGTCACTGTCCTGACTGTAATACCAGCCAAAAATGAGCATATATATTATCATACCTGCAAGCCACAGACCTATAGCTACAAAGGTAAGCCACAAAGGAAGCCCGAAGACGAAATGGCAGATAAGTAGCAATATGGCAGGAATAAGTCCGTCAAGGTTCAGAAGCATATTTATAAGCAGGCAGAGTAAAAATCCGCCTTTACGGGATGTTCTTCGCATTTTGTTTCTCCTTTTGTTTATTTAACTATAAGAATTGTAGCATAAATTCTTTTTAAAATCAACATATCTGTAGAAAAAGCCTCTGTGATTTTCACCACAGAGGCCTTTCTTTTGTATTTTCAGAGGGGTTTTCTCGTCTTACTCTTCATTATCAGGCGTTGTTTCATCGCTCTTACTGCCAAGCGCTACCGCACCTACGATAAAGCCTATCACAACCACCGCACCGATACCGCTGAAGGCTAACCAATTGGGCATTGCCGAGCTTTCAGACGATGCAACGGGCTGTGTCTGTTCCATAACTGCCGCCTTGGCAGGACTTCCATTCTCCGATGGAGCTTCAGCCGATGCAGGAACGGCGGACAATATAAGTGTAAGTGTTAATGCAAAAATAACGGATAATCTTTTTAAAGCCTTTTTCATAAGTCTTCACCATTCCCTTTCAGTTATTTCCCGAAAGTTAATTCAGGATAAGTTGTGGTAATTATTTATCTTACAATTTCAGTATATCACAGAAATTTCTATTGTCAATAAATGTTACAAAATTGTAATCGCTTTGTAACCAAATTGTAATCTTACTGTTACCGTTTTGTAATAATTATAGAAAAACTCCTGATGATATCATGCCATCAGGAGTTTGAATCTATTTATTTCGACTTGACCTTTTTCACAATAATTACCGAGGCGACAGCCACCACCACTACAGCAATTATAATGACGATTAAAAGCGTCATATCAGAACCTGTATCAGTGCTTACTTCACCTGATTCAGAGCTTTCTGCATCAGATGTCGGAGTCTGATTACCGCCATTTCCGTCAGGCGAAGCAGACGAAGAATTGCCGCTGTTAGTCTCCTGATTATCCTGACTTACGTCTGAATCTTCCGAATTAGTATCAGAGCCTTCCGGCTTGCTTTCGGGATTATCCGGTTTATCGGATTCAGGCTTGCTTGTGCCGGGTTTATCGGTTTCAGGCTTACTTGTACCCGGTTTATCGGAAGAAGGCTTATTCGTTTCAGGCTTATTTGTTTCAGGTTTTCCGTCAGGCTTCTGGCTAGGCGGAACCGCACGTTTTTCGACGGTGAAGCTTACCTTTATAGTTTCCGAGTCGGAGGTTGCAGTCCAGCTTCCGTTTTTATATACCTGCTTGTCAAATCTTACCTGAAGCGTATAGCTTCCTGCTACGTGTACGATAAAGGAATTTGTACCCTCTGATTTTTCTATTCCGCTTTCAGGAGTTACGTTCCAATCGGAGAATACATATCTTTCCGCCTTTTCTACAGGCTTTATGCTGCTGTTGGCGCCTATCGCAACAAAGGTAAGGGTATCCTCGGTATAGTATTTACCGCCGTTTGCGATACCTGTCACGATATTGGTTTTACTGTCAGCAAGACCGCCTAAAGCAGCCGTTATATTATCCTTGTAGTTGTCACCGCATTTTTCGCAGGTGTGGAGAGTATAACCCTCATCAACTGCGGTAGGATTGATAACCTTAACTGTATAATTGTGTCCTGTTGCGGTAATGTTTTTAGTATATTCCTCACCACAATATTTGCAGGTATAATTAACTATACCATCCGTTACACAGGTGAGCTTCTGTATAACGGTTTCGTTATATGAATGCTGGCACTCATAGGTAAAAGGCTCATCTGTAAGATATGCAAAGCCACAATCTCTACAGGTACGAAGTATCTTATCTCCGCTTCTCTTATCGAAGAATACGTGTCCTGACGCCGCTTCCATTTCTTCATATTCATAACCGCACTTTGAGCAGGTATGTCTTACCACAGCATCCTTTGTGCAATGACCTGTACGGGTAATTTTATCCGTAAAGGAATGCTTGCAGGTGGATTCCTTCTTGGGATAGTATTCAAACTGAACACTTTCCACCCACATCTCATCGCCTGCCCAGAGTCCGAACACCTTATCCTTGCCGTTAAGTTCATAGGTGCCCAGCCATACCTTTCTTGTGGTAGCTTTAAGTCCGGGCTTATATGAATTATCAACGCCGATTTTTTCGAAATCAACAGTCGCGTACATAGATACCGTATCATAAGCATCATTATACTCGCAGGTAAAATCAACACCTAAAATAACAGTATCATAATTGAAGATGCTGCCCCCGAACATTTCTATAGTTGTATAGTCGCCCATAATGGTCTTTGTCTGCTCGCCACTGTGAGGTCTTGAAATACCGCTGAAGGGATCTATATATTTTGTTCTGTTATAGTTATTTTCGGTATATACACCCGTCTGAAAATGTACTTCGCCTAACTTTCCAAGCTCTTCATAATAACCCTTTACTATCTTGCAAGGTGCACAGAAGATACCGTTTGTTCCATCAGCATAACCAAGTGACAAGCCGTAGTAATAATCTGCATCCTCATACATTATAAATATCGTGCTTCTCTTACCCTGCCATGCATATGAATAGCGATAGTTTGCATAAATGCTTGCAGTAACACTCTGGAGCGCTTCTCCCGTGATGCGGTTGTCTCTGAATACTACGCTGTAGGTAGGCTTATTCTTGTTATCAGCGCTGTTTGTTGTGCCGTCGCCTTTATCTCCCGTACCCTCACGGGAGCCATCCATAAAGAAGGAGTTTTCGCCCGAAGGAGATTTTTCTACACCGTATATAAGAGTCTGGGCAAGTATATCGTATATCTGCTTATAGCTGTAATTCTTCAGCTTGTTGGCGTCAAAGGATACCTTTTCTCCGTTTGAATCAGGCAGTACCGCCACGTTGAAGCGAGAGCGCAGATATGCCGCTATAGTAGTATTGTCAATACTGTCAGCAAATAACTTTGAGAGCTTATCCGTTTCCTGCTTTGTTCTGTCCTTGAAATCGTAAAGCAGATACTCTGTCTTTCTTATCTCATCAGTCCAGATATTCGGAACGTCATATATTTCATCCTGAGGAGGCTGGGGAGTTTTTATATCACTCACCTGCGAGCTTCTTGCAGTATCCTTTACCTCGATATATTCGCCGTTTACGTAGGTTCTTACACCGGGGATACACCAACTGAGCACCTCGTTCTTTGTGATTTTAAAGGTCTCGTTTTCAGGAGTTTCGGGATCGTCTGCCCTATCGATAAAATACAGAGCGTGGAAGTTGAAGGCGTTATTCTTTGACGAATCCACGTCTACGTTATTCGCCTTGCCAAAGGGAGTAAAGGGCTCTTCTACCTTGTAATCACCTGTTGCCGCAGTAGTTACAAGGTTACCTGCCACACGGGCATTGCTTATAGAAACCACTTCTGCCCCGCTTGAATTCTTATGGCGGATAGTGGGACTGTCAAAGCACGCAAAGAGTGTGGCACGGTTCATAGTACCAAGCACAGCGTTACCTATAACCTTTACGCCATCGTTTATATGGAACATAACCATAGGCTTATTTGTAAGAGCGTCGGGCAGGTCTATCGGGAAATTGGAGGTAGTCATGTGGTTTGTTATACTGCCATATGACGCTCTTGTCATGGTATTGCCGACAAACATATCATTCTTGCCGAAGCTGTAGTTATAGGTATAGTCGATGATATTGCCTCTGTAGACACTGTTGCCATCGCCCATAAGCTTCTTACCGTTGGAGAACTGACCGAATTCCAGCCAGCAGCCTCTCCAGGTGGAATGAGCAAAGTCAGAATTTGATATAAAATAACGATAATTTATATCACCGGGAGTAATACCGTCCTCGGTCTCCACCCAGGTGCTTGAAGTACCGTACACGTTCTTTACAACCGTATTGTCTGTTACGGTCTTGTAGAAGAAGCCGTAATCACAGTACTGGATAGCGCCACCCTGAATGATGGTGTTCTTCAGCTTGCAGTTTGTAAAGCAACCGACGCCACGCTGGATGCTGACTACATTTATATACAGTCCGTCTGTATTTACATTGAAGAAGGCACTGCTGTTTGTTGACTGCATTGTAAGGGAAAGATTTGTAATATAGCCGCTTATCGGTGCATTATCATCTGCGCTCATAACGAATATACCCGCACCTGACACGTCGTTTGTCTTGTTTGTTTTGATAGAAGCGCCGTATTCAAAGATCACTCTGTACTCTGCGCCACCTCTCAGCACGATAGGTCTGTCTATACGGTATTCGCCGCTTTCGATATAAAGAATAGTATCGTCTGTGCTTGCTATATAGTCAAAGGCTTCCTGAAGCTTTTCGTGGTTACTGCTGTAGTTCCAGCTGAAGCCACCGAAATCCTTTGTGAAGGATTTCATCTCATACTTGCCTGATTTTAAATCATAGTAACATCTGTCCTCGATGCCCGCTCTCTCAAGAGCATCCTCATCCGCACCGAACTTACCCTGAGAGGAATAGCCGTAAGTAAGAGTGCGGGGACTTCTGAAGGCGGACATATCAACATATCTGCCAAATTCGGGTGAAACGTAGATAAAATCATCAGTCACCCAGGAAACATCCTTGTTGCCGTCTTTGCCTACCCAGCCCATAGCAGGAGTTCCGTCGGAATTGTTCCAACCTCTTTCGCCCCATACTATTTCAGTTCTGTCATACCAGCCTTCTGTAAAAGGCCTACCGCCCTTCCAGTCATCCACCATAAGATTTGCATAATCCCAGTCTCTGATTTTAAAAGCATTATCGGAAAAATAAACGTTGTTACCGTTTACACGTTTTCCGGAATAGCTTGCTACCCATTCAGAGTTTGAAAGAGCCACAAGAGTGGTCCATTCAAGAGAATCACATTCTATCTTATTCTGTGTAAAGGCTGTACCACCGTGAAGCTGTATCATAGTAATATTCTGATCATGTGCATGGTTAGCCGAACTCAGCTTGTCACCGGTAATAGTATCACGGATTATATATCCCTTGCTGGTATATATGAATTTCTTCTGCTCGGCATCCCAGTATCTTTCCCAGAAATCAAAGGGAGTAAGTCCCTGACCTTCGAAATATTCAGCAATATCGTTGTAGGCACCATCCTTGAAAAGACATCCGCTTACCGCATTGGAGGTAACGGTTGTATCCATTACAAAGTTATACACTCTTTCAAAGGTGATATCTGAATAGGTGGTATGAGGACACCAACAACCTGCGCCGTTTCGGGAGAAGTAGTAGTTACCTATATAGTGGTTTGAAAATACCGTAGTACCCATACTGAAGTTTATCTGGAATAAAGGTAACTGATGCAGACCGTCATTGTCGGTATAATATCCGCCGTAGTGATAGCTGTCATAGAAGAAGGCGTCGTTTGTCTGTACACCGTAGTATACAAGTCTTGTAGGACCTATGGTCAGATTTGTTACACGGGTAAGCATATCCATAAAGCACCAGCGCTGGAAGCATCCGAAGCCTGACGCCGCTATATTGTCAATAGAGGCATACTTTGTGCGTATTCTGTAGAAAAGAGAAAATTCTTCGCCTACCGGCTGTATATTATCCGAGCAGAGATTTGACATAATGGTCTTTACGCTACTTGTAGGCTTGAAGCTATTATGTGCGTTTTCTACAACAAATACTATATCTGATATTTTTGCAGAGCTGTACCAGGCATAGGTTTCGGAAAGATCTCCATTTACAAAGAAGCCGTTTACGTCAACGGAGTTACCGTCCTTATCCTTGTAATTGGGCTTTATGACAAAGGCTGTTTCGCCTGCAATACTGTTTATTGCCGTACTGCCCCACAGATACACTGAGCCTGTAAAATAGTAAACACCCGGATTTACAAAAATAGCGCAATTATCACGTTCTCTTGACATTCCGAGGGCGTGGTTGAACATATCGGTATAATCGTAATAAGGATCGGATGGGTTATAGTTCGGGAAGTAAAGCTTTCCTGACGTATCCTTGTCCTTTGCTACGTCATCAGGGAAATATACAACCTTATCACCCTTATCATACATATTATTAAGGTCATTTTCAGGTCGCATACCTATTTCACCCGAATAGCCGTATTTTACAGTTCCCTCGTTGGGATCGTAATCCACAGGGAAGGGCGAGGTAGCCGCAGGCGTGTCAGCGGTAGAAGGCATAGTTGCCGACGCCGTTACGGGAAACATTCCGAATATCATAGCGATAGTCAGAAGCAGGGATATTGCAACGTAAACAGTTTTTCTTTTTCCGGTATAACTCATTGATTTTAATTCCTTTCAAAAGGCGATAAGAAAGTGGTATAGTATTGCAGGCAATACTCTCCCACTATTCCATATTAAATTATACTTTATATAGCAACGTAAATCAATAATTATGCAGTAAGTGACCAATATCAGCGGTAAGAGGGTATATGTGAAGGTAAGATGCCGTTTTTTCAGATAAGATGCCACGCAATAATAAGTTGCCATAAAAAAAGAAAAGCCTCCCGAAAGGGAGGCTGTAAATCAGAAATCTTACTTTGTCTTCTTTGTTGTTGTCTTCTTTGCAGGAGCCTTCTTTTCTTCAGCAGGCTTTGCTTCTGCCTTCTTAGCGGGAGCCTTCTTTTCTTCAGCAGGCTTTACTTCTGTCTTCTTAGCAGGAGCCTTCTTTTCTGCAGCGGGCTTTGCTTCTGCCTTCTTAGCAGCAGGCTTCTTTGCAGCAGGCTTCTTTTCAGTCTTTGTAGCAGACTTCGCCTTCTTTTCCTGCTTCTTTACAGAATCAACGATCTTCTTGAATTCGAGTGCCTTATCAACATTGCCTTCAACCTTGAGCTTGCCTGTTGTGTAAGCTAAAACGGGATCGAGCTTGCCGTTTACCATCTTGATGAAATCATCAGCGCTGATAATAAACTTGCAGTCGTGATCATAGTACTCGTAGGGCTCTACAAAAAGCTGCTTATCCTTGAGCTCAATGTAGAATGCGCCTTCGCCCTCGCCGACAATGTCAACCTGCACTGCAAGGTGGCCTTCGATGTTGCTTACATCGCTCTTCATAATGGTCTTCTTTGTGGTTTCAAAAATCTTCTCGTAGGTCATTTTCTTTTCCCTTTCTTTTTTCTTATATGATTTCGCCCTGTTCGGACTGCTGACGCCTGATTTTTTTGGATGTAGTCTTTTCAAATTCCTTATCGCGAAGTCTTATTCTTCTGATAGTCTTTGAAGAGGTTACAGTCTTGTTGATTTCCTTTATAAGCTCGTTTAACGCTGTGACTATATCAGCCTTTTCCTTATCCTTGAAGTATTCGGGATTTGGAACTATTTCCGCTGTGATATAGCCCTCCTCTGCATATACAAGCACCTCGGCTACCATATCCTTGCCTGCAAACTTGTTTTCAAGCTCCTCGGGAGATACGTTTTCGCCGTTGCTGAGTATAATGAGATTTTTCTTTCTGCCTGTGATATATACACGGTTATCCTTTACATAACCGAGGTCGCCTGTATGAAGCCAGCCGTCCTCTGTAAGAGCCTCTGCTGTAGCTTCGGGGTCCTTGTAGTAGCCCTGCATTACGGAAGGACTCTTTACAACGATTTCGCCGTCCTCTATTCTTATCTCACAGCCTCTTACTACTGTACCAACATCACCGTAGTTTTCATCTGTAAATACTGACGAAGAAATTCTGGGTGAGCATTCTGTCATACCGTACCCTTGAGAAATCGGAATTCCAAGCTCCTTATAAGCCTTTGTTATCTCGGGAGCAAGATATGCACCACCGCTGTAGATACCTTTAAGTCTGCCACCGAATACCGCCTGAGCTATCATCTGAGGAGGAATTTCGGGCTTTGCCGCTGAAGCTGCTTTTATCTGCTTTAAAATGGTTTCTGCAATCATAGGTACAAGCAGGATGAAGGTAGGCTGAAACAGCTTTAAGTTCAGCGCAATTCTCATCATAGAATCATTTACACATACCGTAGTACCGTAGCGGAGTCCTAAAAGTATATCACAGGTAAAGCAATATACGTGATGGATAGGAAGTACTGTAAGTATTGATTCTCCAGGGGAGCTTTCACCGTCACAGCACATAGCATTGTCTATAAAGTTGCCGTGTGTCAGCATAACGCCCTTGCTCTTGCCGGTAGTACCTGAAGTATAAAGAATTGCCGCTAAGGTATTTTCCTTTATTTCAGGAAGCTTTTCAGCAGGTGCGTATTCCTTTACAATCTTTTCTGTTGAGATAACGTCGTCATTTTCCTGAAGGCAGATATAGTGCTTTACCTCGGGGCAAGCCGACTTTATCGCATCCAGCATAGGAGCGTATCTCTTGTCATAGAAGAATACCGTTATATCAGCTCTTTGTAAAAGCTCGCATAAGTCGGGGCAAGGAAGCTGCGCATCAAGGGGAACTATAGGATTTGCAGTTGATACCGAACCGAAATAGCTCACAAGATAGGCATAGCTTGTAGGACCTATAACCGCCGCATGAAGCTTTTCACCGACCTCGGTAAGAAGATAGTTTGCAACTCTGTGGCAATCATCGGCAAACTGTGAGAAGGATTTTTCAACTATCTCCTTGCCTGCCTTTTCCTTTACGTAAGGAGCATCGCCGTAAAGAGCCGCCGCTTCTTCGTATAAATCACGGAGAGTCTTTATTTTATTCTTGTCCATATTTTCTCCCTTTATCAGCTCTTGAGGCTTTCCATATACTTTACTGCCTCGCCTACTGTGTGAAGGTCAGCTACCTGATTTTCGTCAACCGTGATATCAAATTCCTGTTCAAGCTCTCCTAAAAGGCTCATAAAGTCGTAGGAGTTGAAGCCTAAATCTTCAATGAATCTTGAATCCTCTGTGATAGAGTCCGCATCTACCTCAACGTAGTTTAAAATGATTTCCTTTAACTGTTCAAACATCTCTTCTGTTCCTTTCTATATATATAATTTCATTATACCCAATCGAATATTTCACCGATTGTACGGTTAGGGTCTTCAATGCCCCTGAAAAGTGCACGGCAGATGTAATAGTAGAGATATTCCATCTCGCTTTCGGTAACAGCGTCCTTTCTGTATTCAAAATTGAAGTTCAGACCGTTGTCCTCTGCTCTGTGCATAACCGTGAGATATAAGGGCTGACCTGCTACGCCGTTTGTGTACCACATAGTCTTATACTTTATATCAGGCATTTCGTTTTCCTGACGCTGTAAGGTCATAGGCTGGTAGGTAAGGCTTAAACTCTCGTAGCTTGCTCCCGGAGGGTTCTTCCAGTGTCTTGCTCTTCTTATAGTATAATCGATGGGATCGAAGTTTGCATGACGGAACAGCTTGTTCTGTTCAGCCTGAATTATATGAAGTCCTTCAAGGAAGGTCTGGGTAGGCTCGATTACTGTACGGATGGGGAAGAAATGAATTCTTGTACCGCCTGATTTCTTTTCAAGAAGAGTACCTCTTCTTGCAACACAGCTCTTTACCGATACATCCTTTTCATCATTGTTGAACTTTGAAAGGATTGTACGAAGTCCCATAAGCAGAAGTGTTGCCATAGGTATCTGATAGTCAAGACAGAACTGCATAAGTCTGTCAGAGGGCTCTTTTTCAAGTCTGTAGACTGCAATAGCCGCCTCGGGATTCTTTGATACGACCATAGCGCAACGCTGGTCGGGATTGTTGTTTTCTCTTCTCTGGGTAATAAGTCTGCCCATACCGTTGAAATCGGTGTATATAGGCTCGCTCTTTGTGATTTCATTCATCCAGAATTCTTCATCACGCTTCTGCGCAGGTGAGCCTGCCTCATATTCAAGGTCCTTTTCAAGCGCCTTGATATAGGACATCATAGGCTTCGGCATTTCTGTGCCGTAGCATAATGCACAATAGGTCTTCAGCACGTATTCATCGAACATGATAAGGGAGCTTGAGTCCATTGTCATATGGTCTACCTTTAAGTAGATTCCGTTATAACCGCCGGGAAGTCTTATTATTGCTATATAATTCATAGGTGAATGGAATCTCTCAAAAGGAACCGCAGTCCAGCGTTCCATCTCCTTGTGAGCATCCTCTTCATTCCAGTCGGAAAAATCTATAAAGGGCACCTGTCTGTCGTCGTTGGGTACTATGTACTGATAAACAGTATCGTCCTCATCCTTTAAGAATCTTATTCTCATAGAATCGAACTGCTGATATGCGAGCTTTATAGCCTCTCTTAACTTGTCGTGATTAAGTTCAATCTGTACGTAAAAGCCTGTACCTATATTAAGTACCTGATGTGCTGAAAATCTTATTGTATAGTTATGTATTCTCTGAGCAGCGGTAAGGGGGTAGCATTGTAACACCGCTCCGTTAACGTTAAATTCCTTCATATACTCTCCATTTATCAGATGTTATCAAGAAAGTTCTTTACAGCCTTTCTGTATTCTTCGCCGTTTTCGTAGTAGCTTGCACCGTGTCCTGCGCCCTTTATCTTGACAAGAGCCTTTTTGGTAAGGCACTCTTCGTAGTTTCTGTCGCTCATCCAAACGGGTACGAAATTATCCTCTTCGCCGTGGATAAAGAGAATCGGGCACTTTGTTTCCTTCACAGCGTCAAGAGTGGAATAATCCTTGAAGCCGTAGCCTGCCTTCTTCTTGCAAATCTTATTATTGATTTCCATAGTAGGAAACGCAGGCATTTTATAATCCTTTTTAAGCACGTGAGAAAATACGTCAAAGGGAGAGGTAAACGCACAGTCGGCAATAACAGCCTTTACGTTGTCAGGGAGGTTTTTATCCGCTGACGCCATTATTACCGTTGTACCACCCATTGAAACTCCGTAGAGCAGTATTTCCTTTTTATCGTATTTTTCGTTTACGTAATTTATCCAGGACATACAGTCGAATCTGTCTAAAATACCGAAGCCTATATATTCTCCCTCGCTGTCACCGTGAGCACGGTTGTCTACCAGCAGGCAGTCGTAACCTTCCTTTAACATAAATGCCGCAAAGGAGCAGCTGCTCATTCTTCCGCTTGTATATCCGTGGAAGCAGATAACCAGTTTATCAGAGGAATTCTCCGCTTTATAGTAATCACCGCAGAGGGTGAGTCCGTCCTTTGATTTTATCTTCAGATGCTCGCAGGGTAAGGATAATAAATATTCCTTATTGGGTTGTATAACCTTCATATATTCCTGCCACTTGCCGCCGTCACCCATTTCGTTAAGGTCTACCTTTACTCCGTCCTGACGGGGTATGACTTTTTTGAACAGAATATTTGCTACACCATAGGAGCCTGCAACACCAAGTGCCGCTACTCCGCCGACTACTCCGGCAACTATAAGTCCTACGCTCAAATCCAATACACCTTTCTGTATTTTATCATCTTTTTTTACTCTTGAATTATAGCACAATTTAAATATGTTGTAAAGCGGTTTTTCCCATTGTAATGCGAAAAACGGGATATCCTATAAAAGATATCCCCGTTATTTGTTATTTTTTGTTGTAAATTACTTGAAAAAATGCCTTATTTCTGTTTTTAGCTATTCAGAAAGTTTTCTGCCTGTCTTAATATTTCCTTATCCTGTTCCCAGTTCAGCTTTTCCATAGCTTCATCATAGGTCAGAAGCCAGTCGCCTATGACCTCCTCCTGCTGAATGGTAACAGCGGCTTTTTTGTCGAAATAGCCAAGATAAAAAGCGCAGGTCTTTTCAGTGTTTTCGAGTGTACGGAAAGTATATTCTGCTCGGAATTTGTCATTCAGTATAACCTTTAAGCCACATTCCTCATACACCTCACGAAGAGCATTTTCCCTTTCTGTTTCGCCGTATTCGATATGTCCCTTAGGAAAACCGATGTGACCGCTCTTATTCTTTATGAGAAAATACTTTCTCACTCCATCATCATCGGTATAGATTACTGCACCTGAGGTCTTTTCATAAAGAGCATACACCTCGGAATTGTAGTATTGTTCCTGAAAATGAGTTTCGTGAATTATGTTGCATTCGTAACAGATTTCACTGCCGACAAGCTCAGATGGTACGGCTACCCATTTATCCTCATTGTCGTTAAGACGATGGATTATGCCTATTATCACACATTCCGCCTTTTCAAGAGGCTTGTCCACGCCAAGAAGATATACATCCTGCTCCTCTCCGTCTCCTGCCACAAGCCCCTCAATATAGCCGTAGTTTATGGGGTAGATAAGTCCCGGATGCTTTGGGTGCTCTGTTCCTATCGGTCTGTCCATAGTAACAGTTACCCTTTTACCCATATAGCTCATATCACCCTGAAGCATTACCTTTGCCATATTTCCTCCTACTGCTTTCTTGCAAGCTCGTATTCATCATCAAGTCTGAAATAGGGACAGTTATAATTGTCGCCCGTCAGGAATCTGCGCATTTCATCCTCATCTAAATTCACAAGACAGGAATAGCACTCATAATCCTCATCGTAGACATAGTTTACACAGTTATCGCAATTTGTCATTTTATCACCAATCAGTAATATTTATGTCGGATATTACTCCTCGTCAAATGGAGCCTTGCCCCATTTCATCGAAATATCAAAGGCGGTTACGCTATGAGTCAGCGCACCGAGGCTTATGATATCAACGCCGCTTTCTGCAACCGAGCGGATGTTCTCTAAGGTTACGTTGCCGCTGGCTTCCAGCTTTGCTCTGCCGTCTGTTATTTCAACAGCCTTCTTCATATCGGCGGGGCTCATATTGTCAAGCATGATTACGTCTGCATTTACGCTGAGTGCCTCGTAAAGCTCGTCGAAGTTTCTTACTTCAACCTCGATTTTAAGCATATGACCTGCTCTTTCACGAAGGGCGTTTACCGCATTTGCAATACCGCCGTAGGCGTCAATGTGATTATCTTTAAGCATAGCCGCATCGGTGAGGTTGTAGCGGTGATTCTTACCGCCGCCCATAACTACCGCATATTTCTGTAAGGGACGGAGTCCGGGAAGAGTTTTTCTTGTATCGCAGATAGAAGCCTTTGTGCCCTTTACAAGCTCCACACACTTGTTAGTATAGGTAGCAATGCCGCTCATATGCTGTAAAATGTTAAGAGCTGTTCTTTCGCCCTTTAAAAGTGCCTTTGTGTTGCCCTTGAATTCGGCTAATATATCACCCTTACGCACCTTGTTTCCGTCCTCTGTATGACAGAATATCTTGATATCGCTATCTACAAGTTTAAACACACGAAGGGCAATTTCAAGACCTGCCACAACGCCGTCAGCCTTGGCGATGAAATATGCCTCGCTTTCGTCCTTTGGGCTGATAAGTAAATCCGTTGTGCTGTCTATGTAGTTAATATCCTCTTTTAAGGCTGTCTTTATAATATCGTCAACGTAAAAATCAAGTAACATCATTTTATTTCTCCCTTTTCCTTTCCTTCCTTTACAACCTCGCTTAAAATTATATAAGCTACTGTTGCAAGGGATTTTGCTTCGATATAGTCGGGGGTTATCTGATAGCCGCCATTATAGAGCATATCCTTTATTTCGGATATTCTGCCGATGTCCTCTGCCGCCTGCTCATAGTCAGGCACTACAAAGAAGGAGCGCTGCATTATTCTTCTTACCTCTGTTCTTATTCCGCTGGGAAGAGCTATTCCGTCGGGTGTGGGATAGTCAAACTGCTTTTCACCCTTTGCAGTGGCGGTGAAATTCTTGTTGATATCCTCTGCAATAAGTCGGCTGAAAACAAGAGCCTCAAGCAGAGAGTTACTTGCAAGGCGGTTTATTCCGTGAACGCCCGTATGAGCGCATTCGCCTGCGGCATAAAGTCCCTTTATTTTAGTAGCACCGTTTCCGTTTACCGCAATACCGCCCATCAGATAGTGCTGGCAGGGGTATATCGGAATAGGCTCCTTAGTCATATCGTAGCCCTTTTCCAGTACCTTTTTGTATATCATCGGGAAGCGGTTTTTGATAAACTCGCTGTCCTTATAGGAGATATCCAGATAAAATCTGTCGCTGCCCGTTGCCTTCTGTTCCTTTAAGATGCACTTGGATACTACGTCACGGGGAGCAAGCTCCTTACGTTCAGGCTCGTATTTATGCATAAAGCGTTCCTTATTGCAGTTGAGCAGGTATGCTCCCTCGCCTCTTACCGCCTCGGACACCAAGAAGCATTCTCTGTTTTCTCTGTCCGCATAGGCTGTGGGATGGAACTGCACGTAGTTTAAGTGCTTTATTTCTGCGCCTAAATTGTAGGCGAACTGTATGCCGTCACCGGTTGCAATAGCAGAATTTGTTGTAAATTCGTAAACTCTGCCTATTCCACCTGTTGCAAGTATCATAGCTTTTGTGGTATAATAGGAATGCTCACCACCCTGCAGTACGTCTGCAAGGAAATCCTCTCCTCTTTTATCAAGTCCGAGAAGATGAGCATTTTCAAGGATAGTTACATTAGGTAGCTTTGTTACATTCTCAATAAGCGAGGTTACAATTTCGTAGCCTGTGCTGTCCTTATGGTGTGCGATTCTGTTGCGGCAATGACCACCTTCTAAGGTCAGGTGAATAGAGCCGTCCTCCTTGCGGTCGAATTCTACGCCATAATCCACAAGCTTTCTTACATCCTTAGGGCCCTGCTCTACAAGTATGCGGAGGTTGTCCATATCGTTCTTGTAGCCACCGGCAATAAGAGTATCCTTTATATGTAACTCATAATCGTCGCCCTTTTCATCCATAACAGCCGCTACACCGCCCTGAGCCAATGCAGAGTTGCAGAGTGTAAGCTCCTTTTTGGATAACATCAGTATCTTCATACTGCTGTCAAGATTCAGCGCCGCATATAGTCCGGATACGCCGCTTCCGACGATAATGACATCGTATTCCTTGAAAATCATAAGAATTACCACCTTTATTTAGTAGATTGGAAAATGTATGAACGAACAAATTAAAAACGAAAATGAAAAGAAAAACCGTGCCATACTCGCAGGAATTGATACCGGCGAATATGATGCAGAAATATCTATGGATGAACTGGAGGAGCTTGCAAGGACTGCGGGAGCAGAGGTAATCTGCCGACTCATCCAGAAGCGTCCCACCATCGAAAGTGCCACTATTTTAGGAGAAGGCAAGATTGCCGAACTGTCGGAGCTTGCCGAAATGCACGAGGCTGATCTTATTGTATTTGATATGGAGTTAAGCTCCAGCCAGATACGGAATATTGAGGATATCACAAACGTGCGGGTAATAGACCGCACAATGCTTATTCTTGATATATTTGCAGGCAGAGCAGTAACAAACGAGGGTAAGCTTCAGGTCGAGCTTGCCCAGCTTAAATATCGTCTGCCAAGACTTATGGGTATAGGTACTTCCCTTTCAAGACTCGGTGGCGGTATCGGTACAAGAGGTCCTGGTGAAACCCAGCTTGAAACTGACCGCCGTCATATCAGAAGAAGAATTGAAAAGCTGAGTGAAGAACTAAAGGAGCTTGAAAAGAGAAGAGAGCAGTCCCGCCGCCGCAGAAAAAAGGACAGCGTTATAGTCGGTGCCATTGTAGGCTATACCAATGCGGGAAAATCCACCTTACTTAACGCTCTTACCGATGCAGGGGTACTTGCAGAAAACAAGTTGTTTGCTACCCTTGACCTTACCTCCCGTGCAATAGAGCTTCCTGACGGTCGCTCTGTGACTCTTGTAGATACGGTAGGGCTTATAAGACGGCTTCCCCATCACCTTGTCGAGGCGTTCAAGTCAACTCTTGAAGAAGCGGCAAACGCCGATATAATCCTGCACGTATGCGATGCGTCAGACCCCGAGGCAAAGGAAAAGGCAGATACTACCCTTTCTATCCTCGCTGACCTCGGCTGCGGAGAAATACCC
Source organism: Ruminiclostridium sp. (assembly GCA_017942025.1). Lineage (GTDB taxonomy): Bacteria > Bacillota > Clostridia > Oscillospirales > Ruminococcaceae > Ruminiclostridium_E. The sequence goes on along the minus strand of JAGAVH010000040.1, from coordinate 17,384 downwards.
GTAATAAACATATTCAACAAATGTGACAGACTGGATTATGAGCTACCCGAAGATGAGACAAATGTCTGCATCTCTGCAAAGCACAAACAGGGCTTTGATAAGTTGCTTAAAGCGATAGCAGAAAATCTGCCTGATAAAATATCAAAGCTTACTCTTTGCATACCTTATGATAAATCCGCACTTGCGGCGGCTCTTCACTCTCACAGCAAGGTGATAAGCGAAGAATACGCCGAAAACGGAATTTCAGTCACTGCTCTTGTGGATAAGCTCCACATATCCGATTATCTGCCCTATGTAACCGAATAATCTTTTACCGTCTGCTTTGCAGGCGGTTTTTATTCTGCGAGATTTACTTCAGTACCGCCGAAGGGTCTTATAGAAAGCACGTGACAGCTGTCTGCACCGAATACCTTTTCAATGTCCAGCTTGAACTGCTGAAGCATATCAAGGGGTACGAATGCCTGGATAGTTCCTGCAAAGCCGCCGCCGTGTACTCTGCACGCACCCTTTCTTGAAAGTGCACTTTCAGCGATATTAAGCGCAATACCTACCGCCTGATGTGTATAGTCGGAAACTGCGAAGATGTTCTGTAAATACTTGTAGCTGGAGTTTCCGCTTTCGTTTATAGAGCCTAAGAAGGCTTCGAAATTATCATTTTTAAGAGAATGAACCAGCTTGTCCACTCTGTTATTTTCGGCAAAGAAATGGAGAGCACGGAGTACCGCTCTGTCACCATACTTCTGACGGAGTATAGCGGTATTGAGAATAACGTCTGCTCTTGCAATCTCTCTTAAAACGGATGCGGAGAAATATTCTGCAATCGCCTTCATTTCTTTAGGAATAGCCGCATATTCGTCTGTGAGATCGGCATGATCGGCGTTTGTATCGATAATACAGAGAGCGTGACCGTACTTTGCAAAATCCACGTTGATATTTTCAATAATGGGGGCGGAAGGGTCCTTGAAGTCTATAGCAACAAAACCGCCTACGGAGCAAGCCATCTGATCCATAAGTCCGCTGGGCTTACCAAAATAAACATTTTCAGCATACTGGGCAATCTGTGCAATTCTTACGGGGTTTATAGCGCCATCGTTATAAAGACCTGAAAGGATAGTGCCGACAAGAACTTCGAAAGCCGCAGAGCTTGAAAGACCTGAGCCTTTCAGTACATTTGACGTGGTGTATGCCTTAAAGCCGCCCACGTTGTAGCCGTTGTTCTGAAAGCCTGCAACAACACCCTTGATAAGTGCCGCAGAGGTGTTCTTCTGAGAGGACAGTATCTTTAAATCCGAAATGTCTATCTCGTCTACGGGGAAGCCCTCGGACTTGATAACTATCTTACCGTCATCAGTAGGCTTTACTACTGCGATAACGTCAAGATTAACACCTGCCGCAAGCACCTTGCCGTGGTTGTGGTCGGTGTGGTTACCGCCGACCTCTGTTCTGCCGGGAGCGGAGAAAAATCTTGTGCCGTCTGCTTCTTCGTCGAAAAATTCGCTAAAGGAGGATAACGCCTTTTCGTATCTTTCCTTCTGCATTTCTACTGCTGATTCTGAATAAATTTCTGCCAGGCTGTGAATAAACTTCTTTTCCATTTTGTGTCCTTTCTTTTAATCATCAAGCTCTGTATAGAACATGTGATATTTTTTCGTATTGTGAACGCCTACGCTCAGTACCAGTCCGATAGCCACAAAAAGGCAGGCTACCGAGGTACCTCCTGCGCTGAAGAAGGGTAACGGTATTCCTATTACGGGAGCTACCCCCAGCACCATTCCGATATTTACCGCTGAATGGAACAGGATAAGAGCAAACACTCCTACGCATATACTTCTTCCTAAAAGGTCCTTTGCCGCACTGGCAGAGGATAATATTTTCAGCGACAACGCCGCTAAAAGAACAATTACCAGAAGACATCCCAAAAGTCCCATTGACATTCCTATATAGGAAAATATAAAGTCGTTGTGTATCTCAGGAACATAGGTATAATGTCCTCCCGAAAGCCCCTGACCTGTAAGACCGCCTGAGCCGAGCGCTATCTTGCCAAGTCTTTGCTGCATATATATGCCGAGAGCTTCTTCCTCCTGCATAGCCGTATCCCATAAAATCTGGAAACGCATCTGCTGGTGAGGCTGCATAATATAGTTCCACAGAACATATATACCCACCGGCGTTACCGCTCCGAAAAAGAGAAGATACTTCCAGGACAGTCCTGCCGCAAATATCATACACAGAAATACAAACAGGAACACCATAGCAGAGCCGTCGTCACCCGTCATTACGATAAGCAGAGTGGGTACTCCGCCGTGCATACACAGCAGAATAAAGTGAAGCGGCTCGTTGAGTCTGTCCTCCACCTTTGACAAATGATAGGCAAAGGAAAGGATAAAGGCAAGCTTCAGCATTTCCGACGGCTGAAACTGTATAAACCCTAAATTGAGCCAGCCGATATCATCAGCACCCTCGTTCTGTACGCCAAGGGAAGTAAAAAGCAGAGCGGTAAATATCAGCGCCACCGGTGCATAGACAAACCATAGCTTTGCAATGAATTTATAGTTTATCCCTGCAATAACAAGCGCTACCACAAGTCCTGCCACAGCAGCTATAAGCTGAGTTTTGTACTGGCTTGCCGAAACACTTGTGCTTATTTCGTTCTGATAAAGTGTGTAGAGCAAAAACACCGCAAAGCCGCTTATACAACAGACAAGCAGAAGCAGTATCTTGTCAATACGCCTTATATATGTTTTAACTTTTGCCAAAGCATATTTCATATTATCACCTGTAGGAGCCTGCGCCCTTTATATAAAAGATTTTCTGTAATCTTAACCACACAATTATACAGTATTTATTATAACCGTATTTATGTCAATTTTCAAGAGAAATTTCAACAATTATCGCCCTATAATATTTTTTTAAAGAAAAACACAAAAAGCCGAAGATCTGAAACCAAATCTTCGGCTTTTTTTACAACATTTTTTTCAGACTGCCCATCAGTATTTTCGCCGCCTCGTCACGCCACAGAGGTTTTGAGCAATAATAGCCCTGCACCCAATCCACATCGTGTTCGGATGTAGCTTTAAGCATTGTTTCATCCTCAATTCCCTTTATACACACTTTTATATCCTTACAATGAGCAAGCTCTATAATGGAGTTTATCAGTACTCTGTCGAATTCCTCATCCTCGGAGGACAGAAGAACACATGGAATATTGATAATATCAACATAAGAATTTTTAAGCATTTTAAGGGAGATATCCTCAGTACCGTAGCTATCTATCGCAACGCTTATACCCACCGCCTTGAGATCGGTCAGTATATGTGTGCTGTCGTTATAGGACACATTCGCCTTGACGGGAATCTCCAGTATCAGAGAAGAAGGAGAAAGTCCGCTGCCAGAAAGCGCTTTTTTTACCTGAGCGACTATAGCGCTCGATTGTATTTCGCTGGCGGTAAGATTTACGCTCACCCTGAAATCCTTGTTGCCGCTCTGCTGTATCTGCTTACAGAAAAGGCAGGACTGCTCCAGCACCCATCCGTCGATAAGGGAGGATAGTCCCAGATTTTCAAGTAAGGGGAATAATGTGGAGTTCGGGATATTGCCGAACTTTTCGTCAGTCCATCTCACAAGGCTTTCGCAGTAAATAACATTGCCGTTTTCCGCTGAAAAGGCAGGCTGGAATTTAAGAGAAAAGCCTTTCATTCCGTTTGCTATGCTTTCCTTTATCCTGCTTTCAAGAGTTGCCGCAAAGGTGCGCGTCTTTTCAAGATTACCTGAATAGAAGGTATAGCTGTTACGCTTGAATTCTCTTGCCCTGTACATAGCAACGCTGGCCGCCTTGCATATTTCCTCTGAGGTCTTTCCATTAAGAGGATAGTAGGCTATACCCATACTGCAGTTGATATTAAGCTCATCTCCCCCGAATTTCCAGGGCTTTGAAAATTTATGTATCAGCACCTCTGCCAGTCTTTTCGGCTCGTCGCCCGTGCAGCCCGGGAGATTCAGCATAAATATGGCGTTTGTAAAATAATACACGCCTATATTCTTTATCGGCAGAGTTTTAAGATACTGTGCCACATTTCTGAGCAGCATATCTGAATAGGTATGGCCGTTGACCGCCGACAGATTGCTTGTATTGGTTATCTTGAAAGCAATCAGCGAGCCCTCGGTGTTTTTTCTTAACAATGTACCCATATCCTTATTCAGCTTTGTGCGGTTAGGGATATTGAAAATGGCGTCGTAAAAAGCAAGCTGACGCATTTTATCCTGAGATTCTTCCAACTTTTCCTGAACCTTCATCTGCATAATGATGGAAGAAATTATTTGTGCAATATTTCGCAGCTGTTTCCTTTCCCTTTGCTTCCATACATGCTTTTCGTCAAGGGTTTCAAAGGCGAGAAGCCCATCGAACTCTCCTGCGTCAAAAAGTTTGAACACCGCATAGGATTTAACCCCTGCCCTGTCGAGATCGTTTGTTTCATCATCGGAAAAGCTGGATGAAAGCTCGTTCAGGTCCCTCATAATATTGGGATAATCATCAGCTGTTATGGTTATGGAGGTGGTGAGCGTTCTTGTATCGCTCTTGTTCTTTTTCCATATGTAAACTTCTTTTTCCAGTGCAGAAAGGTCTATTACGGAAATTCTGTCAAGCCTGAAATAGCCTCCCACAAGGTCTATCACCTTTTCAAGGCTTTCCTTGGCTGTTTTACTCTCCATTATGATAGCATAGATGTTGTTGAGCAGAATCTGCTCTTCTACATTCTGACCGAGCATTTTATTGGCATTCTGCGAATTTTCCATCTCAGTCATTACAACCACTATGGCATTTGCCATACGGGATACAGTGCCTACAAGAGTTTCCCACAGCATTATATTCTGACTGAGCAGCTCTTCTGTCTTGGCGGCAATTATCCAATGTCCGCTGGTCTGATGATTTACACGTATCGTCTTTTTCTTTACAAACTGATACCGTATCTCCTGCTTTTCATACTGAGGATCAGTCGTACAGATTATTTTACCGTCAGGTGTGGTGATTGCAGAATACAGTCCGCTTTTTATAAAAGGGATAAGCATTTCTGTCAGATACTCCTTTTCAAGAACATCCGATAGCACAATGCCGCTTTGTCTGAGCTCTGATATTTTGGCAAAGCCTTTTTTCCTGAACTGCTTATACACCAGGTCCTCGCCTGCAGATTCGATGTAGGTTGATACATCGCCCATCTTTCCTTCAAAACTTATCGCCTTGCCGTAATCCGAATAAACAGGATCGCAGGATATATAGAACCAGTGGTAATCACCGCCTACCTTAAAGCGGCAATGCACCTCTAATTTATCTCTTTCGCCGTTTGATACGTCTGTAAACATTTCTGTTATCGGCGGTATATCGTCGGGATTTATCATTTCAGTAAGCGAGTTATATGCTCTTTCCTTTTCAGTACCCTTTTCTATTACAAACGGAAAGCCGGGAGATATATCTATGGTAATGTCCAGAAATTTTTTATTACCGGTTTCAAGCTCCAATTTTTTCGCCTCCTTAGGCAATTATGATATTTATTTAACAATAGCGGACGGAGCGTTCCCTGTTGTTATGCCTGTACCGATACATAAAAAGTCCTTCGCATATCGGTCCGGCTTCTGCCCATACTACTACCGAGTATAATCATTATTGATATTGTACCATAAATTTTAAACAAAATCAAGGCTTTTTGTTAAAAATGTCACAAAAATTTGATATATATGGTAATTTTCCTTTATATCAAAGCTAAATATCGTAACAGCAATAATCGGCTCAGGCAAAAGCAGATATTATTATAGCATATCTTTTCCGAGAAATTTGCCATAAATTGAAGAATTTTCACACAGTTTTTAGTATTCTCCCTTTACAAATCCAAAAAAATGAGATATACTTATAAAACAGATATTATATTGAAAGGAATTTCGTACATTGGAAAGATACGATGACATTTTATATATAGTTGTACCCTGCTACAACGAAGAGGAGGTACTGCACGAAACCTCCGCAAGACTTAAAGAAAAAATGACCTCCCTTATAAACGAGGGCAAAATATCCGATAAAAGCCGTATCATCTTTGTAAATGACGGTAGCCGTGACAAGACCTGGGAGATAATCGAAGAGCTTTATAACTCCGACGAGATTTTTGGCGGTATAAGTTTAAGCCGTAACAAGGGACATCAGAACGCATTGCTTGCGGGACTTATGACAGCAAAGGAGCATGCGGATATCACCATCTCGATGGACGCGGATCTTCAGGACGATATAAACGTAGTGGACAAGTTTGTTGACAAGTATCACGAGGGCTGTGATATCGTGTATGGCGTACGTTCTTCAAGAAAAACGGATACCGCCTTCAAGCGTGGTACAGCAGGTATGTTCTATAAATTTATGAAGCTGCTGGGCGTTGATATTGTTGACAACCACGCCGACTACAGACTTATGTCAAAGAAGGCGCTGGAGGCTCTGTCCCAGTTCAAGGAGGTAAATCTCTTTTTAAGAGGTATCGTAAAGCAGATAGGCTTCAAGAGTGATATTGTATATTATGAAAGAAGCGAGCGCTTTGCAGGTGAATCAAAGTATCCCTTAAAGAAGATGCTTGCCTTTGCCTTTGACGGTATCACCAGCTTTTCAATAAAGCCGATAAGACTTGTAACCGTTGTGGGATTTCTTGTATTCCTTATAAGTATAGGCTTTATAATCTATTCTATAGTTCAGAATATTCTCGGCAATACTCAGGCCGGCTGGAGCTCGCTTATGTGCTCTATCTGGTTTTTAAGCGGTATTCAGATAATGGCTCTCGGTATCGTAGGCGAATATATAGGAAAGATATATACCGAGGTCAAGGAAAGACCAAAATTTATTATTGATAAGTTTATAAAACATTGAGTGGCGACGATTCGCCGCTGAAAATTCCTGCCTTTTGACGTTCTCTGCTTTGCATAGAAGGGTGAACGGCAGGTATCCGATAAGGCAATAATATTTAACACATAGCAAAACCCCTGAAAAGAAATATCTTTTCAGGGGTTTCATTACATCTTCTTAAATTCCGTTGTTACGTCATCATTCATAAGCCAGCCTAAATCATATTCAAACAGCACGCCTGTTCTTGCTTCTGTGCCGTTTTTATAGGTGGTGTTTATGGTGATTTCGGTGAACTTTGCCGCACGGCTGATAGCCTCGGGGAGAGTCTGTCCCTTCATCAGAGTGGCGGTAAGCACGGAGCAGAATATATCGCCCGTACCGGGATAGTTTGCAGGGATGTGATTCCAGTCAACTCTCCAGAATTCGTCCGTCTTATTATCGTAGCCGATATTTGACAGCACTATATCATCGTTTTCTATAAGGGGAACGCCCTTGAAAACTACCATCTGCGGCTTATCTGCAAGTCTTCTGAGCCACTGTTTTGCTTCATTAACAGAAAGTCCTTTAGGATAGTCCTCGTCAAGAAGTATGCACGCCTCGGTAAGATTAGGGGTAATTATATCCGCCTTGCCGGTAAGCTCTCTCATTCTCTTCATAAGCTCCTTTGTGCAGGTCTTATAAGGCTTTCCGTTATCGCCTAAAACGGGATCGACAACCTTTAAGGCGTCCTTATAGCCTTCAAGATATAAAAGACATCCGTCAACCTGTTCGGGAGAGGATAAGAAGCCGCTGTAGATACAGTCGAATTCTACCTGAAGCTCTTTATAGTGATTATAGCAATCGGTGATATGCTCGGTAAGATTTCTTATAGCTATATTATCAAAGCCGCCGGTATGAGTGGACAGTACCGCAGTAGGAACGGGTACTACCTGAATGCCGGTAGCGGAGATTATCGGAATTATTACAGATAAAGCGCATCTGCCGTAGCCGGACAGATCGTGTATAGCAACAACCTTTTTATGCTGTGACATATAAAGCTCCTTCCATTAAAGATAACGCTGAAAAGTATTTTAACACATTTTATTAAAAAAGTCGATAGAAATTTCTCAAAAGATGCTTATTTTCTTGGTTTTAGATAATAATTGCAAATTATATTCTAATTATCCTCGTCAATTATTACAACAAATATAGACATCTTTTCAGAAAATAATATTTTTGGAACGATAAAAGTTCTGAAAGGAGTTTTTAATATGACCAAGAAAACAGTTTCAAATATGAAATGCATCGGTGCGGCTATGGTAGTCGGCGGTGTTGCCTTTGCCACAGCAAAAGCCGTAACCTCATCAAAGAAATATGTTGCAAAAAAGGCAACGGGAAAAGCGATAAAGGCGGTAGGTTCTATTATAGAGTCTTTCCGCATGTAGTTGAAATTTGCGGCGTGCCGCCGCAAATTTCAAAGTGATGTTTCGTGCTTTGCACGAAGTGATGCACGGCTACACCGTGTGATGTTCCGACTCCGTCGGAGTGATGTTTCGTGCTACGCACGAAATTGTGGGAATCATATGTTGACAAAATCATAGATTTTGTCAACTGCCGCAGTTATTGCCATAGGCAATAACTACTTACTTTAGGGCAATTGATGGATTTTAAATTCCGCCTGCGGCGGCGGGGCGTCCGGGAGGCCGCCCCCTACACGCTCTTTGCAATATTGGTGGAAAATGTAGGGGTCGGCAAGTAGTCCGAAGGACTGCGATGCCCTTTAGGGTATGTCCTCTGACAACCCGCATAAATTACCTGACGCTCCGCTAGGGTTATTGTAGCCCCAATCCCCCTAACCCCCTTTCCCCTGAGGAAAGGGGGAAAATAGAGGGGCTCGCCGCCCCTGTGCCCTGCTTGGGGCTTCGCCCCAAACCCCGTGTAATACGAGGTTTGTTGGTCATGCATTAAATATCGACAATTTCAAAATTGACCTCCCGCCGTTCACGAGGCTTCGCATCGTACAACCTGATAAAAGGCGGGAACAGGGAGCGGCGGCTCGCCGCAATTTATAAAAAACAGGAGCTGTAAAACAGCTCCTTTATATTTTCTGTCCTTTTATTTCCTTTAACCACTTTACGTGCATTACGACTGCATTTGCAATGTAAAGCGCCCACATAACGAGAGTCGCTATACTGTCGGTGCCATTTGCAAAGGCGAATGCCCACATTACAACCGTTACGATATCCACCACCAGCCATATCATCCATTGCTCTATGTACATCTTTATGGCGATATAAAGAGCCACTACGGAGGCTACCGTGCTGAAGGCGTCCTCAAAGGGCATATTTCCACCCAGAAGATGTAATATAATTCCGTACACTACAGTCATAGCCGCAATTATAACGGTAAGAATTATTCTTCCCTTTGCCGTCATTTTAAGCTTTTTTACCTCGTGGGTTTCGGTATTCATATTCTTTTTCCAGGTGAAAAAGCCGTAAAACTGCATTGGCAGATAGTAAAGTACATTTAGCATCACTTCGCCGTAATACCTGGCATTATAGGAAATTATCGCATAGAGTATGACATTTATCAGTCCGAAAAAGTAGGACATCAGCTTACCCTTACCTGTACAGACAACGTTTGTAACGCCTGCTACAGCGCATATTATTCCTATAAGGGTATCCCCTATCCATAAGGATATACCTATGATGACGGCGCAACAAAAGCCGAGCCATATAAGCTCCCACTTTTTCCAGCCTCTGAACTCTTCCTTCAAAAGCTCCATAGCTTACCTTCTGCGGCGGTCACGACCTGATTTTTCATAGAATTCACGCTTGTTTTCATACATCAGGTTGTCCGCTTCTCTCAGCTGAGCGTTGATATCATTGTCAGAGCCTCTCCAACAAGAGCCGATAGAAACGCTGATTTCATTTTCCCACAGATGCTTTTTTTCTTCTTCAAGCTTTTCTGTGAATTCTTCTTCTGACATATCAGCGCAGATTACCGCAAATTCGTCGCCGCCGATACGGTACGAATCACTCTCAAACACATACTTTATCGTGCTTGCCGCATTCAGAATAAATCTGTCACCGGCGCTGTGACCGTATTCATCATTCATTACCTTCAGACCGTTAAGGTCAAAGTACGCAATACCAAGGGAAGAGGGTGCCTTTTCTGTATATTCTGCGATTGTAGAATTGAACTTGTTACGGTTATAAAGCTTTGTAAGTCCATCCTGAAAGCTCATTCTTTCCAGCTCTTCCTGTCTTTTTCTCTTTTCCAGGTTTTCTAAAATGAGGACGGAAACGGAGGATAAAAGTGAAAAATCATGGTAGCTTACAGTAGGATTATCCACACCCATAAAGCCGATTATCTCATCATTTTCGATGAGTGGAACTGCAATGAGTCTGTGAACGTTCTGCATCGCAAGTATCTCGTAGGTGCTGGAGCCCTTTTCTACATCATCGTCAATATCTGATATAAAGAAGGTTCCCTTTTCCTTGAACATTGCAAGAAAGCTCTCGATAGAATCTATCGGCACATCCTGAAGCTTCTCGATTTCCTCTGTAACATTCTCTGCCGCATATTCGTAAGTATTGGAGGTGCTCTCCTCTTCGTAATCTATTTCAAAGGTATATGCCCTGTCAGCCTTGTAATATTCTGTAACAACCTTCAGAAGGTCATCCATTGCCTTATCGACCTTTTCGTCCTCAGACAGGACTCTGATGCATTCTACGAGGGTGTCGGAGGTATGAAGCTTATGTTCGGTCTGTTCCTCCAGCTCCTTTATTCTTTTGTGCTCTAATACTGTAAGAACTATATATATTGCCGCTATCAGCAGTGTAACTATCAGCTTTACTATAAAATCCGTCTGTGCTACCGCAAGGTATAAAGCGGATACAATAACAGCAAAAAGTATTTTCAAGATAATGAGATGGTTTTTCATAAGGACTTTTCTCCTTTAAATATATATATACATATAATATTTTAGCACAAAACGTCATAAATTTCAACCCTTCGACAAAATAAATATTCCGTTGTCGGAAAAACAACGGGATATATGAACTGTATTTTTTCGGTGCGTGGGTTTATCGGATGGCGGCCACCGAGAAACACTCGCAGACGAGGAAACTGACGCCGTCGGCATACGAACGGCAGGGATGCCATAAAGCGAACACCCAAAGTGCATCACGACGATGCACAACAAAGTGTTCGCATAAAGTATGGTAGGCGTCAGGTGACGAAGTAAGAAAAATACTTTTGCCAAGCCCGAAGGCTTGGCAAAATAAATGCAAAATACATATATAAACTTAATCATCTTAATTTTATTGCTGTATTTTTTCGGTGCGTGGGTTTATCGGATGGTCGGATTAATACATGCCGCCCATGCCGCCCATACCTCCTGCAGGCATTGCAGGTGCATTCTCTTCCTTCTTGTCAGCAACAAGAGATTCAGTTGTAAGCACCATAGCCGCAACAGAAGCCGCATTCTGGAGTGCAGAACGTGTAACCTTTGCAGGATCAACGATACCTGCGGCAATCATATCAACGTATTCTTCCTTGTATGCGTCAAAGCCGAAGCCAATCTTACCTTCACGACGGATAGTGTCGATGATTACAGAGCCTTCAAGACCTGCATTGAGAGCGATCTGGCGAACAGGCTCTTCAAGGGCACGAAGAACAATCTTTGCACCTGTCTTTTCGTCACCATCAAGAGTTGCGATAAGCTCTTCTACAGCGGGCATAGCATTGATGAGGGCTGTACCGCCGCCTGCAACGATACCTTCTTCAGCACCTGCCTTGGCAGCAGCTAAAGCGTCTTCGATGCGGAGCTTCTTTTCCTTCATTTCGATTTCTGTAGCCGCACCAACCTTGATAACTGCAACACCGCCAGCGAGCTTTGCAAGTCTTTCCTGAAGCTTTTCTCTGTCAAATTCGCTGGTTGTAGTTTCGATAGCCGCTCTTATCTGACCGATTCTTGCCTGGATAGCGTCAGTTGTACCTGCGCCGCCTACAAGAGTTGTATTTTCCTTAGAAACTGTGATGCTCTTTGCACGACCGAGCATATCAAGTGTTGTATCCTTGAGCTCAAAGCCGAGTTCAGAGGTAATTACTGTACCGCCTGTAAGGATAGCGATATCCTGGAGCATTTCCTTACGTCTGTCGCCGAAGCCGGGAGCCTTAACGCCTACGCATACGAACGTGCCACGGAGCTTGTTTAAGATGAGAGTTGTGAGAGCTTCACCTTCGATATCTTCAGCGATGATAAGGAGCTTCTTGCCAGCCTGAACAACCTGTTCAAGCACAGGGAGAACATCCTGAATGTTGGAAATCTTCTTGTCGGTGATAAGAACGAGCGCATCATCAAGATTTGCAACCATCTTATCTGTATCTGTTGCGAAGTAAGGAGAGATGTAGCCTCTGTCGAACTGCATACCTTCTACAACCTCGCTGTAGGTTTCTGCTGTCTTGCCTTCTTCAAGTGTTACAACACCGTCTGTTGTAACCTTTTCCATAGCCTCAGCGATGAGCTTACCTACTGCTTCGTCGCCTGAAGAAACTGTAGCTACTCTTTCAATACCCTCGCTGTTTTCGATAGCCTTGGAGTTCTTCTTGATCTCTGCTACCGCTACGTCAACAGCCTTTGCAATACCACGCTTAACGATCATGGGGTTAGCGCCTGCGGCGATATTCTTCATGCCCTCACGGATGATAGCCTGTGCTAAAAGTGTAGCTGTTGTCGTACCGTCACCTGCGGCGTCGTTTGTCTTTGTAGAAACTTCCTTTACAAGCTGTGCGCCCATATTTTCAAAGGGATCGTCAAGCTCGATTTCCTTTGCTATAGTAACACCGTCGTTTGTGATAAGGGGAGCGCCGAACTTCTTGTCAAGAACTACGTTTCTGCCCTTGGGTCCGAGTGTTATCTTTACTGTGTCTGCAAGCTGGTCAATACCTGACTGTAATGCCTTGCGTGCTTCTTCTCCATAAATAATCTGCTTTGCCATTGTAAATATGTCCTTTCTTTATCTTATTCTACAACTGCTAAAATATCGTCTTCACGAAGGATTGTGTATTCTACTCCGTCTACCTTAACATCTGTACCTGAATACTTGCTCATAAGTACCTTGTCGCCTACCTTTAAAGTAACGGGAACAAGTGTGCCGTCAACTGTCTTGCCGGGTCCCACTGCCACTACCTCAGCCACCTGAGGCTTTTCCTGTGCGGCGCTTGTTAAGATGATACCACCCTTTGTGGTTTCTTCAGCTTCGAGCATCTTGATTACTACTCTGTCTGCTAATGGCTTTATTGTCATTGCATTTTCCTCCTTTTGTTCATTTCGGATCTGTTATATTTAAGCTTCCGAATTTTTAAGTTTTAGCACTCTTGGGTTGCGAGTGCTAACCACTATTCATTATTGTAATATTTTTAATCGAAAAAATCAAGGGGTAACAGGCAATTTCTATAATTTTGTGCTATATTCACATAAATCAAATCTGTCATTTGTATAATTTGATTACTCAGATATAAATATTCAGGCGAAAAATCCTCAAATCCCTTGAAAAATGTCATATGCCGGTGTATAATAGGTACATAAACCGAGAAAGGACAGGCTGTAAAAATGGCGAAAAATGTACTTATTGCAGGAGAAAACGAGGAGCTTTGCGACCTTCTTTCAAACTATGCCGAAAAAGAGGGCTTCAATGTAAAGGTAATCTGCGACATCCGTGACGAGGAACAGAGAATAATCCGCGAATGCACACTTTTCGGACCTGATATAGTTTTTCTGAGCGGCTCTTATGCCGACGAGGATGACAAATGCACTCACGCCTCACTTATGGCAGATGTCTATTCTATTGTTAAAACCAAAACCAATCCCGACGACCTGAGCCTTTTATCCTATCCTATAGATATGTCGGAGCTTGCGGCGGTATTCGATAAGCATAACGAAAACAAAAACAGCCTTATAGCCTTTAATAAAAATAATATGTCAATAATCACCGAGGGAAAGGAAATAGGGCTGGAGCTTACTGAATATGATGTTCTAGCGATACTATCAAAAAATCCCAACCGTGTCTTCAGCCGCAGTCAGCTTGCCTATGAAGTATCGGGTGTGGACGCTCCCAGCGGCGAAAAAGCTATTGAAGACGCCGTAATCACACTTAAAGAAAAAATAGACGGCTTATCGCCCAGGTGGAGTCTTAAATTTCTCTGGGGCGTCGGCTATAAATTTGAAGTTATTTAAACATAACGTGACAGACTATAAAAATATCACGGAGGGCCGTTTTCAGGCTCTCCGTATTTTATATCTGCTCTTATTATTCATCATCACTTTACATCCTGAACGATTTTCTTACACATCAGAAAAATTTTTGTTACGGACAGAACAAAACAAAGTTCTCTTTAGTCTTATAGGGTGAAAGGGGGAGGAAAAGCATGAAGGATGAAAAACTTATACAGCTTTATTTCGATCGCGACGAAAGTGCTGTAAGGGAAACAGAAGAAAAATACGGAAAGCTGTGCAGAAAAATTTCCTACGAAATACTAAAAAACGAAGAAGACTGTAAGGAATGTATAAACAGCTCCTATCTTAAAGTATGGAACAGCATTCCACCTACAAAGCCCGAATCCTTCAGTGCCTTTCTTGTAAAAATAGTACGCAACACCGCCCTTACCCTGTCACAGAAGCTTGGCAAACACAAAACAGATTATATTTTTGACGAGCTTGAAGACGTGCTGTGCGGAAATGAGCTTGAAAAAATAGTGGATGACAGAAGTGTATCCGCTCTTCTGAACAGCTTTCTTGACAGTCAGAAAAAGCGGAACCGTGATATTTTTGTAGCAAGATATTATTTCAATATGACTACAAAAACTATCGCAAAATGCTTTGGTATGGAGCATGCTACTGTACGCTCCCAGCTACTGAGAACAAGAACGGCCCTGCGAAAGTATTTAAAGGAAAACGACATTGACGTCTGAAAGGAGGATATCAGATGAACCTACAGGATAACAAATGGAAAAATATAATAAACGGCATAGATGACAGACATATAAGCGATACTGTAAAGTCGCTCCGGAAAGGCTTTGAACGGGATACCGACTCGGATGAGCTTATAATAATATCAGACCCTGCCGATAAAAATGAGCAGGTAAAGGAAAAGAAGAAATTCGCAAGATTTCTCCCCGTTGCCGCCGCAGTTGCGGTAGCCGTCGGAATCGGTGCGGTATCAGCCACGGTATTAACAAACACGGAGCTTTTCTCCACTCCCTCCGTCACCCGGTCGGAAAGCTCCGAGAGCAATCCGAAATATGAATTTAACGAGGAAGAAACCGCCTATTTCAGCTTTACCGTTCCTGATCCTGACAGAGAAGAGGTCTGTATCACAAGCTATAAGGGCTTTGCCGAAAACGTAGTCGTACCCGAAACCATTTACGGCAGAAAGGTAATTGGCTTACGGGATCGTGCATTCTACGAATGTACAGATATAAAAACCATCACTCTGCCTGAAACAATAACCGAAATACCCGACTATTGCTTTTTGAGATGCGAAAATCTTACAAACGTATATTTTAATGGCAGGATAAACAGTATAGGCGAAGGCGCCTTTTCAGAATGCACATCTCTTCTGAGTTTTACCATACCGGAAAACGTATTAGAAATAAAAGACAGCGCCTTCTATAAGAGCGGCTTAAAGGAAGTAAAGCTCCACGACAGCATCATCTCTATAGGTGATAGTGCCTTTGAAAACTGCACAAACCTTACAGAAATAAACCTTCCTGATAGTGTACAGCGCATCGGCGAATGGGCGTTCAGAACTGCAACCGCTCTCAGAAAAATTACCATCCCCGAGGGTGTAGAGGAACTTCCTCCCCGTGTCTTTGAGGACTGCTGGGCGCTTTCGGAAATAAATCTTCCGTCAAATCTTAAAACCATCGGAGAAGCCGCATTCGATGACTGTATCTCTCTTGTTACCATCAGAATTCCCGAAACTGTGAATAGAGTCGGCGACTATGCCTTTAATCATTGCATAAAGCTGGAAACGGTTATTCTCCCTTCAGAACTTATCGAGATAAACACCTACACTTTTGCAGATTGTGAGTCATTGAAAACGGTAAAGCTTCCCGAAAACCTGAAATATCTTCGTAGCAATGCCTTTTCAGGCTGTACCTCCCTTAAAGAAATCGACCTGCCGGAAGGACTACTGGAAATTTATTTTGCATTTTTCGGTTGCACTTCTTTAAAAAGCGTCAGCATACCTGATAGCGTAACCGTTCTGAACGGCGGATTCGGAAACTGTACCTCTCTTGAATCGGTAAAGCTCCCCCGTGGGCTTGAATTTATCGGCGGTAACACCTTTGCAGGTTGTGCTGTGCTTAAAAGCATAGAGCTACCCGACACTCTTACAAGAATAGGGGAGTCTGCCTTTGCAAGCTGCATATCGTTAAAGCAGATTGACGTACCTGACTCCGTCGCATTTATTGAAGATGGCGCCTTCTGGCAATGCAGAGCTTTAGAATCAGTTACACTCCCCGATAGCGTACAAAGTATAGGAAAGGGCGTATTTGCCTACTGCACCTCGCTGAAAAGCATTACCCTACCTCAAAAAATAACAAAGCTGGAAACAAGTGTTTTCATGAATTGCTCCGCTCTTACGGAAGTAAATTTCAAGGGTAATATAACGGAAATAGGCGACAGAGCCTTTGAACAATGTCTGGCGCTGAAAAGTATCGATATCAAACCCAGCGTCACAAGCATAGGAGCACAGGCATTTTCTGAATGTGTAAATTTGAAAAGCATTACTATCCCCGATGGGATTGATAAAATTCCCGACAGTGCTTTTTACAGATGTCTTAATCTTAAATCCGTTACTCTCCCCGACAGTATCGAGGAAATAGGCTCCAGCGCCTTTTCACAGTGTAACAGACTGACAGAGATAAAAATTCCCGAAAATGTCGAAAGCATCGGAAAATACGCCTTTAGTAACTGTACCGCCATGACCGAAATCACTCTGCCTGAAAAGTTGACTTTCATAAACGAATCTGTTTTCATAGGCTGTACCGGTCTTAAAAACGTGTATATTCCCGATTCTGTAACCGAAATTTATAACTGGGCATTTGAAAACTGCTCCTCACTTAAAGAACTGGTAATCCCCGAAAACGTTACACGTATCCTGCCCAACGTCTTCGGCAACATAGAACTTGCCAAAAAAATACCGATAATCGTATGCAAGGAAAATTCAGCCGCTCATAGCTTTGCAGTTGAAAACGGGATTGAATACGCAATAAGGTAAGCCACAGAGGCTGTAAAAGTACCAGGCTACGATAAAGCGAAATAGTTGAGACCACCGGCATAGTCGGTGGTCTCAGTGTGTAGACAAAGTTATTTGTCTACACACTGTCAGACGATGAAAAACGCACGTCAGCCATTGATTTTGACCTGTTCGGTCAAAATCGTCAACCGCCCCGACAGGCATACATACGGCAAGGACGCCGTAAAGCGAACACCAAAAGTGCATCACGACGATGCACAACAAAG
>JAGAVH010000039.1 GCA_017942025.1 Ruminiclostridium sp. | reverse complement strand
TTCTAAATTATTGCTGCTTAAAGCTTGCTGTAAAGCGTTCATAAAAGCCTGTGTAAGGCTCGAACTGCTTCCACCGATAATAACCGGAAGAAGCTTTGTTTTACTCTGAAGATGATTGCTTGCGATTTTATATAAGTCCTCATCATAGTCTTTCATTCTATTTAAGAGGTTAGTAAAAATCTTCTTTTTCCCGCTTCTGTAAAGCATAGAAAGTGCTACAAGGATGATGTGAGATTTTCCTCGTCCATACGCACCTGTAAGAATTTTAGCACGCTGAGTTGATTCGGGACGTACGCTCATAAGAATATTTGAAATCAATTCAAGAGATGATGTTGTAGGAATGAAACTCTGAATTTTTTCATCATTTTTCAAATCGTAAGATATATTCACGGATGATTGAAATCCGCTTGATAATTCTATAAGTTCATTCAACATAAATGAACCCTCCTAACTGAGATTATTGATTTAATTCATCGTAGTACGCTCTTACGCAATCTAAGAAGCTCATATCTGTTTCAATACGAATAATGTCTAAGCCCGCTGTACGAATTACTTTTATCAATCCTGTTGTTTCAAGACGATAAAGAGCGTTAATCAATGTAATTGAATCCAAATTGAATATCTTTCCAATTTGAAGCTTGTCATTCTGTAATGATGAAATGCGTATTTCCTTTTCGCCATTAGCACTGTTGATTATTGCTGATAATAATATCAGCTGTGGAATCATATCAAGTTTTGGCACAGATTTCTTATATATACCATTTCTTTTGTCAATTACATCTACAAGACCTAATTCGCCAAGAGGACAGTCTATATTACTTTCAGGATGTACCTTGGCAGGATTTAGTTTTACTCTTGGTACGTATGTATTCATAAGGCAAGTGAAATCATCTTCAATAGCTCTATCAGAGGGAATCGAAGCATCTTCCTTCATACGAACATACTTGACTAAAGCACTGTGGAAATCTTCAACTGTAAATTCAGTTTTATTAAATTCATTAAAGAAAATATACCAAGAAGTTGCTTCATCTGCATTTATTGCCAACATATAATGAACAAGCCATATTGAGCCGATTTCCTCCATATAAGCGTCGCTCTCAAATATGATTTCGCCAAGATCAGTTAGAGTTTGATTCTTTCTGCCTACTTTAGGTTCTGCTGTCAATTGAGTAGTGGTAAGCCAATAGCGAAGCGCCTTAACCATATTTGCACCTATCCCAAGAACGTCCATCGGATTTCCTGCTGCACCTTGAAAAACCCCAGGCTCTCTGACGATATTGCTCATTCCTTTGTATAGCCACCCTTTACGGATGAAAAACGTTTCATGACCTCTGAATTTCATATATATCAACCTTGTTCCTTAGTTTTTAAGTATTTATCCATCAGGCAACCGCCATCAAGATATTTTGCGGTAACACACATTTTGCATCGTTTACATTTGTTTTCATCAATACTATATATATCGCCAGTAATTGAAATCGCGCCAAAGCGGCATAACGACTCACATTTCAAACACTTTCTGCAAGCATTGAATTTACGAATTTGATATCCAGCCATTCGCTGTAAATCATCGTGCTTACTTACATTCATAGTTTTAATTTTCACGGAATACTCATAATCATCCTGTTTGAATGGTTGGATTGATATAATGGGTACGTTTGTCTTCATATCAATAACCAGCGTTTCATTTATTAGCTTTCTGCCAAGTTCCTTCGAGACTTTACCAAACGGGGTAAAAAGATTTAAAAATTCATCATCGACAGGACGATTAAGCTTGTAAATCTTTGCGTTATCCTCTGCTGTGCAATTTGTATATCTAATTTTTACATCTTGTGCTGCTTTTACACCATTACCACCCTGTCGAGCTTTCCATTTTCCTGTGTCTACATATACTTCAGCATCAGGCTTCCCGATTTTCTTTGCAAAATCAATCAAAAATTCGCGCCATTTCATTTGTTGCTTGGGCATATAGATAGCAGCTAAAAACTGTGAACGTTCATTGGCGTTTGGACAGCACCAACATCCTACCCTATCATGCCCAAGACGATATGCATCATTAAAATCCACATCTTCACCTAAAATATATAGCCAGATATCAAGGTCTTGCCATAAAAATATCGGTGAAGCTACCTTCTGTTTCTGAATTTTCACAGCTTCCGCATTATCTTCGACACGATTATATTTACTCCTGCTTACAGATTCGCATTTACGTATTCCATAGAAAGTCAATATGTTTATATCATGATAATAACGATTGAGTATTCTTGTAATGGGACCTGTCTTAAACATCGAACAACACCAACGCATTGTTCGTGCAGGAGGTCCTATATCTTCGCACACATTGTAAAAATTCTGTTCTTTATTTTGTGCTATTCTAAAAATAGCCATAGGATTGTTCTTCCTAAATCGCTGTGCATATTCTATCGTCAATGGGAATTCAAGAGTTGTATTTCCAAAAATATGTACAAGACTAGGGTCACTCAAAGCCTTAACGGCTAAATCTGCAGTTACGGTTGAGTCCTTACCACCAGAGAAAGAAAGAACTATATTCTCTCTTGGATATTTACTTGATTCTTCTTGAATGAATTTGTGTGCTTCATCAATGATGTAATTTAAACGCGTTCTATTCGCCTCAACAAATTTCGAGATTACTTCATTAAATGCGTCATAAGTATTTTGTTCTTTATATTCTGCAAGTTTCTGACGGATGTAATCAGGCGTGTATTTTTTATAATATTTTGAAGTAAGCGCTATAATCTTGTCATCGATATAATACCTGTTATCATTTGCCCAAACAGAAGAATTCAAAAACGCCAGCGGCTTATCTAACATAATTTCTAAAAGCAAACGTTCTTCTGGAAATACCGGGCGCAAATCAGAAGACATATACAACGCTTCACCATTACAACGAGGACAAATATTGCGATCGATATCGTTCGCCGTTCTGATAATAGGAATGTTACATTTTGGACATCTGTATATTTTCGCAGGAATATCTGTTTCTGTTTTTCTTCCACATATTTCACATTTGTCTTGCTTTGTTTCTCTTTCACATTCTTTACACCACACAGATTATTCCTCCTTTTTCAGTTATCGATCGATTTTTACGACTTGACATACCGATAGATGGAACTATATTCCAATCTATTAACATCGAAAAATTTTCTCCCTGACTAAATCCACGGCTGAAACACATAACAATACAATGTTAATTATATCACGAAAGTTGTCAAATAGCAACAATTTCAGACAAACTTCTGTACATTTCAACCGTTCCCGAACAGTTTTTATATTACATCTTATCGTGCGAATTGCAACAGCATTTAACTTTTCTCACAACAATTCTTCTATTATCGTTTTGTTTGACCGATTCACTTAAACGCTTGGTTAAAATATCATTTATCACTTTTATTTCATATTCAGAGAGGTGCAGTTGTTCATAATATGATAATTCTTTCTTATAAGTCATTGAATGGATTACCACCGTTACTGTAATTGTAACAGCAATTGCCATTAAGAACACAATAATATGCAATTTAGAAATCAGAAGATAGTTATTTATATCCGAAGGCAGATTTATAATACTTAACAAGTATGTAATCACATAAAATACCAACGATGTCATAAAGCTCAACAAAACAGTAATTGCAATATCTTTGTACGATACCGATAACATTTCTATCTCTTTCAATCGTTCTACGAGAAGTTCCGATGTTCCTGAAAAATTCTGATAAAATTTATCTAAATAATCTTTGAATTGCCGTCTTTTCATATCATGCGAGATTTCCAGAGAGCTTCTCACAATTTCTGCGGCATTGTAGTTTATCTTCTTTGTAAGTGGTCCTTTTAATTTCTTTGACACTTTTAATCTCCTTTACATAGTAAAATTATTTATTGTTGAACGCTTTATCATTAAGATGTATTTTTACCCTAACTTCACTTTGGCATTCAACGGCTTCAACAGTTACTATTTTAACTTATTTACTGTACAAATAACAGTACAAATGCAAAGAAATATCTTCATTCTGTTTTTTAAATATTTATTTTGCAAGGAAACACCATTAGTTCTCCCTGCTATCCCCTGTCGAAATTAATGATCAACTTATCCGCCTAAGCCGCCAGCTCTCCAGTTAAACACCACTTATGTTACACCTTATCACATAAATCAAGTTACCACCACACAAACACAACCCTTCAACCTACTCTGCCCGGCAATTCCCTTTCAAACCGCTATTTACGGCGTCTTTGAAACAAACAGTAACACTTAACAGCGTTCATTTCAGCATCATAGTAGCGGCAGAATTACGTGAGTTAAGAACACTTTTAATCCTATACGTATGCTTTGAACGGAGCTTGTCCGTCTTATTCTGAAAATGTATCGTCACGCTCTTTGTCGGATTCAGTGACACTCCTCTTTGACTGTTTAGATTTATTTTCTAATTGTTTGAAAAGCTTTCGCATCTTTCTGCGATGTCTGAAAGAGAAAAAATGTGGCTTCGTAACTTTATACTTTTCAAATTCCTTTTCGTAAATTTCTTCCAGTGCTTTTCCTAATAATTCTTCCATATGCTTCTCCTTCCGACTTTACAAATATGCCTCCTATATAATACATTACATAAACGACCAATTTTGTTAGACGAAATTTGTTAATTTCCAAAAATTCTCTCTTTTCGACAAATTTTGCAATCCGTTTTTGTTAATTATGCAACACAAAATTAAAGCGTTGTTGTGCCTGACGGTAATATTCTTACCAATTCCATAAAGCTGTTAGCATACAGTTACGCAAACCTACCATTAGACAGTTACTGCATTTCACACAGAATATTATTTACAGAAGAGAAAAAGCAGCAAGGAAAACTCCTTGCTGCTAAATCTCCTTGCTGCTTTTGTTATTCATTTTTCGGCAACACCACCGTAATGACAGTCCCCTTATTCTCCTCACTCTTAATTGAAATCTTTCCGCCGTGGTACTGAACAGAGTGTTTAACGATAGAAAGCCCAAGCCCTGTTCCACCGTTTGCGCTGTGTCGGACGGCATCCGTGCCGCCCTTTTGGCGCAACTGAGCAGACATCGTGTCTGCACCTGACTTCTTCGAATGGCTCTTATCCACACGGTAAAAGCGTTCAAAAATTCTCGGCAGGTGTTCGGGGGCGATACCTATTCCGTTATCGGAAACTGTGAGTTTTACTTCCTTTTCCGTTTCAGAAATATCAACCTTGACCTTGCCGCCGTCGGGAGTATACTTGATACTGTTGTCGCAAAGATTGTAGATAACTTCAAAAAGCAGGTGCTTTACGCCGTAGATATTTCCGCCGTCGCCTGATACTGAAAGCGTAATATCCTTTTTATCTGCGCTGTCAGAAAGAACTTTGCAGGCTTCGTTTGCAACATCAAAAAGTGAAACAGTTTCTTTCGGAAGCTCAGTCTGTTCATCAAGCTGTGAGAGTCTGATAATATCTTCAACAAGCATTACAAGGCGTGTTGCTTCTTCTCTGATATGACCTACAAAGCGTGGCATATCCTCTTGCTTTACAAGACCGTTTTCAATAAGCTCCGCACTGCCTGTGATAGTCTGAAGCGGAGTTTTCAGCTCGTGAGAAACATTCGCCGTAAACTCTCTGCGAAGTCTTTCAGCGTCAGCCTGCTCAGTTATATCAAAAGCAAGGATTACCGCACCGACTGTTTCACCGTTAGTTTCAATACGGCTTATATCAAACTGATATTCCTTTTCGTTAAGACTTGCACGGATTTCAGCGTGTCCGTCTGTAAGAGCCTTTTCGATTGCAGAGGTTATTTCGTGTCTGCGGTTTATCGTCAGGAACTCGTTTCCAACACAATTTTCATCTGTACCGAAAATTGTCATTGCCGCAGAATTTATGGTGAGAATGCTTCTGTTTTTATCAAGCAGAATAAGTCCTTCTCGCATATTCTTTGTAATAAGCTCAAACTCTTCTTTTCTTCGGTTAAGCTCTGCCGCCTTACGCTCAATCTTCATATTCTGCTTATGAATACGGCTAAGTAACGGAGCGATCTCTTCATAAGCGTCATTCTCAGTCGGATTATCAAGGTCCAGCTTATTGAGTGGCTCGATTATCCTTTTTGACATCTTATGTGCAAGCACAGCCGAAACAACAACTGCAATTATAATCACGATAACGACAGGATACGCCATTCCCAAAAGCAGTACAAATCCGCTTGCACGGTTTACCGAAATACGAAGCACCGTTCCGTCAGAAAGTAAAACCGCCTCATAAAGTGTTTTCTCGGTAAGAGTTGCGGAATAACGTGAGCTACTGCCTTTTCCTGTTTCAAAGGCTTCTTTTATTTCCTCACGGTCAAGGTGATTATCCATTGTCGATTCATCAGCCTGAGAGTCGAAAAGCACCGTTCCGTCATTTGCTACCCAGGTAAGACGGAAATTATCGGATTTGAGGTCTTCAAGATATTCCTTACCCGATTTTTCCGTACCGACAGAAGCAATGGAAAGCTGGTCTTTAAGCTGATCTATCTGAATATTTGTGAAGTAATCGTACAGAAACGTTGTTATTATCGCAAGAGTTGCCAGAAGTACAATAAGAGAGGTAGCAAAAATAGAACGAAATATCTTACTTGTCATAGCCGCCTCCGAACTTGTAACCGACGTTACGTACAGTTTCAATCATTTCTCCGTACCGAAGAAGCTTCTGACGAAGCGTTCTTATATGCATATCAACCGTTCTTGTTTCACCGATATAGTCCTCTCCCCATATCTCGTTATAGAGAGTATCCCTTGAAAAGACACGCCCCATGTTTTTCATAAAAAGCGAAAGCAGTTCAAATTCCTTGTATGTAAGAGAAATCTTCTCGCCATTTATCGTCACGGTACGCTCATCAAGATTAACGGAAAGTCCGCCTGACTGTAAAATGCGGTTTACCGTTTTCGGTATGCATCGGCGCATTACCGCCTTTACTCTTGAAATCATTTCCATCATTCCGAAAGGCTTTACAAGGTAATCGTCTGCACCCAGATCAAGTCCCTGCACCTTGTCAAATTCCGCACCCTTTGCAGTTGCCATAATAACGGGAATATCCACGTATTCTGCCGTGCTTTTGAGAATTTTAAGCACCTCAATGCCGTCTGTCCCGGGGAGCATTACGTCAAGAATTACAAGGTCGGGGAGCTCATTTTTCAGTGCAGACAGAAAGCTATCACCGTCCTCAAAACCTTTCGCTTCAAACCCTGTAGACTGCAGGGCATAAACCTCTATATCACGGATACTTGCGTCGTCCTCAACGCACCATATCATAAAATCAACTCCTTTGAGAAAATCTGTAAGAGTTTTGCACCGCTATAAGCGGCTCGCCTGTTATGAGCTTTTGTGTTCGCCTGTTACTGAGAAAATCACCCATTCGGCGATATTCGTTGCATGGTCGCCGATACGCTCAAAATACTTTGCAATCATCAAAAGGTCAAGAGCATATTCGCCATTTTCAGAATTTTCCGCAATCATTTTAATAAGACTGCCCTTTATTCTGTCGAAATACTCGTCAACCTTATCATCGTGGACAATAACTGCTTTTGCAAGCTCGGTATCTTTTTTTACGTAGGCGTCAACGCTGTCTGTTACCATTGAGATAGTTTCAGCCGCCATATCACGGATATGCACCGTTTCCTCGGCTGTTCTGCCCTCAAGATAGGTGATTATCTCTGCAATATCCTCTGCCTGATCTCCGATACGTTCCATATCAGTTATCATTTTAAGTGCGGCGGAAATCTGTCTTAAATCCCTTGCAACAGGCTGTTGCTGTAAAAGTAATTTCATACAACGTGCTTCAATGTCACGCTCCTTGTGGTCGATGTCCGATGAAATTGCCGAAACGTTTTCGGCAAGGGAAACATCTCCCGTAGTAAGAGCCTTTGAAGCAAGGGCGATAGCCTCCTCACAGAGTGCGCCCATTTCAATCATTTCAGTGTTAAGTATACTTAGTTGCTCATCAAATCTGCTTCTCATTATCCAAACCTTCCTGTAATATAGTCTTCGGTACGCTTATCGACGGGCTGTGAGAACAGCTTTTCTGTTTCGCCGTATTCGATAAGCTCACCCAGTAGAAAGAATGCCGTATTGTCGGAAATTCGGACTGCCTGCTGCATATTGTGAGTCACTATGACAATAGTATAACTCTTTTTCAGCTCAATTGCAAGCTCTTCAATTCTCGATGTTGAGATAGGGTCAAGTGCAGAGGTCGGTTCATCCATAAGGAGAATTTTTGGCTTTACCGCAAGCGCCCTTGCTATACATAATCTCTGTTGCTGACCGCCCGACATTCCGAGGGCGTTTTTCTTCAGTCTGTCCTTTACCTCGTCCCATATTGCCGCATCTCTGAGGGACTGCTCTACGATCTCATCAAGCTTTACCTTTGATTTTATGCCGTGGGTACGAGGTCCGTAAGCAATGTTGTCGTAAATACTCATAGGAAAAGGATTAGGCTTCTGAAACACCATACCGATTTCACGACGTAGCTCGTTTACATCCACACTGCTGTCATAGATATTCTGTCCGTTGTAGCATACCTCACCCGTTATCTTAACCGAGGGAATAAGGTCATTCATACGGTTTAAGGTTTTCAGAAAAGTTGACTTTCCGCAACCTGACGGTCCGATAAATGCGGTTATGCTCTTTTCGGGTATCTTAATGCTTACGTTTTTTAGTGCCTGCGTCTGGTCATACCATAGATTAAGGTCTTTCGCTGTCATTATATCGCTCATTGTATCATTCCTTTCGGTTAAAGCTCACGCTTTTTTGCAAAATATCTGCTGACAAGAGTTGCAGAAAAGTTTATCAGTAGCGTTAATATCATAAGTATCGCCGCTATCGCAAAGGCAACTCCGAATTCGCCCTGCTCCTTTGCATAAACGTAAAGCGCAACGGTAAGAGAAGCACCGGGGGAGGTAAGCCCCTCAAAAATTCCGTTCAGAGCGTGGGCAAAGCCTGCTGTAAAAAGAAGTGCCGCAGACTCACCTAAAATTCGTCCCACAGACAGAATACAGCCCGTGATAACCCCGTCAACACATCCTGGAAGCACCACAGTTCTTATTACTCTCCATTTTCCTGCACCAAGTCCGAAGGCACCGTCACGGTAGCTTTGCGGTACTGTTTTAAGGCTCTCTTGTGTTGTGCGCATTACAGTTGGCAGATTCATAATTACAAGAGTTAGCGAGCCTGCTAAAAGCGACGTCTTGAAGCCTAAGAACTGACAGAAGAACAGCATTCCCACAAGTCCGTAAATGATAGACGGAATACCCGAAAGCGTTTCTGCCGCGTATTCGATAATTCCCACAAGCTTCTTGTTTTTTGCGTATTCCGTAAGATAGATAGCCGCACCTACACCAAGAGGGATTACAAAAATCAGCGTTGCAAGTACGATATAGAGAGTGTTCAGAATATCGGGGAGAATACCTATCCTACCGCTTATGTAGCTTGGTTTTGTGGACAAAAGCTCCCAGGAAATATGGGGAATTCCCTTCACAAAAACGTATGCCACAAGAAATATGACAAGCGCGGCAGTAAGTCCCGTTGAGATATACATAGCGGCTTTCATAGCGATCGTATAGGCTTTTCTTTTTTTGTTAAGCATCAGTCTTTCTCCTTCTTCAAGAAAAAGTTAAGTGTTGCATTGATGAGCATTATAAAAAGGAACAGCACAAGTGCTATCGAGAAAAGCGCCTGCTGTTGAAGTCCGCTGGAATAGGACATCTCGCTTGCAACTGCGGTCGTAAGAAAACGCACACTCTGGAAAAGCGACGGCATATTCGGCACATTTCCCGATACCATCATAACAGCCATAGCCTCACCTATCGCACGCCCCACTCCAAGCACCACCGCCGCCGCAATACCGCTTTTTGCGGCAGGTGCGGAAACTCTGAAATATGTCTCGACTGGTGTTGCGCCAAGAGCAAGTGATGCGTCCTCATATTCCTTTGGAACAGCTTCAAGGGCAGTCATAGACACCTTGATAATTGACGGTAAAATCATAATCGCAAGAACGATTATAGCTGAAAAGAGGCTTGCACCATCGGGAATATCAAAAATCTCACGGACAGCAGGTACAAGCACCAGCATACCCACTAAACCGTATACAACGGACGGGATTCCAGCAAGCAGGCTTACTGCCCCCTCCATAAAGGCTTTTACCTTTTGATTTGCCATCTTCGACAGATACACCGCCGCAAAGAATCCTATCGGAACGCCGATAAGAATTGCTCCTGCCGTTCCGTAAACGCTTGTTAAGATAAAGGGGAGTATTCCGTACTTTGGCTCTGCGGCAGTTGACGCCCACTCTGTGCCGAAAAGGAAGTCAAAAAGTCCTATCTCCGCTATTGCAGGTATGCCCGAAATTACGAGATATATCGTGATAAGCAATACACAGCCTACAGTCAGCAGTCCGAGTATCAGAAATACGCCGTGAATGGCTCTTTCTATCGTTTTGTTTTTCTTCATAAGTTTGCTCCGTTTTTGAAAACAATTTATAAGCTTGCAAACCGCCGCACGACACAAGCTGTAAATATCGCTTGTTCATCCTGCGGCGGAAATGCCCGAAGCGGCACGCTTCTTAATTTGCTGCTACAACGCCTGCTGAGGAAATTGCTTCTCTTGCGTCTTCAGAGGTGATGTAATCGAAAAATTTCTGTGCGCTTGCTGAAAGCTCTGTATCAGTCTTTGTTACCAGCACGAACGGACGCTGAACTACGTAACTGCCGTCCTTGATAGTGTCCTCTGCGGGAGCAACGCCGCCCACTGTAACCATTTTTACGCTGTCCTTTACAGACGCTACTGATGCATAACCGATAGCGGCAGGGTTGCCTGCAACGGTTGTGATAACGTCGCCTGTGGAGGTAAGCTCCTGACGGTACTTGCAGTTGTCTTCTGTGCCTGTGATGGACTCAAAACCGTCACGGGTACCGCTTCCTGCTTCACGTCCGATAAGTACGATTTCACCTTCATTACCACCGATCTCATTCCAGTTTGTGATTTCGCCTGTATAGATTTTAGCGATAGTTTCAACGTCAAGGTCAGAAACGGGATTTTCAGGGTTTACGATGATTGCAATTCCGTCATAAGCAAGAACTGTTGCTTCAAGTCCCTGCGCCTTTTCTTCTTCCTTTAAATCACGGCTGGAAAGTCCGATATCGCAGATTCCTGCGGCTACCGCCTTGATACCTGAGCCCGAGCCCGTGGGGTTATAGGTAACTGTAATTCCCGTGTCATTTTCAAAGGTTTCACCTAAAACACCGATAACCTTTTCCATTGAGGTTGAGCCGTCTGTTGCTACTGCTTCCTTTTCAGAGGAACAGCCTGCGAGTGTGCCGCACATAATAAATGTCGCTGTTAAAATACTGATAATCTTTTTCATAATTACAAGTCCTTTCAGATGTAAATTTGTTTGTGTTTTTTGTTTACATCTGAATTATACAGTTCTTATGTAAAGTCAGAAAGAGGAGTTTTGTAAAATCTATGTCAAATTTTCATTGGGATATAAAAATTCCCCTCTGCTTTGAAATACGTAACAAAGGGGAATTCGGAATATATTTTAGATATTCCTTTCATGCTTTATATCTTGTTGAGATTGACTCATTTGTCCAGACGACAATAATCTTCCTGATCTCATCAGGATTTTAACAAATCTACACTTTTATTTAATTCAAACAAAAAGAGGTTGCTAATTGATTGATGTACCCCCAAAAGTTTTTATCAACACTTAAATTTAATGTTTATTATTATTGACAAAAATGCGTTTATAGTTTATAATTATTAACATTAAGAGGTGATAAAATGAGAAAAGCTTCATACAATATACTGCCGTCAACGGAAGAAATACTAAGAACTATGGGAGAGCAGATCAAATTGGCAAGACTGCGTAGGAATTTAACTGTAGAACTCGTTGCTGAACGTGCCGGAATCAGTCGTGCTTCACTTTGGAATGTGGAGAAAGGCAGTCCGTCAGTCGCTATCGGCATATACGCTGCAGTTTTGCATGCTCTCAACAATATGGATAAAGACCTTTTACTTGTAGCCAGAGATGATGCTATGGGCAGAAAAATGCAGGACTTAAATTTACCAATAAGAAAAAGAGCACCAAGAAAGAAGGAGTAAACAATGTCAAAAAACGAAAAAATCGTATATGTTTATGATAGTTTTAGCTTTGATGAGCCTATGTTGCTTGGCAAGCTTTATGTTGATGTCATAAAAGGCGGAGAAACATATTCTTTTGAATATGACAAGGATTGGCTTAAGTCCACTAACTATCCGGTTTCTATTGATCCTGATTTTATGGGCTATGGCGGTAGAGAATATCCATGCAGTAATTCTATTTTCGGTGTGTTTGCAGATGCTTCTCCTGACCGTTGGGGACAGATTTTATTAAATAAAAAAGAACGTAAGCTTGCAGATAGAGAGTCACGAAAACCCAGAAGATTAAACCTAAGTGATTTCTTAATGGGCGTTTACGATGAATGCCGAATGGGTGGTCTTCGTTTTAAATCAGAAGAAGACGGTGAGTTTTTATCAAATGATAAAGAAACTGCCACTCCGCCGTGGGCAACACTCAGAACTTTAGAAGAAGCATCCAGACAATTCGAAAATGATGACACACTTAACGAAAAGTGGCTTAATCAATTATTGAGACCAGGCTCTTCTCTCGGCGGTGCAAGACCCAAAGCAACAGTTGTTGATACTAAGGGACAATTATGGATTGCAAAATTTCCTTCAAAAAATGACACAAACAATACGGGTGCCTGGGAAAAGGTTGTTCATGATCTTGCTCAAATGTGTGGATTAAACGTTCCCGAATCTAAACTTGAGACCTTTTCAAAGCTTGGCAGTACTTTCCTTGTAAAGCGTTTTGATCGAGATGGAGACAAACGCATTCATTTTGCTTCAGCAATGACTTTGCTCAGCAAGACGGATGGTGCTTCAGCAGTCGATGGATCGAGTTATTTGGACCTTGTTTCCATTATTAAATCTAACGGAGCAAACCCAACCGCAGATTTAATTGAATTGTGGAAACGCATCGTATTTAATATGGCAGTTTCGAATACCGATGACCATCTGAGAAATCATGCGTTCATCTTAAAAAAGAATGGTTGGGTACTGTCTCCTCTTTATGACGTGAACCCTGTGCCTTATGGTGATGAATTATCGCTGAATGTAAACGAATATGATAACCGGATATCTATTCCTCTCGCTATTGAAACAGCTCATCGTTTTGGAATAAAAAAAGAAGACGCTATCAGGATGGCTGACGAAATCACAGAAACGGTACGCCAAAATTGGGAAAAGCTCGCCGCAAAGTATAGGTTATCGCGTGGTCAAATTGAAGATATGAGACCGGCATTCAGTGCATGCTATGAATAAGTAAACACAAAACTATATCTGATGAACAAAAAGGTTGCACACTCATTTTATGTGCAACCTTTTTGGCATTTTATTTGCTTTGTTCGAAGAATTTTTTCATCAACTGCCTATGCTTCTCCGATTTTCTGATGATACCAACTCCATACCCTTCGTAAAAATCGATCAGCCATTTCTTTGCGATAAATCTGTCGCTCTGTGCTTTAACAAATTGCAGGCGACCTTGTTCAAGCCAGTTCTCAACAGTTGATTTGGCATAGCCGGTTAACTCTATCACCTGATGTACTGTAAGCACGTCAGGAACAGACTTTAATTCCTTGTTCAGCCATCGGCGGAAGCCCGTAAGGGAACAATCCCGATATGTTGTTACTGTCATTGCTTTTTCGCCCGCAGAGAATTTACCGGGTGCTAAAAAATACTTTTCAGGATGCTGTCTTGAATCCTCAATATAGAACATCAGATCCTTTTTCGAGACTGTGTATCTTCTCGTTTTTCTACCTGTATCCTGACACTTTATAAAGCCGTTGTTCAGCATCCAGGCACACTTTCTTTTGCTGATATGAAGGATGCATCTTACCTGCTCTCCGGACATTGTTTCGGGCATATCACTTATCATTTTTCTCACCCAGCATATAGTGCAGTTTACCCTTTCCGTTTGCTGTCTTTACAATGTAATCAATGAGTGCTTCTTTTGTCAGAATATAACCGCCCTTGTATCTGAAGGATTCAATCTCTCCGCTTTTTACAGCGGCATAGATGGCGTTCTTTCCGATAGGAGCCCAGCGTGACGCCTTTAATGGTGTCAGCACATCGGGGCATTTTTTCAGCATCCTTTCAAGCTTTTCTCTCTGCTTTTCCTGTGTCATTGTGTTACTTCTCCTTAATAATATTCACCTGAAAATACCGTAAGGGAAGCTTTTAGCTCATAATAAAATTGCACGCATTTTTCCCGCAAAAATTCTTTT
Organism: Ruminiclostridium sp.; assembly: GCA_017942025.1. GTDB lineage: Bacteria > Bacillota > Clostridia > Oscillospirales > Ruminococcaceae > Ruminiclostridium_E. The sequence continues at coordinate 74,985 of JAGAVH010000039.1, read as the reverse complement.
CGCATCGGATTTTTTTGATAACCATCGCCAAAACTTTCCCGCATTTATCCCGCAGTTTTCTTAAAAAGTATGTAAAAACCGCTGTTTTTTGAGGATTTTGTGGATAGTCGCAGGGACGATAAGGGACGGTAAGGGAAACAACGCAATATGCTCGAAATCGTTTTGTCGGTGATGAGCCGGCACGTGGGTTCGAATCCCACCGTCTCCGCCAAAAATCGACAGGTTTCGACCTGTCGATTTTTTATCCATTGCGAAAGCAATGGTATATCATCACGCGGCACGCGTGTATCTCATCACCGAAGGTGTATATCATCAGCCGTAGGCTGTATTGTGCTTTCGCAATGATGATATACAATTCGTGCGGAATTGATGATATGCAAGACTACGTCTTGATGATATACACGGCTTCGCCGTGATTTATATGAGAGTTCGAATTCATACGCAAAAATGCCGAAAATATCTTTTTTGTGGCCCATAGCCAATAAGAGCAATCTCAGGATTGCGGTTTTTTATTGTGCAACGAAAACAACCAGTGCTGACTTTACGGTCAGCCCTGGATTTTTTATCCCTACCTATTGCGCATACTGTCATTTTATGGTATAATAACCACAAGTGGTCATTATACATTTATTTCAATTGTCCTCGCAGATGCGCAAATCGGAGATTTGCTCCCTGCGGATCGGACGATTATACCATAACCTTGCGGTTATGGTATAATCAACATAAAACAGAAAATTATCACTTAACCCTTTCGTGGTTGTGTATAAAAGAGCGGCATAAAATTGCACGCTGATTGCTCATTTGTAGTTTAATAACGGGAGGATAACACTATGACTTTTAAAAAAGGTTTTTGTTGGAAAGCCTGTTTCGACAGTAACAGCGGACGATATTTCGGTGAACACGGCGGAATACAGGAATATTATCTCTTTGAGATAACAAAAGAAATGTTTGATAGGCTCGACAAGAAAATGACTGAAAGCGATGCAAGTAGTATTATGCACGAAGGCAGACGTATGTATATGTCGGTCAACGACCGTTGCGGACCGCCGTACACTATTGTTTTTGATGATGATTACAAAAAGCTCTGCCCCTGGGCAGATGTTGTAAAAAATGAAGCAGTCTGGTCTGACGAGCTGACTGATGCGGCAGTTGAACTGTTTGAATCTGAAAAAGACAACTGTGAGCAACGAAGAAAAAACAAGGAATAATCCCTGCAAAACCTGATTTGTAAAGCAAAGCACAATAAGAGCTGCCCTCCCGGTCAGCTCTGCTTTTTATCAATAAAGTGCATGATACAAATTCATCAAAATCTGTTGACGATACATAAGAAAAGGTGTAAAATATTGTTATGCATTTTATTAAAATAATTTAGCTATTTCAGAATATATTCAAGGTGGAAGGTATTATGTTTTTCAGCAAAAAGAACGGCAATCAGACACAAAAATCTGATTTTCAGGCGTTAAAGGATATTATATTAAATAATGACAATCAGGCGGCTATGGATGAGGCTATCAAAAACTGGCAGGTCGATACCGATAAAATCGACAGCTTTATAGATGAGCTTTCAGAAGGCTATAGCGAGCTTTGTATGGCCAACGTACCGCTTGCGATCGAGAGCTTATACAAGAGCGAGCAGAAAATCAAAACTATGATCTTTTGTATGCTTTTTGAGTTTACCTGCATGGATATTCCTTACGTGACAGCTCTTGAAAGTCTGCCGTTATTCAAGGCAAAGCTTGAATACATATATCACACTCTGGCGGAGGTCTTCACCTGCTGCTATAATGGTATAGGTGACTGTGTGGCTCTGATTATCCTTAATAACGATCCCGAGCTGACACTTGCACCGTCCGAAGAAAAGCAACGTATCACAGGTGGCGTACAGAAGCGACTGGAGCTTTTACATAACTACGTTTCAGAGAATGGTTGCGACGATAACGAAGTAATATCAGCTCTTTCGATTACATTGGATATGGCGGCACGTATCAATAACAGTGAAATCATGGCGGTTTTAAGAAAAATATCCCAGCTTCAGTTAGATGCGGAAAGCGAATTATTCCTTGTCAAAGCTATGGCTCTTAACAATATACCCGTATCGGCAGAAGCTGTAAACAGATTAGTAGATTTTGACGCAAGCAGACTTTTAAGAATTCTTTCTTCTATCGGTAGAATGGATTTACTAAACGGAAGCAGCATTACGCAGGAAAAGATAGCTTATTCGGAGATGAGAAACTGGCTTTCTCATCCGAGCGAATGCGGAGATACTTTAGACAAATTAGAATTTGTGGACACGCTTATCCACAATGAGTATCTGTATTACATATTCAAGTACACCTCCACCGCACCGAAGCTTCAGGATCGTGGATTTATGATAGGCGTTGCGGGTGGATATGACAAGGATATGATTTCGGATAACGAGACCGGTCACACCTTTTCGGATTTCGAGCCGATAGGAGATAATTACAAGGAGCAGGCGTTAAGCATAATTAAGATGATTTCTGACTACTGGAAGCGTGCGGCAGAGCAAGAGGAATGATGAGTTTTTGTGGTATAATCAGATTGAAAGATAAGAGTTAAAGAAAGGAATGATATTGCATGGATTATTTGAAGAAAACACTCGAATATTATTCAAAGTGGCTCGGAGAAGAGCAAATATTACTGCGAGATTTTGAAGAAGTACAATATGTGTATTCAACTGAAAGAAATGAGCCTCAGTATGGATATGGAGAAGCTTTTGACTTATACATATTTATCAAAGACAAAAAAATGGTTGTTTCTTACGGTGATAAAATGCAAGAAAAAATCAATGAGTTAAAAAAGAATTTAAAAAGCTCTATGTCAACAAATGATATAAAATCTTTGATAAGTAAAATTTACGATAGAGAGCCCAAATATAATATAAAATATGTGTTTAGCAATATAAACCCACCTGATAACAAGGCTATAGTATTAAATAAAGAACATTATATGAATTATGCAGACTTTTTCAGGAAATGCAACGCAAACTGTAGTAACATTGATTGGTTAGAAGAATATTTTAATGAAATGATTCAAGAAAACCTATGTGTTGGTGCATTTGATAGAGAAGTATTAGTTAGTTGTTCCGACGCACCGGGTATGCCTTATATGTCAAACGAAGTGCAGGAAATAGGAATCAATACATTGCCTGAATACAGAGGCAAGGGATATGCGACAAGTGTTTGTAAGAAATGTATTTATGAAATATTGGGAAATGGAAAAGTTCCACAATGGTCAACTTCAGCTAACAATATTGCATCACAAAGACTGGCTGAAAAAAGCGGCTTTGTTAAACTTGCGGATGTAATTACTCTTTCTTTATAATAAACTGTCCGTAAAGACGATTGTAATTAAAAAAAGCTTGCTTGACAAATTCCGATTCACAAAACACCTAAATTTAAGCCACCCTCATAGGAGGGCGGCTTTGTACTTGAAATATGTATCGTTTTGTGATATGATATGTTTAACAAAAATTCCGAAACGGAGAATCAGGCTATGAAAATATACGATATTTCTCAGGAAGTTTTCAGCTGTCAGGTATTTCCGGGAGATCCTGTCCCTGAAAAAAAGACAGTCAGCTCAATAGAAGAAGGTGCATTATATAACCTTACAACCTTCAGTATGTGTGCGCATAACGGCACCCACGTTGACGCTCCCTTTCATTTTATCAAAAACGGAAAAACTGTGGATAAAATACCTTTAGAAGCGTTTGTGGGAATGGCTTACGTGGCGGAGCATAGCGGAATTGTCACAGCAGGTGATGCTGAAAATATAATCAGTAAAGCTAAAGCACAAAGTTCTGAAGCTGCAAAAAGAATTCTGATAAAGGGCGATATAGAGGTATCGGCAGAGGCGGCAAGGGTATTTGCGGCTTGTGATATTCTGCTTTTAGGAAACGAACCACAGACAGTCGGACCGCAGAATGCTCCTATGGAGGTACATCTTATACTTCTTGGTGCCGACGTTGTCCTACTTGAAGGAATCCGTTTATCAGAGGTTAACGAGGGTGTTTACTTTTTAAATGCCGCACCGCTTAATTTATCAGGCTCGGATGGTTCTCCCTGCAGGGCTGTACTGATTGATAGCGAGAGGTGAATTAATAAATGAGTATGAAACGAAAAAGAATCACAATCGCCATCATAATTATATTACCGTTACTTATCATCATATCATCCGCCTTATTTTTAACAGCATATTATTATGCTCCGTACAGATACGTTGAAAACTGTTTTTATTCAAATAAGCAAGATTTTGAGATGTTGGCGGGTTATTTCAAAGAGCTTCAGGGCGATGGAATCGTATCAGAAAAAGCTGATGAAAATGATTTGCCCGAAGCCTTGCAAAAGGAAGCAAAAGCGATTCTTGGCAATCTGCAGGAGCAATATCAGAAGGACAGCGATTATCCGGTGTTTACCTCTGTTTATGCAGATTATGATGAAAACGGCAACGTTTTATTATACCTGCAGGTAAAGAAGGAAAAACTAAAAAACAAAGACGGCATTGACAGTCCTGATATAAGGTGTTATTATCTTGTGTATATTGATGAAAACTATAACGGAAGTTCAGGACTTCACATTGACAAGAAACAAAAGAATCCATTCTGTGACAATTGGTACTCATGGTCATCAGATACATATTCGGGCTGAACTATCACTCGTCCCCGTTTTTTCACCAATACGGAGGTAAAAATATGAAAATCAGCAAACTTGTACAGGATATACGTATAAACTGGGCTATCGGTGACGCAAAGCGTGACGCAGGTCTTACTACACCTGATGATATTATGCGCTTTGACGATATTTCCTACGGCCCTTACGGGAAAGACAACCTACTCGATATATACGTTTTAAAGGATACGAAAACAATACGACCGACTATTGTAAATATTCACGGTGGCGGCTGGGTTTACGGCAACAAAGAAGTGTATCAGTTCTACTGTATGCGCCTTGCCGAAAGAGGCTTTACGGTTGTAAACATCAACTACCGCCTTGCTCCCGAAACCCGTTTTCCCGGGGCAGTTCACGATATCAATAATGCTCTTAAATTTATAGAAAAGCACGGAGAGGAATACTTTGCCGACAAGGACAGGCTTATTCTTGTAGGGGACTCCGCAGGCGGATTTCTGGTAAGCCATTTTGCAACTATTCTCACAAATCCGGATTTCGCAAGGCTTTTTGATTTTGAAACCGCAAAGGTAAAGGTTAAAGCCCTTGGACTTAACTGCGGTACTTACGATGGACGTGAAATGGCGCTCAAGAGAGAGGACGAGGTATTCCTCGAATATATAGACTGCGTCGATAAAACGCCCGACGAGGAGCTTCTCGAAAGAATCGATACCATAAAATATATCAACGAAAATTTCCCTCCCGCATTTATTATGACTACCGAATGCGATTTTCTGCACGACTGTGCAGAGCCTATGCACGAGCATCTGACAAGGCTTGGCATTCCTTCAGAAATAAGGATTTACGGTGACAAAAACCGTCCCGAAATCGGACACGTTTTCCACGTGGATTGCAGGCTCGAAGAAGCGAAGCTCTGCAATGAAGAAGAATGCGAGTTTTTCAGAAAATACGTGTGAGAGTTTTTTAAATATTACAGGGCTGACCTTTCGGTCAGCTTTTCTCTTTTTTCTTAGCCATTGCGGTTTTTTATTTTTTGTGGTATAATAACCGTAAACGGTTATTATACTTTTATTTAAATTGTCCTCGCAGATTCGCAAATCGGAGATTTGCTTCCTGCGGATCGGACGATTATACCATAACCTTGCGGTTATGGTATAATAAAAAAATTCAGAGGTAATTAATTATGTATACCGAACAACAGTTAAAGCCATACATAAAAGATTTAGAAAAAATGACCTTCGACGAGTCGTTAATACACTATATAGAGAAAAATAAGCATACTGAAAATTTCGAAGCGCTTGTTGAATATTGTTGCAATATATTCTTGGATGAGATTCAACGAATGTTTCTTAAATACGATAAGTATTTTGAGGAGTATAAAAACAAACAGCCTAGAGAAACAAATTTTATAAAACTTTATCTTAGGGCAACTGAGTTTCTTGATAAAGATAAGTTCCCTTATTATTTTGCGGTAGCAGAATTTTATAGAGGAAACAAGAAGCATACAATCGAATATTTAAAAAAAGATTATTTGTCAATGGATTCTAACGAGTCGGAAGTTTCAGTTTGGAATTTTGTTTCTTCTTTTGTTGCTCCATTTAAAGAGGCATTCGATGGTTTTTGGGAAGACGTATATAAGATACTTTCAAGCATCCCTACTGAAAAGGGTGTCCTCGAATTGTGCAAGGCAATGCCCTTATTTTACAACTCAACGAACGCCCTTGAAAGTTGCGCCGCTTTAGAAGAAGTGCTTACTCTTGCTCCAGATAGTTCGTTTGTAAAAGAAATTCTCGCAATAAATTACTATAATGCGAACATGTGGGGCAATGCAGTTGCTCTGTTTGAACAAATTGATGAAACACCTATTTTACTGTTTATTGATAGCATGTACTTTATGATGGCGTGGTGCTATGGAAAACTGAAAGAAATATCGAGCGAAATAGAAGCATACATAAAAAGCACAGATATTTTCCCTGAATCACCTTACGCAATGAACAACCTTGGTTATGCTTACTATAAAGCAAAGCAATACAATAAAGCATTAAATTGTTTCCAACGATGTATTGACAACAAGTGGAATTTAGATACTGCTGTAAATAATTACGTAAGAACTCTTCTTGCAATGAAACGTTTCAAAGATGCAAAAAGTTTTGCTAAAAACCCTCCGCACAAAATCAATAAACACTTACTGGAGAAGGTAAAAAACGCCGAAAACACAAACAAACACATTTCTGCTGATAAGCCTATCATCGAACCGTTACACGAAGAAGCGGATGCCATTGTTGAAAGTGATGTAAGTATAGGTGTAAAAAAACAACAATTCACCAGCGAAAAAATTCTTGAAGATGAGTTAATGCTGCGTATTGAATCCGGAATGGAGGTATTTGGTAAGAAGCTAAAGATTTATCGACGCAAAGGCATTTTTGGACGCCAGTATATCTTATCCAACGGCAGAAGACCTGATCTGTTAGCAGAAGATTCCGAAGGTAATTTATACGTTATCGAGCTAAAAAAAGATAGCGGATATGACGACGCATATGAACAAACCGTAGATTATTTGAAGTGGTTTGATGAGAATTGGAAAGGTAAAGTGAATAATATTTATGGAATAATATGTTTAAACGATCCTACACAGGCTTTATTGGATAAAGTTCATAACAATCCACGAATAAGAGTATTTGAATATCAGATTTCGTACACAGAACGCTAATACGCAAGATGGGCTGACCTTTCGGTCAGCCCTCAGACTGAAGACAAACTCACGCACCACAAAAATGCTGATAACTTGTAACGAATTTGTGGATATACACGAAATAGTGATATAAAAGTTTTAGAGAGCCTTAAACGGCTCTCTAAAAGCATTTTTGCTTACTTCGTCAACTGATGCCTAACGTACCATCGTACGCCGACGGCGTCAGTTCCCTCGTCTGCGTGCGTTTTTCATCGTCTGACAGCGTGTAGACAAAGACTTTGTCTACACGCTGAGCAAGGCGGAGAATATCCACCTTGCTTCTTTCCTATAATTTCTTTTTTATTTTTGTGAGTGCACCTTTTTCAAGCCTTGATACCTGCGCCTGACTTATCCCTATTTCTGTCGCAACCTCCACCTGAGTTTTACCTCTGAAAAACCTGAGACTTAAAATATGCTTTTCTCTGTCGTCAAGAGCACGGATAGCATCCTTCAGCGCAAGCTCCTGAAGCCAGTCCGTATCATCCTGCTTGTCGCTTATCTGATCCATCATATAGATAGTGTCGCCCGATTCTGAATAGACGGGCTCGTAAAGAGAAACCGGCTCACTTACCGCCTCAAGTGCTATTACCACATCCTCACGCCTTGCATCTATTTCCTTTGCAATCTGTTCGATTGTCGGCTCCTGCAGATTCTCATTGGTGAGCTTTTCCCTTGCCTGCATTGCCTTATATGCGAGATCCCTCATAGAACGGCTGACTCTGACCGAGCCTGAATCCCGCAGATATCTTCTCAACTCCCCCATAATCATCGGTACAGCGTAGGTGCTGAATTTAACGCCGAATTCGGTGCTGAAATTGTCTATCGCTTTCATAAGCCCGATACATCCCACCTGAAAAAGGTCGTCGGGGTTTTCTCCTCTTGTGGCAAAGCGCTGGATAACGCTCAAAACAAGTCTTAAATTGCCGTTTATAAGCTCTTCTCTTGCCTTTGTATCGCCGTTTTTTATACGGGTTAGAAGCTCCATTTTTTCAGCTTCTTTAAGCACTTTTAGTTTTGAAGTATTTACTCCGCATATTTCAACCTTGTTATAATACAAAAGATCACCGTCCATACTTTTCTTGTTAAAAGTATGGACTCAGACCGAGGACAAACTCACGCACCGCAAAAATGTAAATAATTAATGTTGATTTATAGCACATAAATAAAATCTCAACAATTATAATTTAGCCGAGCCGTAAACGGCTCCGCTAAAACATTTTTGCTTACTTCGTCAACCGCCCCTCAACGTACCACCTGTACGCCTATCGGGACGGTTTTCTCGTCTGCGTGCGTTTTTCATCGTCTGACAGCGTGTAGACAAGATCTTGTCTACACGCCAAGTCCATACTTTTCTTGTTAAAAGTATGGACTATAGCGGTGGCAATTATTCTGTCAGATTGTGGGAGGATATAGCCGACGTCGACAAAAGACTGCTTTTGCGGTCTTTTTTTTGGGTGTACAGTTTTAGGGACACTCGGCGTGATATAATGTCTAAAAGCATACTATTTTACAGAAAGGTGAGTCGGATATGGATTATTTACTGAAGCTGAATAAAAGTCAACTGGAGGCTGTTGAAAACACAGAGGGCTATCTCCGTGTCATTGCAGGAGCAGGCAGTGGAAAAACAAAGCTACTGGTATCCAGATATGCGTATCTTGTGAAGGAATACGGTATCGACAGTGCAAATATATTATGCGTTACCTTCACCAATAAAGCCGCCGGAGAGATGAAACGCAGAATCAGGGCACTGATAGGTGACAGCTACGACACCTCGCTTATCTGTACATATCACGGATTCTGTGTCAGAGTTCTGAGGGAGGATGTAGAAAAGATATTCTTTCCGAAGGAATTTCAGATAATCGATACCACCCAACAGAAAAACATCCTTTCGGAAATCTACCAGAAATTCGAATTAAAGCTCGACTATGGCAGTTTTGAAAAGATAGTAAGACAAATTGAGCTTTATAAATCCACAAACAGAGATTATGTAGACAATATGTGCTGTACCGACAAGTGTCAGATTATGAGGGAGATTTGCTCTCTTGATGATAAAATCATCGAGGAATACCTCCAGATACAAAAACATCTGTACGCACTTGATTTCAGCGATCTTATATATTTTACCCTTAACGTATTCCACCGCTGTACTGACGTCCTGAAAAAATGGCAGGACAGACTGAATTATATACAGGTGGATGAATTCCAGGACAGCTCTTCTACGGAAATGGAGCTTATAGACCTGCTTTGTGCAAAGCACGGAAATCTTATGATAGTGGGAGATCCGGATCAGAATATATACGAATGGCGTGGCTCCGACGTAAAGCTTCTCATCGACTTTGACAAAACCCACACTCCTACCAGAACCATCTTTCTGAACCAGAATTACCGCTCCACACCGCAGATACTTAAATGTGCCAATACTCTTATTGAAAAGAACGAGCTACGACTCAAAAAAGACCTGTTCACTAAAAATGTTCCGGGAGCAGAGGTATATCACTATCACTCTAAAAACGAATATATTGAAGCAGGCTGCATAACCGATATAATATCTGATTTAAGAAAAAAGACAGGCTGTGACTATTCCGATTTTGCCGTGTTGTACCGTTCAGGCTTTCTTTCCAGAATTATAGAAAAGAAATTTACGGAGGAAGGCATTCCCTACGAAATATTTAACGGTGTCAAATTCTATCACCGTATGGAAATTCAGGATATAATGTCGTATCTCCGACTTATCGTATTTGATGACGATACATCTTTAAAACGTATTATAAACAAGCCGCGCCGCCGCTTTGGCAGAATGAAGCTTCAGGCACTTCAGCAGCTGCAGAAGGAATGCTCTCTTTACGAAACGCTGAAGCAGAATGTCAGCAACTCTGCATTCAAAGGCAGTGGTGCAAAGGAGTTCATTTATATCATCGACTCTTTAAGACAAAGCATAGACAGCCTTTATGTATCTGAAATGGTGCAAAAGGTGTGTGAAATGAGCGGATACGAAAAATATATCCGTGAGCTTGGTGATATGGAAAGATTTGAAAATCTTTCCGAGTTCAAAAGGATTGCCGGCGAATACGAAACAAACTTAGGCGAACATATTTCACTAAGAGAATTTATCAATCACGTTTCGTTACAGAGCGAGGACGACGACGAAAAGGAAACTGATACCGTCAAGTTTATGACCATCCACGCGGCAAAAGGACTGGAATTTCCGAACGTTTTTGTTTTAGGTCTTTCGGAAGGGATATTCCCTTCCTCAAAATCTATAGAGGAAAGAAAGCAATTAGGTCTTGAAGAAGAAAGAAGGCTTTGCTACGTGGCGATAACCCGTGCAGAAAAAAGGCTCTATTTACTGGATAGCGAGGGCTTTCTGCAAAACGGCAAGGTAAAGCTACCCTCAAGATTTCTCAAAGAGATAGGCGAGGAAAATTACACCCGTATAGGTGCAATATCAAAGGAGGTGCAGGAAGCGTCAGAGTCAGAAGCTACGAAAAACGACTATTCATATATTGACGAGCCTGCGCTAAAAAATATCGGTGACAGAATATCACATCCTGCCTTCGGTGAAGGAGAAATCGTCGGGTACGAAAAGAACAAGAACAGCTATCGTATAAAATTTGACAAGCTGAACAGCGAAAGAATAGTTTCGGTGCTTTTCTTCAGCAAGGAAAGAAAACTACCCGTTATACCCCCGTCACGAGAAGAAAGCTCTTCTCCTTCTGTGCCTGCTGATATTTCCTCACCTTTTGAGGAAAAGCCTTCACCCTCTGCACCTGTTGATATTCTTCCGCCATTTGAGGAGAAGCCTTCTCCCTCTGCGCCTGTTGATATCCCACTGCCCTTTGAGGAAAAAGCTCCTCCCGTTGTTTCTTCTGATATCAGAAAACCGACAAAGAGTGAAGAGGAGCAGGATGACGAAATAGCAAAAAAGCTGAATAAGATACTGGAGGAAATAAAAAACAGAGCGGACAGGAAAGAGCCCTCACAGAAACCTTTGGATATTCCGGAAGGATATAAGAAAATTGAAGAAAAGCGAGTGCCTGAACAAAAGTCTGCCGGAGGCGGAGCACCACCCGAAAACCGTCCGCAGAACAAAGCTCCCGAGCAGGCGGACGCGCCAAAAAGAAACGTCAATCCCGATAATTTATGGGAGAGGGACGATGTGCCGAAAACGGGATGGCATTGTATCGGCGTTACCGATCTGCAGGCACCTGTCGGCATCTGCGGTATGTGTGGACATCAGGTGATACGCTACGTTCATCATATGGTGCATCCGCATTTTCATCAGATAGACGCAGGCTGTATCTGTGCAGGTAAGATGGAGGGCAATATCGAAAGAGCAAAGCAACGAGAAAGAGACCTCAAAAATAAGGAAGCACGAAAAGAAAGCTTTATGAGCCGCAAATGGAAAAATTCCAAAAACAACAATAGCTATCTCAAGATAAAAGATCACCTCATTGTGCTTTATTACAGCCCCGAGCACAAAAACTGGAAATATTCTCTGGATAATAAATTCTGCGAGGAAGTGTTCAGAACTAAAGAGGAAGCCAAAAGCGCCGCCTTTGAGGCGTTGGAAAAGGCTATTCACGGATAAGCAACAAAGCCTGCAACGAAAACGTTGCAGGCTTCATTATATATTTCTGAAGAAAAGAATTTTATTTTAAAACAAAGGAAACTATATCGGCAAAGCTTATCATAAAGCTGACTCCTGCGCCCTTTAAGATGGTAGGAATAAGAATCAGACCTGCCGATACGCCCATTGCCATAGAGGAGCTTTTACTGAATCTGCTGATAGCAGTCACTAAAAGACCTACTCCGAAGGCGGCGAGCATTCTTAGTGTATAGAGGATTATGAGGTAATCCTGAATATTTACTTTAAGCCAGGGAATTCCATCAAGGAAGGTAAGGCTCTGGCAAGGTACCGTGAGATTTGTAAGCTCTACGGTATCGGTAAAGTTTATAAGATGCGCTATATTTACCGAGGCGGAAAGCAGTACCGATATTATAAGCACAAGTATCAGCTTTGACAGGAGAAGAAGTCCCCTTCCCCTTCTCTGCGACCTTTGTATATCGTACATATTACGTTCCCGCTCGTGAGCAATGACGCCCGAAAAACAGATGATAAGTGCAATCAGAATATAAAGGCTGTTTTTGTTTATCGTTGCAGTATCGGTAATAAGCAGCAGTCTATAAGGCTTGTTGTCTATGATATGAACGGGTATTCCCGTCTTGTTACGGTATTCAAGTCTGTCTGCGGCAAGCTCATAGAATTCCTCGGTGAGAGAGAGCAAGCTCTGAAGATTGTTCATCTGCATCGAAAGCTCCTGCAGGCGTTTCTCATCTTCGGGATCGGTCTTTTCTATCTGTGCCAGGACGTTCTCTATTCCCTTTTCGTATGATTTGATATCACTATCGATACGTTCTACCAGCTTTTCAGTAACTGCACCCTTATACTTTTCGTACATCTTTGTTCTGCTGTAATCGGTGTAGGAATAATAGTTATACTGGGTTACCGAGCTTATAGCAAGAAAGGCGGCGGCTATTACTATAACTATGCCCTTCTGATTTATGAGTATCTTTTTTGCTTCCCAAAGGAAAAGAGGAAGGGTAGGTAATTTTACCGCAATTTTTTCCCTGAGTCCCGACAGTACGCCGAAGCCTTTTACAGAAAACGCCATATTCCCTGACGTAAGCGTCAGGCAAAGCACCGCAAATATCACTATCAGAGCTATAAGAAGGACTATGCAGGTTTCCATAAAGCCTGCGGGAATGCCGAAAAGATTCAGATTGCAATAGTTCTTGAAGAACACGTCGTTTTTAAGTCCCGTAAAGATATTGGCGAATTTGAAGCCGTTAAAACGGTCTGTGGAGATTATAAAGGCGTGCAGTATATATTCTACCGCAAATATCACCGCCGCAACAAGAGATGCTGGAGTAATGCTGAATATATAGGTAAAAAGATAAATAAACAATCCGATGACTGCTACCGTCATGGCCTTCATCATAGTTGAAAGCATAAGATATCCGAATATATCTATCGGAAGGGAGCATATCTTAAACTCGGGTACAGACTGGATACTGCGGAAAAGCTCCATATCTCCGAGCAATATACCGCCTGTGAGAATCTCGGTAAAGGTGAATAAGAAGGCTATCACAAGAGCGCTACCGGTTATTATCCCGATTCGCTGAAGAGCAAGCAGCTTTCTGCCGCCTACGGTGGTTTTCACAATTCCCGAAACGCCCTTGCGCTTTTCCTCTGAAAAACGGATAGCAATAAGCACTATAATCGCTATCATCATAAAGTCGCCGGTCAGATAGTTTGAATAGGCTACGATTGCTCTGTTTTCGCCCTTTTGCACCTTGCCTGACAGTACGCTGTAGTCGGCTACCGTTTTATCTATATTCTTAACCGCAAAGGAGTCCTTACCCTGAAGCAAGGATATAGTTCCCATATTTTCGGCATTATCAAAAACCGACTGAAGATAGGCAGGATAGCTTTCTATATAGGAATCCAGCTCCTCGCCCGTTAAGGTTATCTGCTTTTCGGTATCGCATTCGTAGGAGAAGAAAACGCAGTTTACGAATACCATCAGCAACGTCAGTAACAGCATCTTTTTTGATAATGCAGTTCTTAACAGCTCCTTCATCTTCTGCCCTCCGCATAATAAAGATATACGTCCTCTAAATTTATAGGCTGGTCGGAGGGGCGGAATTCGTCAGGCTCGGCATCGCAAAGCACTCTTATTTTATAGCTGTCGCCCGAAAGGGATATTTCTCCTTTTGGGAACTGCTTTTTCTTTTCCATAACCTCCTCGTAGCTTCCTTCGTAGAAGAACGCCTTACCTCTGATGGAATTATTAAGCTCTGCGGGGCTACCCGAAATTTTAATTTTTCCGTGACTTAACACTATAACGCTCTGTGCTATAGACTCAATATCGCTTACAACGTGGGTTGCAAGCAGTACCGTGCGGTTTCTGGAGATTTCGGATATGTAATTCCGAAGTCTTATTCTTTCCTCGGGATCAAGACCTGCCGTCGGCTCGTCAAGTATCATTATTTCGGGATTATCAAGCATAGCCGCCGCAAGCAGTACTCTTTGACGCATACCGCCTGAAAATTCGCCCAGCTTCTTGCCTGCTACCGTTTTCAGTCCTACTATCTCTAAAAATTCCTCGGTCTGCTTTTTGCACTCCTTATGCTTCATACCCTTTAAAGCGCCGATATAACGCAGAAACTGTCTTGCGGAAAAATCCTCGTACATACCCTGAAGCTGTGGGGTATAGCCTACCCTTCTGCGATACTTCCCGCCCAGCTTTAAAATATCCGTACCGTTATAAAGCACCTCGCCTTCAGTACGCTTTATGTTGTCGGTGATGAGATTTAAAAAGGTTGACTTGCCCGCTCCGTTAGCTCCGAGAAGTCCGTAGACTCCGTAGCCGAAGCTATAGCTGAAATCGGATAATGCGGCAAAGTCGCCGTATTTTTTTGTAAGATTTTTAATTTCAAGCATCAGTTCATACCTCCGAAGGGATCTGAAGTTTTATATAGTTTTGTCCAGTCAGTTTTGCCATTTATCAGGTCTTCTGTTTTTATCATATAAAGTCCTGTTACCTCGTCATTTTTCAGCCCTTCTGAATTACCCGTAACGGCATAATAAAGATATATCTCTCCGTCTATTGCGGAAAAATTATAGTGCCACCACTCCTTGCGTTCCTTATCAATGCCCGGTAATCCCTTATAAAGCTCCTTGCCGTCAAGGTCATAAATATACATATCGATATCATAGGGGTTTTCGTCGTTGTACTGATTACTACTGCCGCCCATTAGCACGTAGAGATATTTTCTGTCGGTATATACCGATATCTTGTAAGAGCTTGAAAGATATTTGGCATCGATAAAATCCACCTTGCGATTATCGATAAAGGTCTTTGTTTCAGAGGTTTTCGTATCAAAGGAATAAAAGCTATAGGTGTTTTCCTTTCTGTCAGCCACAGTATAGTAGATGATTCCGTCATTTACAGTAAAGGAAGCGTATATCTTCGGCAGCCCCGAAATTATTTCGGTTTCGCCCGTTTTTATATTGTAACGATGCATTACGTTATCAGTGTCCTGTCTTTCCTTCTGCTGATAATTTTCCCAGATTACATCCTCGGCGGCGTAGTAGAGATAATCTCCGTCAGCGGTCATATAAGGGATACTGTAATACTTTTTCACATCAGGTATTGCTATTTCCTTTGCCTCACCAGATGCGAGATCTACAATGTAAATATGCTTTGTTGTTATTTCGCCATCCTCTGTTTTTGTCATATTTATAAACATTTTACCGTAATGGCATACGACGTTTTCAATAACTACGCTGAAACGATGCACAAACAGCTCGGACAGGGTTGAAAGCTCATTGCCCTGAAGGTCGGCACGAAGCACCTTCATAACGCGATAGGTCATATCGTTTTCTGTTACTATCTCAGAAGCTACCTTATAGATAAAGCCGTTATAAAGGCAGTTATACCAAACCCGCCATTCGCCCGAGGTTGCCGCACAGAAATCATTTCCATCGTGCATACATTGAGGCTTACTACAAAGGATTATAGTCTTTTTTGTTGCAGTATCGTAATAACGGAGTATGGGCGTGTCGTCGGGATTCTGAACTCCTTCATCCCAGGATCCCATAGAAAAATAATATCCATCCGTGCCCTTCATAATGCTGTTATATCCGGAAAAAGCGATTCCGTCGCCTATATTGGCGGGATCACACTGGGGCAATTTATCATCCACGTTATTCGAAGAATTTTCCGATACACTTCCCGAACTATCAACGCTTTCTTTATTACTTGTACCACTTGTTACAGAAGTGGTATTTTCCGAGCAAGCGGTAACAGAAAGGGCTGTAAATACTGCTAAAATCACACTTAATACTTTTTTCGTTTTCATTTTGTTTATCTCTCCTTAGTTTATCGCTTTATAGAGCTTTGTCCAGTTTGTTTTGCCGTTTATGAGGTCTTCGGTCTTTATAGTGTACATACCTGATTTTGTATCTTCGGGCGAATCACTATCGTCAAAAGCCCTGTCCTGATAATTAAAGTAGATTTCTCCATTTATTGCCGAGAAGGTGTATCTCCATTCCTTTTCCATATCGAGCAGAGCTTCCATTCCCGTAAGTCCGTGAACAAGCTCTTTTCCGTCAAGACTGTAGATATAAAAATCTATATCGTCCTGAATTTCGTTATTTGTGGCATCCTTTCTATAATATCCTGTAAGTCCTCTTGTGCAGATGTAAAGATATTTTCTATCAGTAACAACTGTGACCTTATTACTATGAGAAATGTATTTTCCATCAACATAGTTCTGCTGAATTTTGTCAGCTAAAGTTATAATCTTTCTTGTTGTTGTATCTAAAGAATAAAGAGAAAAAGTATTATCCTTACGATCTGCCACTGTATAGTAGATAATATTGTTATTTACTGTAAAGGAAGAGTAAATATCAGGCATTTCGGATATTTCTTCCGTTTCTCCTGTTTTCAAATTATATCTGTACATAACAGTTCTGTCATAGGTCATGTTTGTCTCTGTATGAACCTGACCTTTATATGCCACGTATCTTGCGGTATAGTAAAGCCAATCATCGTCACATACAAGGGATATACCTGTCTCATATTCTACCCTTGTACCTTTTTTATGTTCAGGTATGTTTATCTCTTTCTTTTCACCTGTTGAAATATCTACGATGTAAAATTGATTTGACCATCCTATGACATTATCGTAAAATTGCGCAGCTATAATCATTTTGCCGTAATGGAACACCTTGCTACATATTGCAGGTTCCGCCACGCCATCACCTAAAGAAACAGAAAGTATATCGGATACCTTTGACAATTCATTGCCTTGTAAATCAACTTTAAAAAGAGCAAGATCATATTTATCAACCTCTTCAGCAGTATCGCCAAGTCTGTAGATATACCCATTATAAAGAACATCCGCACTGCCGTTTCCGTTTATATACAAAAATCCACCTGTTGCAGCACAGAAATCATTTCCGTCATGTATACACTGAGGCTTACTGCAAAGAGGAATAGACTTACCTGTTGCCAAATCATAATAATGCAGTGCATTACTGATTTTATCGCCCGATATTAACATAGAGGTATAGTAATAACCATCTTTTCCCTTCATAACGTTTCGGGCATCATAAACAGAAGACGGAAGATTTGCAGGAGCGCACTGGGGCAGAGTGTCGTCCACTTTATTAGGTGTATTTTCGACAACAGTACTGCTTGTAGTATTATCGGTAACGCCGCCCGAGGAATTACCGACGGTACTGTTCTGTGAGTTTACGGAAGACGTGTTGTTTTCACTACAAGCGGTGGTCAGTATTATTGCCGCTGTTAAGATTATACTTGATACTTTTTTCATTTTCATTTTGTTTATCTCTCCTTTGGTTGCTTTGCCGTCAGACATATCGTCTGTATAGCTTTTTCCAGCTATTATTGCCGTTTATCAGGTCTTCAGTATTTATTACGTACATACCTGAATTTTTGTCTTCATCCGTATTTTTGCGTTCATAATTTCTGTCCTGATAATTGAAGTAAACTTCTCCGTCAAGAGCAGAAAATGAAGCATACCAATCCTTCTCCATATCTATAAGTTCTTCCATTCCCGGAAGTCCGTGAACAAGCTCTTTTCCGTCAAGGCTATAGATATAAAAATCCACGTCGTCAACTCTGTCCGTGATGGTTGTTCCGCTATCAATACCGCTTGTGCAGACGTAAAGATATTTCCTGTCTGTAAGCACAGTTACCTTACTACGATCGGACACGTATTTTCCGTTAACGTAATTCTGCTGATGCTTATCAATAATGGTTTTAGTCTCATCCTTTTCTATATCGTAGGAATACAGACTAAAGGTGTTATCGCTTCTGTCAGCCACGGTATAATAGATTATTCCGTTATTGACGGTAAAAGAGGAATAAACGTCGGGCATAGCGGAAATCATTTCTGTTTCGCCTGTTCTGATATTGAAGCGGTACATTGTCGTTCTGTCATAGGTCAGATGTGCATCATCGTGCACCTGGGGATGATTCCACCTTGCTTCCTTTGTTGTATAATACAGAAAGTCGCCGTCAGCCATTAAGCTCCTGAAACTGTAATGAAGAAGCCTTGTTGCATTATTCTCCGGTGGGGGTACGTGGATTTCCTTGCCTGCGCCTGTTTCCAGGTCGACCATATATAAAATCCGTTCCTCCTCTTTATCCGCAATCGGATTAAAGGATATAAACATTTTTCCGTAATGAAATACTACGCTGTCGCCTATTGTAGAGGTATTACGGATTTCGCCACAAAGTCCCGTATGTATGTCCGAGATCCTTGACAATTCATTACCCTGAAGGTCGGTCCGGAGTAATCCTATAGTAAACTCCGTATCGGTTCTCCGAATGCCGAGTCTGTAGATATATCCGTTATAAAGAACGGAACGATTATCGCCCTGCAGACCTGTAGCTGCACAGAAATCATTACCGTCGTGCATACATTGAGGCTTACTGCATAAAGGGATAGTTTTTCCCGTGGCATTATCATAATAGCTGAGTCCCTCAAAATCCCGTCCACCGTCGCTTTTTATCCTGGCTTTGTAATAGTACCCTTCCTTGCCCTTCTTTACGTTTTCGTAATGGATATTCGCAGGACTGAACTGCGGCAAAGTATCATCCAGGTTATTCGGTGTATTTTCTGCGGGCGCTTCGGTTATAACTTCTGAATTTGTTTTTGACGAAGTATCGGAGTCGGTTTTACTGCTTTCCGTACTGCTTGTGCTGTTGTTCTGTGAGTTTACGGATGAGGTGTTGTTATCACTACAAGCGGTGGTGAGTAGTATTGCCGATGTTAAGATTATACTTAATGCCTTTTTCATTTTCATTTTGTTTATCTCTCCTTACTTTGTTGCTTTATAGAGCTTTGTCCACTCCGTACCGCCGTTTATGAGATCTTCGGTTTTTATCATATAAGTTCCTGACAGTTTATCTTCCTCCTCATAAGGAGAAAAAGAGCCGTCGACAAATCTGATATAAATATCTCCGTCTAAGGCTGAAAAAGAATATTCCCATTCACCTGTGGATAAGTCAAGACCTGTATCAGGAAGTCCATGTAAAAGCTCTTTCCCGTCAAAATCATAAATATAGAAATCTATATCATCGCCTGAAGCCAATTGATCATTACGTCTGTAATTACCGCTTGTGCATATGTAAATATACTGTCGGTCGGTCATCACAGTAACTTTATTGGTATCTCCGACGTATTTTCCATCTACAAATTTTTGTCTCACATTCTGCGCAAGTGTGGTAACATTGCTTTTTTCTACATCGTAGGCATAAAGAGAAAAAGTGTTATTTTTTCTGTCAGCCACAGTATAGTAGATTATTCCGTTATTAACAGTAAAAGAAGAATATATATCAGGCATTGCGGCTACAACCTCCGTTTCACCGCTCTTTAGATTATAACGGAACATTTCTGTTCTGTTATAGTCGTAATTAGATTCAACAAATCCAAGCTTATCAGACTTCAACGTTACTTCTCTTATTGTATAATAAAGCCAGTCGCCATCACATATAAGATGATTAAGTGCATGACTTTGCCATCTGTATATTCCATTTGCAGGCTCAGGGATATATATCTCCTTATATTCGCCGGATGCAAGATCAATAATATAAGGAGTGCGGATTCCGTCATTTATTGCCTGACTCTCAAGCACAAATATCATTTTACCGTAATGCACAACTACGTTGTGTACACTAATATAACCTCCCACATTGGTCATAACATCAGAAACAAGGGATAACTCGTTACCCATCAGGTCTGTTTTCATCAATTTTAGCTCATATTGATTTTCATTATTGATAAAATTTCCGAATCTGTAAATATAGCCATTATAAAGAATATTGAAATGTGAATCAAAACTTGTGGAAGGACAAAAAGCATTTCCATCATGAGGGCATTGTGGCTTACTGCAAAGAGGAATAGTCTTTCCTGTAGGAATATCGTAATAAACGATACCACTTGACATATTGTTGTATCCCGTATCCCAGGAATCGCGGTAATAGTAACCGTTTATACCCTTCATTACGTTGTGAGTGAAAAAATTTACAGTATTCGCCGGCTCGCACTGGGGTAAGGTATCGTCTACCCTGTTCGGTGTATTTTCTGTGGGCGCTTCGGTTATAATGCTCTGACTTGTTTGTGAAGAGTTATCCGTACTGCTTGTGGTATTGCTTTCTGTATGGCTCACGCTACTGTTCTGTGAGTTTACGGATGAGGTGTTATTATCACTACAAGCGGTAGCCAGCAGTATTGCCGCTAAAAGAATTATGGTTAAAAATTTCTTCATTTTTGCTCCTTGAATAGGTTTTATGCTTTGTAGAGTCTTGTCCAGTCACGACTGCCGTTTATCAGGTCTTCGGTTTTTATCATATAGACGCCTGAGATCGTGTCGCTTGTATCATCGTTTTGTTTAGAGCTATCGTTAAAATCCATATAAATTTCTCCGTCAAGCACCTTGTACTGATAGCTCCATTTCGGGATATCGGCAGGTAGGTTATCAAGTCCGTGAAGAAGCTGCTCTCCGTCAAGAGAGTATATATAAAAGTCGTTCTCATATTCGGGACTATCCTTATCTCTATTACTATGATATCCTGTGCTGATATACAGATATTCTCTGTCTGTGATAATTCTTGCACTACCGTTAAGATGTTTGTCGTCCATATAATTCTGCTGAAGCTTGTCTGCTATGGTAGTGGTCTTATCCTCCGATATATTGTAGGAATAAAGGCTGAAGGTGTTCTCTACTCTGTCAACGGTGGTATAATATACAATGCCGTCATTTACTGTGAAGGAGGAATATATGTCGGGAAGAGCCGATATAGTTTCGGTTTCTTCGGTTAATATATTGTATCTTCTTAAAACTGTCTTGTCATAGATGACGTCATTTTCCGTCTTGTGGCTGTTTGGTACGTATTTTGTATATCTTATGGCGTAGTAGAAATAATCTCCTTCTGCGACAAGTCCGCTGGGATTACTCATTCTGCCGCCCTCTTCATTTTTCGGTATAACTATCTGCTTTTTTTCGCCGGTTTCCAGATCAAACCAGAACAGGTCGCCTTCGTCACAGTTTGACATGGCAAAATACAGTCTGCCACGGTGAAAGATGAGATTTGCCACCTCTGCCATCTGTTCATCGCCTTCGGTAATGCTCTCCATAATGCATCCGAGATTTGAGCATTCGTTTCCCCGCAAGTCATATCTTTTTACTCTTATCTCGTTTTTACCTGTATAGCCTTCCTTGCTTGTTAACATACAATCGTATATCCTATAGATATAGCCGTTATAAAGGCTGTAGCATTCTTTAAAGCATACTGTCCATCTTTCGTGCGCCGTAGCTACGCAGAATTCGTTGCCGTCATGCATACATTCAGGCTTACCGCAAAGAATAACACTACTGCCTGTTTTCATATCGTAGAAAAGAGGAACTTCCCTAGCTACTACAGTACCGTTTTTTTCGTAACTGCCGATATAATAATATCCGTTATCGCCCTTCATAATACTGTCCATAAAACCGTGATACATAGTATTTGTGTTGCCGGGATCGTTCTCGGGCGGCTCAACATACGTGCAAGCGGTTAAAGATAATATTATTGCCGATGCTAAAACAAATGCGGATGCTCTTTTAGCTTTCTGTTTCACTTACGCTTTCTCCTTCGTCTTTAACGCTGTTTTCTTCATCTTCTTCGCTTTCAGGGGGAGTCGGTACGGTATAATCAAAAATTCTTGTCCATTTTTCCTTACCGTTTATAATATCTTCGACAGAGCATGAATAGGTTTCAAATTCCAGAAATTCTTCAAACACTCTGAGATACACCACACCGTCAAGCACGTTGAATATATATCCCTCATGCTTATCATCTTCCCAGTCAAACTGACCGTTGCCGTTAAAGGTAGCAAGCTTTTTTCCGTCAAAATCGTAAATATAAAATTCTATCGGATATAAATGTGCCGCCCAGCTTGTAGCAGATGCAGTGCAGACATAAAGATAGTTCCTGTCTGTAGTAACGTCAACGTGATTTCCCAGATTTAAAAGCGGACTTAACGCCTTTTCAGTTTCTTTTTCTTCTATAAAGGTTTTCTCTTCTCCTGTTTTAAGATCAACCGAATAAAGGCTGAATTTATATTTTGAAAGATAATACGATGAGTCGCTGTCTTTATAACAAGTGGACGTATAATAGAGCTTATCGTCGTTTACCGTAAAGCCTGCTACTGCTCTTTCAAAGGAATAAACAATTTTCGTTTCACCTGTTGTGATATTATATCTTTGCAGACTTGGCTTGAATGTATTTTTCTTGGATGAAGTAAGGTAGTATATATTATCCCCGTCTGCTGACAAAAAGGCGTTATAGCCGTATTGCCCTTCGTTTTCACCGCTGTTATCTATCTGTATTTCCTGATAGCTGCCGCTTTTAAGGTCTATCATAAATATCTTCATACCAAGACCTTCGTCAAACTCTGTATTTTGCGACAATGGATTTTTGTGCAGCTGCACCGATACAAACATTCTGTCCTTATGAATTATGGAATGTGAGCCGCCTACCATCATATCATTTTCAACCACAGAAAAAAATGTACATATTTCTGAAAGCTCGCTACCGAACAAATCAGCCTGCAAAAGCTTATAGGTCTTTTTCTGTTCTTCCTGTTCAATATTCACCATGTATATATGATCGTTATACAGCATCCCTGTATATCTGCTGTACCAGCCCTTCGTTGATACACAGAAGTCGTTGCCATCGTGAAGGCATTCAGGTTTATTGCACAGATAAATATTCTGATCAGACTGCTCGTCATAAAACATAAGAGAGCCACCGGATGAAAAATAATAATATCCGTTATTCGTTTTCATTATCGGCGTACCGCCGAAGTTTGCGTTCGGGCAGTTAGTTGGTATATTTTCTTCTCCTGTGAGTGAAATTATATTTCCGCCCGACGTATTATTATCCGAGCAGGCGGTAGTAAGCATTATTGCCGCTGTTAAGATTATACTTAAAAACTTTTTCATTTTTTCTCCTTCAAATACTCTTATCATATGTAGCTTGTTACCTGATAGAGCTTCTGCCAGTTCTTGCTACCCTTTACAAGCTCATCAGTTCTAATGGTGTAAAGTCCTGAAGCCTCGTCTATCTTCACCTGTGAATTTTCATCATACTCCCAGAACTTGCACAAAAGATACATTTCTCCGTCAATAGCAGAAAATTTGTATTCCTCGCTTTCTCTGGGATTCTCCGCAGTGAGCAGACCTTCGTAAAGCGGCTTTCCGTTCATATCGTAAATATATATTTCCATACCACGCTTGTCCTTTGCTTCGGCAAAGCCGCTGCCACAGGTCATACGGATATAAAGATATTTTCTGTCTGTAGAAACCTTCATGCCGTTTTCAGACAGATATTTACCGTCAAGGTATACCATCTGTCTGTTTTCCACAAGGGTTTTCGTTTCCTTTTTCTCTGTATCGAAGGAAACAAGGCTGAAGGTGTTTTCGCCTCTGTCTACCGTAGTATAGTAGATAACGCCGTCATTCACCGTAAAAGAAGAATATATTTTCGGCATATCTGAAATTATTTCAGTTTCGCCCGTCTTTAAATTATAGCGGTGCATTACAGTATCAGCGTCAACTCTTACCCACGTCTGATTTTTGTCCATCGTTACGTCCTCGGCGGCAAAATAGAGATAATCTCCGTCGGCGGTCATAAAGGGATATTGCTCATATCTTGCGGCGTCGCTGACCTCTATTTCCTTTACTGCGCCCGAGGCAAGATCTATAGCGTAAATATGATTCGTGTAATTATCATCGTTATATTTCTCCATAACGAAAAACATTACGCCGTAGTGACACAGTACGTTGCTTATATTTATCTGTTGTACATTGGGAGCTGTGAGAAATTCTGTAACCACCGATAATTCATTTCCCTGCTTGTCGCCCTTGAGGAGCTTATACTCATACATCTGCTCTTCGGTATTTTCACGGCATAGCTTATAGATGCAGTTATTATAAAAAAGAGTATACATCACCTGTTTGCCACCTGTCGCCACACAAAAATCATTTCCATCGTGTGCACATTGAGGCTTTGCGCAAAGGGGTATGGTAGTTTTACTCTCCTTATCGTAATAATAAACCGTATAATCGCCTTGCACTACTGACGAGTTTCCGCAATAATAATATCCGTCTGTGCCTTTCATCGTCGCATATTCCATATTTAACATCTGACTATGTGATATATTCGCAGGCTCGCACTCGGGCAATGTATCGTCATATCTGACTACGTTATTTTCCGAGCAGGCGGTAGTAAGCATTATTGCCGCTGTTAAGATTATACTTAAAATCTTTTTCATTTTGTTTCATATCTCCTTTGTTGTGGTTTTATCTATCCTTGTGAAATCAGCCGTAGCATATATAGCTTTTCCCACTTGGTGTTACCCTTTACAAGCTCTTCCGTCTTTATTCTGTATAAGCCTTTAACTCCATCACTCGTCATATCATTGTCGCTGAAATTCAGATAAATTTCACCGTCAATAGCGGAAAATCCATACGAAAAGCTATCAAGAGTCATATCAATACCGGGTAGCCCGTGTAAAAGCTGATTACCATCTAAATCATAGATATAAAAATCTATATCATCCTGAAGGCTGTTATCATTCTCCTTGTAACGATTTCCTTCTGTACCCGATGTACATACATAAAGATATTTTCTATCCGTTACAACTGTTACCTTCTCATCTTGTGAAAGCTGTTCTCCCCATAAGAAATTCTGCTGTACCTTCCCCGCAAGAGTGGTAGTTTCATCATTTGCAACATCATAGGAATAAAGGGTAAAATTATTTTTATTTGTGTCCACTACTGTATAATAAACAATTCCATCAGCTACCGTAAATGACGAATATATGTCAGGCAGAGCGGATAGCTTTTCCGTTGCTCCTGTCTTTATATTGTAGCGGTACATTATCGTTTTGTCGTAAGCAAAGTAAATATGTGAAGAATCATCTTTCACACATCTCATTGTATAATAAAGCCAATCACCATCGGCTGTCATATAACAACAGGTTCCGAAATTTGCCTTCTTTGTTCCCTCTTCGGGTGCGGGCAGAGTTATCTCACTTACACCTCCCGATGCAATATCCACAGCATACAGAAACGTTTCAGGTTTGTTCATTGTGGGTGTTATCGCAACAAATAGCTTGTTGTTATGAAATACTGCAGATTCAATCTGAGGTTTTGGTGCTTCTCCTATTAGCGTTAAAGCACCGATATCAGCTACTTTTGACAATTCGTTGCCCAGAAGATCTGTCTTTAAAAGTGATAGCTGCCACTCTTCCTCCTTACTGCCATCACCAAGCCTATAGATATACCCGTTGTAAAGACATGTCAAAGAACTGTAAAATTGATATGTTCCACCGCCTGTCGCCACGCAGAAATCATTTCCGTCATGCATGCACTGGGGTTTACTGCAAAGCATTATCGACTTTCCTAAAGCCATATCGTAATAACAAAGTGCTCTGGTAGCAATGTTGTTATCCAACATGACCATGTCGGTATAGTAAAAACCCTCCTTGCCCTTCATTATGCACTGACGCATAAAATTAGAAGCATCAGGCAAATTTGCAGGCTCGCACTGGGGCAAGGTATCGTCATATCTGACTACGTTATTATCCGAACAGGCAGTAAAAGACACCACCATAGCACAGACAAGTATCGCTGATATTATTCTTTTAAGCATATAGCTACACTCCTTTTATTATCATAATTGCATTGTAGCATAGCAAAATAAAAAAGTAAACCGCTTTTGCACAAGCGGTCGTTTTTCCTGCAAAAGCGGTCAATTTTATTTGATTTTGTGGATAAGAACTTCTATCAGAAAGCTGGTTTTATCATAGCTTACCTTCACCGTACCGCCGTACTTTTCGGCTACGGTCTTTATACGGGAAAGTCCTATTCCGTGCATGGTGCTGTCCGCCTTGGTGGTGACGAGCTTATCTCCCTGCTCCTTTATTTCTCCGCTATGGGAATTATGGCAGGAAATATAAAGCATTTCATGTTGCGTGCCTACGGTAAGGGTTATTTCTCTTTCGCCCTCCGACTTTGCCGAGGCTTCGATGGCATTATCAAGAATATTGCCGAAGATAACGCACATATCATAATTGGAAATTCCCACGTCAAGAGAGGCATTCACTTCATAGGAAAGAGTAATATCGCTTTTCTTTGCAAGCTCGGTCTTTTTATAGAGCAGGGCGTCAAGTACGTCGGAGCCTGTTTTCAGCGGTTGCATAGCAAGGCTGGTTTCGTCAAAGACCTCGTTTATATACTTCATTGCTCCCTTTGTATCACCCTTCTCGATAAGCATACTGATAACCGTCAGATGGTTATTGATATCGTGACGGATGGCACGGGATTGCTCGTATTTTCGGTTTATCTCGTTATAATAGCTCTGCTCTGCTTCGGCTCTTGCTCTTTTCATAAAGTTAAGCAGATTTCTTACGAATATGATAGCGGCAAGCCCGAGTATCACGACGGAAAAGCCGATGAATAATGCCGTTCTTGATACGGCGTTACCGAAGATATCAACATTTATGTATCTTATAAAAAAGCGTTCGGGTAAAAAGCAGGAGAATATATTTATCTCCTTTAAAATGCTTCCGTCACTCATTACAATAGAGAAAACCAGTTCTGCTATGATAAATAGTGCAAGAGCAATACCGCAGATTTTATTCACGGCGCTTTTGCCCGCTCTGATTACCGTCAGAACGGAGGAAGCGAGAAGCAGTAATATAAGCGCTCCTGCCAGCTTCGATAAAAAGAAGAACAGCAGGAAAAGTCCCGTGCTTATTCTTTCACCCGAATAATACAGGATGGGATAGGACTGTATCGGCAAGGAAGCGTCAACGCCGCCGATAAAGATGATGGACAGAAGAAGATTCATTCCGTACATCACAAGTACCGCAAGAGCAAAAACCGTGGGGATTATCACCACAACTCTTTTATCAAAGGTAAGAGTGGAATCTGCGCTTTTTATCATCACCCCAAAAAGCGGAGTCAGCAGCATTACTGATAAAATAACTATGATATCAGTAATTCTGTAATTTATAAAAGAGCCAAAGCCGCTGTCATCGGCATAGCCGGGAGCGAGTCCCTGAAGCCTTGCAAAATCCGTTTTCGTCTTTTCGATATTGCTTATGGAGTACATATCGTT
This sequence comes from Ruminiclostridium sp., assembly GCA_017942025.1. Taxonomy (GTDB): domain Bacteria; phylum Bacillota; class Clostridia; order Oscillospirales; family Ruminococcaceae; genus Ruminiclostridium_E. Next base: position 47,344 of record JAGAVH010000039.1, on the reverse strand, counting down.
TTTATAGATGGATATATTCAGCATATAGTCCGCATTGACCGATACGGATTCTAAAAAGCCGTCGTAATCAAGGTATTTGTCGGTGGTGTTTATGGCGGCACGATACATTGTTGTCTTACTGTTCAGGCTTTCTGTAGTCTGGGCTATATTGATATCCTTATTGCCGAAATACTCCTCCAGTAAAACAAGGGTTTCCTTATTGGTGGTCTGAAGATAGGTATTGTTCAGTACCTCAGACAAGGTTTCCCCGTAATCCTGTACCTCCCGCAAGCCGTAATATACACTATTAAGTTCGCTGATTTCTTCACTTAACTCACGATTCATGCTTTCGCAGTCGTTTCCGTACTTTTCGATAAGCTTATTTATCTCGGCATTCACCAGCTTGTCCGACTCGTAGGTCTGTCCGTAGCAATCGGTACTCTGCACGATATTTCCGACGCAGGCGGTATAGTAAAAAATAGCGGAATTTATCGTCAGCATAAATACTACGGAAAGAAAGAAAAACAGCATATTTCTTTTATAGCTTTTCATCCTCTTCCCACCTTCTTCATTACTGCATACATAACGTTCTTTCTGTTACGGCGGCTGAGCGGCAGGGCCTCATCATTTTCGAGAATCACCGTATCGCTGTTTATTCGTTTTATCTTTGAAATATTGACATATACAGATTTGAATACCTCGGTAAAATCGTCGGGTGACAGCTCGGTGCTTATCTGCCCTATTGGGCGGATATCGTTCAGAATACTGTCAGCGGTATGAACTATGCTTGAACGCTTATCCGATTCTATGTAAAAAATATCCTCGGTATTCAGTATCTGCATTCCTTCCTTTTCCTGAATCGCCATAGTCTTTTTATTGTAGAGCTTATCGTATAGCTTTGTAAGGACTTTCGGGAGCTTCTGCTTGTAGCTTCTTTTTACCACGAAGCCGAAGGCGTCTACGTCATACCCGTCGATTGCCCTGTTTTCAAGGCTTGTAACAAAGATAACGGGAGTTGTTATTTCCTTACTGCGAAGCTCGGATATGATATTGACACCGTCGGCGGTAATAAGATTTATATCCATAAAAATAAGCTCAAAATCGTTATTATCCTCTATCGCCTTTAAAAATTCAGCACCCTCTTCGTAATAGCTGAACTGACATTCGATATTTCTTTCAAGGAAAAACGCCGAAACCTCGGCTATAAGTCCGTCAGCAAAGCTCTTTTCGTCGTCGCAGACTGAAATTTTCACAGTATCACCTCTTTCACGATAGATTTCTTAATATAATAGCACAGCTTTTTAAAAAAATCAAGAGCAGAAATCCCACGTATTATCAGATAATATTTCAGAACCATTGCTAAAATCTTTAAAAATTGATATAATATAAATACATTCCAATAGCAAGCAAGGAGGAAACACAATGAATTTTAAAACCGAAAAAGACAGAATCATTTGTCTTGATGAGAATAACAACAAAGTCGGTGAGGTCTGCTTTCCCGAAACCGAAAAGGGTGTTTATGACATAAACCATACATTTGTTGACAGCAGTATGCAAGGCAAAGGAATCGCCGCACAGCTTGTAGCTCTTGCCATTGAAGAGATAAAAAGAAAAGGCGGAAAAGTAACCGCCAGCTGTTCTTATGCCAAAAAATACATTGAGAAGAACGGGATAAAATAAATAAAATCCAATCAGATACTGCCGACAAACGCCGGAATTTGTTCTGTTTTTGCCGATTATTCAGCTGTCAAAAAAGATATTTACAAAAAAATTTATTTTTTTCAAAAAACCACTTGACTAAATCAAAAAAATATGCTAAAATATTAAAGTCGTGGAAAGATGGCTGAGCTGGTCTAAGGCGCACGATTGGAAATCGTGTAACGGCTAATACCCGTTCGAGGGTTCGAATCCCTCTCTTTCCGCCAATCTACGCTGAATATTTTATTCAGCGTAGTTTTATTTTATAGCTTATGCGGGTATGGCGGAACTGGCAGACGCACCAGATTTAGGTTCTGGCGGGAGACCGTGCAGGTTCGATTCCTGTTACCCGTACCAGAAAAAAGCTCATTGCGAAAGCAATGAGCTTTTTTCAACTAAATCCGTCCTTGCGGACGGGATAAATCCCACTTTCGTGGGATGAAATCACTAGCGTGACGAAATCCGACTTTGTCGGGAGGTGGGACGGATTTAATTTCACTTGATGCGACAGCATCAAATTTCATAATTTACAAAGTAAATTATTTCACCGTGAGCGTTAGCGAACGATTTCACTAAAACTGTGAGAATTCATACAGGTCAACAGAAAAAATATCTTTTTCGTTCTTTTCATTTTTATCTCTTCACTCAAATTGAATCAGATTGTTTAAAGCTTTTCAATACTATCACAATTCAGATTTGTTTCTTTATAATTATAAAAGTTTCATTATATATCCTTGTATTACCAATGGTTTTGTGATATAATAACTATAACCAATAATAACACGACAAGGAGGCTATCCATGTGAAAAAGTTTTTAGCTGCTTTATTGGTGATTATATGCCTGTTTGCCCTTGTCGGTTGCGACCCCGACATAAACACAATCAACAAGGATGAATTACTTGCCGGAACGATAAAAATTGAACTTTACGATTATGAAAATGAAAATCCGAAGCTAGTCAACATCAATTCGCATTCGAAGCCGAGCTTTGATTTTAACAAGGCAACCTTAATCGGAACTCTTGATGAAAAACACTTTGAATCTCTTTTAAGTGAAGTAGCAGAGTGTTACTATACATACTATGGCAGAGCCTTGAATGAGCCGATGAGAAAAACCCTGGTTTTACATCAGAGCAATGGTAATATGATAGTTTTATTCGGTTGTATCTACGAAAGCGAAAAAAGTGGCACATATTACTATGGTGATTGTTACGTATTTGATAAAAACGGCGTTTTTATTGAGCTTATAGGTGACGTAGGTTACCTTTTCCTTGACCACGTAGAATCTACGTATTTTAAAGACAATTCATAAAGAAACAACAAAGCCATCGGCAATGCCGATGGCTTTAACTTTTTATTTCTCCCTGCCAAGTCTGAATTCTACAGAGCGTTTTAAATAATCAAGATATTCTTCATCCTTGCACATTGCTTTTGACGGCGTATCGGAGAGCTTTGCTACGGGTCTTCCATTTACATACTGCAGCTTTATAACTATGTTCAGTGCCTTTTCGCAGGTATCGTTTGAGCAGAACGTTCCTATACCAAATGATACCTTTGTCTTATCCTTAAAATATTCGTGTAAAGCCTGAGCCTTATCAAAATTCAGGCTGTCGCTGAATAATAAAAGCTTTGTTTTAGGATCAACGCCATACTTCTTATAATGCTCTATCATTCTGTCGCCCCAGGCATAGGGATCACCGCTGTCGTGGCGGACGCCTGAATAGTTATTCGTCATAGCACGGTCAAAGTCCAGAAGGAATAAATCTGTTGTTATAGTATCTGTAAGGGCTGTACCGTTATCGCCTTTGTATTCATCATACCAGTCATGCATCGCAAAGTGGTTTGTATATGCAAGAGGGATAGAATCGATGCCCTGATACATCTGTACGAATTCGTGAGCATAAGTACCTATAGGAGTGAGATTATACTTCTTTGCAAGATATACATTGGAGGTACCGATACAGTTCTTTGTTTCTGTGGCAAGGCGTTTCACTACAACATCTTCCCAGTCTCTTGAGAGTCTTCTGCGACAACCGAATTCTGCAAAGATAAAGCTATAAGTACCATCGTTCAGCGCCTTTATTTTAGCGTCTAATTTTTCTTCCGCAGATTTTAAAAGTATATCATAATCGTAATTCATTCTGAAATATACTTCATTTACTATTTCAAGCAGATATATTTCAAATTGCATTGCAGAGAATAACGGACCATCTACAATTATCTGTAATTCACCATCGGCAAGAAGCTCAACAGATACATAATCTCTTATAGGATGCCACAGTCTTAAAAACTCTACATAGTCATCCTTTATGAATCTGATTGAACGCAGATAATCAAGCTCATCGTTGTTGAATGTCAGAGTGCAGAGGTGGTCTACCTGCTCGCTTATTTCCTTTGCCATTTCCTCTGTGAACTTAACATCCTTATTGCGGCACTTGAAGTAATACTGACCGCATAAATCCGTATGCTTATGGAATATCACCTGATTCATATTGAACTTATATAAATCGGTATCTAAAAGGGAGATAACTATAGGACTAAGTTTCATCTTTTTATTTCCTTTCGCAAATTAAAATTCGGGCTTGAAGCTGGGCATAAGCTGTAATTTGAACTGATTGATTCTGTGAAGGTGATCTATCCTCTCTTTCTTTTCGGGAGCAGGCTCAATACCCTCTCTGATATATAAATCAAGCTCTGCATAGGTAAAGCCGAGGTTTTCTTCATCAGTCTTACCGCAAAGTCCGTCGATAGGCACTTTATCAACAAGCACATCGGGCAGTCCTAAAAGTCTGCCTATCTGCTTCATTTCTGCTACTGTGAGATTTGAGCAGGGTGAGAAATCGCCTGCCGCATCACCATAACGGGTGGAATATCCTACCCAGTCCTCGGACAGATTGCAGGTATTTGCAACTCTGCCGTTATGACTCTGGGATACTGCGTATAAAGTAGCCATTCTGATTCTGGGAGGGAGATTTACCACACTCTGATTGGACATTTCAAAGGGGATAGCCTTTGTGATTCCTTCAACAGCGTCCTTGATATTTACTACAAAATGCTTTATACCAAGAGTATCCACAAGAAGCTGTGCCATATCGATATCGTGCTGTTCACCGCAGGGCATAAGCACGCCTATTACTCTGTCCTTGCCGAGTGCTTCAACACAAAGTGCTGCTACTATGGAGCTGTCCTTACCGCCGGATATACCGACTACCGCATTACAACCCTTGCCGTTTTCTTCGAAGAAATCTCTTATCCACTGTACGCAATCGTTCTTTACCTTTTCTACATTGAAATTCATATTATATACCTCTCATTCCTTAATATCTATCTGACAGAACTTCATTGTCAGAAGTGCCGCCTTGTGACTGTCAACCGTTACTCCTGCACAGCAATTTGCGTCTACCGAAATTTCTGCTTCAGGGAATGCCGCCTTTAATATAAGTGCATTGCTCACTACACATATATCTGTGCAAAGTCCGATAAGCTCTACGCTAAAATCCTCGTTCTTTGCCATTGTTCTGACAAGAGCGGGAAGGTCAACCGCACCGAAGGTGAGCTTTTCTATCGTCACGTAGCTTTTGCCTTGTAGCGCCTTTGCTACATCCATATCAAGCTCCCAGCCTGCAGTACCCTTTATGCAGTGGGGAACGGGAAGCTTCTTGCCTTCTGCCGTATCCATATAGTTATCAAAATGAGTATCGTAGGTTACTATTATCTCACCATCGTGGTTCTTTATCTTTTCCGTTACAAAGGGAACTATCTTAACCGCTTCTTCTGTTCCTAAAGCACCGTCAACAAAGTCCTTCTGCATATCAACGACTATCAGAAATTTTTTCATAGCTTTTCCTTTCTGCTTATAAGCTGTCATAAAAATCATAAATCGAATGACCGAGCAGCTTTTCTATTTCTTCCTTCTGGGCAAATGCCGTTTTTTTATGATAAAGGGATTTATGATGTGTTCCCTTTCTCTGCTCGATATCCTCTATTCTGTCCTCTAAGGTAGTACCACCTGAATGTAAGCACAGAAGATCACAGGTCTGTATTATCTTATCATACAAGGTGTAAGGATGATTTTCCACAAACTCCTTTACCTCACTATAGCCTCTGCTATCGGGACTTAAAAAGCATCCACAGATACATTCTATATCGTTATTTAAAAATGAATGTGTAAGACAGATGAATGCATAATCCTCATAGCCGTTATTTACGAGATATTCATACCCTGCATAAATGTGATTATCCGACTCATATTTTCTGCCTATATCGTGAAGATAACCGAGAACTGTTGCATATTCGCTGTCAAGTGATAACTCCTTTGCTATCATCCCTGCTAAGTCTCCCACGTATTTCGAGTGTGCCACGTAGCGTATCTCGTCAGGGTTTTCCAGTCCCTGAACAAGAAGTCTGTACGCTTCCTCCTTATTCAGCATCCTTTTGCACCTTCTTCCTGTAAAGCATTGCAGGTCTGTGTCCTGCTCCGCCTGACATATTGCCCGTTTCTTCCACATATTCGCTTGCCTTACGCCTGAAATTTGCGGCGGCTGATACCCGCCCGGTTAATGTTTCCTGAACCCTTTGAAGCTCTGCAAGAGTAAACTCCGACGGGAGAAAATCGAATATATATCCAAAGCTCTCCGCTCTTTCTCTGAGCTGTAGGAATGAGGTCAATATGATTTCTGCATGATCAAAGGCAAGAGGACTTTCTCCGACTGTGCTGTAATTTGTCATCCCTGCGGTGCTTTCGGACTTTGTAAGCTTCACCTCAAATGTAATGTCATCCTTAGTAAAAGAGATAACACAGCAATCATTATCTGTGGCAAAGCTTATATCAAACCACCCTGCATTGCTTGCATCTGTACCTGCTGTTGCTTTCTCATCGTTTTTCAAAATGCAGGTAAAGGCATTTGATATTATTCTACCCCTCGGATCGCGATTCAGATTGCTGAATACGCCATTACATACAAGAGCCGTCGGATTTACTCCTGTCTCTTCTCTCACCTCTCGCATTGCCGCCTCGGGAACTGTTTCATCCATTCTTACAAAGCCGCCGGGAAGAGCCCATTTATTTTTAAAGGGGTGCTCACCTCGTTCTATAAGAAGTATTGACAGCTTTTTCTGAGGGTCCTTGCGGAAGCTGTCGCTGTCGTCCTGTCTTATCGTATAGACTACAACATCAGTTGCTACAGATGGTCTGTCGTAGCTTTCTATATGGTATCCTTCGAGATAGGTTTTTTCAGATTCCAAGCTCTCACCTCCTGAGCACATTTGTTATTTACAATATGATAATATCATATTATTATTAACTTGTCAAGAGGTTTTTGAAAAAAATTATTGACCGATAGAAATTTATGTGATAAAATGAATAAGGCATCCTTTATCAGGAGTAATTTATGAAAACAAATAATCTGAAAATTCTGAAGCTTAAAGAATGCAGAAAGCCGCAGATATCAACCTTTCTACTGTGGCTTTGCTGGATAGCATTCTGTATATTTATTATCGTACTTATTGTAAACTCAATGAATGCTCCGAAGCCACCTGATATTTTTCCTGACAAGGATGGCAGCGAAACAAATCTGTTCGGTCCCGTTTCAGGAATTGTCATTGTATCACTTGTGGCTGCTAGTCGGTGACTCTTGTGAAATATATATTCTTGAAGGCAAGAAAGCTTTAAATTACCTGCTTTTATTAAAACAGTAATATTGTCTGCAATGACAGCCATTTCAGTCTCAATATAACCTTACTCAGAATACGGAGGATTTAAAATGAAAAGAATCATAAAATTCATAATACCATTTATGGTTATATCTATGCTTTGCTCCTGCTCAGGTAAAAACAACGATATAACAAGTACATCCGACACGCAAAGCAGTACAACAAGCGTCTCTGCTATAGAATCTGATAAACCGTCAGAGGAGTCTGATGCAGAAACCTCCACAGCAAAGCCCGAAACAACTACAGTAAAACCTGAAACCAGTACCACATCAACACCAAAGCCGGAAACTACTACGTCAAAGGTTGAAACAACTACATCAAAAGCTGAAATAACTACAACTACTCCAAAAACCGAAACAACCACCTCAAAAAAGCCTGAGACTACCACAACAGCTACGCCAAAACCCGAAACCACTACAACAACGACAACGGCAAAGCCACCCGAAGTCAGCAATGACACTGCAATGCCCGTTCTTTATATAAACACGGTAAGCACCGATAAGAACGCAATAAATTTTGTCACAAAACCCGTTGCAACTCATGTTTCCCAGCAGATTGCATCATGGACTCCGAATTATGTTATGCCTCCTGCTCCCTACTATGAGGACTGCACTATTACGCTGAGCGACGACAGTACACTATTGCTTGAAAATATCGAAGCAAAGGTAAAGGTCAGAGGCAACTGGACAACAACCTATGACAAAAAGCCGCTGAGAATAAAGTTTAACGAAAAGCAGAATATGGCTGGTCTTAACGGCGGAGCACAGATGAAAAACTGGGTACTTATCGCTGAATATAAGGACGCTTCTATGCTCCGTAACAAGGCAACCTTCCAGATAGCCGAGGAGATACTTGGCGAGGATGGTTTATACGTATCCGATACAGAATTTGTCGAGGTTTACATCAACGAAAAATACTGGGGAGTGTATCTCCTTGCCGAATATCAGCAGATAAATAAAAACAGAGTAAATATCACAGAAGCGGAAAAGGATTATACAGAAACTGACATAGGATATTTTCTTGAAATGGACGGCTACTGCTACACAGAAGACGAGCTCCAGCAGTTCTATATCGACTATGCGAATAATGCTCCCCTTACCCCCTATGACGGAAAAGGCGGAAGCGGAAGAACGATTAAATATCTCGACAACTGCGACGGCGGATTTACAATAAAAAGTGACATCTACTCTGAAAAGCAGAAGAATTTCATAAGCAACTATGTAGATAAGGTTTACGATATTTTATACTATGCCGCTTATAAAGACGAGGCGTACGTATTCAATTCAGACTATACTGCAATTCAGAAAACAACCGATATCACACCCAGAGAGGCTATCGAAAAAGTTGTAAATGTAGAGTCACTTGTTGACACCTATATCATAAATGAAATCGGCTGTGATGCTGATATATACTGGTCAAGCTTTTATATGAGCGTGGACTTCGGCGAGGGTGGAGATAAAAAGCTTACCTTCTGTGCTCCCTGGGACTTCGACTCGGGACTCGGTAATAAAAACCGCTGTGCAGACGGTAAGGGCTATTACGCATCGAACATCGTACCTGATGTAAACGGCGGACCTTACGGCGGTGGAGAATTCGAGACCTTAAACCCCTGGCTGGTTGTACTCGCTTATGAGGACTGGTACAGGGATATGATAGAGAAAACCTGGACCGACGCATATGACAGAGGCGTTTTCACACGTGCATACGAAATGATAGAGAATACTGCAACAAACTATTCTGAAATGTTTGACAGAAATTATGACAAGTGGAATAATATCAGAAATAACGATTCCTTTAAAGGCGAACTTTCGTATGGTGCCGCAAGATGCAAAACACACAAACAGGCTGTTGATTATCTTAATAGCTGGCTTATGAGCAGAGTAGAATTTTTAAATGGTGAATTTCACAAGTAAATAACAGAAAAATCCCTGATTTACTTAATTGTAAATCAGGGATTGATTTTATTTATGCCACCTTATCATCCTTATAAAGCTGGATAGGTGCATCTTTCATCGCTTCAAGGTCAATATCGCCGTTTACTGCTTCCATTGCCGCTTCAAGCATTTTCGGGAATCTGAAGGTGAGTGTTCTGCGGTCAAAGAAGCCGAAGTTTTCACCGCCGCCGTTAAAAGCACCGTTATCCCATAATACACAGGATACGCCTATCTGCTTCATTCTTGCAACATAGTATTTTATCCAGTCCGCTCTGTAAAGCTCATTGTTACGGTTTACCGCACCAAATTCGCCAATCAGCGCCGCCACGCCCTTATCTATAAAGAGAGTTTTTATATCATCTGCTATTCTGTCTATCTCGTTTATGTGTGACGGGCTCTGAGCAAGCCATTTATCTGTAGAGCCTGAGCCTGTGTTAAGAGCAAAATTATAAGGTGAATAAGCGTGTACAGAAACAATTATCTTATCATCATCAGGTACCTTTATAGCCTTCAATGCAGCTGATGATGAAGACGCCGCATATCCGGGAATCATAAGATGACGAAGCTTATTGTTTCCGCCGAGACCACGGATAGTTTCTACAAAATCAAAATTGAGTTTATTTACAACTTCTCTTGTGTCCTGTGTACCACCGTTCCATTCTTCAGGTGAACCAATAACACGAGGTTCATTCATTCCTTCGAATATTAGCTTTTCGTTGTAACCTTCAAAACGGTTACCTATCTGAGTCCAGATTTTTTTCAGTCTGTCACTTGCCGCTTCGTAATTATCCTCTGTTGGATAGTGCCAGGTTTCGTGATGGAGATTCAGAATAACGAACACGTCATTATCAACCGCGTAGTCGACAACCTCCTGAACTCTGTCCATCCAGGCATCGCTGATTTTGTAATCAGGCGCTTCACCTGTACTCCAGTCCCAGGTTACAGGAATTCTTATGATGTTAAAGCCGCCCTTTACAACCTCATCAATCATTTCCTTAGTGGTCACGGGGTTACCCCAGGCTGTTTCTAATGTACGCACAGGCGCACCCTTGTTACTTTTTCCACCACCGTCAAAGGTATTACCAAGGCACCAACCTATCTTCATTTCCTTGATAAGCTCAATGGAGCTGATATCTCTTATCTCCTCGGTTTTGCCTTCGTCCCCGCCTGATGATGTTTTTTCTCCTGCCGATGACATATTACTGTCTGATGTGGTTGACGATTCATTACCGCCACAGCCTGTTGCAAATGACATAAGCATTGCTACTCCCAGAAATGCCGCCAGAATTCTTGTTTTAAGCGTTTTTTTCATCATACACCTCATTTGTTATGATAGCTTGTCGGTTGTGTGGAACTGTTTTAAGTTTCCAATCTTCTCATTTCTTTCATCAAGGACCTTTTCAACATCTGACCATTCAAGTCCCTGATTAACACAAAGCACCATAATGTGATAGAGCAGGTCGTTTATCTCATTCATAAGCTCTTCGTTATCATTGTTCTTTGCCGCAATGATAGTTTCGGATGCCTCCTCGCCTATCTTCTTGCATATTTTATCCACACCCTTCTCGTAAAGATAGCAGGTGTAGGATTTTTCGGGTGCGTTGCCGTTGTCAAAATCAATCTTTCTCTGTTTTAACACTGCAAAAATTTCTTCATAAAGTGACATATAGTTCTCCTCTTATTCTTCGTTTTTAATTACTTCCTTAAAGAAGCAGGAATAGCTTCCTGTGTGGCAGGCAGGTCCCTGGGGCTTTACCTTTACAAGTAAGGTGTCATCATCGCAGTCGGCGTGAATTTCTATCACCTTCTGCATATTGCCTGAGGTTGCGCCCTTGTTCCACAGCTCTTTTCTTGATCTGCTCCAGAACCAGGTATAGCCTGTTTCAAGAGTGAGCTTTAAGCTCTCCTTGTTCATATACGCAAGCATAAGCACTGCGCCTGTATCAATATCTGTAACGATGGCAGGTATAAGCTCTGCTTTCTTGAAATAAATATCTAAATCCATTATGTTTTCCTCTTTAAAAATTTCTGACGGGTATATCGTTATCTTTAAGGTGCTGTTTTACTTCACTTACTGTAAGCTCTTTATAGTGGAAAAGCGAAGCCGCTAAAGCCGCAGACGCCTTTGTCTGTTTAAACACATCGGAGAAGTGCTGTAATGTACCACAACCGCCGCTGGCTATTACGGGTATCTTTACCTTATCACATACGGCGTTTAAAAGCTCAATATCAAAGCCCTGCTTCATTCCGTCCGTATCCATTGAGGTGAGCAGTATTTCCCCTGCTCCAAGCTCTTCCGCCTTCTGTGCCCATTCGACAGCGTCGATATTCATATCGATTCTGCCGCCATTTACTACAACGGTCCAGCTGTCACCCTTTTTCTTTGCGTCAATGGCAACGACTACACATTGACTGCCGAATATTTCAGCCGCCTCTTTGATAAGAGAGGGATTTCTTACTGCCGCGGAGTTTACGGAAACCTTGTCCGCACCGCTACGGAGTAGTTCTCTGAAGTCATCAACAGATGATATTCCGCCGCCTACCGTAAGAGGCACGAAAACTCTCTGGGCTGTACGGCGTACTACGTCAACCATAGTCTTTCTGCCCTCGTGGGTTGCGGTTATATCAAGAAAACATATTTCGTCTGCGCCCTGATCGTTGTACTCTGCCGCACATTCTACAGGATCGCCGACCTCTTTTATTCCTACGAAATTTATACCCTTTACTACCTTGCCGTCTCTTACGTCAAGACAGGGTATTATTCTTTTTGCAAGCATAATTTTTCCTTTCGGTATGTATTTATTATACTGAATATCGCTTTAAAATCAAGTAGAATGGAACAAAAAGATAGATTTGTACCAAAACTAAGTGTATTTTAGCAATTATTCGCGGCTTTCCTTTATAGCCTCAGCTAAATCGAGTGTGCCGCTGTAGAGAGATTTGCCGCAGATAGTACCGTAAAGTCCTAACTTTTTGCAAATCTTTATATCCTCTATTGTGTGTACACCGCCGCTGGCGATGATATTAGCGGAGCAGGCTTCGTTTATCTGCTTTAACTGCTCTGCATTGACACCTGATAAAGTACCGTCCTTTGAAATGTCTGTAAATATGATGTACTTTACACCTATATCAGACATAGCCTTTGCAAGGTCGGTAAAATGCACATCAGAGGTTTCAAGCCAGCCCTCTGTAGCAACATAGCCGTTCTTGGCGTCTATGCCCACAGCGATTCTGTCTCCGTATTCCTTTACGGCATCCTTTACAAGCTGAGGGTTCTTTACTGCCGCAGAGCCTATAATTACTCTTGAAATGCCGCCTGACAGATACATTTCTACAGTATCAAGACTGCGTATGCCTCCGCCTACCTCTACTTTAAGAGAGGTATTCTTTGCTACGTCAAGATAAACGTCCTTATTGGCTGTGCTGGCATCCTTTGCACCGTCAAGGTCAACCATATGTATCCATTCTGCTCCAGCCTTTACAAAGCTCAAAGCAGTATCCATATAGCTATCCGCTACCTTGTGAGCGGTGCCGTAATCGCCCTTTACAAGACGAACGCAGTTGCCGTCCTTTATATCAATTGCGGGTAAAATTATCATTTAGAAAAACACTCCTCCGACAAATACGTTGTCGCCGTTCTGATTATTAAAATCTGCATAAAGTTCAGTCTTACCACACTTTGTGCATACATAGGGAACTAGTCTGTATTCGTTCATATTATTTTTTTCGTCCTGTATTACAATATTTGTACTACCGAACATTCCTGAAGACAGCTGTGCCCTTACCATCTTTTCGCCACAGGTACAGATTTTTTCTTCCATAGTAAAACCTCCTTAAAGCATTGCGAAATTTTTAAGTATATCAAGTCCTGTCTTACCGCTTTTTTCAGGGTGGAACTGACAACCGTAAACATTGCCCTTTGCAACAAGTCCCGGCACCTTCATTCCGTAGTCGCAGTATGCCGCTACGTTCTTACTGTCAGTTACCGCTGCAAAGGAATGTACGAAATAAACGTAATCCCCTTCCTCCACGTTCTGAAGGAGCGGACAGTCTTCATTCTTTTCAAGAGCATTCCAGCCGATATGGGGAATCAGCAGATCGTTTTCAGGCTTCATAAGCTCTACTGTACCGGGAATAAGTCCCAGACCTTCGGTTTTGCCGAATTCGTAGCTCTTTTCAAAAAGCATCTGCATACCAAGACATATACCCATAAGAGGCTTTGTCTTTACCTGCTCCTTTATAACGTCAACAAGTCCTGCATCAGAAAGCATTTTCATAGCGTCAGGGAATGCGCCTACGCCGGGAAGTATCAGCTTATCCGCCTTTTCTATATCAGCCTTGTCCTTGGTTATTATATTTTCTATGCCGAGAAAATTAAGCGCATTCTGTACGCTGAATAAATTCCCTGCGCCATAATCAATTATAGCTATCATTATTAAAGTGTTCCTTTCGTAGAAACTACAGAGCCGTCATCATTCTTTTTTACAGCCTGCTTTAAAGCATAGGCTACCGCCTTGAAGATGGATTCTATCTTGTGGTGATCGTTCTTGCCGTATTCATTTCTTATATGCAGAGTGATTCCTGCATTGAAGGCAAAGGCACGGAAGAATTCCTCTGTCAGGCAGTTGTCAAATTCGCCTGTTCTGTCATCAGTAAATTCTGCGTTGAATACAAGATAGGGTCTGCCGCTTATATCCACAGAGCAGAAGGATAACGCCTCATCCATGGGAATAAAGGCACTACCAAAGCGCACAATACCGCTCTTGTCACCCAGTTCCTCTGCAAGCGCCTTGCCCAGCACAATACCGCAATCCTCTACCGTATGGTGTCCGTCAACCTTCAGATCGCCATCGCAGGTAAGCTTTAAATCAAAGCCGCCATGTACTGTGAGAGCGGTCAGCATATGGTCAAAAAAGCCTATACCTGTATCGATATCAGCCTTTGAAGAGCCGTAAACGGATAAATCCGCCTTTATATCTGTTTCCTTTGTTTTTCTTTCGATAACGCTCATTATAATCATTCCTTTCCGAATATGCTTCTATTTTACCATATATAATACTCTGTGTCAAATAACAGCAACAGGGCGGACAGATTTTTCTATCCACCCATATTGTTATTTCAGTATTTCTTCAAGAGCCTTAAACATCTTATCCATCTGCTCTCTTGTGCCGATGGTGATACGAAGATGATTGTTTATTCTGTCCTTGTTCCAGTATCTTACGAATATCTTACGTTCTTTAAGCGCCTCAAAGATTTCCTTTGCAGGCTTACTTTTGTGAGAAGCGAAGATAAAATTACTGTAGGAATCGGGGAAGGTAAAGCCGAGAGCGGTCAGCTTTTCCTTTGAATATTCACGGACTGAGATTATCTCATTTACAGTCTTTCTGAAGTATTCCTCGTCCTCCACAGCCGCCGCACCGCAGTACTGGGAAAGAGGATTCATCGTATAGGAGTTGACGGAAAATTTAACGTCATTCATATACTTTATCAGCTTTTCGCTGCCTATCGCAAAGCCTATTCTCATACCCGCCATAGAGCGTGATTTTGAGAAGGTCTGTACTACAAGCAGGTTTTCGTATTTTTCGCATAATTCTATACAGCTTTTTCCGCCGAAATCGATATATGCCTCATCCACGATAACTACGCTGTCGGGGTTTGCCTTTACGATTTTTTCGAAGAAATCCGTGCTTTCAAGTACGCCTGTGGGAGCATTGGGATTAGGAATAATGATACCGCCGTTTTCACAGCAATAGTTATCTGCATTTATCCTGAAATTCTCATCAAGAGGAAAGGTCTTGTAAGGAATTCTGTAAACATCCGCCCAGACATCATAGAAGGAATATGTAATATCAGGGAATAATATCGGCTTGTCGCTGTTGAAGAAGGTCATAAATGCCATCGATAATACGTCGTCAGAACCTACGCCTACAAATACGTTAGAGGGCTTTACGTTATATCTTTTTGCAAGGGCATTCACAAGCACGGTAGAATCTGTATCGGGGTAGATACGGAGTCTGTCGTTATCAAATTCCTCAATAACCTTTGTTACCATAGGAGAAGGAGGAAAGGGATTTTCGTTTGTATTGAGCTTTATAATATCCTTTATCTTAGGCTGTTCACCCGGGGTGTAGGGTACTACCCTGCGGATATTATTTTCCCATTTGTTATTCATTATATCAGTCCTCGAATCTTACCTTTATAGCATTTGCGTGAGCGGTGAGCTGTTCTCTTTCTGCAACTAATACAATATCATCCTTTGCGCCGAAGAGCTTTTCTCTTGTGTAGTAGATGTAGCTTGACTTCTTGATAAAGCTGTCTACTGATAAGGGTGAGAAGAAGCGTGCAGTACCGCTGGTGGGTAAAACGTGGTTAGGACCTGCATAATAGTCGCCCAGAGGCTCGGGAGCATAATCACCTAAGAACAGAGAACCGCAGTTTTCAAGTCTGCCGATGTATTCAAGAGGGTTCTTCACAAGCACTTCAAGGTGCTCGGGAGCTATTTCGTTTGCAATTTCGCAAGCCTTGTCCATATCGTCGCATACGATGATTGCACCGTAGTTGTCAAGGGAAATATCAATGATTTCCTTTCTTGAAAGGTATGCGCTCTGTCTTTCGATTTCCTTAACGGTTTCTTCGGCAACCTTCATGCTTGTGGTTACAAGAACAGAGCTTGCAAGCTTATCGTGTTCTGCCTGGGACATAAGGTCAGCGGCTACGTACTTGGGATTTGCGCCCTCGTCAGCTACTATAAGGATTTCGCTGGGGCCTGCAATCATATCGATGTCAACCGTTCCGTAAAGGAGCTTCTTTGCGGTTGCTACGAAGATGTTGCCGGGGCCTACGATCTTTGATACCTTGGGTATCTCGTCTGTACCATAGGCTAAAGCCGCAACAGCCTGAGCACCGCCGCACATAAATATCTTATCAACGCCGCATAAAGCCGCCGCTACTAAAATATCCTTATTGGGTGTGCCGTCCTTTAAGGGAGGTGTAACCATAACGATTTCACGGACGCCTGCAATCTTTGCGGGGATAGCGTTCATCAGAACGGAGGAAGGATAAGCCGCTGTACCGCCGGGTACGTATAAGCCTACTCTGTCAAGACCTCTTACTCGCTGACCTAAGATACAGCCGCTTTCGTCAGTCATCATATAGCCGTTCTGCTTCTGCTTTTCGTGGAACTTTGTAATATTCTCTACGCAGTTAAGCATTGCATTTACAAATTCGGAATCTGCCTCTGTGAGTGCATCCTGGATTACTTCGTCGGGTACTCTGTAATACTGCACGTTTGCACAGTCAAACTTTGCGGTATATTCCTTTACCGCCTCGTCGCCTCTTTCGGCTACGTCGGAAAGTATAGCCTTTACTGTCTTTTCTACTTCAAGGTTTACTTCGCCGCTTCTTTTCTTCATATCAGCGAGAAAGTCTTTTTCTGCGCCGTCAGCTTTGATTATCTTTATCATAGTCTTTGCCTTTCTTTTATTAAAGATTATTCTCCATCTTCTGAAGGAGTGTTTCTATATCGTTCTTTTTAAGCTTCATACTTACGGGATTTACGATAACTCTTGCGGAGATGGGAGATACATCCTCATATACCGCAAGCCCGTTTTCCTTTAAGGTGGTACCTGTTTCTACAATATCAACGATACCGTCGGAAAGGCTGAGAAGCGGAGCCAGCTCCACAGAGCCTTCTATCTTTACTATATCAACGTCCATTCCCTTGGCTTCAAAAAAGCGTCTTGTAACATTGGGGTATTTTGTTGCAATAGTCTTTACGCCGTAGCCCTTGTAAAAGTCTGTTCCTGCCTTTACTGCAAGTGCAAAGCGGCATCTGCCGAAGCCCAGGTCACACACCTCAAAGAACTTTCCGCCGTATTCATCTATAGTGTCCTTGCCTACAACGCCCATATCGCATACGCCGTGCTCAACATATGTGATAACGTCTGCCGCCTTTGCAAGCACTACTTCAATATCTGCTCCGGGAATTTCAAGAATGAGTCTTCTGCCCTTGTCACGAAGCTGGGATACATCATAGCCTATCTTTTCAAAAAGGTTTACCGTATCCTTTTCAAGTCTGCCCTTTGTAAGAGCAATTCGTATAGTTTTGTTACTGTTCATTGTCTGTTCCTTTATTCTGTTTCTATTGTTTCGGTAGTTTCACCTATAATTATAAGCTTAGGGATGTTGTTTTCCTTTGCATAGGCTCTTGCACTCTCTTCGTCGGAGCAGGTGCAGAACTGAGTGATAACGCCTGCCTCTGTAAGCTGACTGCAATGTCGGATACCCTCGGTGAGATAACCATCCTTTGCAAATACCAGAACATCTGCACTGCTTACATAACTCTCCTCCGCTCTCTTTATAGCGGCTGAGGCGATAGCGTTTACGTTAGCCGCAAAGCCGATAGCTCCGCATTCTTCAGCACCGAAGCTGCCTACAAGTGTATCGTATCTTCCGCCTGAAATTACTGCCTGACCATACTCCTCGATATAACCTCTGAAGATGATACCTGTATAATATTCAGCCTTGTTTACAAGTCCTAAATCAACTGTTATGCTGTCCTTGTCATAAAGTCTGCATAATGAGTCATAGGTTTCCTTGAGCTCTTCAAGTCTTAGCGCAAGCGCTGTATTGCTGAAGAGCTTTTCTGCTGTTTCAAAAACCTCTTCACCACCGAAAAGTCTGGGAAGAGCCAGAAGCAACTCTGCGTACTTTTTCTTGTTGCCGTCGGTTATTGTTTCTGTTTTTTCAGCTATCCAGTTTTTAAGCTCAGGTGTGTTCTTGCTTTCGATAAAGGCTCTTACCGTTTCTTCATCCTCTTCAAGAGATAAAGCGCTGAGCAGATATTTATAGAAGGTATTATCACCAAGCTCCAGTCTTGTATCTGTACTGCCGCACTCACATAAAACCTTTGCCGCAAGAGAGAGGGCTTCTAAATCTGCTCTTTTTTCATCACCGCCGATGATTTCAATACCTGTCTGGAGTATCTCATCATCCCTGCCTGAAAGCTTTGGATTGCAACGGTATATATTCTGTGAATAGAAAAGCTTTAACGGCTTGTTGCTATCCTTTAATCTTGTAGCAACTATTCTTGCAATAGGCATTGTGCTGTCAGGACGCATAACCATAAGTCTGCCCTTGCCGTCAATAAGCTTGTACATACTTTCCTGACGGAAGCTTCTTGCTTTCATATTAAAAACATCATAAAATTCAAGTGCCGGTGTGATGACCTCGCTGTAGCCGTTCATTATGAAAAGATATCTCAGCTTGTCCTCTTCTTTTTTTCTCACCGCACATTCCTCAAAGAGCAGATCTCTCGTGCCCTCGGGAGTGATTAAATCGTAGCCTTTCATATTGTTCTTTCCTTTCGGTTTTCTTTATGTAAATTTGTATTGTTTACGATAGTTATGTGTTTTCACTCTTCACTTTAGCGTGCTAATGTATTATCACGATACTATGATAACACATTACAGCTAAATTGTCAACTAAATCAGATGGTTCTGCCTGTATTTCAGCAGAAAAGCTAAAATGTATTATAGATAATCACTTTTTTTATGCATTATCACCGCCCGCTATACACTAGCGGGCGATGAACAGATATAAATCAAAAGAAGGAAATCTGTGCCGATTGTGGCAGATCACCGAATACACCCATATCACTGAGCTTTGCGAGTACGGTGCTGTTGATACCTGATTTGAACTGGATATCATCTACGCAGATGTAGTCGCCCTCGTCAATAACCTCTTTGAGTCTGATTGCGGCGTTTTCTCCACAGCCTGCCACCGCCATAAAGGGCAGTCTTAAATTGCCATCCTCTATCGAGTAGGTGGTTGCCTTTGACTTTTTATAATCAACGGGCAGGAAGTTGATACCTCTGAGCATCATTTCGTGTACCAGAAGCAGAGCTTCTACCATTGCCTTGTCCTTGGGAGTAGCATCGGGGTTGCTCTGTATCTGCTGTATCTTGTTTCTTACGACATTTACACCGCCAAGAACTGTATCAACATCAATGTTTTCTGTATGCTTTGTAAGTATTGCGGCATAGAACTCTGACGGATGATATACCTTAAACCAGCAGAGCTTTGTGGCACCCATTACGTAAGCGGCGGCATGCGCCTTAGGGAACATGTACTTGATTTTCTTACAGCTGTCAACATACCACTGGGGTACATTGTTATCACGGAATGCCTGCTCTATCTCTTCATCAAAGAGCTTCATAGCGTTACCCTTACGGGTGATTTCCATTATCTTGAAGGCAAGTCCCGGCTCAACGCCCTTATGCATAAGATATACCATAATATCGTCACGACAACCGATAACCTCTGAAATGGTGCAGGTGCCGTTAGCAATAAGCTCCTGAGCATTACCCAGCCATACGTCTGTACCATGAGAAAGTCCCGATATCTGTAAAAGGTCGGAGAACTTTTTAGGCTGTGCGTCTTTAAGCATCTGGAGTGTAAAAGATGTACCGAATTCGGGAATACCATAAGTACCGCTTGATACTCCGAGGTCTTCTTCTTTTATGCCAAGAGGCTCGGTGGAGGTAAAGAGCTTCATTACCTCAGGGTCTGATGTAGGTACATCGGCAATCTTTACACCTGTCATATCTTCAAGGTGCTTATAGAGTGTCGGCACATCGTGTCCCAGTTCGTCAAGCTTCAGGATAGTATCGTGAAGTGCATGGAAATCGAAGTGGGTTGTTATCATATCACTTTCTGTCTTTTCAGCAGGATGCTGTACCGCAGTAAAGTCATATACATCAAATTCGCTGGGTACAACTACCATACCGCCGGGGTGCTGGGAGGTGGTACGCTTTATACCCGTACAGCCAGCGGCAAGTCTTGAAATCTCCGCATTGCAGGCAGAGGTTCCCTTTAATTCAAGCCACTTCTTTACAAAGCCGATAGCAGTCTTTTCCTGAACCGCTGAAATTGTACCCGCCTTGAACACGTGATCCTTACCGAATAATTCTTCTGTGTATCTGTGTACCTTACCCTGTACTTCGCCTGAGAAGTTAAGGTCGATATCAGGTGATTTGTCCCCCTTGAAGCCAAGGAAGGTTTCGAAGGGAATATCATGTCCGTCACGAAGCATATCAATATCGCAATGAGGGCATTTTTTAGGAGGTAAGTCGAAGCCTGAGCCCACAGAACCGTCTGTTATAAATTCATTATAACGGCACTTGGGACAACGATAATGGGGCGGTAAGGGATTTACCTCTGAAATACCACCCATTATGGCAACTACCGACGAACCTACCGAGCCACGGGAGCCTACAAGGTATCCATTCTGCTCCGAGTACGCTACCAGCTTCTGCGCAATCATATAAAGTACGCCGAAGCCGTATTTTATGATAGAGTCAAGCTCCTTCTGGAGTCTTGTCTTTACTACTTCGGGAATTTCTCCGTTATAGCCGTACCAATCCATAGCTCTGTCCCAGCAACGCTGCTGAAGTTCTTCGTCAGCACCGTCGATATGGGGAGTATAGGTACCCTTCGGGATAGGTCTTACGACTTCAATCATATCAGCTATTTTATTGGTGTTTTCAACTACCACCTCATACGCCTTCTCTTCACCGAGATAAGCAAACTCAGCCAGCATTTCATCGGTAGTTCTGAAATAGAGCGGTGCCTGATTTTCAAAGTCGCTGTAGCCCTGACCTGCCTGGAGTATCTCACGGAACACGCCGTCCTCGGGATTCATAAAGTGAACGTCGCAGGTGGCAACTACAGGCTTTCCGAGTCTGTCGCCAAGCTCTACTATTTTTCTGTTCAGGTTTTCAAGCTCTTCTATGCTCTGCACATCGCCCTTGCGGTATAAGAACATATTGTTACCGGTAGGCTGGATTTCGAGGTAATCATAGAAGGACGCTATCTCGTCTATCTTATCCTGGGGAGCATTCTCTAAAATTGCTCTGAATAATTCACCAGCCTCGCAGGCGCTACCAATAATAAGTCCCTCTCTGTACTTTTCAAGAAGCGACTTGGGTATTCTCGGTTTTTTATAGAAATAATCAAGATTGGATGCAGAAATAAGTCTGTAGAGATTTTTAAGACCTGTCTTATTCTGCACAAGGATTATCTGGTGATAATAAGGAAGCTTCTTTATATCCACCTCGCCGAAGGCTCTGTTGAAATCGCCTATCTTTTCAAGCTTTGCAATCTTCTTTGTATCGTTTATGATGTGCAGATAGATATCGCAGAGCATCCTGGCATCCGCTACCGCTCTGTGATGATCAAATTCGCCCAGCTTGTAATATTTCGCAATAGTATCAAGCTTGTGGTTTTTCAGTCCCTTTAAGGACGCCTTGCTTATTGCAAGAGTATCAACAACGGGATTTGTAAACTCTCTGCCCATACGGGATAACACGCTCTTTATAAATGAAACATCGAACTTTGCGTTATGTGCCGCTACGGGAGCTGTTCCCACAAACGCCATAAAGTCTGCAACTGCCTTATCTTCTGTGGGTGCGTCCTTTACCATATCATCAGTGATTCCCGTAAGCTGCTGAATATTCATCGGGATAGGCATCATAGGATTTACAAAGGTGGAGAATTCCTCGACAACCTCTAATCCTCTGAGCTTTACAGCGCCTATTTCGGTTATTCTTTCGCTGGCAGGATGAAGTCCTGTGGTTTCTATATCGAAAATAACTATATCATCATTTATATCGATGTTGTCACAGCCCTCTACTATTGTACTGCCGTCGTTTACAAAGTAGGCTTCAAGTCCGTAGATGACCTTGAAATCAGGATCGTCCTTGTTTATCTTTTCTACCGTATTCATAGCCTCGGGGTATGCCTGAGCGTTGCCGTGGTCAGTTATAGCTATTGCTCTGTGTCCCCATTTATGAGCCTGCTTTATAAGGTCGGCAGGCGCTGTCACGGCGTCCATATCCGACATAGTGGTATGAAGGTGAAGCTCTACTCTCTTCACTTCGGCGTTATCCTTCTTTACCGTTGTTGTAACTGTCATAACAGAAGAGGGATTGAATACGTTGCACTTCATAAACTCGTCAGCCTTGAAGCTACCTGTCGCAAGTATCTTTGTACCCTTTGAGATAAAGCCTATGCTATCCATTTTGTTTGAAGGAACAAAGAGCTTTAACATCATCGAGTTTGTTCTGTCGCTGAAGGCGGCGGTGACAATCACAGATTTGCCTGACTTCGTTTCCTTCTTTTCAACATCAAAAATCTCGCCCCAGACAGTTACCTCGTCACGTTCATTTGTGACAGACGCCATAGTAACCGGGTGGTCGTTTATCGGTCTGCCCATAACAAGGGTTGCTGTGCTGTTGAATAGCTTTGTTTCAAACATAAGCTCCATTTCTTCAGGGTTATCAAGGACATTAAGGCGACCGCCGAAGCCACCGCTCTGTGCAGGCGGCGCACCAAAGGAGGGTGCAGAAAAATCGTTCTTAGGCTTTGCCATTGTAAAGCCTTCCTTCATCTGTACCTGAATGATATTTTCAGCTAAAAAGCTGTTCTGATTTGTATATGTATCCAGCTTATAGCTACCGCTCATAACAACTGTCACATAGTCGTCAAAGAAGCTGTATTTATCAATTTCCGCAGTCTGTGCAAACATCTTTACGGGAATTTTTCCGGTACCGTCATACAGATTTGCTGAAATGATGGTATAAACGCCGTTTCTTGTATCTCTGCGCTCTACATCGGAAAGCTCGCCCCATACAGCCACATTGTTATATTCACCGTTTAAAGCAGAAATATCGGTAGGCTGCTCTTCTATCATATCGCCCAGATATAAAAGAGCATTCTGCTCATATTTTTCACTTTCATAGGAAAAGCTCTTGTTCTTGGGATTCTCGTAGGGAGTGGGACGGCTCTTTCTTTTGCCGCCTGAGCTTTTTTCTGCCGCCTTTTCTGCGGCTCTCTTGTTTATTGCGTCAAAATCGGGCAGAGGCTGGGAGGCAAGCTCCTCATAGTACATTCTGTCCATTTCCTCAAAGTCAACAGTTTTTACTTCATCAAAGGATATATGTACACTCTTGCCGAAAACGCCCTTTATAAACTTTTCTATTTCCTTGTCTATCTTTTCACTTATAAGCAGGTCATAACCGCCGTGCATAAGCGAAAACTCAAAGGTATCGCCGTCGTCGTTTATCTCCGCGTCATCAAGATAGCCGTTTATCATACCGTAAGTACCCTTCATGATATCCACAATATCACGAAGATATGCAGAATCGAAAAGACTCTCGTCATACTTAGGGTAAATCTTCACCGAGGGTACACCGAGATATTTTCTTATCACCTCTGCATTTTCTATAAGAAGCGACGCAGGAATAAGCTCGTCCGCACCAAGCTGGAGGATAAGACTTTTATCGCTATCATCACAAAGAATTGATAACAATCTGCCCTCGCCTACCCTATCGGTCAGTTCTACACTATTCAGAATTTCTTTCAGCTTTGCCATTTTTACTACCATCCTTTATACAATCTTTTCAACTTCCTTCAGAAGCTCGCAAAGCAGTTCTTCTTCTCTTACCTTTTTTATTATCTCGCCTTTTTTGAATATAATTCCCTCGCCATTGCCGCCTGCAACACCGATATCCGCCTCTCTTGCTTCACCCGGTCCGTTTACAACACAGCCCATAACGGCAATCTTTATATTCTTCTTTATATCTCTTGTGGCATTTTCAACCTTTTCGGCAAGTCCGATAAGGTCGATTGAGGTTCTGCCGCAGGTGGGACAGGATACTATCTCTACACCCTCGCCCATTCCTACAGCCTTTAAAATATCCTTTGCAGCATACACCTCGTTTACGGGATCAGCAGTAAGAGACACTCTTATGGTATCACCTATTCCGTCCGATAAAAGAGAGCCTATACCCACAGCGGATTTTAAAATACCCATATGCTGTGTACCCGCTTCGGTAACGCCTAAATGAAGCGGATAGGGATATTTTTCGTGTATAGCTCTGTAGCTGTTTATCATAAGTCTTACATCAGAGGATTTGACCGACAGAACGATATCGTCAAAATCAAACTTTCTGAGTAATGCAATATGTCTTTCTGCACTTTCGCAAAGCGCCTCGGGGGTAGGACTGCCGTATTTCTGTAAAAGCTCCTTTTCAAGTGAACCGCTGTTTACCCCTATTCTTATAGGGATATTCTTACTTTTACAGATATCGGCTACCGCCTTTACTCTGTCCTCTCCGCCGATGTTTCCGGGATTTATTCTTATCTTGTCTACGCCAAGCTCAGCGCATCGCAGAGCTATTCTATAGTCAAAATGGATATCGGCAACAACAGGAATATTAACCGCATTCTTGAGCGCTGTTATAAGCTCTGCGTCCTTGATGGTAGGTACAGCAGTACGGATAATTTCGCAACCTGCCTTTTCGAGAGCTATTGCCTGCTCCACATTTCCCTTTACATCGTGAGCAGGTACGCTCAGCATAGACTGGATATATATTTTTTCACCGCCAAGCAACAGATTGCCGAGCCTTACCTTTTTTTCACTCATATTATTCTCCTGTTATCCACCTGTAAAAATTCTCGCTATATCATTGAAGGTCACTATCACCATAAGAAGCATAAGAGCCACAATACCGATAAAATGAACAAGACCTTCGTGCTCCGCCTTGATAGGTTTTCTCCTTATCGCTTCGATTATAAGGAATACCAGTCTACCGCCGTCCATAGCAGGGATAGGAAGCAGATTTACTATACCTACGTTTATCGCAATAAGCGCCGCCAGAGTAAGAAGTGAACCGATGCCGAACGAGGCAACTGTTCCCACGCTCTGTACAACACCTACAGGGCCTGACATTTCATTTAGTCCGTAGGTACCCGTAAGCAGATTTATAAGAGATATCCAGATAAGTCTTGCATCGGATACAAAGGTTTTGCAGGCAGCTGTGATAACTGAAACAAAATCCTTTTTTACGCCATATACGATAAAGTCAAGGAATAGGTTGTTTGTTTCTGTTTCATAACCTGCCTTGTATTTATCTGCAATCTCCTTGAACTTTACGGCAAAGTCGCTGTCGGATTTTTCCAACGATACAAAAGCCTCTGTATAGCTGTTGTCGCTGATATCAAAATATTCTGTCGGGAGCTTTGCGTATTTTTCGCTTTCTCCCACAAGGCTTGTATAATCCGCAAGGAACTGGGCGTATGCCTTTGAAGCAAATCTGACCTCCTTCAGCTCTACCTCCTTGCCGTCACGGATAACCACAAAGTCGTATTTGTAGAAGCCTGAGCCTTCCTCCCTGGAGTCTGAGTTTGTAAGCTGGAAGGAAATATCCATAGTAGTGAATATCTTCATACCGTTTATGCTATCTATTCTGTCTCCTGCCATAAGCTGTTGTGAGCTTACAGCACCATCATAAAATTTAGCTACTGTTGTGGTGGAGATGTTATCGTTGCACAGCACCGATACAATACAGAAGATAAAGCCCAGCACAAAATTCATAAACGCACCTGCGGCTATAACAAGTATTCTCATCCACACGGGCTTATTGCGGAAGCTGTCAGGATCGTCGTTTTCAACATCCTCATCCAGCGATACAAAGCCGCCTATAGGCAGAAGTCTTAACGAATAAAGCGTTTCACCCTTCTGCTTTTTTAATATGGCAGGTCCCATACCTATCGAGAATTCATTGACCTTCATTTTGCACAGCTTTGCTACTGTAAAATGACCGAACTCGTGAATCAGAATTATAAGCAGGAACATCAGAATTCCTATAATTATACCAAAGATATCCAAAACTATCTCCTTATATCAAATCTGTAATTATTCTATACTGCCTTACTGAGAACATATTCTCTGGCAGCAATCTCTGTTTCAAGAACTGTTTCAAGTGTAACCTTATCGCTTGGCTTTACATCATTCAGCGCATCGGCTACAAGCTCTCCTATACGGTAAAAGGGTATCTTATCCTGAAGGAATAAGGCTACCGCCGTTTCATTTGCGCTGTTGAGTACCGTGCAGGCTGTACCTCTTCGCTTTATCGCCTTTTTTGCGCAGGCAAGACAAAGGAAGGTTTCTTCATCCGCTCTTGCAAAAGTAAGAGTACCTACATCTGCAAGGGAAAGTCTTTTTACGTCGCAATCGAATCTCTCGGGATATGTGAGAGCAAGCTGTATCGGTATCTTCATATCAGGTACGCCAAGCTGACCGATTATCGAGCCATCCGCGTACTGCACCGCAGAATGGAGTATGCTCTGACGGTGTACAAGTATCTCTATATCATCGGGAGCAGTATCAAAAAGCCATACTGCTTCTATAAGCTCTAAGCCCTTATTCATAAGTGTAGCAGAATCAATGGTTATTTTTTGTCCCATTGCCCAGTTTGGATGCTTTAATGCCTGAGCCTTTGTAACTGCTTTAAGCTGTTCGTAGCTGTATCCGTAAAAGGGTCCGCCTGAGGCTGTAAGCAGAATTTTGTCTATCTTATTTTTTTCGTTGCCCATAAGGGACTGAAAAATAGCGCTGTGCTCGCTGTCTATGGGAATTATCGGCAGATTCTTTTCCGCCGCCTTTTTCATAACAAGCTCGCCGCCTGTAACAAGAGTTTCCTTGTTGGCAAGAGCTACCTTATTTCCGTAGTCGAGAGCCGCCAGAGTGGGGCGTAGTCCTACCATACCTACTACGGCATTTACTGTCATATCAGTCTTTACAGAGGCGGTTTCGCAAAGACCATCCATACCATAAAGAATTTTTATATTGGTATCGGCAAGCTCCGTTTTTACATAATTATAACACTTATCATCTGTGACGCAGACATATTCGGGATTAAACTCCCTCGCCTGACTGCAAAGAAGCTCTCCGTTGCTGTGACAAGTCAGCGCAGTCACCTTTATGTTATGCTTTCTGCACACATCAAGAGTCTGCGTGCCTATTGAGCCTGTACTGCCAAGCAGCGTTATATCACGTGGAATACTCATTTTTATCTCCTCATTTCAGGGATTTAAAACAGCAACATACTAACATATTACTGAAACGAAGTAATCAATATGACAAACAATGCCGAAGGTGTTTTACTTCGGCATTGAGTCTTTACTTAATAGTTCTAACTTAGATTATCTGGGTAATAGGCGCAAACATCTGGAATAACATATATGCAAAGGGTGCCGCAAAAAGTACGCTGTCAAATCTGTCCAGCACGCCTCCGTGTCCGGGGAGAATATTGCCGAAATCCTTTACCGAGCATTCTCTCTTGATAAGAGACGCAGAAAGGTCGCCAAGCACACCCAGTACAGAAAGCACAAGGGAAAGTCCCACAAGATACGGATAATTTACGCTGAATGTATGAACACCGTTGTTTATAGCAGAATCAATAAGCTCATATACAAAGCAACTGATAAATGCAACTACACCGGTTGTCACAATGCCGCCGACAAATCCCTCCCAGGTCTTTTTGGGACTTATCTTGGGGCACATCTTATGCTTACCGAGGAAGGTTCCTACAAAGTAGGCGCCTGCATCTCCTACCCATACGCTGAGCATTATATAAACAATATAAAACATTGCGTGCTGGGGAAAATTCGTTCTTATAAAAGAAAGAGTGTTAAGAGCCAGCGGTATTGCAAGAGATACAAAGGAGACTAAAGCCACCTGCTCAAATTTTACTCTTTCGTGCTTTATTATCATCGTAAATGCAAGCAGAATTATAAAACACAGATAAAAAAGCTTTACATGCTGTCTTAATGCATCTATCCAGTAAACAAAGGGTATTATCGCCACGAAAACAAGGCTGAGTGCTGATAAAAGCTTGTTTTTCAGATACTTGGTCGCCATTAAAAGCTCATACACTGCCATTACCGAAAGCAATGTCATAGCTATATAATAAACAAGCTCATTATTGAGAATTACAACGACAAGTCCGATTGGTATCGCTATAGCCGCTGATAATAGTCTTTTTGCCATTCATATTCCTTTCCAAAAGGATCAGACTCCACCGAATCTGCGGTTGCGCAACATATATTCTTCACACGCCGCTGTAAGATCCTTTTTTGAAAAATCGGGCCAGAGGACATCCATAAACACAAGCTCGGCATAAGCCGCCTGCCATACAAGGAAATTGGATGTTCGCTGTTCTCCGCTGGGTCTTATAATAAGATCAGCAGGAGGTATCCCCTTCGTGTACAGATAATTTTCAAAGGATATCTCGTCTATATCATCTATACTTATTTTTCCGCTCTTATATTCCTCGGCAATGCGCTTTGCGGCTGATACTATTTCATCTCTGCCGCCATAATTGAGCGCAACAAGGACATAAAGACCGTCATTTGCGGCCGACACCTCTTCTATTTCGGTAAGACGTGCCGCCACCTCGTCAGAAAATGCTCCCTTATCACCGAGAAAAATTATTCTCGTATTCTTCTGGGACATTTTTCTTATGTCATCAAGGTATTTGTTAAGCAGGTCCATAATGGCGTCAACTTCTTCTTTGGGGCGCTTCCAGTTCTCTGTTGAAAAGGCATAGAAGGTGGCATATTTTATACCAAGCTCTCTGCACCATTCCACAGTTTTCTTAAAAACCTTTGCACCCTGAGCATGACCTGCGGTACGTGGCAAGCCTCTTTTTTTAGCCCACCTGCCGTTACCATCCATTATTATGCCCACGTGTAAGGGCATCTGCTCCTTAGGTAAAACTTTCTCTGCCAATTTTATACCGTCATTATTTCCTTTTCTTTATCTGCGCAAACACTGTCGATCTTATCGCAGAACTTGTCTGTGTGATCCTGAACCTTCTTTTCGCAGTCCTTTAAATCATCCTCTGTGATTTCAGAATTCTTCTTCATAGCCTTCAGCTTATCCATAGCGTCACGACGAACGTTTCTTATTGCTACCTTGCTGTCCTCACCCATCTTCTTTATCTGCTTGCAGAGTTCCTTTCTTCTTTCTTCTGTAAGCTGGGGGAATACTATACGGATAGCTTTGCCGTCATTTGTAGGTGTTATACCGATATCGCTTGCAAGAATTGCTTTTTCTATGGATTTTAATGTCGAAGCGTCCCAGGGGGTGATAACAAGGATTCTTGCTTCTGCAACAGATACAGCCGCCATAGCGTTGATCTGTGTGGGCACTCCGTAATAATCTACTGTAATCTTGTCAAGAACAGCGGGATTTGCTCTTCCTGCACGGATGGTTGCAAATTCATTTTCAAGAGCTGCAACGCACTTTTCCATTTTTTCTTTTGCTGTGTTGATTGTAGCCTTCATAATTTTTTATTCCTTTCAGTTAATCCGTTTATTTATGCGATATCCATCGCCTTTGTTACTTAGCTTACTACTGTACCTACCTTTTCACCCATAACCGCGTCATAGATGTTGTCAGGTCTGCTTAAATCGAATACTAAAATAGGTGTCTTGTTATCACTGCACATTGCCGCCGCCGCACTGTCCATAACCTTTAAGCTGTGAACAAGTATCTCGTGGTGGGAAAGTGTATCGTACTTTACTGCGTCTGCATACTTGTGAGGGTCCTTATCATAGATACCGTCAACCATTGTAGCCTTGAGCAGTATATCTGCGTTTATCTCAGCCGCTCTTAAAGCCGCCGCACTGTCTGTTGAGAAGAAGGGGCTACCGGTACCGCAGCCGAAGATTACGATTCTGCCCTTTTCAAAGTGTCTTAATGTCTTCTGTCTGATGTAAGGCTCTGCAATCTGCTTCATATCAATGGCAGTCTGAACTCTTACCTCACAGCCGAGTCCTTCAAGAACGTCAGCTACCGCAAGTGCGTTCATAGCTGTTGCCAGCATACCTATGTGGTCTGCTCTTACTCTGTCCATTGTATCGCTGGAGCGACCTCTCCAGTAGTTGCCGCCGCCTACTACAATACCTATCTGTGCGCCTGCGTCGGAGCACTTCTTTATGCTTTTGCAGATTTCTGTTATTGTGGGGATATCAAGTCCCATCTTCTTTTCACCGGCAAGTGCCTCGCCGCTGAGCTTTAAAAGTATTCTCTTGTATTTAAGCTGTTTTTCCATCAGGATGTTTCCTTTCGCAAGTTAAGATAAAGTTATGCTTTTTAATAATTGAGTATTCTGATACGTCCCAGAAGGGTTGCCTTCTTCTGAAGCTCGATGAGCTTTTCGCCGCATTCCTTTTCGCTTATAGCTGTGGTTGTGAATGCAAGCTCGTCAGCAGGCGCGCCCTTTCTTGAAAGATATGCTACCTCACCGAAAAGATATTCGATAAGGGACTTATCTGTGCCGCTTACTCTTATGTAATTTTCGCATACAATATTTTCTGTAGCTTCGATGAAATCCTGCTCGCTGTCCTCCCAGCGAAGTGACTTTGAAGTACCTGTAGCCTTTACCACGTCAACAACGTCAGCAACTACAGCACTTGCCGTGGGGAGCTTACCTGCGCCCTTGCCGTAGAATACTACGTCACCCGTAGAGTCGCCTCTTACAAGAATGGCATTGAATACGTCGTTTACGCCTGCAAGCTGGCTATCCTCGTGAATGAAGGCGGGACATACCATAATTGCAATTTTGTCATCTTCCTGTCTTGCCGCCCAGCCGATAAGCTTTATAGCACCGCCGAAGTTTTCACAGTAGGCAACGTCCTCAGGTGTTATCTTTGTGATACCCTCTGTGTGGATGTTATCGGGATATACGTGTCTGCCGAAGGAAAGGGATGCGAGTATGCATATCTTTCTGCAAGCGTCGATACCGTCAACGTCAGCGGAAGGATCACGCTCGGCATAGCCAAGCTCCTGCGCTATTTTAAGAGCCTCGTCAAAGCCCATATTATCTCTTATCATCTTTGTAAGGATAAAGTTTGTAGTGCCGTTTAAGATACCTGCAATCTCTTCGATGCGGTTTGCGGAAAGGCACTGGTGTAAAGGTCTGATGATAGGAATACCACCGCCTACACTTGCTTCAAAGAAGAAGTTTATATTCTTTTCCTTTGCTATTGAGAGAAGCTCTGCACCGTAGGTAGCAACCAGCTCCTTATTTGATGTAACTACACTCTTTCCTGCTTCAAGCGACGCTTTTACATAAGGATATGCAAACTTTACACCGCCAAGCACTTCTACAACCACATCTATTTCAGGGTCGTTTACTATTACATTAAAATCCTTTGTGAATTTATCTGCGTAGGGACTATCGGGAAAATCTCTTAAATCAAGGATATATTTAACCTCTATACCCTGACCTGCCTTCTTTTCAAGTCCCTGCTGATTTTTATAAATTACTTCGACTGTTCCCGAACCGACAACGCCGTAGCCCAGAACTGCTATTTTAGCCATATCTGTGACCATTCCTTTCTTTTGCTCTCGCTCAATTTATATTCACATTAAAGTATATCATATTTTGCCCGAAGTTACAAGAGTTTTTTTCAGCTTTTTGAAATTTCTATTCTAAGAATTGCTGTTCATCCCTTTTAATGCCGAGAAGAGGCGCCAGATATTTTCCTGTATAAGAAATATCCGTTGCCGCTACTTCTTCGGGGGTACCGCTTGCTATCACTATACCGCCCTTGTCGCCGCCCTCGGGTCCCATATCAATGATATAATCGGCAGTCTTGATAACATCAAGGTTATGCTCTATGACAAGCACGGTATTTCCACCGTCAGTCAGCTTCTGAAGTACTTCAATCAGCTTGTGTACATCCGCTGTGTGAAGTCCCGTTGTAGGCTCGTCAAGGATATATACCGTCTTTCCCGTAGCTCTCTTCGAAAGCTCTGTAGCAAGCTTTACTCTCTGTGCCTCACCGCCTGAAAGAGTGGTTGCCGGCTGTCCTATCTTGACATAGCCCAGTCCCACATCGTAAAGAGTCTGGAGCTTGCGGCGTATCTTTTCGTGATTTTCGAAAAAGGCAAGTCCGTCCTCTACCGTCATTTCAAGCACATCATAGATGTTTTTACCCTTGTACTTTACTTCAAGGGTTTCTCTGTTGTAGCGGTGTCCCTTGCAGACCTCGCAGGGTACGTATATA
Source organism: Ruminiclostridium sp. (assembly GCA_017942025.1). GTDB lineage: Bacteria > Bacillota > Clostridia > Oscillospirales > Ruminococcaceae > Ruminiclostridium_E. Next base: position 15,104 of record JAGAVH010000039.1, on the reverse strand, counting down.
TCGGGTAAGAAGTGCATCTCTATCTTCTTGATACCGTCGCCCTCGCAGGCTTCGCATCTGCCGCCCTTGATATTGAAGGAGAAGCGTCCCTGGGTATAGCCGCGCATTTTTGCGTCGTTGGTCTGAGCAAAAAGGTCTCTTATATCGCTGAATACGCCTGTATAGGTAGCGGGGTTAGAACGGGGAGTTCTGCCTATGGGGGACTGATCTATTGCAATCACCTTATCAAGGTGACTTACACCGCTTATACTGTCAAAGTCCCCTGCTCTTACTCTTGCACGATTGAGCTTTGCCACAAGGTGCTTATACACAATCTCGTTTATAAGTGAGCTTTTGCCGCTACCCGATACACCCGTTATGCAGGTAAATATACCGAGTGGTATCTTTACCGTAATATCTTTAAGATTGTTCTCTCTTGCGCCCTTTACAGTAAGCCATTTACCGGTAAGCTCTCTTCTCTTTTCGGGTATTTCTATTTTCAGTCTGCCGCTTAAATACTGTCCTGTTATAGAACGCTCACAGTCCATAATGTCCTGAAGGCTACCTGCACAGATTATTTCACCGCCGTGTACACCTGCACCCGGACCTATATCCACCACGTAGTCTGCGGCTCTCATAGTGTCCTCGTCATGTTCTACGACAATGAGGGTATTACCTAAATCACGCAGATGGCGGAGTGTAGCAATCAGCTTGTCGTTATCTCTCTGATGCAGTCCGATACTCGGCTCGTCAAGGATATAAAGCACTCCCATAAGGTAACTGCCTATCTGGGTGGCAAGTCTTATTCTCTGGCTTTCGCCGCCTGATAAGGTGCCTGCACTACGTGATAAAGTGAGATATTCAAGTCCTACACTCTGTAAAAAGCCGAGTCTTTCCCTTATCTCCTTTAAAATCTGCTTTGCTATCATCATATCACGTTCTGAAAGCTCAACTGAGTTTACAAAATCCAGAGCATCAGAAATACTCATATTACAGAAATCATTGATATTCTTATCAGCAACGGTAACGCAAAGCGCCTCTTTTCTGAGTCTTTGTCCGTGACAATCGGGACAGGTGGTATCACCCATATACTGCGCTATATCTTCTCTTGAATAGCTACTCTGGGTTTCTCTGTAGCGGCGTTCAAGATTATTTATTACACCCTCAAAGACGGTCATATATTCACCGCCGCCCTGCTCGCTGCTTCTTACTACCTTTATCTTCTTATCGCCCGTACCGTAAAGCAGAGCCTCTATCTGATTTCTTTCAAGGTCCTTTAAGGGAGTTTCAACAGAAAATCCATATTCTCTTGCAACAGCTTCAAAATACATCTGTGCTATTGTTCCGTCGGCATATTTCCAGCCGCTGGCTCTTATGGCATTTTCCTTTACCGAAAGCTCCATATTCGGAATTATAAGATTTTCATCTATAGTCTTGTGTATTCCAAGGCCTGTACAGGTAGGACAAGCACCGAAGGGATTATTGAAGGAAAACATACGGGGTACCAGCTCTTCTATGCTTACACCGTGTTCGGGGCAGGCGTAATTCTGAGAAAAGAGCATTTCTTCACCGTCTATTACGTCTATCAGGATAAGTCCCTCAGAAAGCTTTCCTGCAACCTCTATGCTGTCAGTAAGTCTTGTTCTGATATCCTCCTTCAGTATAAGGCGGTCAACAACCACCTCAATGTTATGCTTTTTGTTTTTATCAAGAGGTATCTGTTCGGATAAATCGTAGATTATACCATCAACTCTGACTCTTGCATAGCCCTGCTTTATAAGGTCCTCAAATTCTTTTTTATATTCACCCTTTCTGCCTCTTACAATGGGTGACATAACCTGAAACTTTGTTCTTTCAGGGAGAGCCATTATCTTATCAACTATCTGGTCTACCGTCTGCTGTTTTATCTCCTTACCGCAGACAGGACAATGGGGTACGCCTACTCTTGCGTAGAGCAGACGAAGATAGTCATATATCTCGGTTACCGTACCAACCGTTGAACGGGGGTTTTTTGAGGTAGTCTTCTGGTCTATAGAGATAGCGGGAGATAAGCCCTCTATACTGTCAACGTCAGGCTTTTCCATCTGTCCTAAAAACATTCTTGCATAGGAAGAGAGGCTTTCTATATATCTTCTCTGACCGTCAGCATATATGGTATCAAAGGCAAGAGAGGATTTTCCCGAGCCTGAAAGTCCGGTCATTACAATAAGCTTATCACGGGGCAGTTCTATATCTACATTCTTTAAATTGTGTTCTCTTGCTCCCTTTATAACTATTTTGTCCCTGCTCACTTTCGTTTCTCCTTTTCTTTATTTTTCTTCCGAAAGCTCCTTAATCTTATCTCTTAAATATGCGGCATGCTCAAAGTCAAGAAGCTTTGCGGCATTCTTCATTTCTGCCGTATATTGCTTTATAAGCGCTTCTCTTTGTGCCTTTGTCATCTTTCTGGGCTTGTTACTATCCTTACCCGATGAGATTTCAAGTACCGCTCTTACTTCCTTGACTATTGTTTTAGGTACTATGCCGTGTTCTTCATTATACTGCATCTGTATCTCACGACGTCTTGCGGTTTCGGTTATCGCCCTTTCCATACTGTCTGTCACAGTATCAGCATACATTATTACCTTGCCCTCTGCGTTTCTTGCCGCTCTGCCTATTGTCTGGATAAGTGAGGTCTCGCTTCTTAAAAAGCCCTCCTTATCTGCGTCAAGAATTGCAACAAGTGATACCTCAGGCAGGTCAAGACCTTCTCTTAAAAGGTTGATACCTACAAGCACGTCGAATACGTGCATTCTTAAATCTCTTATTATCTCCATTCTTTCGATGGAATCTATATCATGGTGCATATAGCGTATCTTTACGCCCATTTTTTCATAGTAGCTTGTAAGGTCCTCCGCCATCTTCTTTGTAAGGGTGGTGATAAGCACACATTCGCCCTTGGCGGTTCTCTCGTTTATCTCGGAATATAAGTCCTCTATCTGACCTTCTACAGGCTTTACTTCTACAATAGGATCAAGCAGTCCTGTAGGTCTTATTACCTGCTCCGCTACGTTTTCGGCTCTTTCGCTTTCATAGGCGGCAGGAGTTGCGGAAACGTAGATAACCTGATTTATATGAGATGTGAATTCATCGAAATTCATCGGTCTGTTGTCATATGCTGAGGGCAGACGGAAGCCGTAGTCCACAAGATTCTTCTTTCTTGCATAGTCACCGCCGAACATACCTCTCACCTGAGGTAACGTTACGTGGCTTTCATCTATGAACATCAGAAAATCCTTCGGGAAATGGTGCAGAAGAGTTATGGGAGAGCTGCCGGGCGCTCTGCCTGAAAGCACTCTTGAATAGTTTTCAACACCCTTACAGGTGCCTATCTCACGAAGCATTTCCATATCATATTTTGTGCGCTGTTCTATTCTCTGGGCTTCAATAAGCTTTTTGTTTTCTGTAAAATACTGTACTCTTTCCTCCATCTCGTCATAGATATCGGATAACGCCTTGTCGAGTCTGTCCTTTCCGACAATATAATGGGACGCAGGGAAAATAGCCACATGAGAAAAACGATTCTTCACTTCGCCCGTGACTATATCTATTTCGGAAATTCTGTCTACCTCATCTCCGAAAAATTCTATTCTTACTGCTCTGTCTGAGGTTGCGCCTGCAGGGAATATCTCAAGCACGTCGCCCCTTACCCTAAACTTGTTTCTGACAAAGTTCATATCATTTCGCTCATACTGTATATCTACAAGCTTTTTTATAATATCGTCTCTGCCGTATTCCTGCCCTACTCTGATAGAAAGCATATTTTCACGGTAGTCCTCAGGACTGCCAAGGCTGTATATACAGGAAACGCTGGCTACTATAATGACATCCCTGCGCTCTGTAAGTGCCGCAGTTGCGCTATGCCTGAGTCTGTCTATCTCATCGTTTATTGCGCTGTCCTTTTCTATATAGGCGTCAGTTGAAGGAATATAGGCTTCAGGCTGGTAATAGTCATAGTAGGACACGAAATATTCTACCGCATTTTCAGGGAAAAACTCTTTGAACTCGGTACAAAGCTGTGCCGCCAGAGTCTTATTATGGGCGAGTATAAGGGTAGGCTTATTCACCTTTTCTATGATATTCGCCATCGTGAAGGTCTTACCCGAGCCTGTGACGCCGAGGAGTACCTGCTCATTTTTTCCGTCAAGCACGCCTCTTGCAAGACTTTCTATAGCCTGCGGCTGATCACCCATAGGCTTGTAATCTGAATGTAAAATGAATTTGTCCATAAATTCTCCGATTTTTTAAGACATTTCGTTTCTGTTTGTTTCTTCCTTTTTTTCCTCTTCCTCGCGCTTTGTTCTGAATTCGTTCCACAAATCAGGAAGAGCGTTGTTCTCACGCATTGATAGTGTTCCGTATTTTCCTACGATTATATGGTCGGCAAGATATATATCCGCACCAAAAAGCAGATTATAAAGACTTCGTGTCAGATTTCTGTCCTCTTTTGAGGGAATCTCACTACCTGTAGGATGATTGTGAGTGAGCATAACTATCGGGCAATGCATTCTTATAGCCTTTTCGATAAGCTCCATCATATCAGGCTTTACCTGTTCAATACTTCCCTTGCATATTATTTCCTGGGAAACGTAATTATATTTACTGTCAAGGAATATCATTCTTACGTGCTCACTTCGTTCCGCATGGAAAACCGAAGCACAGAAATTCTTTGCATCCTCTGAAATACGCAGACATTCGCCTACCATCACACTTTCCTGAAGTGATCTTCTCAGCACCTCTCCCACGGTAAGTATAAGATTTGCGGTTGCTTCGCCTACTCCCTGAACCTTTGTAAGCTCCTCGGCAGAGGCTGTAAGCACTCCCGTGAGCGAGCCGAATTCATCTAAAAGATTGTGTGCTGTCGGATTTGTATTACATCTTTTACTGCTGTTGTATAACAGCATTTCGAGTATTTCGTGGGTTTCAAAATGCTCTCCGCCATCTTTTCTGAGACGGCTTACCATTCTGTTTCTGTGTCCTTCATGTACATTCTTTTTGTTACTCAATTACAGCCGTCTCCTTTCAATAATTACAGACGGGCGAACAACGTTCGCCCATCGGACATTTTATTTTCTGCCCAGCATTGCACTGCCTATCATACCTGCCTTGTTACCAAGTGAGCAGATGACGATTTCGGTATTCTTACTGCTGTTTTTGCTGTAAATCTGCTCTGCAATCTGTTTTTTGAGCGGTATAAGAAGATTATCACCCTCGTTACATACACCACCGCCGATACAGAGTATATCAGGCTGGAACACGTTTATAACATTTGCAATTCCCGCCGCAAGATACTTTATGTACTTGTTGACTACTTCAACTGCCTCGGTATCGCCAAGCTTTGCCGCATTGAAGGAGGTACGGGCGGAAACCTTTCCGTCACGTTCTACCATCTCGCGCATTTTGCTCTGAGGTCTTTCTTCAATCATTTCTCTTGTCATACGGATAAGACCTGTAGCAGATGCGTAGGTTTCAAAGCATCCCTTTCTGCCGCAGGTACACTGGCAGCCGTCAACCTCTATTACGGTATGTCCTATCTCGCCACCTGCGTTATTAGAGCCGCTGTATATCTCTCCGTTTATGATTATACCCGCTCCGACTCCCGTTCCGAGCGTCAGCACGACTGCGTTTCTTGCACCCTTTGCCGCACCTGCCAGGAACTCACCGTACGCCGCTACGTTGGCGTCGTTTTCAAGTATTACTCTTTTGCCGAATTTCTTTTCTATATCCTTTGCCAAAGGCACGTTTTCCCAATGAAGATTATTCGCATAAAGAACTACACCGTTTTCGCTATCCATTGTACCGGGACAACCAACACCTATAGAAATTATATCGTCCATTGCTACCAAAGACTGAGCTACTGCCTTTTCTATAGCTTCATATATAGCCTCTGTAACACTTTCGTAACCATTTACCGAATTAGTCTTTACTGATACAGAAGAAAGAAGATTATATTCATCATCAACTACTCCTGCCTTGATGTTTGTACCGCCGATATCAACACCGATGTAATACTTCATAATCCTACCATCCTTTCAGAAAAAGAAATTTAAATTATGTCTGTAACGATTATTTCAAGGTCGCCGCTTACTTTATATTCTCCGAAAGAAGCGGGAATAAAGAAGCTGTCGCCCTTATTTGCTTCCTGTCCGTTTATTTCGCCCTTACCATCCAGCACTAAAATACTGTTGAAGGATTTTTCTGTAGCGGAAAGCATTACTTCACCGCTTACCTTTATTTTATTTACATTGAAATATTCGCAGGAGCGGAGCAGAGTCTTTTCACCGCCCTCAATCTTTTCGGGCTTTCCTTCAGGCTTTGTATCATATTTCGGCTGGCAAAGCTCTGTTACCTCTACAGCCTTTTCAACATGGAGCTGTCTGGGTTTTCCGTCAGCACCTACTCTACCGTAATCATATACTCTGTAGGTGGTATTGGAATTCTGCTGGATTTCAGCAATCAGTATTCCGCTACCGATAGCGTGAAGTGTACCTGCTGTGATATAGAATACATCTCCTTTATGTACGGGCACGTTGTTTGTTACTTCAAGAAGAGTGTTTTCCTCGATGCGCTTTGCAAATTCTTCTCTTGAAATTTCCTTGTCAAAGCCGTAAATGAGCTTTGCGTCGTCATTGCAGTCTACTATATACCACATTTCTGTCTTACCGTATTCGCCCTCGACGCGCATTGCATAGTCATTATCGGGATGAACCTGAACAGAAAGGTTATCCTTTGCGTCAATAAGCTTTATTAGTATAGGAAAATATTCAAATCTGTCACAGTTTGTTCCGAGTGCGGATTTGTTTTCAGCTATGTACTGTGTAAGAGTCTTTCCCTTATCCTTACCGTTTGCGATAACACTTTCGCCGTCCTTATGGCAGGAAAGCTCCCAGCTCTCCGCTATCTTATCGGCTTCTGACTTCTTGCCGTATTCTTCTCTTAATCTGTTACCACCCCATAAATAGTCCTTGCAGGGTGCTGTAAGCTTTAAAATTTCCATTTTGGTCATTCCTTTCGGTTATATAAAATTTGTATTCTCTTCAAATTATACTCTTTTCTATTGTAACATATTTTTAAAAAAATGTCCATTACTATATAGACTTTTTTAAAAAAATATGCTATATTTATTTTAAAGGAATCAAAGACAGAAAGGAAGCTATAAAAATGGATGCAATTGTAAAGGAATCATTAAAAAAGCGTGCAGGCAAGGTTATCGCCGCACTTGAAAAAAACAATATGAAGGGCTATCTTGTAGATACCGCTGATGAGGCAAAGGAAATCATAAAGGAGCTTATAAAGGACGATAAAATGATTTTATCAGGCGGCTCTATGACTCTCCGTGATACAGGCATTCAGGAATGGCTTAACGAAAACTACAAGGGTATCTATCTTGACCGTGACAATGTTCCGGCAAGTGAAGTAGGCGTTCTTATGAGAAAGGCGTTCACAGCCGATACTTACTTTACAAGTACCAACGCAGTAACAGAATTCGGCGAGCTTTACAATGTTGACGGAAACGGCAACAGAGTAGCCGCTATGATATTCGGTCCCAAGCAGGTTATAGTTGTGGCAGGCCTCAATAAAATTGTAACTGACCTTCACGCCGCAGTAGACAGACTTGAAACAATAGCCTCCCCTGCAAACTGCATAAGACTGAATAAAAAAACGCCCTGCGCTATGACAGGACGCTGTGGTCATTGTAACAGCAGTGACAGAATCTGCAATGACTACGTAATTATGGCACATCAGAGAGATAAGGACAGAATAAAAGTTATCTTTATTGCGGAGGAACTGGGATATTAAGCGGCTTCGCCGCAGTTATATCGAAGCCTGCGGCTTCGGTGATATACTATGCTTCGCATAGTGTGATATTTTTGCCTACGGCAAAAGTGATATTTCGTGCTTCGCACGAAGTTGAGGTATCCGCTTTCAGCGGATGGATTATAAAGTTTAAAGCTCAGATGCACCGCATCTGAGCTTTTGTGTTACTTGTTTGCGCCACAATTCTGGCAGAACATATCTGCATAAGAATTTTGTGAATTACACTTCTGACAAGTCCAACGATTGTTGTTCGCTGATAAAGCCTGCTGTCTGAAGCTACCAGAATTATTGCTATGTAAAGCTGTAGCAGAATTTTTACTACTATCATCATCGTTACCTGATTCATAAATTTTCTTTGCATACTGCTGGGTAATTTCAGTATTTTTTACGATTTCGGACAACGAAACAAATAAAAAATACAAAAATACAGATACGGTACCACCGATTACAAGTGTGCCGATGCCCATTCCGACAAACATTGGCTGAAATATATTTCTTATCGAATACTCGATTGAAGCGCCTGTTATCCAGAAAGATACAGCAACTATCGCTGTAATAATAAATCCTACTACCAATAACGATGCTCCAAAGCTGCGGATTGAATTTGCAGATCTTGATTTTTCCATAATTTTACCTCCCGATTACTCACGTAATCACTAAATTTTATTAACGGTTTACCGTTAAGTTGATTATATCACAAAAATATTCAAATGTCAACGGTTAACCGTTAATAAATTGCATAAAATTATGCTATCATCTAATTAGAAAGGATTTGATGATATGTATATTTCCGAGGCAGTTGCAGAACGCATTTTAGAGCTTTGCAAGGAACGTGATATAACAGTAAACAAGCTATGCACCATATCCGCAGTAACCCAGTCAACCGTTAATGATATAGTAAATAAAAAAGCAAAAAATATAGGTATCGTCACCATTAAAAAATTATGTGACGGGCTACAGATGACAGTCATAGAATTTTTCGATTGTGACCTGTTTAAAAATCTTGAACAAGAGATATATTAAAAAGCTGAAATGCATCTGCATTTCAGCTTTTTTGTTTAAAGAACGATAACTTACGGTTTGACGGCGGTTTGCACCCGTGGGCAGATTCCTATATTTTTGAAATCAAAGATTTCAAAAATGGTCGCAGTCATGCGGACCACTGTTTTCGGCGGCGGGGCGTCCGGGAGGTCGCCCCCTACAGTTGATGATTTAAAACATTGCGATAAATTGCCCACAAACGCCGATATAAACGGGATGTTTCATTGCCCTGAAGGGCGTCGCTGTCCGTTGGACAGCTGGGGCGAAGCCCCAAGCAGAGGTCATTGGTCTAAAGACCGTCGCAGTCTTTCAGACTGCTGCAGGGGCGGCGAGCCCATACTTTCCGAAAATTGCATTTTCAGAAAGTTACGCAGTCCTATCGGACTGCTCCCAGCCCCAGCAGTTCGCAGAACTGCGACCATTTCGGCAAAATCCTATTTTGCCGAAATATATTTCCATCAGGGGAAAGGGGGTTAGGGGGATTGGGGCTACAATAACCCTAAGCGGAGCGACAAATCGCAATTTTTTATTTATATCTGTAAAGTGAGATCTTCTCAAAACCGTCTAAAAGCTCGTCGGCGTGCTTGAATGCCTTCTGTACACCCTTGGCTACACATTCGATAGGATCGTCTGCAACATAGCAGGGTGCACCTAACGTCTTTGATATAAGCTCGGGGAGTCCCTTTAACAACGCACCGCCGCCGGTCAGAATAATACCGCTTGTAAGAATATCACCCACAAGCTCAGGGGGAGTCTGTTCGAATACTCCCTTTATTTTATCAACGATTTCTGTAACCTCATCAATCAGGAACTCATAGATATCCTTGTCGCTTATCTCAATGCTCTCAGGAAGTCCCTTGATAAGATGTCTGCCTTTTACGGTTATCTTATTCTTGCCGGTAGGATTATAAACTGTAGCTATTTCCTTCTTTGCGTTTTCTGCTGTCTTATCGCCGATAAGTATTTTATACTTCTGGGTAACACCCTTTACTATAGCAGAGTCGAATCTGTTGCCTGCCAGCTTCAAAGAAGCGCTCTTTACAATACCGTTGAAGGAAACCACCGCAATATCAACGGTACCGCCGCCGATATCAACGACCATTGTGCCGTTAGGCTTTGAAATATCAATACCTGCACCGATAAGCGCCGCTATAGGCTCTTCAATAAGATATACCTTTCTTGCGCCTGCTGATAAAGCAGCTTCTACAACGGCTCTTTTTTCTACGTCCGTTACAGAGGAAGGAACACAAAGAATAATACGGGGTTTTACTATTCTGCCGATAACCTTTTTGATAAAGGCGATAAGCATCGCTTCAGTCATTTCGTTATCCGAAACTACGCCATCCTTTAAAGGCTTTACCGCAACTATATATTCCGGAGTTCTTCCCAGCATTTTATATGCTTCGTCACCTACTGCAAGTACACACTGCTTTTTCTTATCATAAGCTACCACAGAGGGTTCATTAACAACAATGCCCTTGTTGCCAAGTGTAATGATAATATTAGCTGTACCTAAATCAATTCCTATATCTGTTGATGCCATATTTAGTCACCTTTCCTTACTTTATGTTCTTTCTGTTCTTTTTTAAATATTCAATAAGCTTATCTTTTTCATTCCTGCAATGCTCGTCAATCACCGCATCCATAAGAAAATGAAGAGCCTTGCCGACCTCTGCGCCTGCAAAGCCCAGCGCCATCATGTCATTGCCGTTAACGGCAAGAGATTTCAATGTGAGGGCAGGCTGACTGTCAAGGTATTCCTTTGTATGCTGTGCGATACTGCGGAAAAAGTCATTCTCCCAAAGGCACATTTCCGCTTTGCCAAGATTATCAAAAATATGAATATTGATGAGCTTCAGAAATCTTTCTTCGCCATATCTTACCAGAGCTTTTTTTATATATTTCTCCGTATCCGCCATTTTTATGCTGTGATTTTCTATCAGGAATAACACTTCTTCGGTAATTTTATTGCTGAATCTGAGGCGTTTCAGCACCTTTTCAGAGATTACCCTGCTGACAAGGGCGTGTCCCTTGAAATGTCCCGTTCCGTTTTCCATATAAAAGCTGTCAGGCTTTCCGATATCATGAAGCAGCATAGTGAGTCGGCTTATAATATCACAGTCACTTTCGGCTGTTGCAGTAATAGTATGACGATATACCGTTCTGTTATGATACTTTGTGTGCTGTAAAAAGCCTATAGACGGACGAAGCTCAGGTATTATCTCACAGATAACATCAGGATAGTTATAAAGAACATCATAGCAGTTCCCGAGTAAAATACCGCAAAGCTCTGTCTGTATTCTTTCTACCGATATTCTTTCAAGAAGATATCTGAGTCTGTGAATAGCATCAGAGGTATTTCTCTCTATTTCAAATCCGAAACGGGAAGAAAATCGGAGCGCCCTTAAAATTCTTAAAGCATCCTCATCAAAACGTTTATAGGGATTGCCTACCGCTCTGATAATGCCGTTTTCAAGGTCTTCTTTGCCACCGAAATAATCGACTACTCCCGTTTTTTCGGAATAAGCCATCGCATTGATTGTGAAATCTCTGCGTGATAAGTCCTCTTTTAAGGAAGAAGTAAACTCAACCTTTTCCGGGTGACGGTGGTCCTTATAATCGCCGTCTATACGATAGGTGGTTATCTCAATAGGAATATCATCCCTTATAACTGTAACTGTGCCGTGTTTAAGACCATTTGTGAGCAGTCTTTCACCCTTGAAGCATTCTATTATCTGCTCGGGCAATGCCGATGTGGTAACATCATAGTCCTTGGGACATTGCCCCAGAAGATAATCACGCACGCATCCACCCACAACAAAAGCTTCATAGCCGTTTTCTGTCAGCTTATTTGTTATATACACTATATTTTCAGGTAAATGCATACCGTATCTCCTTTCGAAAAATATAAAAACAATATCCGCTCGTTAAAGCGGATATTGCCTTATATAAAGGTGTTAATAATTAGTCATTAACCTTTGTTACAACGCCGGAACCTACTGTTCTACCACCTTCACGGATAGCGAAACGAAGACCTTCTTCGATAGCGATAGGAGTGATGAGTTCAACGTCCATTGTTACGTTATCGCCAGGGATGCACATTTCCTTATCAGCAGGAAGTGTGATAACGCCTGTAACGTCTGTTGTTCTGAAGAAGAACTGGGGTCTGTAGTTAGAGAAGAAAGGTGTGTGACGACCGCCTTCTTCCTTCTTTAATACGTAAACCTGACCAGAGAACTTCTTGTGGGGGTGAATAGAGCCGGGCTTGCAGAGTACCTGACCACGTTCGATTTCGCTTCTCTGAACACCACGGAGAAGAGCACCGATGTTATCGCCTGCTTCAGCGTAGTCGAGGAGCTTACGGAACATTTCGATACCTGTAACAACTGTCTGCTTAGGTTCGTCTGTAAGACCTGTGATTTCAACTGTATCGTTGAGCTTGAGAATACCACGTTCTACTCTACCTGTAGCAACTGTACCACGACCTGTGATTGTCATTGTATCTTCGACAGGCATAAGGAAGGGCATATCAGCCTTACGGTCAGGAGTAGGAATGTAGCTGTCTACTGCATCCATAAGTTCCTTGATGCAAGCATATTCAGGAGCGTTAGGATCCTGGCTTGTGCTGTCAAGAGCAACCTTAGCAGAACCACGTATTACGGGGATATCATCGCCGGGGAAGTCGTTCTGAGAAAGAACATCACGGATGTCCATTTCAACGAGGTCGAGAAGTTCGCTGTCATCAACGTCGTCGCACTTGTTGATAAATACTACCATAGCAGGAACGCCTACCTGGTGAGCGAGAAGGATGTGCTCCTTAGTCTGAGCCATAGGGCCGTCTGTACCAGCAACTACGAGGATAGCGCCGTCCATCTGAGCAGCACCAGTGATCATGTTCTTGATGTAGTCAGCGTGGCCGGGGCAGTCAACGTGAGCGTAGTGACGAGCGTCTGTTTCGTACTCAACGTGAGCTGTGTTGATTGTGATACCACGTTCTCTTTCTTCGGGAGCCTTATCGATCATATCGTAAGCTTCGAACTGAGCCTGTCCCTTCATAGCGAGGTACTTTGTGATAGCAGCTGTTGTTGTTGTCTTACCATGGTCAACGTGACCAATTGTACCAATGTTTACGTGGGGCTTGGTACGTTCAAATTTTGCTTTTGCCATTGGAATATTCCTCCTTAGAAATTTGTGTATTTAAATACACTAATATTGTATCAGAAAATCTGAATAATTTCAAGTAGTTTTTACTACTTTTATTAAAAAATTTAATTAAGCCTTTGCTCTCTTGCTGATAATACCATCTGCAATAGACTTGGGAACCTGAATGTAGCTATGGGGTTCCATTACATACTGACCACGGCCCTGTGTCTTGGAACGAAGGTCATTGGAGTAACCGAACATTTCGGACAGCGGAACGTGTGCATTGATCTGCTTAACGCCGTTTCTGTCTTCCATACCCTGAATTTCACCACGTCTTGAGCTTAAATCGCCGATAACGTCGCCCATGTATTCTTCGGGAACGATAACTACAACCTTCATGATAGGCTCTAAGATTACGGGGTTAGCCTTTCTGCAGGCTTCCTTGATAGCCATAGAACCGGCAATCTTGAACGCCATTTCAGAAGAGTCAACTTCGTGGTAAGAACCATCGTAAAGCTCAACCTTAACGTCTACAGTCTGGTAACCTGCGAGAACACCGCTTTCGAGTGCGCCCTGGATACCTGCGTCAACTGCAGGGATATATTCCTTAGGAATAGAACCACCAACAACGCTGTTGATGAATTCGTAGCCCTTACCGGATTCGTTGGGAGTTACACGAATCTTAACGTGACCGTACTGACCCTTACCACCGGACTGACGAGCGTACTTTGTATCCTGCTCTGTAGCTGTTGTGATTGTTTCCTTGTATGCAACCTGAGGAGCACCAACGTTTGCTTCTACCTTGAATTCACGGAGAAGTCTGTCAACGATGATTTCGAGGTGAAGCTCACCCATACCAGCGATGATTGTCTGGCCTGTTTCCTCATTTGTGTAAGTCTTGAATGTGGGGTCTTCTTCAGCAAGCTTTGCTAAAGCGAGAGCCATCTTTTCCTGACCAGCCTTTGTCTTGGGCTCGATAGCGAGGTCGATAACGGGATCAGGGAATTCCATAGACTCTAAGATTACGGGATGATCTTCGTCACAGAGTGTATCACCTGTTGTTGTGTTCTTAACACCAACAGCAGCAGCAATATCACCGCAGTAGCAAACTTCGAGGTCTGCTCTGTGGTTAGCGTGCATCTGGAGAATACGTCCCATACGTTCCTTCTTGCCCTTTGTAGCGTTAAGAACGCTTGCACCTGCAGCAACTGTACCGGAATAAACTCTGAAGAAGCAGAGCTTACCAACGAAGGGGTCTGTTGCAATCTTGAATGCGAGAGCTGAGAAGGGCTGATCATCGCCTGCACATCTCTCAACCTCTTCATCTGTATCAGGGTCTGTACCCTTGATAGCGGGGATGTCGAGAGGAGAAGGCATATAGTCAATAACAGCGTCAAGGAGCTTCTGAACGCCCTTGTTTCTGTAGGATGTACCACATACTACAGGAACGATTGCGTTGTCGATAGTAGCCTTTCTTAATACTGTCTTGATTTCTTCTACAGTGATATCTTCACCTTCGAGGTACTTGTTCATAAGTTCCTCGTCCTGCTCAGCAACTGCCTCGATGAGTTCATCGTGGTACTTCTGAGCGATCTCTGCCATATCAGCAGGGATATCTTCTACACGCATATCCTTACCAAGGTCATCATAATATACGTCGGCCTTCATTTCGAGAAGGTCAATGATACCTCTGAATGTATCCTCGGCACCGATAGGAAGCTGAATCGGAACAGCGTTACATTTAAGTCTGTCCTTCATCATACTTACTACGTTATAGAAGTCAGCACCCATAATATCCATCTTATTTACATAAGCCATTCTGGGTACTCTGTATTTGTCAGCCTGACGCCATACTGTTTCTGACTGGGGTTCAACGCCGCCCTTTGCACAGAATACAGTAACTGAACCGTCAAGTACTCTCAGTGAACGTTCTACTTCTACTGTGAAGTCAACGTGACCGGGAGTGTCGATAATATTGATTCTGTGCTTCTTCCAGAAGGCAGTTGTAGCAGCGGAAGTAATTGTAATACCTCTCTCCTGCTCCTGGTCCATCCAGTCCATTGTCGCAGAGCCATCGTGTGTCT
>JAGAVH010000038.1 GCA_017942025.1 Ruminiclostridium sp. | reverse complement strand
TTATAAAACGCTATTGATTTCATAAGTAAACCTCTTTTCTGTATGCTATATGTAGCACCTTTTTGACCTCTTTTTTCACCTATATTTGTACGGCGAGGGTGAGGAAAGAGGAAACCTCACCCCAAAGGAGCTACCTTTGCCGTACTGTTAAATCCTTTGGAGGAGTTTAACCGTTATAATCGTGTTCGGGGTATCTCAACTTGATTGCTTCAAAGTAGTAGTTAGCATAGGTTGAGTTGAATATCTCATCGGGAGTAAACCGCTTTTCCTCGCCCTTTTCAATGAAGCCGTTCCAAAGGTTGAACGCAAGCCGTGTTGTCTGAACTGATGTGCCTGTCTGCCAACCGCTGTGCAGACCGTCGGTATTGATACCGTCTCCTCTAAAGTCGAACACATCGTCAATGTGCCTTGCACAATCCCTGTCGAGTGTGAACAGATACGCAACCGCACGGTGATAGCAGTCGGTTGATTTCATCTTGGCGAGGGCAGCGTAGTATCTTTCCTCGTGTTCGTCGTTCTTAAACTGTACCATAGAAATTCTCCTCTCAAAACTGATTTATTAAGGTCTGTTTGCCTTGCAATTATATTGTAACGCATTAAAGCGTTAAAGTCTATACCTTTTTGAAAAAAACGAACAAGTGCGAGATTTTTCGTAGGCTTCAACAAAAAGCGCAGTTATCCATTGTCGAAATTGGCAGGTTTTACCATTGCGTATTTCTTTGCTAACCGATGTGCTGTTTCTGCTTCGCAGCCTCCCATTTCTCAACCCTCGCCTTACAGCGAATATCTTCCAGAGCCTTTTCTTCCTTATCCTTGAAAAACGGACACTTACCTCTGAATGAGGTGTTCGTCAATGCGGAGCATTTTCCGTCCCAATATGCAAAGCACTTGCTGTTCTTGCAACAGGGCAAGGCAGCGTTCAGGCTGTCGTTCATAATAATTCTATCCTCCTTAATTTTGTAAGATGTACCAAATTGTTTGCTTACCAACTGTGCAATGATACAACCTTTCTGTCTAAATGCACAAGACTGTCAGCAGGAATTTATATATTAGATAGATTTTTGTATCTATGCTATACCACAATGTCTGATTTTGAGCATAAAAAAAGCGGAGAGCTTCTTTCAAAACTCTCCGTTATACCTATTATAATATGGTATCTGCAATAGACACGCATTTTCATAGGCGTATGCTTCTATTTTATTGTAAAGAAAAAGGACACCTTTCGTCGAAAAGCGTCCTTTATTCGTTGTTCAGGTATGGTCTGCGATTTTTGCGGCACTACAATTCCTTTTGTAATGCGGGTTTACGCCCATATCCCTTATTATCCCCGGGCGAGGGGAGGACGGTTGTTATTTTTTAAAGAAATTTTTTCCGAGAAAGCTTTCGAATTTTGGTTTTACGCCGGTTTTATTATCAATATGACCGTAGTTCTGGCACATATCGTAGCTGGGCAGGGTGTTACCCTCTACCAGTACAGGCCTTTCGGGAGTGATAGCCACATCCCAGCCGATATAGCCTACTCTCTGTTCTACAAGAGCGGCTTTTTTACACATTTCCACAGCTTCCTTGAACATAGGTATTTCAAAGCCGTTGAAAACAGTCTTTGTGTAAGGATGAGCGTCGTAGTAAAGTCCCGTTGCGTCGCAGAAGGCGGGCTTTCGGATAACTCCGTCATCGCCTATAGATACATACATACCGCCGCTGCATATGTTGTCAACACAGTTTTCGCCGTTGCTCATTCTTACAAGGGCATACATGAAGTTTACCTTGCCCTCGTGAAGAACTGTTACCATTCTTATAGTATTTATGGAAGAAGGGCTGAGTCTGCTCATTTCAGGATGCTGGATGATAGTTTCCTCAATGAGGAACTGCTTATTGTCATATAGCTTTTTGTAAAGCTCGTCAAAATCGGTATCAGGGGTAATTACTTCTTTGGAAATACCCTTTCCGCCGAATTCGTTTATCGCTTTTGCAAACACTGTTTCCTTACCTTCGCAGAATTTACGCAGAGCATCGGCGTCACACTTTTCAAGATTTATAAACTCTCTGCCGATATATTCCGAGAAATTTTCATCAAACAGCGCCTTGTTGTCGAATATCGTGAAATATGTTCTGTCGTTGAGCTTTTTTGAGATAAGCAGGTTATCATTCATATTCATAAAGGTACGGCGGTTTTTGCCCTTTATATTGGCAAAGCCGAATACACGGTAATCAAGATAGCCTATAGAGTATCTGAAAATGCACCATATCATATCAAAGAACATTATGAATCGGTTTTTTCCGGTTTCCTTGTGGATGGTGTTTATATGCATGAACATTCTTTTGAAGCTACCCGCAAAAAGTCTGCGGAAGAAGGTTTTAATTTTTGTCATTATAGTCTGAAGCCCTTTCAGAGTCTTAATATTTTGGAAAGTATTCTGGATGTGATATTCTTTATCGGGGTGGTGACGATTTCTTTTTCTCTCGGGGTAAGACCAAACAGCCATACGGGAATTATGAAGGTCACCAGATATACAGCGCCCCAGAGCAGTATTTCAAGATATCCTGAGATATCTATAAAGGTCATTATAAGGATTGACGCTATACAGGGTAAGAGGAGAGAGGGGAGCAGTGCCCTTATTCTTCTCCAGAAGCGTGGAATATCAAGTCCGATATGCTTGTGATAATACCAGTTCATCAGCAGACCATTACCGATGAATACAGGTATTGCTGTACCTATTGCTACGCCGATAGCGCCGAAGTGCTGACACAAGGGTATGCTGATGACTATATTCAGTACAGCTACCAGTACATATACAAGGGAGCGGAAACGATGCATATTCTTCGCCCTTTGTATTTCGATGCCGAGATTCTGGATACTGGGTAATATTGTAGGTATAAACAGGCAGACTGCTATTGCAAAGGCGTCTGCATTTTCAACGCCTGCCCACTCAAGTACAAAGGGATAACCTACGGCAATAAAGCCGAAGAGTATCATTGTCAGGATAACAAACTGGAATCTTCCTACACGGATGAAAAGGTCGCTTATCTCCTTGTTCGATGATTTGTTTGCCACCATCTGATGTACCTTGGGAGTCAGGATGCCTGAGAAAGTAGTAGCCATTGACATATAATAGATGTTAAGCTGGGACGCTACATTATATACGGCGACCGTTTCGGAGCCGTGCATCCAGGCAAGCAGAAACTTGTCAACGCTCCAGTTGAGCTGATCCACCACAATGCCGAGGAAAACCCAGCTTGTGAACTTGAACATTTTACCCAGCAGGCTGAAATCGAATTTCTTGAAATAGAATCTGATATCCAGCTTTTTAAAGCAGTACCAGATATTAAGGACTCCTGAAAAAAGTGTAAAGGCAAGGCTCATATATGCGATAGCCTCGCTTCGCAGTCCTATCATTAAAAGCGGAATGATAAGAAGAGGATTTACTACGGATTTTATAAAGGCAAGACTTTTTAAGAACACATAGCGTTCGTTGACCATCGTGTTTGATTCAAACACGCTTAAAGGGAAAGAGATGGCGGCGGTGGCGGTCATTATATACATAAGCCTTACCGCAAGGGCAATTTCTTCCTCTGTCAGCTTTTCGCCGAAGGCAAGACGGGGATTTGCGGCTATGGTACAGCCGACGATAAGAACGATAACGCCTATGATCGAATAGATGATCATAAACATTCCGTTCAGCTTCGCCATATTGAATTTATCTCCTGACTCCTTATACCTTGTGTAGAATCTCGTATAGGCACTGCCAAGACCGAAGCTGAAAAGATTGAGGTATGATACCATAGGCAGGACAACCGAATATACGCCATATTCGCTTTGTCCCAGTCTTTCCAGCATAACGGGAGTGTATATGAGAGATACTACTGTTCCTAATATAAGAGTCAGATATGACAGCAGTGAGCCTGCTTTTATCTGATTTACTTTCATTGGCAATAGTCCTTTTTATCTTAAAGCTGATATCAGCTTTCTATTTATATCCAAATAAACATTGTACCATATTATAAGTAATTTGTAAAGATTAAACCGCCATTATCACAGATTTTTGCATAAAAATCAATAATATGGCGGTAAGTGTATTCAGTTTTTTCTGTTTCTTTTGTGCATAAAATACAGAATCAGGGATGAACCGATAAGAAGCAGGGGAAATATCGTTGAAAAAGCGAAGCCTGTCTTCATACCCGTCGCTTCGCTGGCGCCTGAGTTTGTTACAGCGTCACATATCATACCTGCCAGAAAGGGTCCAAAGCCGCAGCCGCAGTCACCGAGCAGAGCCATTACGCCGAACATACCTGTACCGCCCTTTTTATATCCGGCCGCTGCAAGACTGAAGGTGCCCGGCCATAGGACAGCTACCGAAAGGCCGCATAAAGCACAGAAGATAAGAGATAGTATTGCATTGTCGGAAAGTGCCACGGTTATGTAGCAGGTAAGACAGAGCAGACCGCTTGCACAAAGCAGGGCGTACATATTTATTTTTTTGGCAAAGACACTGTTTAAGACTCGTCCCGTACCCATAAGGACTGCAAAACAGCAGGGACCTAAAAGGTCGCCTACCTGCTTTGATACCTGAAGTCCGCGCTGAGCAAAGAGTGAGGACCATTGGGACATAGTGAGTTCGCAGGCGCCTGCACACAGCATAAGTATCAGAATCAGGATAAAGCCCCGTTCACACAGTAGCTTTCTTATCGACATTCCCGCTTCCTCGGAAAGTGAGGGCGAAATAGGCACCTTTATAAATATAAGACCATTTATAAATGGCAGTAAACCCCACAGCACCGGGAGAAGATACCAGTTTTCGTCGCCGAAAAAGAAGATGTAGCCCGTAGAAATAAGTACGACAGCCATCTGTCCCCAGCAGTAGAAGGAATGAAGCAGGCTCATAGCAGATGCCTTTGCACTGCCGGAGTCGTTTGGTATCGCTTCAATTATCGGGCTTACCAGCACTTCAATAAGTCCGCCGCCGACAGCATAGGTTATTACCGATATCATAAGAACTGCAAAAGTATTGTCTGTAATAAGAGGTAGTATTCCCATCATGACAAGCCCTGCGGCACAGAAAAAGTGTGCGGCAGATATCAGCAGACGGGTGCTTACTACACGGCACAGCTTGACAGCCAGACCGTCAACTATAAGCTGGGTTACAAAGTTTGTGATAATAAGTACGCTGATAAGCTCATAGCCGATACCGTATTTCTGCTGAAAGACTATAAAAAGTATCGGTGCAAGGTTATTTACCGCCGCCTGAGTTATATATCCGGCATAGCAGGCGAGGGTAGTGGATTTGTAGGATTTAAGCATTTTCTTTCCTTTACATCTGTTTGTTTTGAAATTCTTTGTATATTATATATTACAAAGCTGATAATTTCAACATCATACCGACTGAAGTATTATACTGATAATATGCTTTTCAGCTTTTTGAACAAATAAACCGCATATATATTAGTCAATTTAAATAAATTCGTCATAAATCCATTTACTAATTTCAAGTTTTGTGTTATACTGTTAACTGTATGAAATTCGATTTATTGCCGTCAAGGCGAATTTATGGATAATGATTCAAAAATCGTAGAAATATTGGAAAGGAAAGGTTATTTTTATGAGAATTAAAACCTTACTGATCACAGTGCTTACATGCTTTATTATCATCCCTTCTGTGGCATTTGCAATTGTTGCCAATGTACAGATGAGCAATATAGCACTGCAGAATTATACTGACGCCGCCAAGGATATGGCACAGCGACAGGCAGGCAGCTTATCACAGTATTTTGAAACACTGTCGGCAACAACCAAGCAGATAGCAGGCAATCCTTATATTACAAGCTTTACAAAGGACGGAAAGAAGGACACTATTGCTACTGTTATAGGTGGATACACCGTAATGATTGCAAATGCTACATCTGACCAGGATTCTATGTTTGACCTGGCGAGAATCATTATCACAGACTCCAACGGCACCCTTCATTACTCAACAGGTGACGAATCCATAGTAAATAAACTTGAAAACAATTCCAAGACACCAACAGCTCTCAAGAACATATCCAAACTCAACAAGGATGGCGTTGTTTACTGCTATTCAAAGGATATTTATGCTGAGTACGACGAAGGTGATAAGGAAACAGTCGATCCCCTTTTCCCCGACGCATCAGGTGGTTCAGCTGATATAAAGCTTGTCGTAAAGCAGAAGAGCGGCAATTATGATATTGTTGTGTTCTTCAACTACACAAGAATGAAGGATTTCGCAACAGGCTCACAGTTTGCGGCTAACACAAGACTTGTAATGATTGACTCCTTAGGTTCAATTATCGACGGTACATACCTCGGTAATCTTGAAGACAGCAACCTCAGCGCATACAACAAGCTTGCTTCTGCGGCAGTTGCAGGTAGTGCAAGTCGTGTTGACAGCTTTAAGGGAACAGGCGCAGGTAACATTCCTACTATAGGCTTTGCAACAAAGACAACTCCTGTTACAGGTACAGAAGAAACCTGGAGTGTTGCAGTAGTTGCAGAAACAGATAAGGCTTACAAGGCGTCAGGTGACGCGGCAGGCGGTATCATCGGTGCTATTGTTGCAGTATCAATCTTTATGATAGTAGCGGCTGTTATCCTGGTATTTGTAGTAACAAAGCCCCTCAAGATAATCGAAGAGACTCTTGTAAAGGTACGCCGTGGCGACCACGAAACAAGAATCAATATTATGGCAAATAACGAATACGGCGAAATCGCAAGATCCTTCAACGACCTTATCGACGACATCATCGTTAGTGAAGGTAGATATCGTACTATCGTAGAAATGTCAGATAACATCATCTTTGAATGGAACTTCAAGACAAATGACGTTATCTTTTCCAACAACTTCAATAAGAAGTTCAGCTACCGTGCTCCTTCCGATCACTTCGGCGACAGCTTCTTACTTAAAGCAAAGACACATCCTGATGATTCAGATCGTTATCATAAGGACCTCGAAAGACTTTCCAAGGGTGAAGAGTTCGAGGGTAACGAATATCGCTGGAAGAACATTTACGGGGACTACATCTGGATTCTTATGCGTACATCAACAATCAGAGACAGAGAAGGCAATGTCGCTAAGATTGTCGGCGTTATCGTAGATATCGACCGTGCAAAGAAGAGTGAAAAGCTTCTCACAGAAAGAGCAAGCTACGACAGCCTTACAGGTCTTTATAACCGCGAATCCATTGAACGTACTATTGATAACGAAATCGACCTCATCAGCGTTCGCAAGAGTGAATTTGCTATCCTCTTCATCGACGTTGACGACTTCAAGATATTCAACGACAAGTACAGCCATGCAACAGGTGACTCCGTTCTGAAATTCGTAGCACAGACAATTACAGAGATTACAGACGGCTTTGGTACAGCGGGACGTTACGGTGGTGACGAATTCATCGTATGTGTTCGTAACGTAGAGGTCAACGATCCTACAAGAATTGCTCAGACAATACTCAACACTCTGAAGGAAGGCTTCGTATCCGATAACGGTGATAAGCTTTCAGTAAATACAAGTATCGGTATCTCCATCATTCAGGATTCCTCTATGCGAGTAGATGAAATCATCGGTATGGCAGACGATGCAATGTACAAGATCAAGAAGAGCGGTAAGTCCAACTTCGGTATTCTGAATAAGGAAATTGTAAAGAAGGCAGTCCCTGACACAGTTGAAGAAGAGGATGTTATCGGTGGCGCAGCTCCTGAAGCTCCTTCTACAGACGTAACTGAATAATAAGCTATAATAAAGCTCCCCGAGTTTCCTCGGGGAGCTTTTTCATATGTTCTTTAAATTGTCATTTTATGGGCCTACTAAAGTTCAAATTTTTAGTTGCATAATACAGAATATTATCAACCGTAAATATTGTAAAGTTGTAGCGCCTTGCACTAAAATAGGTTTGTTCTGTATTGATTTCTGTCTGCGATATTTTTGTAAAGGGTTGATCGCTGTTTATATCAATATCGTAGATAGTCCATCGGAGTGTAACGTCTCTGAAATATTCTTTTTTGCCATAGGCAATGTCAAGCACGCCGAAGGTGTTGTTATCGTACACATGAAAGAAGAAATCAAATCCCGCTTTTTCTGTCGGCAGGTGTTCTGCTTTGTAGAGCTGTTTCGGGGATGTGCTGTCGGAAAAATCGAATATATCAAAGCCGTCGGGACTTTCGTTGTCGTGGTAGGCGTATTTCAGGTATATGCCGTTTCCCATCGGAATAAGGGTATTTATTTCTCCGAAGAGAACACTGCCGTGAGAACCGAACCGGTCATCGGGATAATCTGCGGTAAGGTCGGTGCCGTGCATAGCTACGGTACCATTATCGAAATCGGCAAATGCAAATGACGCTACATAATTATCGGAAAAATCAAAGGTGTTTTTTGTAAGCGCTGTTACTATAATAGCTCTGTCCTTTTCCCAAAGTATTTCTGTTACGTCATAGTAGGATAAGGCGTTTTCTTCTCCTGTCGGGATTTCGTAGCGGTCGCAGGAGCTTATATCTTTATCTGTATCAACAGATAGAGCAATAAGTGAGCTGATTGATTTCTTTCCGCTTTCATAATGAGAGCTTTCGACTATGATTCTGTATTCGTTCTCTATCCGCTTGACCGAGATGACGTCTGACAGATCGCCGTTTAATTCGTCCTTGTTATCCCATTTTATTTTGCTGTCAAGGTTTGCCGCCTTTGTGATATTTATCTTTCCTGTGAATTTGAAATTGCCGTCAAACAGATATAAAAATTCGTTTCCTGAATATCCGTCGCCTGACGGCTCCGCGTAAGACGAAGCAATCCAGTCTTCGCCATAGAACAGATTTGAGCCTACCCCGTACATTGCTTCCTTTTCGATTATTCCTCCGGTAGTTACATCTATTATGGAAAGTGCGGTATAGTAGACTCTGCCAGGCTTTCCGACTATTGTTATATCCTTATCATCCCAGACAATATCCTTGTTATCCTTTCTCAGAAAGGGATAGTATTTCTGAGGATTATCAGAACCGTATCCACAGGCACATACTCCGTCACCTGAAACAATATACAGCTTTTCTCCCACCATCCAGCATTCCGACGTTCTGCCTGACTGGGTGAAAATATGCATAAGACGTGGGGTTTCAGGATTTGAAATATCGTATATGGCATAGGAGCATTCGCTTCGCTGATCAAAGAAATCATCCTTTGTTTCAGCCTCTTCATAGAATGCGGCGCCTTTTGTTATGAGATAATCGCCGTAGATCATAAGTCCGGTTGAATGAATCGGTATATACCCGATAAGCTCAGAATCATTGCCGTTTATTTTTGTGATATTGATTCTTTTTATATCGTAGTCAAGCTCATCAAAGGTGTAGGGAAACTCCTTTATATGAAAGGAATATCTGTTATCCGTTGTGAGAACAGCACCTGCACAGTTCTGTAGCTTTTGCGTTGTATCTTCAGCGGCAGAGTCGGTATTAAGATCGTAGGGGATACCGGAATCCATTATCATATTGTTATGCTTTTCAGTTTTGCTTACCGCTTCTAATAGCTCCGTCAGATTTTTGTAGGAATCGGGCAGGGACGTGTCCTCATTTCCTTTAAAGACGTCCGGGACGGTCGAGCTTGTGTCGGAGAGAGTTTTGAAAACAGGTATCATCGCCGCAGTTATAAGACAGATACAGGCGGCAGGGATAAGAATTTTCAGAAAATGCATTTTCTTTGTTTTCTTTTCACTTCGCTGAATCAGCTCATCGTCTATATCGGAAAACGCTTCAAATAACTCTTTTTCATTCATTTACAAATCCCTCCTTTACAAGATGTTCTTTAAGCTTTTTGCGGGTGCGGCTTAATATCACCATAACGTTATTTTCGCTTAAAGCATACTTGTCTGCGATAACTGCCACACTTTCGGAGAAAAAGTATCTTCTTATAAACACGTTTCCGTCTCTTTGCGGCAGAGCCTTTACAAAGCTGTTAAGGGATTTTCTGAGCTCCTTTGCAGAAAATTCCTCCTCGGTGGTGTTCTTTACAGCAATGCATTCACGAAGCTCATCAAGAATTAGCGGCATTTCGCCGCCACCCCGTTTTTTGCTCATTTTTGCATTGTATCGGTTGAAGGACAGATTACGGGTGATTCTTGCTAAAAAGCATCTGAGCCTTGTCGGACGCTGAGGTGGAATGCAGTTCCATACATTCAGATATGTATCGTTTACGCACTCCTCCGAATCCTCCCTGCTATGAAGGATATTATCAGCTATGGCAAAGCAATATGCTCCGTATTTCTTATCCGTTTCTTCTATGGCGTTGTCGCTTCTTTGCCAGAATAGTTCGATTATAGCGTTATCATCCATATAACCCCTCCTTTGCTATCTATTATATAAGACAGGTTTTTTTACGTAACCTTACAACAAATCGTAAAAAAACACACGAAGGCGTGCCGCCTTTGGCAATTCCTGCCTTTTAAAATATTCTGCTTTATCAGAACAGGAAAAACGGCAGGATATACAATACTGCTGTATCGCACCCACACGAAGGCGAGCCGCCTTGGGCAGTTCCTGCCTTTTAAAATATTCTGCTTTATCAGAACAGGAAAAACGGCAGGATATACAATACTGCTGTATCGCACCCACACAAAGGCGTGCCGCCTTGGGCAGTTCCTGCCTTTTAAAATATTCTGCTTTATCAGAACAGGAAAAACGGCAGGATATACAATACTGCTGTATCGCACCCACACAAAGGCGAGCCGCCTTAGGCAATTCCCGCCTTTTATAAGAAACAGCTAACCCCGCAGTTGCAAAACGGCGGGGTTTAAAACCTCTATATAGCGAACACACTAAGAACAGCCTCCGTGTGTTTTTACTTACTTGATTTCGAGACTGTCAATAGTAGCCTCTATAATATCAGGAAATTCGTTATAGTAATCTGTCTGTGTAAAGGTGAAGCAGTAGGCGTCTGTGCCTGACTGAATCATATACTGTGTCAGGCTTGTATCGCCCTCAATACCGTAGAGCTTGCCTGTGAGCTGCATCTTTATAGCAGGCTTTTCTTTTACCGTTGTGTGCTCAAAGCTGACTAACTTGAAGTCCTGCATTGTGGTTTCGTAGGTCTTGGTCATTTCGTCCTGATCTACATCCCCGATATTTTCTGTAGCGGTAGACACAGTCAGATTGAATTTGTTGTTGCTGGATTCGCATCCGAACTGGTAAACGATAGCGTCACTTACAAGAGTGTAGTCCTTCTGGAGTGTAAAGGAGAGCTTGCCGTTAGGGAGTATGAACTTTCCGTCCTTTACAAGCTGCACCTCTTCTTTAGAGGATGTATCGGAAGAGTTTGCAGTATCGCCTGTGTCACTTTCTGTATTTTTGCTTTCGTCTGTGGACGAGGTGCTTTCGGATGTGATATCCGAGCTTGTTACACTGCTGTTCTGTGAGGTAACAGAGGATGTTTTTTCATCCGAACAGCCTGCAAGACTTATTACAGATGCTATAGCTATAAAAGAAATTAGTAAAGTTTTTAATGTTTTCATAGTGTTTCCCTTCGTTTTCAAGGAATTTTAATATAATGTCCTGATATGTATTTTATCACAGATTCCATCAAAAGTCAATAAATATAAAGACAGGGAAGTGGTGATAATAAGAAATTTAAGTGAAATTTTTTCAATAAAGGTATTGACAAACGTGAAATAATCTGATATAATATATAAGTAATTTACGCGGGGGTGCTGGAATCGGCAGACAGGCAAGCTTGAGGTGCTTGTGTCAGTATTGGCGTGAGGGTTCAAGTCCCTTCCCCCGCACCAGAAAAAAGCCTTTGTCAAAAGACAAAGGCTTTTTTCAATGAAATAAATCCCTTACGGGATTTGTGAAATAACGCTTCGCGTTATGAAATAGCTGACGCTATGAAATACGCTGCGGCGTATGAGGGATTTATTTTATTTCACATCGCTACCGAAGGTAGTGATATTTCATAATTTCCGAAGGAAATTATTTCACATTTTGCCGTAAGGCAAAATATTTCATTAATTATTATAAGATATGTTTATAATTTCAAAAGGCTTTTTTCAATGAAATTTGCCCTTGCGGGCAAGTGAAATAGCTTCGCTATGAAATATTTGCTTCGCAAATGAGAAATATTCGCTAAAGCGAATATGGGCAAATTTTATTTCACATTTTGCCGTCAAGGCAAAATATTTCATAATCCGAAGGATTATTTCATATTGCGTAGCAATATTTCATTGACTATGCTATAATACTTACAGAGGTGATTGCTATGAGATTATACAGACCTGTCGGACAGGCAGAACTGGATTTGATTGCAAGGACTGATTACAGGGAATTTCCTCCAAGGCTTCCCGAACAGCCCATTTTCTATCCCGTTCTTAATGAAAAATACGCCCGTGAAATCACGGAAAACTGGAACAAAAAATCCGCCGAATCAGGCTATACGGGATATGTCACAACCTTTGAAATTGACGATGCGTATATTTCTCAGTTTGATATTCAGACAGTAGGAGCAGGCTATCATCAGGAGTTCTGGATTCCCGCCGAGGCTTTAGCAGAATTTAATAGCCATATCATAGGTAAGATTGAGATTATCTGATATAAATGAAGCCCCGCAGATAATTCTGCGGGGTTTCATTTTCATATATGGGGGTGTTGGAACTCTCTTAAAAAATTTTTTCATATTATCTGAATAGATTATACCATTTGAAGGTTATTTTTACAATGATTTTTTAGTATTATCCCGAAAATCAGGGTAAGAGGGCTTATAGGCGGTTTATTCTGCCTGATTTTGCGGTTAAGTTGCCATTGGGAATATAAGTTGCTGTAAAACGGGATTACAGTATCTGTTTGTCGTCATAGCCTTCTGTAATCCATTTAAGACCTTTCCAGGTATATCCTTTGCCTTATAAAGCAGGTGCTTCCTGCTCCTTCGGAAAATCCGTGCGCTATTCTTCCGAAAAAATCCTCCTACGGTATTTGCTTTCGTTTTACCATAGGAGGATGTTTCTTCTATTTTTTACAGCGTAATGTGTTTCTTTTATTTTTAAGAGGTCAACTTACTTTTTTACTGCAAAATATACTGTTTCGCTATCATAATAAGATGTTTCGGCAGATATTTCAGGCTCTATTACGTCTTCACTCGCCCAACCATCGGTAGGATCTGTTGATGGGTTAATTATATTTCCACTACATTCTTCTGAAGCTTCAACATAACCGTGCTTGGTATACCACTTACCATTGCTTGCTCTGTACATATAGTGATAATCAAACCAAGGCTGGTAATCGCTACTGCCACTATCTACATGTGTATATTTCTTTATAGCACGACCGAATCTCATTGCCACAAGCCATTCACCATCTTTTAAAACAGCGTCGTGTCCTGATACGACTCTGATGCTACCTGTAGGACATGCGGCCTTGAAATCCTTGATAGTCGCTTCTGTAAGCATGTCTAATACTTTTTCGTCAGTATATTTTGTCTTTCTATATCCTTGATAGAATGCATAATAATCGCATATAACATCGCAACCCGCATTGTACAACGCACTCTGATCTGTATCTCTAAACCCAAAAGCAAAATCAAAACAATTAAATTTTGTATTTCCTTTTACATATTCCACACCGCGTGAACCGGTTGAATAATACGCAACTAAATTAGAAAAAGGTTTTTGTTCGCCGTTTGCATGAATAGTAATAGGACCTGAGTTTCCGGAAATGTTCTTTCCGTTGTAACTGGAAAGTGTGCCGAGATTCTTCTCAAGAACAATCAATGCACCTCCGGTGAGATATAAATTATCGCTTATCTCTTCGAGGTCACCAAAATAGATCTTAGTGTTATTACGGAAGTCTGTAACGTAAAAATCCTCTGGTCCTGGTTGCCAACCGTTTTCATTCGGACCAGCACCACCGATGTCACCCAAATGACGACCAACGAAAGAATAGCCGGGAATTGAAATATTCACATTGGGATACATACCTTCGATATATATTCCGACTGTATGATAAACGTTATTTCCTCTGTTGGTAACTGCGGAAACTACTATATGAGTATCACTGCGCATAGCAGATAAGCTCATAGCTCTGAGTCCAATTCTTCCTGTTTTGGGTTCTTCCTCAACTCTGAAGCAAACGTTTCTTCCTTTTTTATCCTTAATGGTAAGATTTCTAGCAAACTGTTCTCCGTAAGCAACTGAAGAAATGGACTTATCGAGCATACCGATCATTTGTCCGTCGCTATATGTTTTGGATGAAACGAAGGTTCGCTTTGTACTCAGATAGCTCTTTGTAAACTCAGGATAAAGTGCCTGCTTAGCTGCCGTGTCCCATACGTAACCGCCTGCGGCGCCTGTTCTGCAGTCATTAAACTGTGATGAATAGGCAAAATTACCGTCATCGTTCTTATCTGTAACGGTAATCGCTGACGCTGTAAACGTCATACTTAAAATCGTTGTAGCCGCAAGTCCTAAAGCAACCACTTTTTTGAACACTTTGTTCATGATAAAAACTCCTTTAAAAATTTATTTGTATTTATTTTGAGAATGAAAATTATTTTCGGATCTGTATTTTCTATTCTCTTTCCGTCATTTGAGTACTCCCGATGTGCACCTTAGTTTCCTCATCTGTCATTATTATATAATTTTATTGGCAACGTGGCAATAATTTTGATTTATTATCCCGAAATTTAAAATAAGTCGGCTTGTTAAAACTGATTTTTGGCAAATAAACGGATAAGTTGCCACCAATATTTTTTTTGGCAACTTAAAATGCCAAGTTGCCACCTGTAATCCGGGATGGCATTTCAGCCGTTACTTATTTACAGACTGACGCTTGAAAAAAGGCTATATTATGCAGTTTTTTTGCGATAGCTTGTTTTCATCACATTTGTGCCATCTTGAAATTTTGCCGTAAAAACTTATGGTAAATTCTTGACAACTTCCCATTAAAAAGATATACTATAATTAATAAGATAATTTTAGCTGATAAAGTTATTACTGATAGCGGAGGGATGATAATGCTTAAATACAAAATCTGTGTGCTTGTATCGGATATAAGAACACATGCTAACGAATCCTATCTTGTCGGTATAGAAAAAGGAGCCGATTCGCTCGGTTTTTCAACTGTTACGTATTCTATGTTGCAGTTAAGCGAGCTTTTTTCAAATAACGAAGAGCAGGTATACAATCTTATAAATTTTGACGATTATGACGGTGTGATAGTGATAGCGTCTAGCTTTGGTGCACATCCGGAGCTGCTTGATAAATTTCTGGACAGAATCAAGTCAGAATGCAATATTCCTGTAGTTTCTATTGGCGAGATGGAGGGTGTACACAATACCAAGTTTTCTGATGCACATTCATCTATATGCGAAAAGCTCACCGACCATCTTATAGAGGAGCATAATTGCGAAACTCTCTATGTTCTTGGCGGCACCAAAAACAGTATAAAGTCAATGGCAGAGGGTATAGGCGCATCCTATGAGAAGCACGGAAAAGACCATGATAATGTAAGCTATATTTGCGGCGGCTACTGGACAGATTGTGCAGAAAGACTTGTAAAGGATATAGCAAGCGGAGCAATGCCTATGCCCGACGCAATATTCTGTATTTATGAGGTTATTGCAAATGCGCTTATATATCAGCTATACAGCTATGGTTATTGCGTACCCCGTGATACAAGGGTGGTGAGCATCAGCCGTAAATCCGATGCACAGCAGGATCTCCTTCCGATTACCAAAGCATCCTACCACGGTGATTTAAGAGGATATAATGCAGTTGCTACATTGTATAATATGATAACGGGAGAAAATGCACCACGAAAAAAACTCCCACCGCCTACAATAACAATGGGTGCAAGCTGCGGATGCAATGTGGAGCTGGATAAAAATCTTCGTTTCAAATTTGAAAAGATCGAAACCAACAATCACAATGAAATGCTTTTCAGAAACAGCTTTATAGAGGAAAGACTTCTGACCACGGAAAGTATGCCTCAATTTATATATGAGATAAAAAATCTTGAGTATCTTGTTGCAAATGCGAAATATGTCAATATTTCTACTCTGACAGACGATCCGAATATGGCTATAAATATATATGTCAGCGATCAGAATACAGAAAAGCTCCCAAGCAAGCCCTTTAAGGCGTCAAAGCTCTTTAGTGATGACGGCTTCCTTGAAGATGAAAAAGGGGATAGTACCTTTACTTACGTTCTGCCGCTTATCTTCAATAAGAGGATGCATGGCTTTATGGCAATTGTTTATGATACACCTATTGTATACGACAAGCTCACCCTGCAGTTTGCCAAGGTGATGTCAATTGCTCTCGAACGCTTAAAGCAGCTTGAAGAAGCAAAGAAGCAGGTGAGAGATCAGCTTGTGACAGAAACGACTTCCGCAGTTCAGCAGACGACACCTGATATAGAGGTGCATTACCAGATGGCCTCCGAGGATGATATAAGCATCTTTGCAAATAAAAACGGCGTTATGTGTAAGGTGGTAGTGGAAAATATTCTTTACTTTGAAGCTAACGGCGGTAAGATATACGTAGCTCTTAAAAGCGGCAAATACGAAACGAAGCAGAAGCTGTTTGAGATTGAAGAACAGCTCAGCGCAAGGGGATTTTTGCGTATATCTAAATCCGTTATTATCAATATGAATAAGGTTGTGAATTTCCGCCCCGGTGACGACAGAACTATAATAGTCAGGTTGTCAAACAATGAGGAAATAAAGGTTACAAGAAGCTATGCGAAGAATTTCCGTGATAAGATGAAATTCTGATAAGATGGATGTAAAAAACTTTGTTTTTACATCCATATATTTTTCATTGACATTAAATGTATAATGTGATAAAATTGGAATACAAGCAAGGGAAACGCTTTGCGTCTGTCAGGGGCGAAGCACGGACTGTAATAAGGCTTTGCAGACAGCCGGACCGTGTAGAGTCATGTACATTATCCCAAGGGATAATTTAAATCCTTTTCCCTTGCTTTATTTTTTTGACTTCGGGGTGAATATAATGAGTGAAAGACCGACGCTTAATAAGGAGCTTGATTCAAAAACCTTTAAAAGCTACTATTATCTTAAAGAAGAGCTTCTTAGCTTTTGCAGGGAAAATAGCCTTCCGACTTCGGGCGGTAAGGCAGAGCTTACCGAAAGAATAGCCCTCTTTCTTGATACGGGTACAATATCTGCTTCAGTTCAAAGTAAAAGAGTAAAATCTGATATCGGTGCTATCACAGAAGCAGTGGTAATAGAAGAAAATATAGTCTGTTCCGAAAAACACAGAGCCTTCTTTAAAGAAAGGATAGGAAAGAGCTTTTCCTTTAACGTTGCCTTTCAGAAATGGCTGAAAGCAAATGCAGGCAAAACCTATGGTGACGCTGTAAACGCCTATTACGTAATTCTCGAAGAGAAGAAAAAGAGTAAAACCACAATAGATAAGCAGTTTGAATATAATACCTACATCCGTGATTTTTTCAGCGACAATAAGGGAAGAACTCTTGAAGAGGCTATCATCTGCTGGAAATATAAAAAGAGCCTCAAAGGGCATAACCGATATGAAAGGTCGGACCTTGCGGCACTGGATGAAAACAAGTGATATAACGTTTTGAGAAGGATAACACAGATGAAGATAATATCTGAAATCATTACAGATCATGCTCAGTGGCTGAGTTTTTTAAGCTATAAGCTGGAGGGTGGTCATTTAAGAAAAAACGAGGCGGAAGATATTACCGCATACGTGGAAAACAAAGAATATCTGCCTCTTTTAAAGCTTTATCTTGATGGCGGAGAGTTTTCTG
Source organism: Ruminiclostridium sp. (assembly GCA_017942025.1). GTDB lineage: Bacteria > Bacillota > Clostridia > Oscillospirales > Ruminococcaceae > Ruminiclostridium_E. The sequence continues at coordinate 6,101 of JAGAVH010000038.1, read as the reverse complement.
TGCCCCGTGCGGTTGTTCTTAATAAGCAGTATTCAAATAAGAAGCGAACTGTATTCATTTATCCCAGAGAGGAAAACTATTTTCTTAAATTTATAGCCTATGCTTTAGGCAGATATGATGGTATCTTCTGTAGTAATCTTTGCTCCTTCAGAAGGGGGATTACTGTAAAGACGGCAATCCGCTCTCTTACGAGAACAAGGGGAATAGGGGATATGTATTCCTATAAGGTGGATATAAGCGATTATTTCAATTCGGTGGACATTGATATTCTTCTGCCGATTTTAGAAAAGACCTTATCGGACGACAGAATTCTTTTTGAGTTTCTGAAAAAGCTTCTTTGCAACCCCTATGCGATGAAGGGAGAGGAAAAGGTAGCTATGAAAAAGGGAATAATGGCAGGTGTACCCGTTTCCTCCTTTCTTGCAAATCTTTATCTGTGCGAGCTTGACAAGTGGTTTTATGATAAAAAAATCACCTATATAAGATATTCGGATGATATAATCATCTTCGGAGAAAGTGAAGAAGCTGTCAAAGCTCACTCTGAAACGATAAAGCAACTATTGTCGGAATATAAGCTGACGGTCAATCCCTCAAAGGAAATCTACGTAAAGGCAGGGGACAGATGGGAGTTTTTAGGCTTCTCCTATCATAGGGGCGTTGTTGATATATCAGACGTTGCTCTGTCCAAGCTTAAAAGCAAGATGAAGCGCAAGGCAAGAGCACTTGTCCGCTGGCGTGAAAAGAAGAATTTAGAGCCATATAAAGCGGTAAAGGCGTTTATAAAGAAATTCAATATGAAGCTGTACAGCAACGCCGATGATAACGGCATAACCTGGTCGAGATGGTATTTTCCCGTAATCAATACCGATAAGAGTCTTAAAGCGCTTGACAATTATATGCAGGACTGTATCCGCTATATAGCAAAGGGCGATTATTCAAAATCCCGCTATAATTTCAGATACGAGGATATGAAAAGGCTCGGATATAAAAGCCTTGTGAACAGCTTTTACAAGGAAGATAAGATATAAAGGCAGTCCGTTCTATCGTACCTCCATTGTGATATTATGATTACAAAGGAGGTGGAAGCTATGAAATTCTTCACGTTTATTCTTATTTTATTATCGCCTGTGTATCTTCTGTACGAAATCCTCAAACAATCAAAATAATACAGTCCTTATTTTTGTACTTCGTCTGTGGTATCATATACCCGAGGTGAGAAAATGAAGACTTTAAAAACAGCAGATGATGTTCTCGGATTTTTCAGAGAATTTATGGAAAGCAATAAGGGTGTGGCATTGAAATCGGTTTTTTCGGTCAGGGAAAAGCTTTGCGAGGATAAGAATCTTATCACCTTTGACCGCATTTTTATCCTTCTTGAAAACAATAACTGTATGGCGCTTAAATGCCTGTTTCCGGGAGAATTATCGGGAGAGATAACATCGGCAGAGAAAATTGACGATGGACTTAGCGAGCTGCTTCAGGCTGAAATCAAAGGCAAAGCTGACGAGAGCCTTGGCACAGCGGAAGATGTGTCGGTAAACCTTGTGATAAGCAAGGATTTATCGCTGAAGGAGGGCAGATATAACGAAATTTATCTGGAAACCACCACCGGAAAAACTATAGCAATATGCCTTGACGCCGAGCTTTACGAGAACGGAATAATAGTGCAGATACAGTAAATAAAGAAAGGAGCGTTTCATATGGAGAAAACTCTTGTAATAATAATCGGAATTCAGGGAAGCGGCAAAAGCACCTTTTATAATAAATTCCTGAGGGATGAATTTGTGAGAGTGAATCTTGATACATTAAAAACCCGACACCGTGAAAAGCTCCTTATAGAAGAATGCATAGAAAATAAAAAAAGCTTTGCAGTTGATAACACGAATCCCACAAGACTTGACAGAGAACGGTATATTCCTCTTGCAAAAGCGGCAGGCTACAGAATTGTGGGATATTTTATGCAGTCAAAAATCAGAGAATGTATAGAGCGTAACAACAAAAGGCAGGGGAAGGAAAGGATTCCCGAGGGTGCTATAGTCTGCACCTCAAACAAGCTTGAAATGCCGTCTTATGAGGAGGGCTTTGACGAGCTTTATTTCGTATCAAACGACGGTGAGACAATGACCATATCGGAGTGGAGGGAAGAAAAATGAATTTTGATGAGCTGGATAAAACGATGCGTGTCTATGAAGAGTCGATAGATCAGTCGATATTATCAGATATGTACATGGTAGCAAGAATTGACGGAAGAAGCTTTTCAAGGCTTACAAAGGAAATATGCGACTTTGAAGCTCCCTTTGACCAGCGCTTCAGAGATATGATGGTGAATACTGTAAAACAGCTTATGGACTGCGGATTCCGTATAGTGTATGGCTTCAGCGAAAGCGACGAGATATCCTTGCTTTTTCACAGAGATGAGGACACCTTTTCAAGAAAGGTGAGAAAGTACAATTCTATCCTTGCAGGTGTTGCAAGCTCGGCTTTTTCTCTTCAGCTTGGTATGGTAACAGCCTTTGATTGCCGTATGATACCGCTTCCGAATATAGAAAGAGTGCAGGATTATTTTCTGTGGCGTCAGGAGGATGCACACCGTAACGCTCTTAATTCGCATTGCTATTGGTTGCTCAGAAAAGAGGGTATGGATGCGAATGCGGCAACGGATATGCTTAACGGAAAAAGCATTGCTTTTAAGAACGAGCTTCTGTTCTCCCGTGGTATAAACTTCGACAAGCTCCCATCGTGGCAGAAAAGAGGTTTCGGCATATATTGGATGGATGTAGAAAAAGCAGGCTATAATCCTATGACAAAGGCGGAAGAAACCGCCGCGCGCAGAGAACTGAAGGTTGATTTTGAACTGCCGCTCGGCACTCAGTATGCACAGCTTGTAACTGATATTCTTTTAAAATAAAAAATAAATGGTATGTAAAGCTTCATTTACATACCATTTTTTTATCATATCATATTCAAAGGCTGAAGCTATCAGGCAGGAGCTGTGCAAGAGTACGGGTTTCATAATGGCCCTCTTTATCTATCATATAGATCAGAAAATCATCCTTGCAGAATTCCCTCATCACCTGACGACAAACACCGCAGGGTGGGAATATCCCTGAAATAACCCCGTCCTTGCCGCCGCACACGGCAATAGCGGTAAAGTCACGGTATCCCTCGGATACCGCCTTTGCAAAGGCTGTACGCTCCGCACATATACTCGGACTGAAAGCGCCATTTTCGATGTTACAGCCTGTGAATACTGTTCCGTCAGCGCATAAAAGCGCCGCTCCTACTTTGTATCCCGAATAGGGCGCATAAGCACGGGACATGGATTCTATAGCGATTTTTATAAGCTCTTCAGGTTTCATAGCTGTTCTCCTTTTTATGGTTGTTAATGTTATTGTAGCATATTTTAAAGAAGATTTCCAGTAGTTTGTTGACTTTTGATTTTTTGCTGTGATATAATGAGTTTATGGTAGCATAAAGGAGAAAGCAATAATGGAGAAATATATAAAGGAGTATTGTGAGGGCTTTGAATTCTCACAAATAGAACAGTTTTCGCAGACTATTTCGGGAATTGATATTAAGATTGATATATTTGAAGCGTGGAAAGAGATAGACGGCTTAAAACACTATCGGGAAAAAGCCTTTGTGACTCTCGCAAAGGGCGACAAAACGTATGAATGTAATTTTTACGATGAGCATAGTTACGGATGTTCATTTTTCCCTGTAACTATAAATGAAAAAAACTACCTGCTTTTTCGTAAGACTTTATACGGCTTTACGCTTTTAGACGCTGATACGCTTACTGAAGCATATAATTATATACCCGAAAACGTAAAAAAGGGAGAAGAATCCTTTATTATAACAGGAGTGAATCAGCTTGGAAAGCTATTGATATTTGATGGTTGTTACTGGGCGGCACCTTACGAATGTTACGTATATGATTATGAGAAAAAGCTCTTTGCAAATATCAGCACAACTTTTGGTATAGACTCACTAGAAAAAATTGAAGTCAGGGATGACATACTTTACATATCCGGCTACGCATTCATAGACGACGAAGAAAGTAAAACTGTAGAAAAAACTATTTCAGCAGAAGAACTCAATACACAGATTTCACAAAACGGAGTAAAAGAAATATAACAAAAAGCAGCATCTTATGATGCTGCTTTTACTGTTACTGCTAAAACCGCAGCCTTACTTTATAGTTATGCAATCTCATAAGGAGAAGGTTAACCGCTCCTTATTCCAGGTCATACCTACCGTGCACGTATCACCGTGACGGTTTTTTCTTATGATACATTCTGCGGTATTTTCAATGGGCGAATCCTGATTGTAGTAACCGTCACGATATAGAAATAATATCTGGTCGGCGTATTCTGTCATATTACAGAGGAAATCGTTGTTTTGCGGAATATCCTGCAGGTCAGGGCGTTTGTCAGGACGGGCTTCACATTGTCTTGAGAGCTGAACCAGGCAGATTACGGGTACGTCAGATTCTACTGCGATATTCTTTAACGTGACGGAAAGAGGATTTTCCTCTGATGCTTGCTTTACCAGTTGGATATAATCGATAATGATTGCACCGAGGTTTTCTGTTTGTCTGCAGATTTCTGCAATTTCCTTTGCTGATATAGCCGGACAGTCGTGTATAATCAGTCCGGAACTGCAATCAAGTAGAATTCCGCTCTTTTTTTGAAGCATTTTTTTAAGCTCCTGTGTGCTATTCTCCATGGAAAAATAGATAGTGGTTTTGTCGCTGGTATTAACAAGATGCTTTGCTATATCAAGGGCAAAGCAGGTTTTTCCCATTCCGGGCCTTCCTCCGATAAGTATCAGATTTCCTCCGGGTAATCCGGTTGTCAGCTTATCGATGTCGACAAAGCCGGTAGTCAGATTTTTCTTTTGTGTGTTCATAAGATTTACTCCTTTATTATATATAATATCATTATACACGGGAGAATGTACCATAAACAGTACATATAAAAAGGATTGCGTAAAAAATCCACTAGGTTTTCTCTGAAGCTGGCGTATATGAAAAACTGCTATGTAGTTTTTCATTTTCGTGAAATCGTAAGATTTCACGCAGTCTGTATATCAATTCCGCCACATCTGATTATAAAGAAAAAGCAGTATCATATCGATACTGCTTTTGATATTGTAAAATAGCGTTTGAAAGCGATGTAAGAAGGAAATGGTGAAACTCAAAGTGCTTTTTTAAAAAAATACGGCCCGCAAAGATCACATTCGTGAGTTTTAATATATGTCCAGGAATAATCCTTGTCAACGACATAAAATTCTTCTAATTCTGCATCAATCTTCTCTGCGGTATCAAATCGAGGAGAAAGCTTATCAGTTACACCGTTTCCGTTAAACATATCACAACAAATACAATCATCTTTTGAGATTTTATTGAACGCTTGTCTTGCTTCATCTCCAATCAGTAGATTGCTGGCTTTAAACAATTTCCAGGAGAAAACGTGCCAGATGTACTGATTCTCAACATATTTTTCCAGCTGTTCTTTTGTTACTTCATTCGCAAAGTGCTTCAACCACAGATTGATGAATTTTTGTTTTGTCATTGAAAACTTTGCTTTTTTCATTTCGTGTTCTCCTTTGCGGTATTGATGGATGCAATCAAGATGCGGCGGATTGTTCCGCATTGATTATAGAGATCAACAGTTGTTTCTCTGTTCAGAATGTCGGATTTCACAAACAGTTCCAACCAGTATTCAGTCTCGTAACACTCTTTTAAGGCAATTTGCAATTTGGCAATAAAGTCAGGCTTTCCGTGTGCATAATTTGCCTCATGGATATTTGCACCAATTGAGGTGGCAGAACGCTCCAATTGATTGACAAGAGAATAATGGCATTTGATCGTTTCACAGAGTTTAATTATCTTAATAGCGAAATCCATAGATAATTCAACGAGCTTATTTTCTTTCATTATCCTCACTTCTACAAATATTATAGCATATTTAATGAAATATTGCTACGCAATATGAAATAATCCTTCGGATTATGAAATATTTTGCCTTAGCGGCAAAATGTGAAATAAAATAAATCCCTCATACGCCGCAGCGTATTTCATAGCGTCAGCTATTTCA
>JAGAVH010000037.1 GCA_017942025.1 Ruminiclostridium sp. | reverse complement strand
CACAGAAATATCATCCGATGACACCTGTTCACTTGATGATATCTGCTCACTTGTAAGCTCAGGCACAGATGTACCGCCCTCAGTTATAGAGCAGCTACAAAGGGACAATACGGTTATTACAGATAATATACTTGCCGGTAATTTTTTAAAAGTGTTTTTCATAAGCCTCTTCCTTTCTGCACTAAAACAATGTCTGATACGATAAACAGTGCCTGCCGTTCTTACTTATAATACAAATGAGAGGGATAAAACGTTGATATATTTTTATTTTTATGTGTATTTTCATTGCAAGGTTTTTTCGGATAAAACCAACCGCCTGCATCTCTACAGGCGGCTCAGACTGAAGACAAACTCACGCACCGCAAAAATGCGTAAAGTTTTATACTTACCATACAAACAAATAAAAATGTTGATACAAAAGTTTAGGGAAGCCGGAAATGGCTTCCCTAAAGCATTTTTGCTTACTTCGTCACCCTCCCCTCAACTGTACCTTACGCGAACACCTTGTCGTGCGTCGTCCTGACGCACCTTGTGTGTTCGCTTTACGGCATCCTTGCCGTTTGTTCGCCTGTCGGGGCGGATGACGATTTTGACCGAACAGGTCAAAATCAATGGCTGACGTGCGTTTTTCATCTGTTTACTTTTAAAGTTATGCGATATATGTATATTGAAATCCATCAGCACGAATGCTCTTCAGCGCTATTTTCCACAACATCTTTTTTATTTCTTTATTTCTGAAAAAGCATCCTCCTGCATTTTATTACAGGCTCCTTATATGAAACACAAATCGAGGCTTCAAAGCGGCGTTATATATGTCATCAGAGAATTTTGTTTAAAACAGAGGAAATACGACTATCCCGCCATCCACTAATACATAAGCAGATTCGTCTGAGCTGTTCAGCTTTATATCAAAAACATCTGTATCAAGTTCCTTTTCTAAAAGCTTTTTCTGTGTTGCGATATCAAAAAACTTCACAATAACCTTTCTATCGTCATATCGGGGATTTGCAGTTGCAACAATCCTGCCGTCAGAGCTTATATAGGCGAAGTGATTATCGTGCTGTTCCTCGCACCTGAAAACTGTCATCTTTTTATTGTTGTAGCTACAGTAACTGATTATTCCGCTTGTGTCACCGGACGCATCGGGCTTATACCCTTCGGTAATCACAAAGAAGGTATCCTGCAAGGTATAATTCGTAGATAAAATTTCATATTTGTCAAAAATCTTTATTATTTCTGTTTTACCACCCGAATCAATACTAACCACACAACCTCTGTATATTCTTTCGGGTTCCGTTTCATAAAGTACCTGACCAAGAGCTACAATGTTTTCGCCGTCATAGCTTTCTATTCTTGTGATACACTGCAAAGTCAAGGGAATATCGCTGTTTTTAACACTACAAATAAGCTTTTTATCATTTCCCGAAGCATCATCTGTGTACAGATAGCACATCCCGCTTTCTGCGTCAATATATGAATATGCAATTTTTGTTCCGCAGTCAGAAATACGATATGCACCGCTGTCATAGACCGGGGGAGAGATTTCGTTTATCTTATTTCCACTATAATCATACAGCTTTATTTTTTTATCTGCAATTTCATAAATCGCAAATCCGTTTTCATATACGGAATAGCTGTCTCCGCCCTTTTTGGGTATTTCGTTTAAAAGCTCTCCGTTTTCTTTGTTGTAAAAGAAAACGGATGCGAAGCCTTCTGCAATCAGCGTATCTTCACGCACAGCAAGTATTTTATGTAGTTCTGTGTTTTCAATAATATAATCTGTTTTTTTATCGTCTTTATTGTTGTTTTGGGTTCTACCGGTTTCAATTTTGCTTTCAGCTTCAGATTGAGAGCTGTCACTTTCCAGGCTTTCCGAAACCTGCTCCGAACTGCTTATCTGACTGCTGATATCAGTCAAAGAAGCATCGTTATAAGAAGCATTGCAGGCACACAAGGTATGTGATGCCGCAACCGACAAAACAGCTATGTATAATATAGCTTTGGAATGAAGTTTCATTGTTTTATCCACCTTAGCGAATTCTTTTTCTTTATACCTGTTATTTTTTCATATCGTTTTATAAAATTCAATAACCTTTCAGGATATCCGTTACGGACATTTCAGAATCGTATCATCAGTACATAATTTTCCCTTCTTAATATTAGACTGCAAAAAAGCCGAAAAGTTCCCTGGTGATAGCAATATTTTGTTACCTAATAATTGATGATACTTGATTTCGTCATTTTATAACAGCCCAAACCTGTTTTTCTCAAAACAAATGAGTCCCTCATCACGCATTTTACAAAGTTCATTTGACATTGCGCTTCTGTCCACGGAAAGAAAATCTGCAAGCTGTTGACGATTGAAGGGGATACAGAACTCGTTGCTGTTATGCCGCTTTGCTTCTTCGGAAAGATATGCAATCAGCTTTTCCCTTGTAGTACGCTTGCTCATAAAGGTCAGCTTTTGCACAAGTTTTCGATTCTTTTCGGAAATGGCAAAAAACAGATTCTGCACAACAATCGAATGAAATCTGCAAGCCGCTGAACAAACGGTGATTATACGCTTTACATCGAAGAAAATAACTGCACTGTCCTCCACTGCAAGTACGTCGTTCATAAGTGTTCCGCTTTCGGGAGCAACATACGCTTCACCGAACATTTCACCGACACTTATCATATTTATGATGCTGCGGTTTCCCCAGTAATCGTCACGCTGAATGTGAAGCTTTCCACCCACAAGCACCAGAATTTTATCGAGATGTTCGCCTTGTCGGAGAACATACTCTCCTTTTATATAAATACAGAGCTTTGCTTGTAAGCAATTAAGCATTGCTCCTATTTCTTCCTCGCCTACTCCCGAAAAGAGCTGGGTTCTTTTTAATATTGGGATAAATTCCTTCATAAAATCCTCTTTCTGTTGTAAATACAACCGATTTGTTACAAATATTATAGTATAATATCAACAGAAAGTCAAGGAGGTGCGAGATGAAACCTAAAATCAAAATAGCGCTTGTTGAAAAGAAAGGTGAATGTGAATGTCACAGAGGGCATAAAGTAGGTGACGCCTTTGATTATTACAGTGAACGAGGAAAGCTCTGTCCTATGGCAATGCACGTTGCCTTTCCGTATATAGATATTCTTCGTTACGGCGGAACACCGCCTAAATCAAAAAACGGAGATATACGCTTCTGCTGTCCTGATTGTGATGTGATAAATGTATTTAAAATAGAAGTGGAGGAACAACTATGATAAGAAAAATTATAAGAATTGATGAAGAAAAATGCAATGGCTGTGGTCTTTGTGCAAAGGCCTGCCACGAGGGTGCAATCGAAATGGTTGACGGAAAGGCAAGACTTATCCGTGAGGATTACTGCGACGGTCTGGGCGATTGTCTGCCAGCGTGTCCCACAAACGCTATCACTTTTGAGGAGCGTGAAGCCCCTGCCTACAACGAGGCGGCTGTTCTTGCGGCAAAGCAGGCAAAATCGAGCGGCGCACTTCCCTGCGGATGTCCCGGAACGCAGTCAAAGGCTATAAAACGTGAAGCGGTTTCCGTTTCCGCACCTGTTTCAAGTCAGCTTTTGCAGTGGCCTGTACAGATTAAGCTGGTACCTGTAAATGCGCCTTATTTTGATAATGCTAATCTTCTTGTTGCGGCAGATTGTACAGCCTTTGCATACGGAAATTTCCACAACAAATTTATCCACAATCGCATTACCCTTATCGGATGCCCGAAGCTTGACGAAGGGGATTATGCTGAAAAGCTTACGCAGATCATTGCGAATAATAACATTAAAAGTGTAACTGTCGCAAGAATGGAAGTGCCTTGCTGCGGCGGTATTGAAAATGCTGTAAAGCGTGCTTTACAAGAAAGCGGAAAATTTATTCCGTGGAGAATTGTAACAATTTCTACAGACGGAAGAATTCTTGACTGAGCAGAAGTCGGAAATGACGGTCGGGCGATATTTTTCCGATTGTTATTCCTGGTGCAAATTAAAAAACACTTTAGTAATACCGATAACCGCATTCATATCACTGAGTGCGGTTATTTACAGAAAAAATCTCAAAAACATATTGACAAATCTCTATATGTGGTGTATAATATAGAAAAACATCAATGTGAGGTGAGCAGATGGAACTCAATCCTAAAAAGACAGCCGTTATCTTCAAGGCATTCTGCGACGAAAGCCGAATCATAATTTTACAGATTCTTAAAGACGGCGAAAAATGTGCCTGCAGGCTTTTAGAGGCGCTCAACATCACACAGCCTACCCTTTCCCACCACATGAAAACTCTGCTTGACAGCGGAATTGTAAACGGGCGAAAGGAAGGAAAATGGATGTACTATTCCATTTCCGAAGAAGGCTTAAAAAAAGCACAGGAATATCTTGATTATCTGAAAGGTGAGGTTTAATATCATGACAAAAGCAGAAAAAGCATTAGAATTATTCGCAAATAACTTCAACTGTTCACAGGCAGTACTTACCGCATTCGCACCCGATTTAGGACTTGACGAAAAGCTTGCGTTAATGCTGGGAACACAGTTCGGCGGCGGTGCAAGAAATGGGGAGATGTGTGGTGCGGTATCGGGAGCGTTAATGGTTCTGGGACTTAAATACGGTCACTTTGAATCCGAAAATAATGAACAGAAATCCCGTGCATACGCAATTGCAGTTGAATATACAAAGCGTTTCAAGGAACTTAACGGCTCAATAGTATGCCGTGACCTTCTGGGATACGACCTTACAAAGTCTGAGGATTCTGCTTATATCAAGGAGAAGAATCTGTTCAGAACAGTATGTCCCGAAATGATAAAAAGTGCGGTTGAAGTGCTTGAAAGTATTTTAGCTGAGTACAAATAAAATCAAGCCGTGTGAGTGCACGGCTTTTTAAAGGCACTAAACATAGATACATTTCTATGTTTAAATATATTTGTTTAAGAAAGGAGCAAACCATATGGAAACACTGAAAACAATATGGGATTTTTTTCAAAGCGAAATTCTCGGAATGGCGTGGCTGAACCGATTGATTGGAAATTTGCTTAACTTTTTCGGGCTGGACACAAACGGAAAAACAGGAGGAAGTGTACAGTTTTTCATTTATGATGTAATTAAAATTATGGTGCTGCTTGTCATTCTTGTTTTCATTATCTCGTATATTCAGAGTTACTTTCCGCCCGAACGGACAAAGAAAATTCTTGGCAGATTTCACGGCATCGGTGCAAATATTATTGCCGCCCTGCTTGGAACTGTAACGCCGTTCTGTTCCTGTTCGTCAATACCGCTTTTTATCGGGTTTACAAGAGCAGGACTACCGCTTGGTGTAACATTTTCATTCTTAATTTCCTCGCCTATGGTTGACCTTGGCTCTCTTATACTACTGATGAGTATTTTCGGCTGGAAGGTTGCAGTTGTATATGTACTGCTGGGACTTGTTATTGCAGTTACAGGCGGCACTTTGATTGAAAAACTGCATCTTGAAAATCAGGTAGAGGAGTATATCTATGGTGAAAAACAGCTTGATCTCCCACAGGAGAAGCTGCGTTTTAAAGATCGTATCAGATATGCATTTGAAGGAGCTTTCGGTACAGCAAAAAGTGTCGTTGTATATGTTCTGATCGGGGTTGGAATCGGTGCAGTAATCCACAACTGGATACCTGCTGATTTAATTATAAATGTGCTTGGTGACAACAATCCGTTTGGTGTAATTGTTGCGGCAATAGCAGGTGCGCCTATGTATGCTGATATTTTCAGTGTAATTCCAATTGCAGAAGCCCTGCTTTCAAAGGGAGCGTTACTCGGTGTTGTTCTTTCGTTTATGATGGGAGTAACTACGCTTTCACTGCCGTCGCTGATTATGCTGAGAAAGGCTGTAAAACCGAAACTACTCGGTATTTTCACAACAATTTGCGTTATAGGAATAATTATTACGAGCTATTTTTTCAATTTAATTCAATCAATACTGATATAAAACGGAGGTAATACTATGAATATCAAAATTTTAGGTGGAGGCTGCGCTCTGTATTCCCTGTAAAACCGCTCGGAATAAATTTCTGTCCGTACCGATTGTCTATCCGTAAAAAACTTCTTTATAAACTACCCGTTTCATCTGCTTCGGGTGGTGCAAAAATCAAGAGATTATTTATAATATAAATCAGAACTGAATTCATCGGAGGCAGATATGAACGAGAACTTATTCGACAATGGTATTCTTCGCGTACTTGTGCCGCAGGGCTGGAAGCTTTTTTACGGTATAGACTCAGAATGCAACGTAAGTGAAAAGAAGCTGCATATTTTTAAAGAGGCTGAAACGGAATTTGATATCTTTTCAAGGGCAGGAATTACAATATGCTTTTATGATAAAGAGGATATTTTTGTATCAATAAAAGACATTTATGATAACGTAGAGGATATCGAACCAATCAGACTGGGCGAACATTTATGGGAAGGATATACCTGCACAAGTCTTGGCTATCCCTATGCGATGCTGACATCAACGTGTAACGGTGTGATCTTTTATGCTATGATTCTTATAAAAAACGGCGAATACGAAATCTCACTTGAAGATGACGACGTAAAAACGATTTTAGAAAGTATATCACAAGCGGATTGAAACGCAAACAGCTTTCTTTATACAGCAAAATCCCATTGCATTTTTGCGATGGGATTTTTGTTGATATTATCCTGATGATTATACAAGCTGAAAGGCAACTACTCCGACAACACATATGATACCTCCGATAAGATTGAGCCTTGAACAGCGCTCTTTACGGATAAGTTCTATAAAGAACAGTACGACAAGAATCATCGGTTGGATAAAGGAATAGCTTGCAAGACTGATGGCAATTACAGCATTTTCAAGCAGCATCCCTATTGTGTTCGGGATACGGGCAAGAACCACCTTTAATGCACCCTCCTTGTTCTTTTTCAGTATTTCTGACGGCTTTATAAAAATCAGCATCAGTAGTGCGATAAGCACAAGGGCAGGCAGAAGCTGAACTGTAGGTGCTATATATGGTGTAAACGCCTTTATTATAAGTCCGTAGCCGTACTTTGCCGCAAGATACATAATAAGAGGAATTGCAATTTTCTTGTAGTCTGTTTTACTTTCCTTGCCCGATTTTGCAATGAATATCAGTCCTGTGGCTGTCAGGGCTATACACAGAAGCTTTAGTATCTGCATATCCGCACCGTAAAAAACGTCTGTTATATAGGACACAAAAAGTGTTATGCCAAGCCAGGCTTTAAGCTCAAAGGCTGATAGCTCTTTAAGCACAAGTGCGCTCATCTGAAATTCGGACAGCTTGCATAGTGCGATAAGAAGTATGGCAACAAAGCTCTGCCAGGTAAAAGTGAAATACAGCTTCTGAAAGGGAAGCGTCAGGGCAAGGAATACCGACATTGAAGAGCACATCAGAAAGGTGAATTCGTTGCCTGAAAATTTTGCTTTTGATACTGCGTATTTATCACTAAGGGAGCTTATGGTGTAACAGGTTGTTACACCCAGCATCATAAGTATAGCTTCTATCACCATCTTACCCTCCACCGCTCACGGAGTTTTTCTATGCTCTCGCCGTGAGCGGTCGTTATTTTTTTGAGCAGCTCTCATTCTCACGAAGCTCGTTCAAGTGCTTTTCAAAAAGCTCTTCAGCCGTGGGGATTTCCGCCCAGTCGTTTGTCCAGGTGGAAAGATAAGCCGCATTTGAAATAGAAAGAGAATTAAGACCTTCTCTGCCGTCTGCAATCATAGGTGTGCCGTTAAGAATCGACTGTGCAAAGGCTTCGAGTACCTCAGGATGTCCCTCAGGCTCGGGAGCGGTAAATTCTTCGTAGGTGTTTGAGGGAGTTGAAAAGCCTTCCTTTGATGTAAAGCAGAATTCACGCTCGGGAACGTCTAACTTCCACCAGCAGAGCTTGCCGTGTTCTACTACAATCTTACCCTTATCGCCTGTGATTTCAAGGCGGTTTGTACCGCAGGCGTCGCCTGTGGTTGTGATAAAGGTTGCAGTTGCACCGTTTTCGTATTCGCCAAAAATAGTTACATCGTCCTCAACCTTGATATTGTGATATTTTCCGAATTCGCAGAAGGCTCTGACACGCTTCGGCATACCGAATATCCATTGCCATAAGTCAAGGTTGTGAGGTGCCTGATTGAGCAATACACCGCCGCCCTCGCCATTCCAGGTCGCTCTCCAGCTGCCTGAATCGTAATAAGCCTGAGTACGGTACCAGTTTGTGATTATCCATACCATTCTTTTAAGCTCGCCAAGCTCGCCGCTCTGAACTATTTCACGGGCTTTTGCAAACATAGGATTTGTACGCTGATTGAACATAATACCAAACTTTACGCCTGCCTTATCAGCTGCCTCGTTCATCTCTCTTACCTGTCTTGCATAAACGCCGGCAGGCTTTTCTGTAAGTACGTTGATATTTCTCTTGAAGCATTCCTTTGCAATAGTGGGATGGTCGTAGTGGGGTACCGCGATAAGTACAGCTTCAACAAGACCGCTGTCCAGCATTTCTATATAGTCTGTAAAGCAGGCAACCTCGGGATGTTCCTTAGCCTTTTCCATCTTTTCGGGTATAAGGTCACATACGGCTGTGATTTCTACAGAGGGGCATTTGCCGCCGAAAACATTGTAAAAATGTCCGCTACCCATATTGCCGAGTCCTACGATACCAAGTCTTATCTTATTCATAACTTTTCTCTCCTTATATAAGTTCTTTAAGTGCATTTACTGCGGCGTCAAATGCCGCACGGGACGAAGGGTAGCAATAACCCATCTTTGTCTTTTCATCTGCCTCCAGCTTATCAAAGCCGTCAAATACCGAAAGGTGAGGCTCTAAGGTGAGCACCTCGCCCTTGTACTGTGAAAGGAGATAAGTAAGATTTCCTATGCCCTTTCCCGCAGGTACGACTGAGCCGTCTGCCATAGCGTCCTTTATATGCATATATTCCACGTAGGGAGACAGCATTTCCCACGCCTTTATCGTGTCCTGACCGCACTGAATAAAGTTTGCAGGGTCAAATACCGCCTTTAACTGAGGAAACTCTTTGTGTATCTCTGCACAGCGTACCGCCATATCGCCGTAGATACCCTTTTCGTTTTCGTGACAAAGAATAACGTCGCTGTTTTTTGCAGCTTCAATAAAGCAGCCAAGTCTTCTGAATACTTCTTCTCTATACTTCTCTTGTTCGCCTGACGGAACGTAGAAGCTGAACATTCTGATATGCTTTGCGCCGAGGATGTCAGCAAGCTCAAGTCCTCGTCTGAAGGATTCGAGATGCTCATCAAACCCGTCCCCCATACCCGTTTTGCCGTAAGGTGAGCCAAGTGACCATACGCCCAGTCCTGCATCATTGAGCTGTTTTCTGACTTCTTTTGCCTTTTCGGGAGTGATTTCGGAAATGTTCTGACCATCAACGCCTCTTATTTCAAGAAAGCTTATACCATTTTCAGCCATTGCCTTTATCTGATGTGATATTCTGCCGTCTGCCTCGTCGGCAAATGCCGCAAGCTTAAAACCCATTATTGAGTACCTCCGTTTTATTTGTTGCCTCTATTGTATCACGGATTATTTGTAATTTCCATTGTCTTTTGGAGATAAAATATTGCAAATTGGCGCATTATATGCTACAATACAGTAAAGAGGTGATAGTATGCTGAAGGAATACAGCTTTGAAAGTATCTATATACGCCACGCCAAGGACAGTGAGCCTGACGAAAAGAGCTTTACAATGCACATACACGATAAATGTGAGATATATCTTTTCCTTTCAGGTGATGTGGAATATCTGGTAGAAGGTTCAAAATATCCGCTTGACGAAAACAGTCTTATGATAATCCGTCCAGCCGAGGCACATACTCCGAAAATAGTCGGTAAAGGCACCTATGAACGATATGCGGTAAACTTTCCGTTGGAGCTTGTAAAGAATATCGATCCCGAGCTTCGACTTCTGACTCCCTTTACCGCAAGAGCGCTTGGTAAGGATAATATGTTTTCCGGGGCTGAATTTGACGCGAAGCTTGTAAAGAAACTGTTTTCAGAAATGTGCGACGATAACGACGATTATACAAAAAGGCTTACTATAAACACTCACCTTATAACTCTGCTTGATATAATCTACCGTGCCTGGAACGATAAGAAAAAATCAAAGCCGAAAAAACAGAGTACGGCTCAACGTATTGTAACATATGTCAATGAGCATCTTACCGAGGATATTTCAGTACCTATGCTGGCAGAGCATTTCTACCTCAGCACCTCCCAGTTTAATCGTCTGTTCAGACAGGCTACAGGTGCGGCGCCCTGGGAATATATAACAAAAAAACGTCTTACCATCGCAAAGGATATGCTCAAAAACGGCACATCTGCCCAGGAAACAGCGGAAAACTGCGGCTTTAAGGATTATTCTGTGTTTTACAGAGCCTATATAAAGCAGTTCGGCAAGGCACCAAAGCATAATAAGAACAGCGGTGAATAATATACACCGCAACAACATTAACCGCCCGTATTATCAAATAATCCGGGCGGTTATCTTTATCTGAGTATAAGGAGGCGGCACGCCTCAGAATAGTTGTTCAAGGGTGGAAAGAATATGACTATAAAGCTCCATCATTTCGCTGTGAACACTGTTGATAATTTCTATATTATTATCTTTAGCGGCAAACTGAAGCTTTTCCGACAGCTTTGAAAGCTTGTCAAAGCCCAGCATTTTTGCAGAGCCCTTCAATGTATGAACTTCTATTTCATACTGCTTTATATCCTTTTCCTGATATGCTCTTTCAATCTGCTTATACTGACTGGCGGACACAAACTCCTGAAGGAACTCAATATACACCTCTTCGCTCTGACAGCAATATTTAATCCCCATAGTCATATTTACATCGGGTATCATAGCCTTCAGCTTCTGTAATGGCTGTGACAGACCTTCTGTTATGTCCGGAGCCGTGTCTGTGCTTTCGGTAGCTGTCGCTGTGTCTGTGTTTTCGGTAGCTGTCGCTGTATCTGTGTCACCTGATACAGTCGGAATCATTTTATCTTCAGGCAGATAATATTTTATCAGCTTTTCCAGCTTGTCAGAAACAATAGGCTTTGACAGATAATCTGTAAATCCCTTTTCCAGATACATCTCCTTCATACCGATAAGGGCATTGGCGGTCAGCATAATAACTGTAGTTTCGTTATTCGGGTTTTCTTTGTCAGCCTTTATATGGCTGAGCGTTTCGATACCGTCCATTACAGGCATCATATGGTCCATAAAAATGATATCGTATTTCTTTGCTGTGGTAAGCTCTATAGCCTCCTGACCGCTACCTGCGGTGTCTACCTGCATTTTGAAATCCTTTATAAGATTTACAAATACATGGAGGTTTACAGCCACATCGTCAACAACAAGTATTTTTGCATCCGGTGCAATATAGTCGTATTCGTGCTTATGAGCTGTACTGCTTGTAGTTACAGAATCAAAATCTATTTTTCCGACAGGAATGTTTTTCACAATTTTCTGAGGTATGCAGACAGTAAAGGCGGAACCCTTTCCGTATTCGCTTTCTACAGAAATCGTTCCATTCATAAGATTTACAAAGCTGTTTACAATGTTAAGTCCCAGTCCCGTACCCTCTATGTTGCGGTTTTTCTGTAAATCAAATCTTTCGAATTTGCCGAACAGCTTATCAAGGTTTTCCTTTGCAATACCTATACCGGAATCCTTTACAGTAACCTGAAGAAGCAGCTCTTCCCTGTTTACTTTACCGCCTACGATAAAATGTATATCGCCCTTTTCGGTATATTTTACGGCATTGGTAAGCAGATTTAAAATTACCTGGCGTATATGGGAGATATCACCGTAAAGAGAAGCAGGTATCTGTTCATCGCATACGACGTGAAGGGCAAGCCCCTTTTCTCTCACTCTTTCATTTATCATATTGTAGCAGTCCACTACCAGCGAAGACAGCTCGTAATTCGATTCGACGATTTCCATTTTGCCGGATTCGATTTTTGAAATATCCAGTACGTCGTTTATGATAGACAGAAGCGACTGGGAAGAAGAACGGATGGTGGTTGCATAATCAATTACATTTTCGTTTGTGGATTCTCTCAGTACCATTTCATTCATACCGATAATGGCATTGATAGGAGTTCTGATTTCGTGGGACATATTTGAAAGGAAGTCGCTCTTCGCTTCGTTTGCCTTCTTGAGGTTCTGAAGCATTTCCTCTTCTCTTGTAAGATCGTACACAAAGGCGATTATACAGTAGGCATAGTTCTTTTTGTTTTTGCCGACTGTAAACTGAAGCGCACAGCTTCTGTTGCCGTTTAAAGAGCGGAGCTTGATTTCGTTCTTTTCTCCTGCTATTACTTCGTCAAGGAATTTATCGGAGTCCTCCTTTGATATGTCAAACAGATCGGAGAGTCCGATATCAGCACCTTCCTCTATTGCAAAGAACTGATTTGCCGAATCATTACCCATATAGAATTTTTTTGTCATATCAAATACAAGGATATTTACGTTTGTACCCTGATAAATGTAGTCGCTGACGTTCTGCAGAGTAATGTTAAGAGCATTGTTATGTACACAGTTATACCAGGTGATAAGATATGATACCATTACGCCGTAGCAGGTTGACGGGAAATAGGGGATGCCAAGCGTCGGGAAGAAGGTATCGGGAGCGGTTGATACCATCAGGAAAATATGTGCACAGATTATCACAAATATTATTTTTCGGTTCTGGGTAGTTTTTCGGCTGAAAAGCCAGGTGAAGCCGACGACAAACAGCATAAGTACCGCAATGCCAAGGAAGGTAAAGTGATAGGTACTACCAAACCAGGGATCGTTTGTAAACGTAGTGCGTCCGTCCAGTACGGTAAAATGCACGTAATCGTTGGGTGAAAAGAAAAGGATATCTCCCACGGCAAGTATAGAATAAACTACCGTAAAACACCTTGTAGCAATTTTGTTGAAATTTATCAGCTTTGCAATAAACACCATCAGACAAAGCAGATAGCCGTCGATTGCCACAATTCCTGCGCCTCTTGTCAGGAACAGCAGCGTTTCGTCGGTGAACATTCCCATTAGTCCGAAGCTATAACACCACATTGACGAACAGAATCCCGATACGAGAAAATAATTACGGATTATACCCGCCTTTTTCTCCCTTATGAAAAAGGAAACACCTGTCATTATTGCAATAGTACCTAAAATTATAAGGCTCACATTTATCAGTTGTCCCATTATGCTCTCCTTTTCAGATTGATTTTATGGTAACACTACCGACGAATCTGTTTTTTAAAATATATAATCCATCGGTTTTGATAGTTTCGTTTTTACTTACTGTTATATTATACCAATATACAAGTTGATTGTCAATCACAGAAGCTATATTAGTTGTACTGTCAGACGAGAAAAAGTCCCGATAGATATATATAAGGCCGGAACGCTGTAAAGCGAACACCAAAGTACATCACGGCAACACACAGCAAAATGTTGGCATAAAGTATATGTTCAGGTGCTTTTGACGAAGTGTGAAAAAATGCTTCAGGGAAGCCGTTTTCGGCTTCCCTGAACCTTTCGCTGTTTATCAGATTGTAATAATAAAAAAGTCGGTTTTGATTAAAGAGCATCCAATATACCGAGGACAAAGAAATCCATATGTCCGCAGTTCTGACAAATAAGTATGCCCGAAGGAATCGACGAATCAAGACCTGCTCTGCCTAACCGATCGTCTGTCAGGATATTTGCATAGGATACTTCCGTTGCGTATTTATCACATCCACAGAAACGACAAGGCGGAAATTTATTATCCTGAAGTCTTGATACTAACTGATCGTAAAATAAATCTGAATCGTACTTCTTCATTTTTCTGCCTCCTTTCATATTCGGATTGCTTATTACAGCATCTTTCACGATGCTCAGTTATCTGTAATATGACCAATCACTGTGCCGTTATCCTCAAAAATGCCGCCTTCAACTGCGACATCTCCGATTATTGTACCGTTGTTCTCAAAGGCTCCGCCTTCAATAGTAACATCTCCTGTTACTGTACCATTATTTTCAAAGACTCCGCTTTCAACTGTGATATCGCCGTTTACCGTGCCGTTATTTTCAAAAGCTCCGCCTTCAACTGTGATATCGCCGTTTACTGTACTGTTATTTTCAAAAACACCGCCGTCTTCAACTGTGACATCGCCGTTTACGGTATCATTATTTTCTAAAACACCACCGTCTTCAACTGCTATGTCCTCATTCAGCTGTTTATTTGATTTTATTTCGTTGTCTACAAACATAAATTTTCCCTTTCAATATCAATTCCGTATTTTCCTGTACCCGATTTGCGTACAGACAGCTTATTTAACTACTATTCATTATACATATAAATGTAGACTGACGTATGTCCATATAACCTATTAAATTTTAAAAAACAAAAAATACATAAATATTTCAGGTGGACAATATATGTCCACCTTATTGTTTATAATGGAATCAGGATAAGCAATTATCCGGACAAACTGACTATGGAGGATATTACGATGAAGGAAAAAAAGGACATTTACGAAATTTTAGGCGAAGAAATCATGAAGGCGGACATCCCTGAAGAAGAAAAGGTGGCTCAGCTTGAAAAGCTTGCAGACAGCGCAAAGCAGCAGATAAACATTATGGTCGTCGGTGCTACAGGCAGTGGTAAAAGCTCCACTATCAACTCTATCTTTGATACAGGAATTGCAGATGTAGGTGTGGGAGCCGACCCGGAAACAAAGGAGCTTGCATACTACCGCATAGGTAATCTGACCATCTGGGACACTCCCGGTATCGGGGACAGTGCGGATAACGATACCGCCTATTCAAAGCTTATAACCGACAAGCTTACTGAGACAGACGAAAAAGGACTGCCGCTTATCGACCTTGTACTGGTTGTCATAGACGGCTCGACAAAGGACCTTTCTTCAACCTATAGGATGATAACCAGAATTGTTGCGCCCTGCATCAGCGAACAAGATACAAACCGCATCCTTATTGCGGTAAATCAGGCAGATATAGCGATGAAGGGTCAGCACTGGGATAAGGAGAATAATCGTCCTGACGAGGTGCTTGACAGATATCTGAAGGACAAATGCGAATCCATCAGAAGAAGAATATATGAAACCACAGGCTACAAGCTTAATCCCGTATATTATTGTGCAGGCTATACCGACGAAAACAACATACAGAGCAAGCCCTATAATCTCACCAAGCTTCTTTATCACATTGTCATGTCCCTGCCGGCAAAGAAGAGAATTGCCGTGGCGGCAGGTCTTAATGAAGATAGCGATATGTGGGAATATTGCGACGATGATGAAAACTATGCGGATACACTTTCACAGTCCTTCGGAGAGATTTTCGCTCAGACAACCGCGGAAATTGCAGAGAAATTTGCTCTTGCCGGAGGTGTGGCGTTAGGTGTGCCCGGCTCGATAGCAGGTGGAATTATCGGCGGAATTGCAGGCGCTGTCGTAGGACTGTTCAAGGGTATTTTTTTGCAATTCACATCCGCTGAATACTCTGACGAGGACGATCAGGATGACGATTGCGAGGACGAAGAAGCAGACGAAGACGAACAGACAGAAGAGTATGACGAGGAGAATTAAAGGCAAAGGGATAATTTTATTCTTATAAAAAAGATAAATTTTTAAAAAACACTTGACATTTCATCGCTGATATGATAAAATATATTGGTGTTGAGATGTGCGCCAATAGCTCAGCTGGATAGAGTATCTGGCTACGAACCAGAGGGTCGGGGGTTCGAATCCCTCTTGGCGTGCCAAAAGACAGGCTTTATGCCTGTCTTTTTTGTTTATATAACAGAGCAATAACCCTTTTTTCACAGCAGACGGAAATTTGCAATAATGCCGGTCTACACATCATATAAACAACTTATCTTTGCGGGAATTCTGAATTTCTGACCTTTTTGTGCTATTTTGTGTTAGCTTATAAACTAACAGATGTATTTGTGATTTCCCTTTATTACTGGAAAATACCATATTAAACAAAAATTTAACATACTTTAAAAGTAAAAAAAATTCTATTGAAATTCTTACTTAAAAGTGCTATACTTTATAATAAGAACTATGGCGTTTTTGTAAAATATTCAGAAACGCCAAAAAAATGAACGTAAACAGTAAACGATTTCACAAGGAGGAATCTTACAAATGAAAGCAAAAAAGCTGATTTCTGCCATTCTTTCTGTGGGGGTATTTGCGTCGGTGCTTCTTACAGGCTGTGCAGGAACTGACACAAGCTCTGTGATATCTGACACAGAATCATCCGTTACAAGCTCGGCAGATGACAAGACTTCTTCGGAAGACAAGACCTCTTCTGAAAGCAAAAACTCTTCAGAAGAAAGCACAGCGTCAAAGGAAGAAAGCAAACCCGAGGAAACTACTTCCTCACAGACCGAAGAAAGCAAACCTGAAGAAAGCAAGCCTGAAGAAAAGCCCTCTGCAAACGACGACGCTTTAAAGGAGCTCAGCGCTCTTGAGGTCACAAAGCTTATGGGCAACGGCATAAACCTCGGCAACACAATGGAAGCCTATAACCACAATGCCTACCTGACCGGCGGCGACCCCTCCACCTTTGAAACGGTATGGGGACAGCCCGTAACCACACAGAAGATGATAGATGATATGAAGGCGCTGGGCTTTGATACTCTTCGTGTTCCTGTGGCATGGACAAACGGTATGAACTTCGAATCAGGCGACTACACAATAGATGAGCGCCTTATGAAGAGAGTAGAAGAGATTGTAAACTATGCTCTTAATGCCGATATGTATGTTATTATCAACGACCACTGGGACGGCGGCTGGTGGGGTATGTTCGGCAATGCCGATATGGCAATGCGCGAAAAAGCTATGGAAATGTACAAGTCTATGTGGACACAGATAGGCGAGCATTTCAAGGATTACTCCTACAAGCTGATATTTGAATCTGCAAACGAAGAGCTTGGCGACAGACTCAACGATAAGGATATCGCAGGTTCAAAGGGCACACTCAGTGCAAAAGAATGTTATGAAAAAACTTACGAAATAAACACCGAATTTGTTAAGGTTATCCGTGGTCTCGGAGGTAAGAACGCAGATAGATTCTTACTCATTGCAGGCTACAACACAGATATTCAGAGAACCTGTGACGACCGCTACAAGATGCCCGAGGATACAGCAAAGGATAAGCTTATTCTTTCAGTTCACTACTACACACCCTGGGACTACTGCGGTACAGATGCAATCGAGCAGTGGGGTTCTGTGGGCGACCTTGACGAAATGAACAGCCTTTTAAAATCTCTCACAAAGTTTACTGACAAGGGCTACGGCGTTATCATCGGCGAATATGCAGTTATGAAGTCAAATGGCGGTATAAAGCCTGATACAGACAAGTTCTATACAAACTTCCTGGATAACTGCGACTTATACAACTATGTTCCCGTATTATGGGATTGCAGTAACCTCTACAAGCGTCATCTTGAAACAGTATCCGACGAAAAGATTGCTGATATCTTCAGAAACAGAAGTGCCGCAAAGGAAGTCGGCGTTGATTATGAAACAATAAAGGCAAACGCACAGAAGGCTATCGACGAGCTTTATCAGAAGGCAAAAGAAGAAATGATGGATGAGGACTTTATCGAGCCCGCAGATGATAAGGCAGTTGCCTGGATTATGTATCAGAGCAGCGACTGGGGTATTGCATACAGCGTAGGCGACAAGTACGATCCCACTAATATGTCAACAGGCGTAAAGGCAAAGAATGCTCTTATCACAGGCGCAGGTACATATACTATTTCTCTTGATTTATCAGCCGCAGGAAAGGCAAAGGGCTTTGCTTTCTCTGCAATCGGTATTTCGAACGGCGAAACCTTATTCCCCGGATATATCATCACTATTGATGAAATTCTTATAAACGGCGAAAAGTACACTCCCGAGGGTAAGAACTACACCTCCTCAGACGACGGCAAGTGTACAAGAAGTAACCTTTACAACCAGTGGGTACCCGCACCTCCCTCAGACGCAAGAATTGTAGGCGGCGACTTGTCCGAAGCTACACCTAAGCTTATCGACATAGGCAATCAGGAAATAAAGACTTTAGAAATCACCTTTACATATTCTGCTCCGTAATAAGCCTGAAAAATGTAATATGAAAGAAGAGGCACTGTAAAAAACGAAAGCTTTTTACAGTGCCTTATTTACTAATATATTATCCACACGTCTTCAAGATTGTTTTCAAATACTCTGAAAACAACACCATGAGGATCGGCAAGTATCATATTGCCCTTATCGTCAAATATGTTATAGGTAAGACAGGGAAGCTCGTCAAAGTGAGCCTTGCCGTTACTGTCGGTAGTGAAGGGAATGGTAACCTTCTCCTTATCGGTAAGAGTATATTCCTGAAGATAGAAATTCTTATTACTGTAGCTTACGTTTCCCTTGAAGGTAATATTTATATCAGTTACCTTTTCGGGAATTACAGAAGCTGTTCTCTTTTCAAAATCAAAGGCTACAGTCCATTCCTTGCCGTCTGTAATGCTGTTATCCTGTATTATGATATTTTCATCCAGTACGGGACTGTAAAGGTTGATATCCTCATATCCTGTAAACTGATATGGCATACCCGGTACACCGTTATCGGTTATGGAGTAAAAGGCAGGAATGGTATAATCTCTGTCCATAGAATAAAGATCTGTCATACTTCTGTAATTATCAACCCCATCAGCTTTTACTGCAAGTATAACGAGCGGATACTCCTTGCCATTCTGTGTCATTGCTTTAACGGATAGCATATTATCAGTAAATTTCTTTGCATTCTGCACAAGTATCTTAACGCTTCCGTCTTTTTCGCCTGTATAAAGCTCTCCGAAGTCCTTCATAATTTCTTCGCCCTTATAGACGTATACTTCGGGCTTTGCAATGTAGTAATCGGTGGTAGTACGGGTAAGCTCGCCCGCTACGATAAAGTGGTAATCTCCGTAGGTTACTTCTGCAAAGCGTACGTTTTCGCTTACGCCCGTATTATATTTATCCTCGCCGAAAAGCTTTGAATTCTCATAAAGCGGTAAGGACAATACGTCTCTGCTTTCATCTTCCTTAGATATACCCTTTATGGTTATTTCGGTTTTGCTGTTATCAAAGGTAATAGTTATACTTTCCGACTTATCATCAATTATATTATTGCCCTCTTCGTCCGTAATTATATAAGTACCGCATAAAAGGGAATCAAAACAAGCCTTGCCGTTACTGTCGGTAGTAAAGAGTATATCTTCATTTTCAATAAGAGGATATCTTCTCATCACAAGATTTTTATTAGCGTAATTTTCACCCTTTATACCGATGCTTAGGTTATACGCCTTATCTGCAGTGATATGAGCAGTCAGAGTTTCGGGATTGAAGAATACCTCCCAGCCCTTTTCATCCACCATGACAGTTGTTCCGGAGTCGTTTTCGGATACACGGAAGGTTACGTTCTTCGTATAATCGGGATAGAACGTTCCACCATTGTGGAACAAAGCAAGCTCTGCACCTGCTACGGAAGCGTTGGTAGCTCTTACCGTAAAGAAATTTGATACCGTGGTAAAACCAGCAGATGGGAAATCATCCTCTAAAATACTGCTATGCGGTTTTGCAGTAACAACCGCTAAAGGAAAGGGCGTTCCGAAATATTGAAATTCCTTTACATCAAGTACAGCATTGCCAAAGCTTTCGATATCATCGGCACTTACGGTAAAGTCAAAGCCGCCGTTGGATAAAGCATTCTGTACGCCTGCTAAATTATCATTTCTGTAAAGATACATATTAAGAGATACATTAAAAGCACCATCTTCCGCCTTTTCCATTTTACCGCCGACAATAAATTTATAGTTACCCCCGTGCTTGCCCTCGGTTACGTATTCCTTTTCGGCAAAGCGGACAAACTCGCTTTCTCCGATTGCTGTACTGCTGTCCTTATAAATGGCAGAATCCTTATAGTAAGCACACTGTCTGATGTCAATATCCTCTGCGTCATTAAGCTCTGTTACAGTAGCTTTTCTCTTTTCAAAGTCAAAGGTTATTCGTTTAAGGTTTGCACTATCCTTTAAGGATAAGCCTGATTGTACAACATCTGAAGGGAGGTTTTTGTAATCGGCAGAACTATCTGTAAACCATTCCCCCATACCATTTCTTACTGTAAAGAAACGGGAGGTAGAGGTTGCTTTTATTCCTGCATCCGTACGATGCTCATAATCGGTATAGGTTACAGATGCAAGGGGGTATTCTATACCATTCTGTTTCATAGTATATACTTTAAGCATACTACTAAAGTCGTAGTCCTTTGGTACAGACATTCCATATTGAGCGCCATCAAATACGGCGGCACTGTAAGAATCTTCTAGGACTCTTCCTTTATAGCTGACGATAAGATGAAACCATCTTGTCATATATTTGTCAGGCATATCTGTTCGTTTTGCCATAGGAGAAACAAGTGTAAAGGTATAATCTCCGCAAGTTTTTTCGTCGATTAAAATGTCTGCAAAGGGTGACGGATCCATACCCTGCACAAGATACATTTCACCGTCATAAACGGGGATATTACCGTCCTCAAAGGGAAGAAGATTATCCAGACGCTTCTGCTTTTCATCATCGTAGAATATCGCACCTACGTGAATGGTCTTATTTTCAAAACTGAATATATTTTCCCATCCTCTGTGGTCGGTGATAGTAGTACCGTTTACCGTTATCTTATCAGCCTCAAAATCAGGGAACCAGGTGGCAAGCTCACAACTACCGCCGAATTTGAAGGGAACGTCATTTACTACCGAGAAGAAGGAGGTCATTGTCTTAAAGCCCATATCTCTGTACTGTCCATAATAAAGGCTGCTGTAATGACCTGCAATATCCGAAACGGTAAGTGCAACCAGCGGATAGCTCTTGCCGTTTTCGGTCATAGGGATTATTGTAATAAAGTCACCTTCAAAGCTGTCAACGTCTGCCTTTGAAATTTTTACTCCCATAGAGTGACTGCCCGTATCTAATTTACCTGCCGGTCCTAAAAGTGTATCGTTCTTATATACGTAAAGCTCAAGATATGCTTCAAATACCTCTTCTTCACGGCGGATAAAATCACCCGCAACCACAAAACGATATTCTTCATAGCTTTTTTCCGCAAAACGCACCTTTTCAAAACCTGTATAGCCATACTTCTGCGGCTCCATATCCATAACGGAGCTGTCTTTATAAAGGGGTAAGGCTTCGGGGTTAATAAATTCAGGCTTATTGTCAGAGCTTTCGTCGGTATCTGATTCTATGTTGCTTCCTATACTACTGTCAGGCGGATAAAGAACGTCGATCTGTTGTCCCGGTGTTACAAGGTGGATAATAAGAATAGTTATGCCTGTAAGAAGAACAACCGCCGCCGCTATCGAGGCGTATTTCAAAAAACCGTTTCTTTTATTCTCGTTCTCCGCCTTTTCGACTGCGGCGCTTTCTACTGAATTTTCAATTCGTTTAAAAAGCTCATCCTTCTGCTTATCAGAGAGCGAATGATTTTCAAATGCTTTTTTAATCATTACCGTTACCTCCTTCCCCTTCTTCAAGAACGTCACGAAGTAGCTTTCTTGCCTTCTGCAGACGATTCCTTACGGTAGAATCCTTCTCACCTGTGATATCGCCTATTTCCTTACTGCTATAGCCGTGGTAGTAAAACAGATATACAGGCACCTTGAGATTATCGGGAAGCCTTGAAACTGCGTCAAGCACCTCGCTGTACTCATCCGTAACGCCCTCGCCTGTAACCTCCTCTAAATCCGCATTATATCTGCTCCAATGCCGCAGCATATTTTTTGATATGTTGGAGGCAACCTTTATAAGCCAGTTCTTTTCGTGCAGTTCGTTTTCAAAAACCTGCTGTTTTTCTATCAGCTTCACAAAGGTATTATGTACTGCGTCTTCGGCATCCGCTTCGTTTTTCAGATACATCAGACAGATATGGTAGATAGTATCAACGTTACGCTGATATACCTCTTTTAAATAATCGGTGTGATTTTTAGGTACCATTAAAATCCCTCCCGTTTTT
>JAGAVH010000036.1 GCA_017942025.1 Ruminiclostridium sp. | reverse complement strand
TTCAAGAATTCCACATACCTTCTGGAATTCAGCGAAAGCTGCAGGGAACTTATCTGCCATTTCAGCGATTGGCAGTGGAGTACGAACGCCGGCAACGACGTCTTCGCCCTGTGCGTTTACAAGGAATTCACCCATGAGCTTCTTTTCGCCTGTAGCAGGGTCACGTGTGAAAGCAACACCTGTACCGCAGTCATCACCCATGTTACCGAAAGCCATCATCTGTACGTTAACAGCTGTACCCCATGAATAAGGGATATCGTTGTCACGTCTGTAAACGTTAGCTCTGGGGTTGTCCCATGAACGGAATACTGCCTTAACAGCACCCATTAACTGTTCCTTAGGATCTGTGGGGAAGTCAGCACCGATCTTAGCCTTGTATTCAGCCTTGAACTGACCTGCGAGTTCCTTGAGGTCTTCAGCTGTAAGGTCAACGTCCTGTGTAACGCCCTTCTTTTCCTTCATTTCGTCGATAAGTTCTTCAAAATACTTCTTACCAACTTCCATAACTACGTCAGAGTACATCTGGATGAATCTTCTGTAGCAGTCATATGCCCAACGAGCATTGCCGGAAGCTTCTGCCATGTATTCAACTACGTCTTCGTTAAGACCGAGGTTGAGGATTGTATCCATCATACCGGGCATGGAAGCGCGGGCACCTGAACGAACGGATACGAGAAGAGGGTTAGTCTTGTCGCCGAACTTCTTGCCTGTAACTTCTTCCATCTTTACGATGTAGTCGTTGATTTCTGCCTGGATGTCGTCGTTGATCTTACGACCATCTTCATAATACTGAGTACAAGCTTCTGTAGAGATTGTGAAACCCTGGGGAACGGGAAGTCCCATAGATGTCATTTCTGCAAGGTTAGCACCCTTACCACCGAGAAGCTCTCTCATGTTTGCGTTACCTTCAGAGAAAAGGTAGCAATACTTTTTAGCCATTGGGGTATTCCTCCTGAAAAAAATAGTGTTTTTCTGACCGACTTGTCCTTATCTTTCCGTGTTTAATCGGTAACAAAAGCTGTTACCGGACGGACTTGTCAACCATACGATTATATTATAACAGATTTTTTTTAATTTTTCCAGTCATTTTTTAAAAAAATATTGTTTAATTTTTAAAAAAAAATCTCCGTTTTTTGTAGACTATTACTAATAGCACCGTAAAACATAAATTCAGGCGGGAAAAAATTGATGAGATAACTCTTGATATGATGCATAAAATATTTATGGGAATTTATATTTCCCGAAGTAATAAAAGCAGGTGAAGAGCTATGAGCGAAAAGAAAAAGCAATCGGCAAAAGCAAAGATTCCTTCCGACAAATCAAAGGTCATGAAAAAGGCGATGAAGGTCATTGCTATGAAGGACAGCAGTACAGACCCCTTCGGAAGCTATACGGGTGTGTGCAAGGATGTTTTTGAAGTACCTGTACAGGATGCAGATGATTTATAACTGACAGAGCTTACTCAAAAAATATTTTGTCGAAATTGCACTATTATCAATAATTTGACTTGAAAAATTTCGTGCAATGTGGTAATATATAAATACGCTGTAAAAGGTGAATAATCGCATTGCACGAAAGGATTACTTATGATAGCTGATACAGTAGATAACCCCAAGAAAATAAAGGTAGTAACAATAGAGGATATAAACCGCAGAACTGAGAATCCCTCTCTTTTTATAGAGGAGTGTGAAGAAAAATACAGACGTCGTATTGCAAGGGCGACAGCAGGAATCAAGGAAAACCTGAGCAGCAAGCCCATTATACTTCTTTCAGGTCCGTCAGGATCAGGTAAGACGACCAGCGCAAATCTGATTGCAAGAGCTCTGAACGATGACGGAATAAACACGATAGTTATATCAATGGACGATTATTTTGTGCCGGGAGTTATACCGCCGGGACCCGACGGAAAGGTGGACTATGAACGCCCTGACAGAGTGGATATTCCTTTGCTCAAAAGGGATATGGAAATCCTTGCAGAGGGAGGCGAAATCACTCTGCCTGTTTTCAGTTTCTCCGACAATTCAAGAAGCTGGGGAGAAACGATAAAGAGGGATAAGGACACCGCTGTTATAATAGAAGGTATCCACGCGCTGAATCCCGAGCTTACAGGCACACATCACGATTATGCCACCTTTGTGTATGTCAGTGTAAGAACAAGAATAGCTGACAATACGGGACAGCTTCTCCACCCGTCAAAGATAAGACTTTTACGCAGACTTTCCAGAGATAAGCTTTTCAGAGGTCGTGACTATAAGCATACGGTTCTGAATTTTCCAAGTGTACAGAGGGGAGAAAGTCTTTACATAATGCCTTATAAATCCCGTGCAGATTATGATATAGACACATTTTTTGCCTACGAAATATGCGCTTATAAAAAGGTACTGCCCTCTCTCTATGCGAATTTTGAAAAATATGAAAAAAGAGCGGATATGTATAGTATTCTGCCCCATTTCCTCAGTCTGTCCGAGGAGATAAATACCGAGCTTATTCCGACAGACTCTATAGTTAGAGAATTTATAGGCCAATAATTAGTGAAATATTACAAAATTTACACTTAGTATTATTGGATTTTTACCGAATTTAACATAATATACTTTACTTTTACCGATTTCTATTGTATAATAACACAAGCGGTTACTATATTTTTATCCAAACATTTCCGTACAGATTACAGAGTAAGATCTGTAGCTGAATATCGCAGGTCGATAGGATAGCCGGAGGTGAAGGGATAAGTATAAAACCACAAAAAACACATAACGGAAGGTGCTTTTATGGACGCTAAGGAAATGAGAAGTTCTGAAATTCTGCTTGAAACAGGTACGAACGAGCTTGAGCTTTTAGAATTTGATATATGCGGAAACCTTTATGGTATCAATATCGCAAAGGTAAGAGAAATAATGAGAAGAACCGAGCTTGTGCCGATTCCTCATGCCGCTCCCGAGATCGAGGGTGTGTTCATGCCCCGTGACAGACTCATCACTATCATCGACCTTCACAAGGTGATGAAGAAGGAAATTTCCGAGGATGAGCGCGGTATGTTTATCATCTGCGAATTCAACGAAATGGATATCGGTTTCCACGTAACAAAGGTACACGGTATTCAGCGCATAAGCTGGACAGATATCGAAAAGCCTCCGCAGCTTTCTCAGACATATGAGCAGAGCATAGCGACAGGTGTTGCAAAGATAGATGATAAGATAATACTCATACTAGACTTTGAAAAGATAGTATCCGATCTCAACAAGGGTGCTACACTTGATTACAGTGGTGCTGAAGACCTTCACGCAGGTGATATATCCGATAAGCGACTTGTTATTGCAGAGGACAGCCAGTTCCTGAACAAGCTTATTGTCAACAGCCTTAACGAGGTAGGCTTTACAAATATCCGCTCCTTCCCCGATGGTAAGGAGGCCTGGGATTACATATCACAGTTCAGCGATTATGAAGGCGATATCAGCGAACAGATTGCCGCAATCATCACTGATATTGAGATGCCTCAGATGGACGGTCATCACCTGACAAAGCTTGTAAAGACAGATGAAAAGCTGTCAACAATACCTGTATTCCTTTTCTCATCCCTCATCAATGAGCAGATGTATAAGAAGGGTCTTACAGTAGGAGCAGACGCCCAGTTCTCAAAGCCTCAGATAGGTCAGCTTATGGAAAAGCTGGTTGAGATACTCGGCAGATAATGATTTTAACAAAGCTAAGGCTTTTTTAAAATACTTTTTTCATTTTGTTATCTCTTTTTTGTTTTGCTTTATTTGGCCGCCGGGGTTTTCCCCGGCATATTTTTTTGAAGCCAAAATACTTGAAGAAGTGATGATAATATGCTATCATATAGATATACATTTTTCGGAGGTGAGAAACATCAGGATTGTAGTATTATCTGAAAACACCGCAGCAAACGACAAGCTGTTTGCCGAGCACGGCTTATGCCTGTACATAGAGCATAATGATAAAAGAATATTATTCGGATGCGGGGCTTCTGCTCTGTATCTTGAAAACGCAAAAAGACTTAATGTTCCTGTAGAAAGCGTTAATGCTGTTGTGCTTTCTCACAACCACACCTCTGTATGCGGCGGCGTGGAAGTACTTATAAAGAAAAATCCTTCTGCTACCATATTTATAAGAAGGGACTACGCCACCGATTGTGCCGAGCAGAATGGCATATTCAGAAGCAGAACAGGTCTTCCCTCCTCGTTTTTCAAGGCAAATAAGCTCAAATGCGTATTATTCACCGCTTTTTCCGAGGTGTGCAAGGACTTTTACATTGCCTCTGTAAAGCAATACGAAAAAGCCCACTCCACCGACAAAAGCTACTATGTGAAGAAGGACAGAAAATGGGTAAAGGATGATTTTTCCGCAGAAACCTTTGCTGTGTGCTTTCCGGGAAGAAGAAAGGACGGCTTTATACTTCTGACCAGTTGTTCTCACAGCGGAATAACCAACATAGTAAAAACCGCCTGCGAAATGTGGAACGCACCCGTAATAGCGGTAATAGGCGGCTTCAATATGATGGGTGGAAATATAAACAAGACCAGCTGCAGCGCAGATGAAATAAAGCATACAGCCACCGAGCTTTCCAAAATGGATATAGGCTATATCTACACCTGCCATTGTACAGGCAGAAAAAGCTATGAAATGCTGAAAGAAACTCTTGGCGAACAGATACAATACCTGCATACAGGAGAGGAGCTGAAATTCTGATGAACGTTCTTATAGCCGGCTGCGGCAGAACAGGCGGAAAGCTTGCAATGAAACTGTCCGAAGAAGGACACGATGTATGTGTAATTATCAAGAATTCCGCCGACGCAGATAAGAATCTTGATACCAAGTTTAACGGCAGTATAGAATACGGCGTGGCAATAGATCAGGATATCCTGAAAAAATCAGGCATAGACACCTGCGATGTATTCATTGCGCTGACCGAGGACGACAATACAAACATAATGGCGGCAGAGCTGGCAAGAGAAATATTCAGGGTTCCGAGAATACTGGCACGCGTCGTTGACCACGAAAAAGCAAACATATTCGAGGATATGGGAATAGAAACAATATGCCCTACCGAGCTTGCAATCGAAGCTATATCAACTTCAATAAATGACGAGCATTCTGAAAAATATCTCACCTTTGGTTCAAGGACGGTAAGCTTTACTACTATGGATATACCTAAGGAATTCATCGGCATATCGCCTCATGAAATAACCTACGAAAACGACGAAACGCTTTTTGGTATAATTTCCCCTGAGGGAACTCTTACCCTTGTGGGGGATTATGACGGGGTGCCGCTATACAAGGGGCAGAAGCTCGTTTTCTCAAAAATCATCTGACAAATAAGGAGCAGAATATGAACGCTATTATTATAGGCGGCGGAAAAATCGGATATCATCTTACCGGCATACTTATTGAAAAAGGTTATAACATATCTGTAATAGAAGAAGACAAAGAGGTATGCCGCCGGTTCGCCAACGAGCTTGATGTTCCGATAATACGCGGCGACGCTACAGTAGCCACTATACTTGAAGAAGCGGGGATAAAAAAGGCGGACTGCATAATTGCAGTTACCGGCAGGGATGAGGATAATCTTGTTGTCTGCCAGATGGCAAAAAAGCTGTACAACATCAAAAAGACGATAGCAAAGGTAAACAACCCTAAAAACGAAGAGCCTCTCAGAAGGCTGGGAGTTGATATAGTGCTCAACAGCACCGATTATATAACTGCACAGCTTGAACGAGAAATTGACAACGACAAGATAAAGGAGCTGTTACCTCTGGAGGACGGAAAAACCTCTGTTTATGAAATAATCCCCGATGATAATTTCACCAGGTGGAATGTTCCTCTTATGGATATGGAAATACCTCATACAATAAGTATCATTACCATAATACGGGATACAAATGAGGTTATAATCCCCAACGGTCGTGCAGTTATCAAAAAGGGCGATAAACTACTGATACTTACAAAGGCAAAAAACAAGGGAGATGTATTCAAAACCTTTGGAGTAAGCAGATAAAAAACGGCTTGTAAACCGCTGTTTTTAAGTGTAACTATGAAAATAAAGCAATTTTTACAGCATATTGCACAATGTAATCCTATTCACGATGTGCAAAATGACTATAATATTTACGAATTTTCCGTTACACCCTTGAATATAGAAAATTATTATTGTATAATTATAAAGACGTAATGGACAAAAAAGAAAGGAAATAGTATTTATGAAGTCTCCTATGACAGAAAAACAGATATCTCAGAAGCTTGAAGAGATACTCCTCTATGATTTCAGGATATCCACAGCAGAAGCTACTCACACACAGATTTACAAGGCTCTTTCAAAGATGGTTGTAAATCACCTTAAGGAAAAGCGTCACGAATATATGGTTGACAGCAACTCCAAGGGTAAGAAGCAGACATATTACATTTCAATGGAATTCCTTATGGGACGTTCCTTAAAGACAAACCTCTATAACTTAGGTATGCAGGACGAGGTTGCAAAGGCACTCAAGAAGATGGACGTAAAGATCGAAAGCATCTACGAGGAAGAGCCTGACGCAGGTCTTGGTAACGGTGGTCTTGGCAGACTTGCCGCTTGCTACCTTGATGGTCTTGCTACCTGCGCATACCCCGCAACAGGCTACTCTATTCTTTACGAATACGGTATCTTCAAGCAGAGAATTATGGATGGCTGGCAGACTGAGCTCCCTGATGAATGGCTTCCCGGCGGTAAGGTATGGCTCGTTCCTGTTCCTGACCAGGCTATCGAAGTTCACTTTGACGGTGAGATCAACGAAAAGTGGGATGAAAACTACCACTGCGTAAACCATGTAAACTATACAACAGTAAACGCTGTTCCTTATGATATGTATGTATCAGGTTATGACAGCAAGGGCGTTTCCAAGCTCCGTTTATGGAGTGCAGAAAGCATGTCCTTCGATATGAACAGCTTCAACCAGGGTAACTATGCCAAGGCTATAGGTGCAAATAACATTGCTCACTCACTTACAAAGGTACTTTATCCTAACGACAACCACCTTGAAGGTAAGGCGCTGAGACTCCGTCAGCAGTACTTCATGAGTGCGGCTTCTGTAGGTGATATCGTTATGCGTCATATGAACGTTTATGGCACACTTGAAAACCTCCACGAAAAGGCAGCTATCCACATCAACGACACACACCCCACACTCGCTATCCCTGAGCTTATGAGAATACTCCTCGACGACTGCGGATACGACTGGGATAAGGCTTGGTATATCATTACTCATACCTTTGCTTATACAAATCACACAGTTATGGCAGAGGCTCTTGAAACCTGGGATTGCGATCTTATGCAGAGAATCCTCCCCAGAATCTTCTCCATCATCGTAGAAATAAACAACCGTTACTGCTCAATGCTTACAGACGTAACAGGCGGCGATCTTGCAAAGGTTTCAAGAATGTCCATCATCTTAAACAACAAGGTAAAGATGGCTAACCTCTGCTGTGCTGCTTCTCACTCTGTAAACGGTGTATCCCAGCTTCACTCTGAGATCATCAAGCAGGACGTATTTGCTGACCAGTATTCTGTAACTCCCGACGCATTCAAGAACGTTACAAACGGTATTGCTTACCGTCGTTGGTTACTTGCATCAAACCCCGGTCTTACAAAGCTCCTCTCCGAGTGCATCGGCGACGGCTTCAAGAAGGATGCGGCAAAGCTCATCGACTTCAGAAAGTTTGCAGATGACAAGGAAGTTCTTGACAAGTTAGCGGCAGTAAAGCTGAAGAACAAGGAAGCGTTTGCCAAGTACGTTTACAACACAACAGGTACAAAGCTCAACACAGCAGGTATCTTTGATGTTCAGGTAAAGCGTCTGCACGAGTACAAGCGTCAGCAGTTAAACGCTATGAACATCATTGCAGACTATCTCTATCTGCTGAACAATCCCGACGCTGACTTTGTTCCCAAGACATACATCTTCGCATCAAAGGCGGCTCCCGGCTACTATATGGCAAAGCAGATTATCAAGATGATCTGGTGCATCGGCGAAGAATTAAAGAGAAATGCAAAGCTCAGAGACAAGCTCTCTGTTGTATTCCTTGAAGACTATAAGGTAACATTATCCGAACTCTTAATGCCCGCCAGCGAAATCTCCGAGCAGATCTCCCTTGCAGGTACAGAGGCATCCGGTACAGGTAACATGAAGCTTATGCTGAACGGTGCAATTACAATGGGTACCTACGATGGTGCCAACGTTGAAATTCACGGTGCTGTAGGCGATGACAACATCTTCATCTTCGGTATGGACACACCCGAAGTAAACGAGCTCAAGGCAAGAGGTTACTTCCCCGAGCAGATTTACAACAACAACGGTCTTATCAAGCAGATTATCGACCTTATGTACAAGGGTATCAATGGTGCTACCTTTGAAGAGGTTGCAAACACACTCCGTCACACAGACAGATATATGTGCTTTGCTGACTTTGACAGCTACCGCGGTACACAGGCTAAGGCAAGCGAAACCTACAGAGATAAGTATCAGTGGAACAAGATGTCACTCATGAACATCAGTGGCGCAGGTATCTTCTCCGCTGACCGTGCAGTTACAGATTATGCAAGAGATATCTGGAAGCTGTTTTAACCAGCCAGGCGATAAACCCACGCACCGCAAAAATGCAGTTTAGTATATTTTGGTAAACTAGCAGAATTTAAACTTATACAATAGTTTTGCCAAGCCGTGAAAACGTCTTGGCAAAAGCATTTTTGCTTACTTCGTCAAAAGCCCCTCGACGTACAAACGTACGCCTATCGGGACTTTTTCCTAGTCTGCGAGTGTTTCTCGCGGGCTGCTAAATGTAATTAAAATAGGCAAAAGGAAAAAAGGAAATGAACACACCAATCTACGATAGCTTTGATCTGAACTATAAAAGCCCCTTCGGAGCAATAAGACAGTATCAGCCCAGCACCTTTACGTTAAGATTCCCTAAAGATATGAACGTATCCGATCCTGTGCTGGTTATGTTCCGCCCGGGTGAAAAGGAGCGTTTTATTCCTCTTAACATTGTGGACAGCACAACAGAATATCATAACACCTATACCTGCACCTTCAATCCCCAGCATTTAGGTCTGCACCAGTATTATTTCTTCCTTACAATAGACGGCAACCGCCGTTATATAAAGAGAAGCGGTGCAAGTCTTGGCGTACTGGATAACGGTGACTTATTCCAGCTTACTGTATTCGACAAGGATATGGCAACACCCGACTGGGTAAAGGGCGGAATTATGTATCAGATATTCCCTGACCGTTTCTGCCGTAGCGGAATTCAGCACGAGAACGTTCCCTCTGACAGGTACGTTCACGAAAACTGGAACGATACTCCCTTCTTCCGTCCTGACGAAAAGGGTATAATCCGCAATAACGACTATTTTGCAGGTGATTTAAAGGGCATACAGCAGAAGCTCCCCTATTTACAGAGTCTGGGCGTTACCTGTCTTTATCTGAACCCTATATTTGAATCTCACGAAAACCATCGCTATTCAACCGCTTGCTATGAGCATATCGATCCTATGCTCGGAACAGACGATGATTTCAGAGAGCTTTGCAAAGAGGCGAAGAAATTCGGTATTGATATAATTCTTGACGGTGTATTTTCTCATACAGGCGCAGATAGTATGTACTTCAATAAGTTCGGTAGATACGGCGAAAACGTGGGCGCATATAAGAATCCCGACAGCCCCTTCCGTAACTGGTACTGCTTCTCCCGTTATCCCTTTGAATACGAAAGCTGGTGGGGTATTACGACTCTCCCCAACGTAAACGAAAATAACCCCGATTATACAGGCTATATCTGTGGCGACGAGGGTATTTTACAAAGATGGATTCACAACGGTGCAAGAGGCTGGCGCCTTGACGTTGCCGACGAGCTCCCCGACGATTTCCTTGACAATCTCAACAAGGCTGTAAAGGCAATGGGCGACGACAAGATTATTTACGGCGAAGTATGGGAGGACGCATCCAACAAGGAAAGCTACGGTGTAAGAAGAAGATATCTTATCGGCGGTCAGCTTGACAGCGTTATGAACTATCCCTTCAAGGAAGCTATCATAAACTACGTTAAGTATTCCGACCCTGTTCCCTTCCACGATGGTGTAATGACAATTTTAGAGCATTACCCCAAGCCCTCTGCCGACACGCTTATGAACTTCTTATCCACCCACGATACAGAAAGAATATTAACCCGTCTTGCAGGCGAAGATGTGGGCTGGCACGACAGAGAATGGCAGGCTGAAAGATACCTTACCGACGAGCAGTATACGTACGGCGTTTCTCTCCTCAAGTGCGCTATGGTGTTACAGTTCTTCTTACCCGGTGTTCCCTGCATTTATTACGGTGACGAGGCAGGTCTTGAAGGCTATAAGGACCCCTTCAACAGACGTTGCTACCCCTGGGGCAAGGAAAATCCTGAGCTTATCGAATTTACAAAGGAATTGGCACGTATCAGAAAATCAACTACCGCCTTTGCAAAGGGTGAGATGAAGTTCATTTCCTGCACCGATAAGGAATGTGTATTCGCAAGAATAGACAAGCTTAACCGTGAGGTTGCGGTAATATTCTTAAACAAGTCAAAATATCCGAAGACCTTCCACTTATCCGATTATTTAAGTCCTGATTACTCAAATACAAAGAAGCTCCACGATCCTCATAACAGTGCAGACGGAGAGCTTAACCTGGCACCCTTTGAATACGGTGCTGTGGTTTGTAAGATATAAAGTTAAGCGACCGCAATCTGCGGTCGTTTCAGACTGAAGACAACCTCACGCAACGCAAAAATGCAAGAGATTTGTGATAAATCTGCGGTAATGCAAAAATAGTAATATAAAGTTTTGGGGAGCCGTTTTACGGCTCCCCAAAAGCATTTTTGCTTACTTTGTCACCTGACGCCTACCGTACCTTATGTGAACACTTTGTTGTGCATCATCGTGATGCACTTTTGGTGTTCGCTTTACGGCATCCTTGCCGTTCGTACACCGACGGCGCAGTTGACGTTTTTGACCGAATAGGTCAAAAACAATGGCTGACGTGCGTTTTTCTTCGTCTGACAGCGTGCTGACAATGACTTTGTCTGCACGCTGATACGGGCTATATCGATAGCCCGTCTGCGCTTTTTATGGATTGTTTTTCGTTATATCCAGAATCGACTGATATTTTTCGGGATTATCCCAGAAATCATGGTTTTCCTCCGCAGAAAAATTTTTTCGATATGCTTCATTATATAGTGTAAATTGAGTATTATAATCAGCTACATATAATCTGTCACCCTTGACAGTTACTATATAGCACGCTTCTCCCAATGCACCTCCGCCACCAAGCCTTGTCTTTGTAGCCTTTACAAATACGCAATTATATTCGGGATAATCGGTCATTTCAACATTATCAAGATAGGGCGTTGCGGTGTATTCTACAGAATCGCTGTGCTGTGCCATATAAGTAAGATAAATCTTGAAATTTTCATTATCGGTAATGCCTGTCAGCACGGCGTCCTTACCCGCAGTAAGTCTTCCGTATTCATAATACAGATCGGTACAGATAGAAACTATAGCGTCATAATCGGTTTCCTTGCTGATTTTATCCTTTTCCTTTGCGTAGCGGAAGGTAGGCTCTCTTGGTTTTTCAGGCTCGCTGTAATTGGAATAATAATCTTCGATAAGGCTTTCTATAGGCGAGCCTGTTATCTGATGACCGCTGTCGGTATTGTTATTGCTACTTTCTTCACGGCTTTCACTGTTCTCTACGACAAAGGACTTTATATCTGATGAAGTGTCAGAGGATATCTCGGATGTATTATTATCATGGCAGGCGGTAAGATATGAAATAGCAAAAACAACAGTTATCATTATTGATAATATATTACGAGATGATTTCATAAATTTTATCTCCTGTATGCAATCACGAATAATAACCGTTTAGCTTTATTATTCTTCTTTCTTCGCCTGGATACTTTTCTGATTGTCTCAAACTCCGGAAACCGGGGGCGGATTCTGTTTGAAGTTTACAAGAACTTAGTAAAATCGGACGATATCATCTCAGAAGCTTCTGCGGCAGTAATCTCTGGGAGTTACGCCCTTCTGACTTTTGAACACCTTTATGAAATAACTATAGTCGTTGAAACCACAGCTGATAGCAATATCAAGGAGCTTTTCCTCGGTGCCTACAATCTGCTCGCAGGCTGATTCTATACGATAGTAGTTAAGATATTCTATGGGAGTTTTCTTTGTATATTCCTTAAAGGCACGGCAGAAATAGTTTCTGTTCATACCACATTGCTTTGCCATTTCTTCGAGAGTTATCTGTTCACGATAGTGCTGTTCGATATAGGTCAGTACCTTTTTGAACTTTCTTATCTTCTTTATATCTGATGCAGGTATATCCTTTTCTGCAAAGTAGCTGTCTGTTTTAACGATATAGCCCAGCATACACAAAAGTCCGCCCTGAACAAAAAATTCGTAGCCGCCGGATTTTTTCAGCATAGCTTCTATTACATCCGCCGCCTGCTGAGCAGGCTCACTTCCCTTCTTGAAAACAGGATTCAGGCGCTTTTCGTGATTAAGGACAGGTTGCATTGCAAGCGCACAGCTCTGACTGCACTTTAAAAGAGTGGTCATATCAAATACAAGGCAGTCATAAACACAGTTTTCGGGATTGCCGCCGTGCATGGAGCCACCCACCACAAGCGCACAGTCGCCCTCGGAAAGTATGTGTTCTCTTCCGTCAACTGTCAGAGCAAAGGAGCCCTGACGGATAAGGATAAGCTCACATTCATTATGCCAGTGGTGTATCATATTGTATCTGGGATGAATTTCCGATACATGGTAGCAGGCGCAGGGAAACTCCTTTGTGCCGTGTTCTCTTTTTTCTCGATACTCGATGTACTTCATAATATATTTTCCTTTCGTTGCTCATCAAGGGCGTAAACTGAAAATAGTCATATTTATATAATACAATTATACCATTTTACCTTCATTCTGTAAAGATAAATTCTTCAGGATTGCACAAATTGTGAGAAATGCACTAAAATAAAAAAATGCTTTGTGCAAAAAAACCATTGATTTAAAAGCAAAAACAAAGAAAAGAAAAAATATTTCACTAAAAACGATTACAAGCCTTGCATAATTCGGATAAATATTATATAATAGAATTTAAGAAATTTGTCTGTAACGATGTAATTTCTTTTCATCTTACACCAAAAAAATCAGGAGGATCCTATGAAATTCGGTTATTTTGACGATACCAACAGAGAGTATGTCATTACCTCTCCCAAGACCCCTTACCCCTGGATAAACTACCTGGGAACACAGGGCTTCTTCTCACTCATTTCAAACACAGCAGGCGGTTATTGCTTCTATAAGGATGCAAGACTCAGACGAATCACTCGTTACCGCTACAACAACGTTCCCGTTGATATGGGCGGACGTTATTTCTACATCAACGACGGCGGTCACATCTGGAACCCCGCATGGTCACCCGTAAAGACAACCCTTGACAGCTACGAATGCCGTCACGGTATGGGCTACACAAAGATTGCCAGCTCCTCAAAGGGCGTTGAAGCAAAGGTTACATTCTTCGTACCTCAGAACTTCAATGGCGAAATCCAGAAGGTTACATTAAAGAACACAACAGACGCTGCAAAGAGCCTGAAGCTCTTCAGCTT
The DNA here is from genome assembly GCA_017942025.1 of Ruminiclostridium sp. Taxonomy (GTDB): domain Bacteria; phylum Bacillota; class Clostridia; order Oscillospirales; family Ruminococcaceae; genus Ruminiclostridium_E. The sequence continues at coordinate 6,923 of JAGAVH010000036.1, read as the reverse complement.
CATTGAATGGTGCTTATGGGACGCTAACGACGATACAACAAACTTCCAGAGAAACTTCAACACAGGCGAAGTTGAAATCGACGGCTCCGTTATCTACCACAAGACAGAATACAAGGAAAGACGTGATCATTTCGCATTCTACGGCGTAAATGCTCCCATCAATGGTTTTGATACAGACAGAGAAAGCTTCCTTGGCTTATACAACGGCTTTGACGCTCCTCAGACTGTATTTGCAGGCAAGCCCAATATGTCAGTAGCTGACGGTTGGTCACCTGTTGCTTCTCACTATATCGAAGTAGAGCTTCAGCCCGGCGAAAGCAAGGATTATGTATTCTGCCTCGGTTACGTTGAAAATGCATTTGAAGAAAAGTTTGCCGCTGATCTTGATGACAACAGCACAATCATCACAAGCCGCGGCAGCAAGAAGAATATCATCAACAAGAAAAAGGCTCAGGAAATGCTCGCTATGTGCGATACAGCTGAAAAGGCTGACAAGCTCTTTGAAGAGCTCTGCGCACACTGGAACAGCCTCCTCGGTCAGTACAGCGTTGATTCTCCCGATGAAAAGCTCAACAGAATGGTTAACATCTGGAACCAGTACCAGTGCATGGTTACCTTCAATATGTCCCGTTCTGCATCCTACTTCGAAAGCGGTATCGGCAGAGGTATGGGCTTCCGTGACTCCAACCAGGACCTTCTCGGCTTCGTACACCAGATTCCTGAAAGAGCAAGAGAAAGACTTATCGACCTTGCGGCTACAATGCTTGAAGACGGCGGTGCATATCACCAGTATCAGCCTCTTACAAAGATGGGTAACCACGAGCTCGGCTCTAACTTCAACGACGACCCTCTGTGGATGATTCTCGCAGTTTCCGCATACATCAAGGAAACAGGCGATGTTTCTATCCTTGACGAAATGGTACCTTACGAAAACAAGCAGGAGCTTGCAGCTACAATGCTTGACCATATGAAGAGAGCCTTCTACCACGTTGTTAAGAAGGTTGGTCCTCACGGTCTTCCTTTAAGCGGACGTGCAGACTGGAACGACTGTCTTAACCTCTCCTGCTTCTCCAACAAGCCCGGTGAATCCTTCCAGACATACAACAACAAGGAAATGTTCACAGAGCCTCCTTTCTACAGCCAGGTTGCAGAGTCTGTTATGATTGCAGGTATGTTCTGTGCAATCGCTCCCGAATATGTTGAAATGTGCAAAATTAAGGGCGACAATGCAGAAGCTGAAAAGGCACAGGCTGAAATCGAAAAGATGAGAAAGGCTACAGAAGAATTCGGTTACGACGGCGAATGGTTCTTACGTGCTTATGACCACAACGGCAACAAGGTTGGTTCTAACGAATGTGAAGAAGGTAAGATCTTCATCGAACCTCAGGGCTGGTGCGTAATGGCAGGTCTTGGTAAGGACAAGGGCTATGATATTGCAACTCTCAACAGCGTTGACAAGTACCTTAACTCCGATCACGGTCTTGTACTTAATAACCCTGCATTTACAACATATAAGGTAGAATACGGCGAAATCTCCACATATCCCGGCGGATATAAGGAAAATGCAGGCATCTTCTGCCACAACAATGCATGGATTATATGCGCAGAAGCCGCAGTGGGCAGAGGCGACAAGGCATTTGAATACTATTCAAAGATTGCTCCCGCATTCAGAGAAGAAATGTCTGACCTCCACCGCACAGAGCCTTACGTATATGCTCAGATGATTGCAGGTAAGGACGCTCCTCGCCACGGCGAAGCAAAGAACTCCTGGCTCACAGGTACAGCCGCTTGGAACTTCGTAGCTGTATCCCAGTACATCTTAGGTATCAAGCCTGAATACAACGGACTTAAGATCGATCCCTCCATTCCTCACGAATGGGACGGCTTCACAGCTTCACGTTTATTCAGAGGCGCTACTTACGAAATCACTGTAAAGAACCCCGATCACATCTCTCATGGCGTTAAGTCTGTGACAGTTGACGGCAATGCAGTTGACGGCAACGTTATCCCTGCATTCGACGGCGGCGTTCACACAGTTGAGGTTGTTTTAGGCTGATATAAAATAACGATATAAGCTTCTCCCCCGTAGTTTTCTACGGGGGGAGATTTTTGTCTGTAAAATTAAGTGCATAAAATTATAAAAGCACTTGACAAATCAGAACATATATAGTATAATATGATTTAGCGGTTTAAAGCGTCGTAGCTTTAAATCGACACAACTTTAAATTGACAAACACAACAGAGAGAAGGAAATATAAAATGGTAATCGCAATACTGATACTGTACATTCTGTCAATCATCGGAATCGGTATTTACTACAGAAAAAAATCTTCAACAGTCAATGACTTCGTATTAGGTGGTCGCTCAGTGGGTCCCTGGCTTACAGCCTTCGCTTACGGTACATCCTACTTTTCAGCAGTAATTTTTGTCGGCTATGCAGGCAAATTCGGCTGGAACTTCGGTGTAGCTTCTACCTGGATAGGTATAGGCAACGCAATCATAGGTTCACTGCTCCCCTGGGTAATCCTCGGCAGAAGAACAAGAGTTATGTCAAAGCATCTTGAGAGCGCTACAATGCCTCAGTTCTTTGAAAAGAGATTCTTCTCTAAGCCTATGAAGATCATTTCAGCAATTATTGTTTTCGCGTTCTTAATCCCCTATACAGCAAGTGTGTATAATGGTCTTTCAAGACTTTTCGGTATGGCATTTGATGTAGACTATTCAGTATGCGTAATCGGTATGGCGGTAGTTACCGCCGTATATGTAATAATCGGCGGCTACAAGGCCACAGCAATGAACGATTTTGTTCAGGGTATCGTTATGCTTATAGGTATCGTGGCTGTTATTTTAGCAACACTTAATTCAAAGGGCGGCTTCAGCGAAGCTATGAACCAGCTTTCCCAGGTAAGCACGGAAGGAACAGTATCCCCGAATTTAAACGGCGGTTTTGCATCCTTCTTCGGTCCTGACCCGATGAATCTGCTCGGTGTTGTTCTTCTGACCTCGCTTGGTACATGGGGACTTCCTCAGATGATACATAAGTTCTACACCATCAAGGATGAAAAATCCATAAAGACAGGTACAATCGTATCTACAATATTTGCAATAGTTGTAGCAGGCGGCTGTTACTTCTTAGGCGGTTTCGGCAGAATCTTCGTATCAGAAGAAGAGTTTGCTAAGATAGGCTCTGACGGTATTATCCCCAAGATGCTTGAAAATCTCCCTGAAATTCTTTTAGGTGTAGTAGTGGTACTGGTATTATCCGCATCAATGTCTACCTTATCATCTCTTGTAATCACATCAAGCTCAACACTTACTCTTGACCTTATAAAGCCTGCAATGAAGGGTAAGCTCAGCGAAAAGAAGCAGCTGCTTGTTATGCGTTCACTTATCGCTATATTCCTTGCTTTATCAGTAATCATTGCTCTTAATAAGAACGCTCTTATCTCCGACCTTATGGGTTATTCATGGGGCGCACTTGCAGGCGCATTCTTAGCTCCCTTTATGTACGGTCTTTTCTGGAAGGGCGTTACAAAGATTGCGGTATATGCGAGCTTTGCAGTAGGCGTAGGTACTACAGTACTTCATATGATTTTAAAGCCTACAGGCGATTTGTTCGGTCTGAGCCTCGCATCTCCCGTAAATATCGGTATGCTTACAATGCTTGCAGGACTTATCATCGTTCCTGTTGTCAGCCTTGTTACACCAAAGCTTAAAAAGGAACAGATTGACAGCGTATTCATCTGCTACAAACGCAGAGTTGAAGTAGACGTTACAGAGGCTATTTCAGATAACGAATAAGTTTTAATGATATAAAAGTATCCGCCCTCGGTTTCCGAGGGCGGACTTTTTTTCTGAAGGATTTAATTGTATCTTATTCTGCTACAGGGTCACTGACTTCAATTTCCTTTATAAATCTCAAAGCGGAAATTTCAGGAGAAACGTAGCTCTGTCCGCCTCTTTCGGTAGATACCATATTTATAGCGGTTATATCAAGCTCAACCTCCCAGAGCCCGTTTCTATCGAACTTTTCACTGTCAACCTGTGAAAGCTTCATTACAGGACTGCTTGATGTAGCTTCAAAAAGGCCACCGTTTTCGCTCACATATCTGAAATCATACTGTCTTTCACGGAACAGTCTGTAAAGGGTTATTTCTCCATTCATATCCTTTGTAGGATTGATTATCACTATAACCTCAGATGTTCCGTTATCATATTTCTGCTTATAGGCGTAGGCTGTTACTGTGCTCTTTCCTTCTGCTCTCAGTCTGTTTTCTGATATTTTAGTATCAAAGCCCTGGATAGCTCCCTTAGAATCCCATACTACATTACTGTTAAAATACGCCTCGGTTACAATGAAATCGGGAGTCAGCTGATCGCCTGCTTCAATTCTTTTATAAACCGTATTTTCGTCTGTTGTGGGTATATTGGGTATATCTCCGCCGTTTTCTGTAAAGGTGTCGTGGTAGAAATTATGAGGTGTATCGTAAACCACAGCAAAATCAAACTGAAGGATATTTTTATTGCCATCTAAAAACTTACCTTCACCAAGTCTTACATCTAATCCGTTTAACAGATTATGCATTACATCCTTTTGTCCATCGGGGATGAAAGGCTCAGGCTCTACGATAAATTCTGCATAGTAGTCTTTCTCTTTTTGCTCACCATCGTTACCGTAGTACACTATGTTTTTCTTTATATAATATTTTCCCTCGGGGAGCTTTCCGTAGGTACGGGAAATATCTTCATTCAGTGTAAGCCAGCCGTTTTCTTCTATCGTATAAAGCACACAGTCCCAGGCAAAGGGTCCGTTATACGGCAATCCTTTAAGCTTTGCATATTCCTGATAAGTTATTCGCTTACCTTCGTAATCAACATATAACTCATATTCGGGAGAGGTGGTAAGCTTTCCGTCCATATGCACGCCCTCAGGCAAGGTCTGACCGATAGACAGAACAAACTCGGTGTCATTCCTAAAGGCTACCGACATATTGATGCCCCACTCGTCATAGCTTTCCAGAGTTATGCCAAGTCTTTCACGAATCATAGGAATAAAATTCTGGTTTATATCAAACTTGAAGCCTGACGTAGGATGTTCAAAGATTGCTACTTCTATCCTTTCAGTTGGAATATCATAGCTTGACAGTATCTCCTTCATATCCGCGAGAGTAGCCTCAGGCAGAGCCAATATTTCATCATCGGTATACGTATTGTTTTTACCCTGTGCAAGAACGCAGGAGTAGGAGTCGGGTGCAGGCTGCCATACATAGACCTTAAGTCCGTTTATTGTGTCGATAGCATAATACATAGGGTATTTATCCCGATGATCTGCAATTATACCAAGCTGTACCTTTATATCATCAATATATCTGTTTAACGCCTGATCACCGTCAAACTGAACTGAGGGAGAGAAATAATCAAAATATCTGACGCTTATATTCTGAGGAGAAATGAGATAGCTTGCAAGTATCTCTTTCATCTCGGCTACTGTAACCCCCTGGCAGGATACTATTTCGTGCTCGGCGTGGGCTTTGTCCTTTCCGACAAGGAGAACGCACATATCCTTCTGCGGTTCTGATTCGGTTTTCCAGGTGTAGACTGTAAATCCGTCTGTAGTATCAAGATCAAAATACTGAGGATATTTTGCTTTAAGGTCTGTTACAGCGATTATAACGTTTTCGGGATCGTCAGCACCGCCGTTGCTTGCAACGGTGTTATTATTACCACTACTGCTATACATTGCCGGTGGCATCGTATCCATACCAATCTTATCGACAAGTACGCCAACAAGCATCGCCGCACCGATAACAAGCACAAACGCCGCCGCAATCATACCTATAGTCTTAAAGGGAAATACCCTTTTCGCTTTGTTATCTTCAATTTTTATATCTGTTTCAAAAATGCGTTCTTTAAGCTTTGCTTTTTGCCCGGATGTCAGAACTGCTTCATTAAAAATATTCTTATCCATAATTACCATCCTTTCTGTAGATTAAAGCACTTTTTCGAGAATTTTCTTAGCTTTTCTTATTCGTGAGCGCACTGAGGAATCCGCAATGCCAAGCAGTTTTCCTATCTCCTTACTGTTGTAGCCTGCATAATAGTGCAGATATACGGGGACTTTAAGCTCATCAGGAAGCTCCAGCACCTGCCTTAACACCTCGTTATCCACCTGCTTGCTTTCCAGAGGGATTTCGGATATATCAACGCTATCCCTGCTCCAATGGGTAATGGTATTCTTACAGATATTTATAGCCACCCTTATAAGCCACGCTTTTTCGTGCTCCTCGCTATCGAAATTCTTTTTCTTTTCAAGCAGTTTTAAAAAGGTATTACTTACCGCATCCTCGGCGTCCTGGCTATTTTTCATATACATAAAGCAAACGCTGTAAACCGTATCTGCATGACGGTCATAAATCTGCTTTGCAATTTCGGTATATTCATTTTTAGCATCTGCCACAGAATTACCCTCCCTTGTTGTTTGCAATTTGTCTTAGACAAATTGCAAAGTGATGTTTCGTGCTTTGCACGAAGTGATGCACGGCTACGCCGTGTGATGTACCGACTCCGTCGGAGTGATGTTTCGTGCTACGCACGAAGTTTTGGAAATCCTATATTGACAAAATCTCGATTTTGTCAACTGCCGCAGTTATTGCCATAGGCAATAACTACTTACTTTAGGGCAATTGATGATTTGAAAAATTCCGCCTTCGGCGGCGGGGCGTCAGGGGACATACCCTGAAGGGTGCCGCAATTCTGCTCGTCGCCCCCTACAATCGTAAATTAAAACGTTTTGATAAGACTGCCCACAAACATCGATATAAACGGGTTGTTTCATTGCCCTGAAGGGCGCCGCTGTCCGTTGGACAGCTGGGGCGTAGCCCCAAACAGAGGTCATCGGTCTAAAGACCGTCGCAGTCCTGCGG